>CAZZXY010000006.1:0-30631 GCA_964658105.1 Verrucomicrobia bacterium Tous-C9LFEB | reverse complement strand
TGACCGCACCCCAGCTTGTGGACCGGCCAGCCCAGGCGCGCTAGCGGTCGTCGACTTCCGTGCGTCCGGGTCGCGCCATGAGTTCGCGGATGGCTTCGCGGGGTGGTTTGTCTTCGTGCAGAATGGCGGCCATCTGCTCCGTGATGGGCATTTCGACACCGTAGCGCGCAGCCAGACCGAGCGCCGCGGTGGTGGAGCGAACGCCTTCAGCGACCTTGCCATTCAGGCTCGCCAAGATCTCCGGTAAGTGCCGCCCTTTGCCGAGCTCGATGCCGACGGTGCGGTTGCGGCTGAGGCCGCCCGTGCAGGTGAGCACCAGGTCGCCCATGCCTGCCAGGCCGGCGAGGGTCTCACGACGCCCCCCGCAGGCCATGGCGAGGCGGGTGATCTCCGCCATGCCGCGCGTGATAAGGGCTGCCCCGGAGTTGGCTCCCAGATCGAGCCCGGTCACCACGCCTGCGGCCAGCGCGATGACGTTTTTGAGCGCGCCACCGAGTTCCGTGCCGATGACGTCGTCATTGCGGTAGACGCGGAGGCTCGGTGAGGTGAAGTCGTCCTGGAGCCGTTTGCCCAGTACGGGGTCGCTCGTCGCCATGGTGATCGCGGTCGGCATACCGGCGGCGACCTCCTGCGCGAACGAGGGGCCACCGAGGGTGCCGAAGGCGTTCTCCGGTGCGTGCTCGGCCGCGACCTGCGCCATGCGGAGGAAGGTCTTCTCCTCGATGCCTTTGGAGGCAGAGAGCAAAATCTGGCCGGGCGTGAGGATGGGCGCAATCTGCTCCATAACGGAGCGCAGCGCCTGCGCGGGGGTGACGCAAAGGATGATCTCCGCTCCCTCAATCGCATCCCCCAATCTTGCGGTGACGCGGATATCAAGAGGGACGACAAAGCCCGGCAGGTAGCGCAGATTCTCCCCGGTGTCGGTCAACTCCTCGGCATGGGCGGGCGAGTGAGCCCATAAGCTGAGCTGATGGCCGCGACGGCGCGCCAAGGAAAGTGCTAACGCCGTGCCCCATGCACCGGCTCCCAGAACTGCAATTCGACTCATGCGCGCGCCTTAACCCTTGCTGCCCACGGGCAGCTTTCCCTTGGAACCGAAGCGGTTTTCTGTGCCGGCCATTAGCCGCTGGATGTTGGCCTTGTGCTTGACGATGACCAGCAGCGCGATGAAGAGGACGCCGCCCACGTACACGGGCGAGCGGTCCTGCGAGAGCGCCATCGCAAGCACCGGCAGCACCGCCGCAGCCACGACCGAAGCCAGGCTGACGATGCGCGACAAGGCCATTACGAGCGCAAACACGAGGACGCTGCCGAGAGCCGCCAATGGGGCTAACGCCAGAAAAACCCCGAGGGCCGTGGCGACGCCCTTGCCACCCTTAAAGCCGAGCCACACCGGAAAGACGTGGCCCAGAACGGCAGCCACCGCGGCCCCAACCGCCAGGTCAGAGGGCATGTTCGGCAGTCCCGGGGCGATGTGCCGGGCGATCAGGACAGCTGCCAGGCCTTTGCCAAGATCCAGCAGGAGCGTCAGGATGCCGAGGCCCTTGGCACCGGAACGTGCGACGTTGGTGGCGCCGATGTTGCCGCTGCCCGTGGCGCGGATGTCCTGCTTGCGGAAGAACCGGACCAGCAGGTAGCCGAACGGAACGGAGCCGAGCAGGTAGGCCACCGTTAGTGTGAGAATCCAAAGCTTCATACGAGTCGGGTCTGAGTGTACCAACGCGATCACAGCAGGTGTCGGCGCATCATCTCCAAGGCGTGCTGCGTGGCCCAGAACCGGACCCGCTCGCGATCGCCGATGAGGTTGAACTGCTTCACCTGTGTGCCTTCCGGCGTGGCGAGGCCGATGTAGACCAGTCCCACAGGCTTGTCCTTGTCGGGGCCGGCGGTCACCGCGGGCCCTGCAATGCCCGTGATGCTGAGGCCGAAGGTGGTTCCGAAGCGCTCCCGTGTGCCTGTCGCGAGCTGCCTTGCGACGGGCTCGCTGACGGCACCGTGCTCCTCAAGCATCTCGCTCGGGACGCCGGCGCAGAGAGTCTTCATCTCGTTGGTGTACACGATCGAGCCACCGATGAAGGAACGCGAGGCGTTTGGAACGTCGGTCAGTCGTTGGGAGAGCAGGCCGCCGGTGCAGCTTTCGGCAACCGACAGCTTAGCTTCCTGTAGGCCAAGCATCAGGAGCACGACCTCCTCCAGCGTTTCGTTCTGCGTGGAGAAGATGTCGTCGCCCATCTCGTGTTCCACGGCCTCAGCGACTGCATTCACGCGCGCTTCGGCTTCTTCCAACGTCGGCTTCACGGCGGCGAAGTGCAGCTGGATTTCGCCCCCGCCCGCGAGGATCGTGGTCTCCACGTCGTCGAACCTTTTGTAGATGGGCGAGGTCCGTGCATCGACCTGCGACTCCGGGATGAGGGCCATACGGAGTGTCCGCTTGGCCAGATGGCGCGGCGGCAGGGAGGATGCAAGCCGCGGTTTGCACTGCTCGTCGAAGAGCGGCCTCAGCTCCTTCGGCGGCCCGGGCAGAAGGATGACGACCTTGCGGTGGCCCTCGAAGGTCGTGTCCAGCCACTGCCCCGGCGCGCTGCCATTCCGGTTGGGAAGCAACGTGGCGCCATCCAGGACCTCGGCCTGCTTCTCGTTGTTCGGTGGCATGGCGATGCGGCGCTCGGCGAAGCGCTTGTAGAGCGCAGCCATCGTTTCGTTGTCCTTGTGCACGCCGATGTCCAGCGCGGCGGCTACACAGGGGCGCGTCAGATCGTCTTCGGTGGGCCCCAGACCACCTGAGAAGATGACAACATCAGCGCGGCGCAGGGCGACCCGCGTCGCGTCGATCAAATGCTGTCGATTGTCCCCGATGATGGACTTGAAGGCGACCGAGACGCCCAGTTCGTTCAGGCCCCCGGTGATGTAGAGCGAGTTGGTGTCCTGGCGAAAGGGCGTCAGCATCTCCGAGCCGACAGCGATAATTTCAGCGTTCATGTCAATGGCTTGGATGCAGTTCGGCCCGGCTAGACTGCGCGGCCCTCGATGCCGAGATCTACTTGGTACAGCGTGCTGGCCGTTGCCAGTGCCACGGCGCCGTCGTCCAGAAAGCAGAGACCCACCAGGTCGTTCCCGCTGACCACCAGCTCGGCATCCCGTCCGTCCGAAGAAAGCCGCACGATGCCGCGCCGCCCGGCGAGGGATGCCGCTACGTAGACGTTGCCCTGGACATCGAGTGCCATGCCCTGCGGCCGCCCGAGCCCACGGTAGAAGACCCGCGTGGAGCCGTCCGGCTCAATGGCGTAGATCGGCTGGTTGGAACTGGTCGTCGGCGCCGTCACCAGCAGGACGCCGTCGTCGCGGAAGGCGAGGTGGTAGGCCGCGACGGATGGCTCCAACGTTGCGAAGACGAAGATTTCAGCGGCATTGTGTTTGCCGTGCGGCCCCAGGCGGAAGATGGTGCCCGAGCGATCGCCGACGTAGAGGTTGCCCACCCCATCGAAGGCGAGACCGGTGGCGATGCCCATGCCTTCTGCGAAGGTCGATACGGCGCCTTCGGGCGAGATGCGGTACACCGTGCCCTCCGCCCGCGAGGACGCGTACACGTAACCGTCCGGGCCGACAGCCAGCGCGGAGACGTTCAGCAGATCGCGCACGAACGGCCTCAACTGCAGATCGCGCGAGATGCGGTAGATCGCTACGGGAACCCGGGTGCCCCGCGGACCGGACACCATCGCGTACAGGTTGCCATCGCCGTCGACGGCCGGGTTGGAGATCATGTGGAGGTCTTCGGCCATGGAGATGGCGATGTTGGCCCGGAGAGCATTGCTCTCACCCTGCGAGTACTGCAAGAACAGCTCGCTGACGATTGCCCCTTCGGGTACACGGACCTGCGCCCGTGTAGGACGCAGCAGGTCGAGTGACCCCTCCGTCTCTCCGAAAAAAGCATGCGGGACTTTCGGGTCGGCAGCTGCAACGAGATCCGTTCCGGTGACTTCAAAGGCACCGCCCGGCAAGGCTGCCAGCGGACGCAGCGAATCGAGGTGCGGCGTGTCGGGCCGGTTTGGATGCAGGAGGCTCATGGCTCTTCAGCCTAGTGGGCTGGCCCCCGCAAAGCAAACCGCCGGTCCCGGCCGCTCCTGTCCTACTGAAAACGCTGCATGTAGTGCAGGATCAGCTGTCCTGCGGCGAGGGCAAAAACGCCCGCGGCAAGATCATCGGCCATGATGCCCGTGCCAGCCGGGAGGGCTTCAAGGCTGCGTATGGGCGGCGGCTTCAAGATATCGAAGAAGCGAAACAGGATGAACATCAGCAGGGCATTGGGCCACAGCGGTGGCACAAACAATAGGGCTACCCATTGCCCGGCGACCTCATCCACGACCACAAAGCCGGGATCTTTTCTGCCGGATTCGATAGTTACTCGCGTTGCGGCAGGGATGCCGAGCGCGGTGACAATCGCCACCAGGCATGCCGTCACGATCGTCAGAACGAGGGTGTTATGGTGCACGATCTGGCCGGCGATCAGCCAAAGAACCGCTGCGGAGGCAGAGCCGTAGGTCCCCGGGCCGGGGCGGAGCTGTCCGGCACCAAACCAAGTCGCCACGAGCCAGGCCCAACGGGTCTTCCGTGCTGGTCTGAAGCTGGAGGCCGCGGCTTGACCGTCGGACCCCACTAGTTCTTCCATTCCTTGCGCTGCTCGCCGCTGAACGGATTGTTCTGCTGCTGGGCGTGTTCGAGTTCTTCGAGGAGATCCGGGTCAAGAATAGGCGACGAGATTCTGTACTCGTTCGAAGCCCACTTCCCGAGATCGATCTGGCGGCATCGGTCGGAGCAGAAGGGGACATCCTCAGAACCCGGGGAGACGAGGGTCCGGCAGGTAGGGCAGCGGAGGGACTTCGTGGCCATAGCTTATTCGATGATCCGGGCGACGACGTCGTAGTCGTGCGATTCGGTGATCTCCGCGCGGTAGAAGGTGCCGGGGACCAGCTCCTCATGCGGACCGAAGTCGTTGATCAGCACCACGCCATCGATTTCGGGGGCCTGATCCAGCGTGCGGCCCTGCCAAAGCAGTTCAGTCTCTTCGCTGGGCCCTTCGACGAGCAGCTCGACCTCGCGGCCGACCCACTTCGCCTTGTCTTTGCGGCTGATCTTGTTCTGAATCCGCATGAGCTTGCGGCGACGTGCCTCAATCGTACGTTTCGGAACTTTTTCGCCCAAATCGAAGGCCTTCGCGCCTTCCTCGTCGGAGTAGGAGAACACGCCAAGCCAATCGAAGCGGGCCTCCTGCACGAACTGGCAGAGCTCTTCGAAGTCGGCTTCGGTCTCTCCGGGAAAGCCGACGATGAAGCTGGTCCGGAGTTTCAGGCCGGGGACGATCTTCCGCGCTTTCTCGAGGATTTGGAGGAAGCGATCGGCCGATCCGCCGCGCTTCATGCGCCGCAGCACGGGGGCGCTGGCATGCTGCAGAGGCACGTCGAGGTACTTGGCTACGTTATCGTGGCGAGCGATGGATTCCAGCAAACCCGTCGTGACCTTGTTTGGATAGGCGTAGAGGAAACGAAGCCACTTCAGGCCGGGGAGGGGAGCAAGCGCGTCCAGCAGGTCCGCCAGTTCGGGGCGTTTGCCGGTAGCGGGATCCTTGGCGAGGTCTTCACCGTAGCAGGTGGTGTCCTGGCCGATGAGCGTGATCTCGCGCACGCCCTGCGCAATCAGCTGGCGCGCTTCGGCAACGACCGAGGCGACCGGCCGGGAGCGGAACTTGCCGCGCAGCTGGGGGATGATGCAGAAGGAGCAAGGGTGATCGCAGCCTTCGGCAATCTTGATGTAGGCCGAGGCCCGCGCGGTCGTGAGCACGCGGGGAGTTTCGTCGCTGTAGAGGTAGTTTGGCAGAGCCGCAATCGCGCCGTCCCAGCCCTCGCGGGAGAAACGTCCTGCTGCCTCGCGCGCATCGCCTTCGGGCCTCGAAGTGGCTGAAGCTGAGGTTATCTGTGCACCGTCAGCCTCCGGGCGGGAGTGCTGCTGTACCGCCGAGTGCGCGCGACGGATCTGCTCGCCGTTCTCGACCGCGGCAACCTGCATGGAGGTCAGCACGGTAAACGGCGAGTCGGAGAGCGGGGCGGGCGCGGGCCGTTGCAGGCCGGCGGCTTCCAGGATGGCCTCGAGCTCGCCGGTGCCGACCACGGCGTCCACCTCGGGAATGTTCTTCCGGATCTCGTCCCGATAACGCTCGACCAGGCACCCTGCCACAATCAATCGCTGGACGCGGCCGCCGTTTGCCGCCTTGTGCTGCGTCATCTCCAGGATGGCGTCCACCGACTCCTGTTTTGCGGAGTCGATAAAGGAACACGTGTTGACCACGAGGATTTCGGCGTCTTCCGCGCGCGGCGTCAGCTCCGCCCCGGCACGCTGCAGCAGGCCCATCATGACCTCGCTGTCGACGAGATTCTTGGGGCAGCCAAGCGAGACGAAACCTACCCGCGGCCGGCCGGTACGGGGCGCCTCTGCGGGGGTTAACTGGTTCGGATCGGAGCTACGCGGCTCCAGTACGGCGGGCAAACTCACATTTCCCAGTTTAACAGCGTCCGCGACGCTTACCGAACGGCAAGACAGAGCTGGCGTTGCCGGCTAGATGTACTCAGGAACATGCAGCGCGGGCAACAGTTCAAACCCGGGTCTGCCGAAGAGATAGCCCTGGAAGAGATGGACGCCCTCGTCGCAGAACCAGTGGAACTCGTCCGCGGTCTCGATCCCTTCCGCTACCAGTTCGATGCCCAGATCCCTGCAGACCTGCAGAATTCCCCGAACGATCGCCTGTCGTGGACGACGGCCTTCAATGCCGCGGGTCAGGTCTTTATCCAGCTTCAACTGGTCGGGCTGGAAGTCTGCGAGCAAATTGAGTCCCGAGTAGCCGGATCCGAAATCGTCGATGGCCAGTCGCATCCCGAGACCGCGGTACACGTCCATCAGATCGGTGAAGCGCTCCTGATTGCCAAGAACTTCGCCCTCGGTGACCTCAACGACTAGCCGCTCGGGAAAAAAATTGAACTCGATGGCTGCATCCAGGGTGGAGGCAAGGCAGTCCCGGTCCGCGTGGAATCCCTGGGGTACCAGGTTCAGGTTCAGGTCACAGTCCATGCCGAGGCGCGACGCGAGACGCATCGCAGACGACCGACAGACCTCGTCAAAACGCGGCAGATCCGCCGGGCAGATGTCGTTGATGATCGTGGAGGCGCTTTCGCCGTGGGAGCCGCGCACCAGTGCCTCGTAGGCGACGACCTCGCGCTTATTCGTGTCCACGATGGGCTGGAAGGCAAAGGTACACGCGGGCAACGGCTTATAAGGGACGGATGACGGACCTTTCATCGCGACGGGTTGAGCACTGTTCCGGTTCATGCAAGCGATACCTTTTCCTTCCATCGAAGTCCAGGTGAGTTCGCCACCGACCCTGGCGGGAACGCAACGCGTTTGGCCCGCCCTCCGTTCAGATCCGCAAGCAACTCTTCTACGTGCCCCGCACACAGCTCTTCAGCGTGGCCAAAACTCCTTCGTTCCTGCCCAATTTTCAAGACCCGAACACCCTCGGTCAACGCCCCTTTTGGGGGATACGGAGGGGCTCGTGGAGGAAAACAGGTCAGACCGGCATGATGCAGCACAGTAGTCCTTAGCGCAAGGGCCGTGAAGCTAGTTCGACGTGGCGGGCAGGTCCGAATCCATCTCCCAGCGCAACAGGGTAGCTCCAACGGTGTATCCGGCACCGACACTGGCGAGAAGGATGAGATCGCCCCGCTTCAAGCGACCGGCCTGGAGGGCCGTGTTCATTGCAAGTGGGATTGTGCCGGCAGTGGTGTTGCCGTAGCGGTCGATGTTGATCACTACGCGATCCTGTGGCATCCCGAGCCGTTCGGCCGTGGACAGAATGATGCGCTGGTTGGCCTGGTGTGGAATAAAGCAGCCCAGCTCATGGCCGGCCACGCCGTTGCGCGTCAGCAGGGCCTCGGAGACTTCGGCCATTTTGCGAACAGCGAACTTGTAGACGGTCTGGCCGTCCTGGTGAACATAGTGCTGCCGGGCGTCGACCGTTTCATGGCTGGCCGGCAGGGCACTGCCGCCTGCGGGCATGTAGAGAGCCGAGGCCCCTGAACCGTCGACCTCGTGCAGAAAATCGATGAGGCCGACCTCGTCCTCGGTACAGGGTTCCAGCAAAACCGCACCCGCTCCATCGCCGAAGAGGATGCAGGTGGAGCGATCCGTGTAGTCGATGATGGATGTCATGACATCGGCGCCGATGACCAGAACCTTCTGGTGCGCGCCGGATTCCACCAGCTTGGCGCCGACCTGCAGGGCATAGACAAAGCCGGAGCAGGCAGCGGAAAGATCGAATCCCCAGGCCTTCTTCGCGCCAATCTTGTCCTGAACAAGGCAGGCCGTGGCGGGGAAGATCATGTCAGGCGTCACGGTTGCCACGATGATCGCGTCTACCTCGCCCGGGTCGACACCGGCCCTGCTAAGGCAGTTCAGAGCAGCTTCCGCGGCCAGGTCGCTCGTTGCCACTCCCTTGTCGACGATATGCCGCTCGCGGATGCCGGTACGCTCCGTGATCCAGCTATCGTTGGTCTCGACCATCCGTTCCAGGTCCGCGTTGGTCAGCAGCTTGGGCGGAACGTACGTGCCGATGGCAGAGATCTTTGCACGAACCGAGGTGCGGGGCTTCAGGGTGAGACTCAAACGACCAAACCTCCCAAAAGGGACAACATGGAGCATCTTACCGCCACGCCGATGCGCTGACGAACGGCAACGCGCCGAGACATCGCTCAGCGGGTTCCTGGAAAGAAGAAAAAGGGGAGAAGTGTACCGGGTTTCCCTACTGCGCCCACGTTGGCCCGTTGCCGTTGCTTCCTTCCGGACCTGGCGGGGTTGGCGGGTACGCGTCGCGTAGGACCCGGCACAGGTGCAAGTCTACCATCCCTTGCACCTGCTTCCGACGCCCGGGATGCCAAGGGCCGGACTCAGGCCGATCGAGGTTGCGGCTGCGAGCCGGCCTTGCCGCTTCTCAGCCCGATCGAGCGTGACGTCTGCACGAGCTTCCAGATGCCGATGCCGGCAAAGACCAGCGTGATCGTCCAGAACACAATCAGGATGGTTACGGCCCAACGTGCGGAGAAGTGGTTCCACAACTTCAATACCTGCGCGCCGTAGTGAATGCCCAGCCAGCAGGCGATGATGTGCCGCAGCAGTCTGCTGCCCGTGAAGGCAATCATGAAGCGCTTGCGCGACATCTTCACGGCACCCGCAACCAGAACGAAGGGAGAGAGCGGTACGGGCGGCGGCAGGATAGCAGGCAAGGCGATCGCGATGATCGAATGCTCTTCGACCCAGGTCGTCACGCGCTTCAGCAGTTTGGGTGAGACTTTCTTTTCCAGAAAGGCCATGCCGCCGGCCTGCCCTACGGCATGCGAGAGAAAGCCGCCGATGGCCGATCCAGCGGTGGCTATGGCGACCAGCAGGATGGGGTTCGCATGCCCGGCCGCGTAGAGGATCACCATGATGTCGGTAACCCCGGGGATGGGCAATGGAATGAACGAGCTATCCACGACCGAGACGAGTGCCAGCCCCAGCAGCCCGAAATGAAAAAGCACGGGCAGCATGTGCGATCCGGCTTTGCCGGCGAGCAGAAGGGCAGGGGATACTGTGGATCGCATGCTCGTGATAGGACGCTTGCAGGCCCGCTGAGGTCTCGCAGCCGAGCAAACTTTACAGCAGGGTCAGGTGGGGGAGAGGGGGAAGCACACCGGCCTCCGCCGCAAAGGCGCGAAAGGTCCCGATGGCCCGAAGGCATGCTTCGTCGAGAACGTAGTGGATGTTCTGCGTCAGGTAGGTGCGGATGGTTTCGGCCTTCAGAGGCAGTCTGGGCACCCACTTCGCCACCAGCTCTTCCGTGTGGGCGAGGCCGGCGTCGCGGCTCGCTACGAGATCCCTGATCAGCTGCGCCGGCGTGACGCCACCGTGAGCGAGCGCGTCGACGCGAACGGCCCAGACCGCGGCTACCCACGGAAGCCCGGTGTGCTCCCGCCAAAGCTGGGCGAGATCCAGCCAAAGAAGATGGTCGCCGGTTTGGGTGTGAATGGCTTGATCGATCGCGCCCTTTTGCTCACGTGCAAGCAGGGCAGGATCGCCGATCAGCAAGGCTGCATCGTGATTTGCCAGCATCGCCAGTGGATCCGCTTGGGCTTCCTGCATGGCGGGATCCGCGTGGTAGAAGCGCCGCAGCACCGTCCGCACATAGGCGGCAGAGGACCGCGAGGCGCTGTCTGCGGCGATGCTCCGGATGTTGCGCAACGCCTCATCTCTGGGGCGGTCCTGCGCGCAGCGGACAAGCAGCAGGATGCTGCGCACCTCCTCCAGCGAGGCGATGGTGCAACCGGGAACCACGGCAAACTCGGGCGTGAGCTGCGCGATGGGAACGAGGCCGAGGTCAGCTTCACCGGCGTGCAGCTCCGCTGCGCAGCAAGCCGGCGTGGTGTAGTGCACGGCGTAGCGGGTGCGCAGTTCCGTTGCGGCCGGCTCGTGCTCGAAGTTGTACAGCAGGGGAGCGGGATTCAGAAACGAGATAGCAGCAACGCGGACCGGCACCCTTTCAGCCTATCGCGCCACGAAGGTGGCATAGCCCGGGGAGAAACGTCGGGATAGGCTACGTCACAAACGCAGCGGAGAAGGATCGCGTGAACGCAACGATTTCTGGGGAAGAGAGCCAGCTGGGCTGGCTGGCGCTGGCGCTCGCGCCTGGCATGGGTCCTACGCGGACGTTACGCGCGGTTCGGCGATTGGGTGCGGCTGAACGACTCTGGGGTGCTTCGCTCACCGAGCTGAAGGGCGCGGGCCTGACTGCCGCCGCAGCCCAGTTCTGCTTTGACGGCCGCGGCCGCAGGAGCGCCGAAGAGGAGATTCGGCGTGTCCATGAGCAGGCGGCCGTCCTGATTACGCCGGACATGGACGCCTACCCCGGTCCGTTGCTTGAGATCTACGATCCACCTTCTATCCTGTGGGTTCGGGGAAACGTGGACGCCCTGAGCCGGCCGGGCATCGGTGTGGTGGGCACGCGGCACCCGACTCCTTATGGCGCGGGGATGGCCGAGATGCTGAGCCGGGATCTCGCGCGACGCGGTCTGGCGATCTTTAGTGGTATGGCACGCGGTGTGGACACCGCCGCCCACAAGGGTGCTCTTGGCGGCGGAGGCGTTACGGTCGCCGTCTGGGGCACCGGCATTGATGTGATCTATCCCAAGGAAAACAAACGGCTCGCCGAGGAGATTGTCGCGTCGGGCGGCGCCATTGTGAGTGAGTTTCCGATCGGTACGTTTCCTGCGCCGCAAAACTTCCCTATCCGCAATCGCACCCTGAGCGGGATGAGTGTCGGAGTGCTCGTGATCGAGGCCGCGGAGTACTCCGGCACCCGCATTACGGCGCGGTGCGCTATTGAGCAGAGCCGCGATATTTACGCCGTTCCGGGGAACGTGACCAACAAAAATGCCTGGGGACCGAACACGCTGATCAAACAGGGCGCCAAGCTGACGGCGACCTGGGAAGACGTCTGGGAGGACCTTCCATCCCAGGTGCGCCTTGAGCTGGAACGCCTTGCTGACGAGCAGACGGCCGCCCGCGGTGAATCAAAGCCTGGGGTCAACGCATCTCTATTCGACGGAGCTTCCGGATTCAGTTCAGCTGCTCCGATGAGCGACCATGAGCGCCTGGTTTTGCAGCATCTTCGTGCGGATGAAGCCGTTCAGCTGGACGAACTGATCGAGCGGCTGGAAGGCGAACTGGCTTCCGGTGAGGTGTTTACGGCGCTCTTTGAGCTGGAGTTAGCCAGCCGGATCCGGCAGATGCCAGGCAAGAATTACGTCCGCGCACTGTAAACGGCATCCGCGAGCGCCACGGAACGAACTGCCGCGAACTGCGTCTATAGCTTGCGTACAGAACGGAGGCAGGCAGGCAACTTGCCGGACGTTGTCCACAAGCAAGTTGACGCGGATTTGGCAAAGCGTGGTAGTTTGCAGGCTATTGGATAGGGCAGAGGGGCAGCGAGCCGGAGTGTCGGCCGCCGGGCGCTTCAGGCAGGTATGGGGTATGGCAAAGAATCTCGTGATCGTGGAGTCGCCTGCGAAGGCCAAGACGATCAATAAATATCTCGGAAGCGACTATATCGTGGAGGCGTCCATTGGCCACATCATGGACCTGCCGAAGAACGATATTGGTGTTGAGCTGAAGTATCGGACGTTCGAACCGACGCTGATTGTCTCGCCTGGCAAGGAAAAAGTCGTCGATCGCCTGAAGAAGCTGGCGGCCAAGAGCGACACCATTTACCTAGCGCCTGATCCTGACCGCGAAGGCGAGGCGATTGCCTCGCACCTCAGAATGCAGCTGCTGCCCTCGGTCAAAGACAAGACCAAGATCCGCCGGGTGACTTTCAACGAGATCACAAAGAAAGCCGTGAAAGCGGCGTTTGAACGTACCCGCGAAGTCGACGAGAATCTGGTGGACGCGCAGCAGACCCGCCGCGTCCTGGACCGCCTGGTCGGCTACCAGATCTCGCCCCTGCTGTGGGACAAGGTGAAGCGCGGCCTGAGCGCCGGACGCGTGCAGACCGTTGCGTTGCGGTTGATCGTCGAGCGCGAACGGGAGATCAATGCGTTCGGCCCCGTGGAGTACTGGAATATAGATGCGACCCTGATTCCCGGGTCGAAGAAGGACGGAGCCCAGGAGTTCACGGCTCGTATGGTGGGCGTCAAGGGACAACCCATTCGCGTCTCCAATGGGGTCGACGTGGACGGCAAGGAGCAGTTTCTTGCCAATGCGCTGCCCGACAAGGGCGCTGTCGACGAGATTATGGCGCAGCTTGAGAAGGCGACCTGGTCCGTGCGCGGCATCGAGACCAAGGAACGTCAGCGCCGGCCCGCTGCTCCTTACACAACCAGCAAGCTGCAGCAGGACGCTGCTGGCCGTCTCGGCTTCAACGTTCGCCGCACTATGGGCGTCGCGCAGCGACTGTATGAGGGCATCGAAATTGGCGGTGAAGGAACGGTAGGTCTGATCACCTACATGCGTACTGACTCCACTCGTATGAGCCCGGATGCCATTGCGGAGATTCGCGAGTTTGTTGGTAAGAAGGTTGGTCCCAACTATCTTCCGAAAACCGAGAACACGTACAAGAGCAAGGCAGACGCGCAGGATGCCCACGAAGCCATTCGTCCGACGAACTTCAACTTCGTCCCTGACGAGGTGCGCCGTTATCTGAGCGATGAGCAGTTCCGACTGTACAAACTCATCTGGGAGCGCGCTGTTTCGAGCCAGATGACGCCAGCGATCTTCGACTCGACAACGGTCGATATCGAGGCGAGAGCGGGCAGCGTCAGCTACGATTTCCGGACTACCGGCAGCATTCTGAAGTTTGATGGCTTCCTGTACTTCGAAGAAAAGAACAAGAAGGCGCGCACAGCGAGCACTGCCAAGCAGGCAGCCGACGACAAGAAGCTGGCGGAAGGCAGCTCTGAGGAAGAGGGGTCGGAAGCCGCCAAAGACGCTACCAGCGAGGAGAGTTCCGCGGATCGTCGTCTGCCGGCGCTCACCCGTGGCCAGGGTCTGACGGCCAACAAGATCGATCCGCAGCAGAAGTTCACGCAGCCGCCGCCGCGTTTCAACGAGGCCAGCCTGGTGAAGGCCCTTGAAGAAAAGGGCATCGGCCGGCCTTCGACCTATGCCTCAATCATCAACACGATCCAGGAACGCGACTACGTAAAGAAGATCGCGCAGAAGCTGATCCCGACGGAGATCGGCATGGTCGTGACGGACCTCCTCGTTGAGAACTTCCCTTACATCTTCAAGGTCGATTACACGGCTGGGCTCGAGAACGAACTCGACAACGTGGCTGAAGGTAAGGAGAAGTGGACTGATCTTCTGAATGGCTTCTACAGCCATCTTGAGCAGGAGCTCAAAGTTGCCGAGCTGCAGATGGAAGACATCAAGGCGTGGGAAAAGCCCACGGACGAGATCTGCGAGAAGTGCGGCGCGCCGTTGATCCTGAAGTGGGGCAAGTTCGGCTCGTTCTACTCCTGTTCGAACTTCACGAAGACCAAGCCCGTGAATGTGGCACTCGGACCCTTGAAGAAGGATCCAAAGGCCGCTGTCAAGAAGGTCACGGACGCCCACAAGTTTCCGATGATTGTGAAGGCGCTTACGGAAGACGTCACCGAGTTCTCGCGCGAGGTGCTGGATAAACCTGCACTGCTCAAGGCGCTCGAAGAAGGAGCGAAGCGCGGCAAGAAGCTCATCGTGGAACCGCACACTTGCGACTTCACCAAGGAGAACTTCGCTTCCAAGCCGGATCTGACCTCGCCGGGAGCCCAGGACGCCGAGACCGAAGAGGAGTTCTGCGATAACTGCGGACGCCTGATGGTCCTGCGGAACGGCCCGTTTGGTCCGTTCATGAGCTGCCCGGGCTACAACGAAGACCCGCCGTGCAAGACCATCCGGAAGCTGAACCAGAAGCAGCAGTCCAAGCCGCCCATCCAGCTGGAGGAGCCATGCCCGAAGTGTGGCAAGCCGCTGCTGCAGCGTGAAGGGCAGTATGGCGAGTTCATCGCCTGCTCTGGCTACCCCAAGTGCAAGTACGTCAAGCAGGATCTTCTGGACGTACCGTGCCCCAAGTGCGGTGCTGAAGTGGCAGCCCGCAAGAATCGTCGCGGGGACACGTTCTTCGGATGCACACGGTATCCGAAGTGTGACTTTACGAGCAACCAGAAGTTGGTCGCCGGCCCTTGTGCGGAGTGCAAGTCACCGTACCTGATCGAGGTTGCGGAAAAGGAAGGCACTTTCCTCATTTGCCCCAACAATGTGGATCGGTTGCCAAAGCGACGGGCCAAGAAGGGTGCGGAGGAACCGCAAGCCACCGGGCCGGAGTGTCACTTCGTCGAGAAGATCGGGCCGCCAAAGCCGACGGATGAACCCCGGGAACTACGACGTCCTGACCCCGCCAGCAGTCGTCCTGTGGTGGAGGCTGTCGCGTAACCATTCGAAAGCTACAGCCTTATGGAGAGACGAAGGTTAGACTTTCCAAATTCCGTAGATTGTGGGATGATGAATGGGGCATTTACGTGCGCTGGCCGCCTGTGTTAGGCCGCGAACGTGTGCACTTACCGAGACCCAAGGAAAGGACGCGCGCATGGCGAAAGCGATTTGGAACGGACAGGTCCTGGCAGAGAGTGATGAAGTAGAAACAGTTGAGGGAAACACGTACTTCCCTGAGAAGAGTGTGAATCGGGCCTATTTGAGGCCAAGTTCGACGAGCTCTACCTGTCCCTGGAAGGGCCTGGCGCGTTATTACACGGTACTTGTAGACGGCCAGGAAAACCTGGATGCGGCCTGGTACTATCCGGCTCCCAAGGCTGGAGCGCGCAGCGTCAAGCACAAAGTCGCCTTCTGGCGCGGTGTCGAAATCACTGCATAGGCCGGAGTCTGGTCGCGCAATCGCTCCCTCCTGGGAGCGATTCCTTTTTGCACACCAAACTATTTGGGCTTTGCCTGTATCTCGTCTTGCCGCATGGGCATGGCGTCGATCACTGCATTCAGCTCCTGGATTGAGACCGGTTTCGTCGACCGAAACTTGGCCCCGCCATCCTTTCCAATCAGGATCACGAGGAAGTCTTCCGGCGAGACATGAAAGCGGCGTCTGGCAGCCTCGGTTTTGGCAGGTGAGAGCTGGGCATCCGTGGGACTCGGATTTCTGTACGGCAACGCGATCGCGACCAGGTCGCGGTCGTGCGCTTCAGCGGAATGTTCGAGGAGTGTGCGGATCTGAATCTCCAGCCGCGCATCGTCGGGTTTGGGTGCGAAGATCAGCAACGGGCGTGCCCGATCGTGAAGCGCGTCCAAACTCGTCACGCCGGTGATCTGCGCGGGCAGGCCCCTGAAAGTAAGCGTCGTAAGCGTTGCGACGAGGATAGCGCGATGCATAGGCGTTAGATGCGGGGGACATGGTGTCCTGCCTAGGGCCTCGGTGCCGTCTCTTCGGGGGCGGAAGGCGAAGCCTGGGCCGCGTCGGTGTGAATGGTGCTGGTCACGTGTGTGCGTTCAAAGGCGCGATTCTCTGCGTCGATCACGATTTTGCGATGAAAGGCGAACAGGACGCGGATGGTGAACTCCGTGCCGAAACTGGCAGGGAACCAGACGCCTCCCTGCGGTGCATAGATGACCGTGAAGCCGAGTCCAGGAACGCTGGTTCCGAGCAACATTCGCACGCCAAGAGGGATGTTGTGGCTCAAAGCTGTTCGCACCACCACCGGTTGGAAGTCCCTGGCGTCAATCCAGGCGTCACCCTTCCAGTCGTAGTCGCTGTTGTCTTTCGGGCGGAAGACGATGTGAAAGGTGTCGTGACCATTCTTTGTTTCGCGGCCTTTCAAATCGGAGGCCATGTTCTTTTGCACGTCCGTGGTTAGAGGGAAGAGGCGCGCGCTGACCCCGTCCTTGCTCCCCTTATCCGAGGTGAAACTCCGGCGCATGCTCTCCACCAGATCGATGTCCGTGTCGTTCACGGTTGCCGGTGTGTTCTGGGCGTCTGCGTCAAGGATCGTTTCTTTATCGCCGATGTGGAGGTTTGCGCCTTCGTCGTCGTCGCCCCGGGTCTGATCTTGCTGGGCGCCAGTGCCCTCACCAGGGGGCGGGACCGTGTAGCGAATCACCCTTTTGCCCTCGCGGACATGGCCGGAGAGAGCTAACAGCGCACGGGTTTGGCCTTTTGGACCCGGTACGATCCGCGTATCCGTCAGCTCCTCACACATCACCGTGCTTCCTTTACGCGACTGCACGCGGGCATGCTGGATGTAGACGTAGTGGGCTCGTTCGGCTTCGGTGCGGTCCTGATTGGCCGCAACGCGTGCCATGATCACCTCGGCCGAGAGCGCAGAGACAGATTCCGGAGCCTCATGAGACTTCTGCGCGTCCGCCCTCACAGGCCATGGCAGGAGGAAGAGCAGGCAGCTGTACCAAGAGCGCATGTTGCTCACCGTTACGAAGCTCCTTCCCGGGAAGTTCCGCAACGGTGCATTCACGATTGGAGATTGAGCACGATTTTGCCGAAGTGGTTGCCGCTTTGCATATGCTCAAAGGCGGCTCGCGCTTCAGCAAGCGGAAACGTCTTATCCACGACGGGCTGAACGCGGTTGGCAACCAGCGCATCGTTCAGCCGCGAGAACATCTCGCGACTGCCTACGTAGATACCGTTAAAGTGCAGCGACTTTCGCAGCACAACCAGTACATCCACGCCCTTACCAGGCTCGGAGAGAACACCGATCAGGTGCACGTGGCCACCTACGCGAGCGGCGTTGAACGACCGAGGAAGCGTGCCTGAACCACCTACCTCTACGACGTGGTCCACGCCCTGTTTGCCGGTGAGGCGCAGCACTTCCTGGTCCCACTCAGGCGTCGTCTTGTAGTTGATCGTCTCATCGGCTCCCAGTTCACGGCCTCGCGCCAGTTTCTCGTCGGAGGAACTGGTGAGAATCACCCGGGCTCCATGAGCCTTGGCAAGTTGCAGGCCGAACAGCGACACACCACCGGTGCCGAGGATGAGCACCGTTTGCCCGGCGTGAAGATGACCTTTTTCCACGAGCGCGTTCCACGCGGTGACAGCTGCGCAGGGGAGGGTCGCCGCTTGTTCTAATGAGAACACCTCCGGGATGCGGATGACTCCCGTGGCGGGGAGGATGCGGTCGCTTGCGAAAACTCCGTCGATGGCGCCGCCCAGTGCCGATTTGCCTGTTGCCTGCGTAATCTCGCCGGCCTGCCATGACTGGAAGAAGAGGCTTGCGACCCGATCGCCGGCTTGCAGCTCAGTGACACCCTCCCCGACGCTGACCACTTCGCCTGCAGCGTCGGAACCCAGGATGCGGGGAAGCTCCATTTTGGGGTTGTAGTGCCCAAGCGCCACCATGAGATCGCGATAGTTGAGCGAGCCAGCGTGAAAGCGAACGTGCACCTGTCCCGGTCCGGGCTCTGGGAGAGGCTCCTGCTCCACACGAAGATTGTTCAAGCCGAAACCATCTCGAAGACGAAGAACCGTTGCTGTGCTCATGCCCTTTTGGATGCTGTTCGAGGCTGTCGGCTGCAATAGGAAAGCCCGGTCACAAGGACCGGGCTCGCCGTTGCTACTTGAAGCGTTAGGCCTTCACCACGGTCCCGTTCTCCACCCGAACCGGATCCAGAAAGGGCATTTGCGCGCGCAGTTCTGCACCGACCTTTTCTACAGGGTGGGCGCGTTCCTGGCTGCGGAAACGCTCGAACTCCTTGCGTCCTGTCTCGTTCTCTTCGAGGAAGCGCTTGGCAAAGGCACCCGAACGGATGTCGTCAAGCAGTCCTTGCATGGCCTTCTTCACATCCGGCGTAACGATACGCGGACCGGCGATGTAGTCGCCCCACTCCGCCGTGTCGCTGATCGAGTAGCGCATATATTCCAGGCCGCCGCGGTATAACAGATCCACGATCAGCTTGAGCTCGTGCAGCACTTCGAAGTATGCAAGCTCCGGCTGATAGCCAGCCTCTACCAATACCTCGAAACCGGCCTTGACCAACGCCGCCGTGCCACCGCAGAGGACAGCCTGCTCGCCGAAAAGATCGGTTTCTGTTTCTTCGGTGAAGGTTGTTTCGAGCACACCGCCGCGTGTGCAGCCGATGCCCTTGGCATAGCTCAGTGCCACCTTCATGGCGTTGCCACTCGCATCCTGCTCCACCGCCACGAGGCCTGGAACGCCACCGCCTTCGATGAAGACCTCGCGTACACGATGGCCCGGCCCCTTCGGCGCGACCAGCGAAACATCGATGGTATTCGGAGGGCTGATGGTACGGAAGCGGATGTTAAAGCCGTGCGCGAACATCAGCGTCTTTGGCTCCCCATCGGAACCCTTCGTCTGCAGGCCTGGCTCGATCTCCTTGTAGACCTTGGCGGCTGTCTGATCCGGTACAAGCACCATGATCACGTCGGCCCATTGCGAGACCTCCGGAACGCTCATAACTTCGAGGCCTGCAAGCTCGGCCTTCTTTGCAGAGGGCGACTCAGGCCGCAAGCCCACCTTCACCTCAACACCGGAATCCTTCAAATTCAGCGCGTGCGCGTGGCCCTGCGAGCCATAGCCGATGATGGCTACCTTCTTACCCTGAATGATGGAGAGATCAGCATCCTGATCGTGATACGCCTTTGCCATTGCTTCCTGCTTTCGTTTTGGTGATCGCTTCGTAGTGAAATCTATGTGTCGTGCTCGTCAAATTGATTCGGAAGGGTTTCTTCTTCGGGCAGTGCGTCGGGATCGACCGCAGGCTCGGGATGAGAGTGATCAGGACGGTTGCCGAGAGCCTTCAATACGCGCGTGGTGTGCTGGCCGCGGCGCATGGCCATGCGGCCTGTGCGCGATACCTCGAGCACCTCGAACCCGCTCTCACGCAGGACCTGCAGCAGTCCTTCGATCTTGGAGGCAGAACCGGTCATCTCCAGCATGATGCTCTCGGGAGCCAGGTCCACCACGCGCGCACGAAAGACATTGGCGAGCTCGAAGATCTGCGACCGCGACTGCACACCATGCGGCGCGGTCGGGCCGGCAGCCACCTTGATCAGACAGAGCTCGCGCACAACGGCCTCGGCGCGGTTCACTTCATCCACATGTACCGTGGTCTCCAGCTTGTAGAGCGAAGCCCTGATGCGATGCGCCGATGTCTCGGGCGCTTCGCAAACGATGGTCATGCGCGATGTATCCGAGCGCTCCGATTCACCTACCGTGAGCGAGACGATATTGATGTTTAAGCGGCGGAACAGTGAAGCTACGCGCGTCAACACGCCGGGCTTGTCTTCCACAAGAGCAACGAAGGTATGCAGCATCGTTACAGGTCCTCCGAGGTCTCGACCAGGGGATCTTTGCTCGGCCGTCGCACCATCTCGTGCAGCGCAGCGCCCGGCGCGATCATCGGGTACACGCCGTCTTCTTTCTCCACCTGAAAATTGATCAGGAACGGCTTGCCGCCCGTACGTGCACGCGTCACTGTCGGCAGCACCTGTGGACGATCTCCGACACTGGTGCCCTCGATGCCATGCGCAGCAGCCAGCATCACGAAGTCTGGTGAAAGTATGGGCGAAGCAGAGTAGTTCTTGTCATAGAAGGCCTCCTGCCACTGGCGCACCATGCCAAGAAAGCCGTTATTGATGACCGCGACGTTGATCGCAATGCGCTCCTGCACAATGGTCGACAGCTCTGCCGCGGTCATCTGAAACCCGCCGTCGCCGGCAATCACCCACACATCCTTCTCGGGGCAGGCGAACTTCGCACCGATCGCTGCAGGTAAGGCAAAGCCCATCGTTCCAAGCCCACCCGAGGTGACCAGTGAGCGCGGGGACTCATGCTTGAAGTACTGTGCTTCCCACATCTGGTGCTGGCCCACATCGGTCACGATGATCGTCTGTTCCAATCGGCCCGCGGCCTGAGCCTCGCGCCAGATATCGTGGATCACGTGCGCTGCATACAAGTGCCCGTTATCTGGCAAATTAATGATGTCACGCACCGCTGCATCACCTTTGCTTGCATTGATCTGCGCCAGCCAGCTCGCATCGTTGGCTGTGGGCACAAGAGGCGCGAGTTGCTCCAGCACCTGCTTCAGGTCGCCGATCAATGCGACGTCCACGCGCACGTTCTTGTTGATCTCGCTGGGATCGATCTCCACATGAATCTTTTTGGCGTTTGCTGCGTAGTGTGCGAGATTGCCGGTGACGCGATCGTCGAAGCGCATGCCAAAGGCCAGCAAGAGATCCGCCTCTTGAATGGCGTTGTTGACCCAGCTTTCGCCATGCATGCCCATCATGCCCAGTGACAGTGGATGCTCCGCAGGAATCGCGCCCAGACCAAGCAGTGTGCTTGCAATCGGGATCTGTCGCGACTGAGCAAAGGCGAGCACCTCGGCCTCTGCACCCGACTCCACAACACCGTGTCCCGCAAGGATGACCGGGCGTTTGGCCGACTGGATCAACTCCGCAGCCTGCTCGAAGGAAGTGTTCTCGGCGCGCAACATTGGGTGGGGGCGCACGGCGTGCGGCTTCGACATGTCAAAGTCAAACACCGCGGTGGCTTGCTGCGCATCCTTGGTGATGTCGACCAGCACAGGCCCCGGTCGCCCTGAACGCGCTATCTGGAACGCAAGCCGCACCGTGGGAGCAATTTCTTCAGCACGCGTCACGAGGAAGTTATGCTTCGTGATCGGCAGCGTGATGCCCGTGATGTCGATCTCTTGGAACGCATCCGTTCCCAGCACCTTTGACGACACCTGGCCAGTGATCGCCACAACCGGCACCGAGTCGAGCATAGCGGTTGCCAGGCCTGTCACGAGATTGGTAGCGCCTGGTCCTGAAGTCGCCATGCAGACGCCCACACGTCCTGAGGCCCGCGCATAGCCGTCCGCCATGTGCGCCGCGCCCTGTTCGTGGCGCACCAGCACATGGTGAATGGAAGGGAACTTCCGCAGCGCGTCATAGATCGGCAGAATCGCTCCGCCTGGATACCCGAAGACGGTAGTCGTGCCTTCACCGGCGAGCGAAGCCCAGAGGATCTCGGCGCCGGTCAGTGTGGGATGTGTGTTGTTCGGATTGGCCATGGCCCTGATTCCCTCGAACGACTTGATGCTCTGTTTATCCGCACCATGCGGAGATGCTTGTACTGCATTGTCTAACGACCTGATCTATGTCGTGACCGCGCCTTCACTGGCACTGCCCACGCTATGGGCGTACTTGGCAAAAACACCACGCTGGTAGCGAGCGGCAGGTGCCTTGAAGCTGTTTAGCCTCGCAGCGATCTCCTCAGCCGGCACATTCAACGTGAGTTTGCGGCCTGGGATGTCGAAGGTGATCGTGTCGCCTTCGTGCACTGCTGCTATCGGCCCACCAAGCTGTGCCTCAGGAGCGACGTGCCCGGCCATCAAGCCGCGCGTTGCGCCGCTGAATCGGCCATCTGTGAGCAACGCCACTGTTTCGCTGAGCTCCGGGATGCCCTTGATGGCGGCGGTGACGGCGAGCATCTCGCGCATACCCGGGCCCCCCTTGGGACCTTCGTAACGAATCACGCAGACGTCATTCGGCTTGATCTGGCCGGCCTCGACGGCATGGAAGCACGCATCCTCGCTATCGAACACGCGTGCCGGTCCGGTGTGATGGATGCGCTGATGCCCAGCCACTTTCACAACGCACCCTTCCGGAGCGAGATTGCCCTTGAGGATGACGAGCCCGCCCGTGGACTTCAACGGGTCCGACCACTCGTGGATCACACTTTGCCCGGGTGTTTCTTCCGCCAGCCGCGCTTCTTCATGCAGGCTCTTGCCGGTCACGGTAAGGATGTCATGTAGCTGACCACGATCGAGCAAGCGCTTCGCCAACACACGCGATCCGCCAGCCTCCTGGTAGTCCTTTGCCGCATACTTACCGCCGGGCGATAGATCACAGATGAACGGCGTGCGTTCGCTGATCTGATCGAAATCTTCCATCGTGAGCGGAATGTCCAGTTCATGCGCAATGGCGATCAGATGGAGAACCGCGTTCGTTGATCCGCCGGAGGCACAGACTGCCGTGATGGCATTCTCGAGCGCCTCGCGCGTCAGAATCTGCCGCGGTGTTACGCCTTTGCGCACGAGATCCATCAAGCATCGGCCCGCTTCGCGACTGGCCTCATGCTTGTCCTTGCTCATCGCGGGGACACCTGTGATCTGAATGGGCGAGATCCCGAGGAACTCGCCAGCCATGGCCATCGTGTTCGCGGTGAACTGCCCGCCACAGGCACCTGGTCCGGGGCACGCTGCGGCTTCCACGGCCTCCAGTTGCGCGTCATTGATGCGTCCGGCAGCATGTGAGCCAATCGCCTCAAACACGTGCAGGATGGTGATCTCTTTTGTGCTGCCATCGGGCTGCGGCAGCTTTCCGGGTGCGATCGACCCGCCATAGAGCATCATGCCCGGGATATCCAAACGCGCCAACGCCATCACCGCTGCGGGCATATTTTTATCGCAGCCGGCGATGCACACCAGCCCGTCAAAGCTGTTGCCGCGCGTTACAAGCTCGATGGAATCGGCGATCACCTCCCGCGAAATCAGCGAAGCCTTCATGCCTTCCGTGCCCATCGTGATGCCATCGGAGATGGTCACCGTGTTGAACTCCATCGGCGTTCCACCTGCCTCACGCACACCCTGCTTCACGGCCTCGGCAACCTGCCGAAGATGGAAGTTGCACGGCCCGATCTCGGTCCACGTGTTGGCGATGCCGATGATGGGCTTGTGCAGATCGTCCTTGCTGAAGCCCACGCCGCGCAGATAGCTCCGTGCGGCCGCGCGTGACGGGCCTTCCGTAAGAACGACCGAATTTCGTTTGCCTTCTGCGAACTGACTCACTTCTTGCCTTTCATCTGCTGAGGCTCTGGCGTGTACACGCGGCCTATGCTCCCACACCCTTCGGTGCGACCCAGAACTCGTTGTCATGCTGCGACTCGAAGCGCGTCAGTTCCTCAACATGCCGTAGCGTCAGCCCGATGTCGTCCAGGCCGTTCAGCAGGCAAAATTTTCGGAACGGATCGACCTCAAAGCTCGCCTGAAAGCCAAGCTCATCCACAACAGTCTGCTGTTCCAGATCAATCGTGATCCTGTGCGCCGGGTTCGCCGTCACGCGGGCAAGCAGCTCATCCACCTGCTCGTCCGGTAGTCGTACCAGCACGATGCCATTCTTTCCCGCATTCGAGAAGAAGATGTCTGCAAAGGACGGTGCGATCACGGCGCGAAAGCCGTACTGAAAGATGGCCCATGCTGCGTGCTCACGCGACGAACCACAACCGAAATTCTTCTCGGCAATGAGGATCTCAGTGCCCTTGTATTCCGGCTTGTTCAGCACGAAGTCACGGCGCTCGGAGACGTGATCGGGCGTATCCAGGTCGTAGCGCCAGTCGTAGAACAGGAATTCGCCATACCCTGTGCGCTCGATGCGCTTGAGGAACTGCTTTGGAATGATCTGGTCTGTATCGATGTTCGGCATCGGCAGGGGAGCTGCTGTGCTGGTGAGCGTGGTGAACGGTTGCATTAGCGCGAACCTCCTTCCGTGAGGATCTGGTCTGTGGCGAAGGTCGTGCTCGTGCGTTGATCGTCGAAGCGCCATGTGCGAACGTCCGTCAGGTGCCCTGTGATCGCGGCTGCGGCTGCCATCACAGGCGAGAGCAGATGTGTGCGGCCACCTCGTCCCTGGCGACCTTCGAAGTTCCGGTTGCTCGTCGAAGCGCAACGCTCACCCGGCTGCAGGATGTCCGGGTTCATGCCGAGGCACATCGAACAGCCAGGCTCACGCCACTCAAAGCCTGCAGACTTGAACACAAGATCCAGGCCTTCTTCCTCAGCCTGCCGCTTGACGCCTTGCGACCCAGGCACCACCATTGCACGCACCGTTGTCGCCACTTGGTGGCCACGTACCACCTTGGCGGCTTCGCGGAGATCCTCAATGCGCGCATTCGTACACGAGCCCAGGAAAACCGCATCCACGGCGATCTCTTCCAGCCGCGTTCCGGGTTTCAGATCCATGTACTCCAGTGCGCGCGCAAAGCTCTTTCGGTCCGCGTCACTGAGCGCATCTTCGGGGGAGGGAACCGTACTCTCGATGCTGGTGACCATGCCTGGCGAGGTGCCCCACGTTACACGCGGCGCCAGCTTTGCCGCATCGATCGTCATCTCGCGATCGAACACCGCGCCTTCGTCCGTGACAAGGGCGCGCCACTGCTGCACTGCGAACGTCCACACAGCTTCGTCGATGCTGGTGGCCTGCTCGCCCGCCTCGTCACGACCACCCCACTGCGATGCCGCTTGGCCGGGCGCTACGCCTTGCCGAGAGTCTTTGCTGGAAGCAGGCTCATGCCCGGACACCGTGCTGCCGAGGCGTGTACCCGGCGCAAACCGCCGGCCCTTAAGATACGCGAAGGTTGTGTCGTCCGGAGCGATCATGCCCGCACGTGCACCGGCCTCGATGCTCATGTTGCAGATCGTCATGCGGCCTTCCATCGAGAGCGCACGGATAGCGGAGCCTGCATACTCGACCACATAGCCCGTCGCACCATCTGTGCCAATGCGACCGATGATGTCGAGGATGATGTCCTTCGCCGTCACGCCATACGGCAGCTCGCCTTCCACGTTGATGCGGAAGGTCTTTGGTTTTCCTTGCGGCAGCGTCTGTGTGGCCATCACATGCTCCACCTCACTGGTGCCGATGCCAAACGCCAGCGCGCCGAAAGCTCCATGCGTTGAGGTATGCGAATCACCACAGACGATGGTCATGCCCGGCTTTGTTGCACCCAGCTCCGGCCCGATCATGTGCACGATGCCCTGGCTGGCGTCCTGCACATCGAAGAATTCGATACCGAACTCCGCGCAGTTGCGACGCAGGGCGTTGACCTGCGCCGCGGAGATTTGGTCAGCGATGACGAGGCGATCCTGAGCACTCGTCGTCGGCACATTGTGGTCCACCGTGGCAATGTGCCGATCGGGACGACGCAGCGGGCGTCCCGCCAGGCGCAGGCCGTCAAACGCCTGTGGACTGGTGACCTCGTGCACAAGCTGCAGATCGATGTAGATCAGCGTAGGCTCGCCTGCAGGCTCGGCAACGACGTGCTGCTGCCAGACCTTTTCGAACATGGTGCGCGGAGAGAGTGTTTGGAGGGTATTCATGGTGTTCAAGACCTATGGTCCTACTCGTTATCAGAAATTTTCGGTGTAGCTGTGTCCGGCTGCGGCGGCAAGCTATTTGCGCCCACCAGGCTCGGATTCAAAGGATAGGGCTGACCATTCGGCTCAACCAAAAGCGCGTGAGCGATGTGCGGCACGCCCCGATGCGCGGTGGCCAGGCGTGCATCCCAATCGGAGATCGCCTGCGTTAATGCCAGTGGCAAAGCATCCGCGGAGAGCTGTCGATTGGTGAACAGCCACAGGTTGTAATCCGCAGCGGCTTCATCGGTGGTGTGCTTCTCGGTGGTCCAGTCTACGGCGGCAAAGACGAGCAGTGGATCCTGCGCACTCATGTCAATCCAGAGCAGGCCGTGTGCAGCGCAGAAGCTTGGCACGCAACCATCTACCGTGACGTAACGATTGTCCCTTGCGTTCACCTGCCCATAGCGCTCCAGAAATCGCGGAATGGCTGCGGACAGCGGGATATCTTTTCCCCAGAACGCCTGCGGCTGTTTGAAGGCCGCACCCAGCAACGATGCGAAGCGTTCGTCGCCGCGCAGTGTCACCGCATTGCCGTTCGGTACAGGCTGCGTGTACTGCCAGACCCATTGCAGATTGCCCAGGGTCCGCTGCTGCGCCTTGCTGCGTAATGGCGGCGGCTTGGGTGGCCCGGACACCATGTTGTCTGGGTTAGAAATCTGCGCACGCACACTCAAAGCCGCTCCAGACAGAGCAAGCAACATGCCGCATTGAGTGACGGTGCGCTTCATACGATTCCTAAACAGCGTGGTAAGACTTCGTTCGATCCAGGCTGCCGACCAGTGCCTCTCGCACTAGCGAACCCATGCGTTCCGTTGAGACGGTAGCCGCGGCGTTGCCGCGCGCAATGTCTGCTGTGCGGTGCCCCCCGCGCAGGACCTGCACTACGCTGGATTCAATAACAGACGCCTCAGCCTCCAGGCCTGCCGAGTGACGAAGCACCATCGCTGCCGTCAGAATGGCTCCCAGCGGGTTTGCCTTGCCTGTACCCGCAATGTCCGGTGCGGAGCCATGTACCGGCTCATACAGGTTCACCTTGCCGCCGATCGTTGCCGAAGGCAACATACCCAGTGAGCCGGTAATCACGCCGGACTCATCGGAAAGGATGTCTCCGAAAAGGTTCTCCGTGAGCACCACATCGAAGTCACGCGGACGGTTCATCAGGTGCATCGCCATGGAGTCCACCAGTTGATGTTCCACCGTGACGGCAGGGAACTCGGCCTTGACCTCGTCCACGGTCGCACGCCAAAGCTGCGAACACTCAAGTACGTTTGCCTTGTCCACCTGCGTCAGCTTGCCGCGCCGCTTGCTCGCGAGTTCGAAGGCGATGCGCGCCACGCGCTCCACTTCACTACGTGTGTAGCGCATCGTGTTGATGGCTTCACCGCTCGCCTTGTCCCATGAGCGTGGTTGGCCGAAGTACAGGCCGCCCAGCAACTCGCGCACAAACAGGATGTCCGTCCCCTGGGTCACCTCGGGCCGTAATGGCGAGTTCTCCGCAAGCGATGGATAAGCCACCGCCGGCCGCAAATTCGCAAACCCACCCAACTCCTGGCGAATCTTGAGAAGGCCCGCTTCAGGCCGCTTGTCGGGTGAGAGGTGATTAAACTTGTTGTCACCCACAGCGCCCAGCAGCACCGCGTCGCTTGCCAGGCAGAGGTCAATGGTTTCCTGTGGCAGCGGTGTGCCTTCTGCCGTGATGGCCACGCCGCCAATCAATGCATCGTTATAGCTGAACTCATGGCTGCCTGCCTCTGCGACGGTCCGCAGCACGGCCAGCGCCTCCCGGGTCACCTCGGGTCCAATGCCGTCACCGGCCAGAACTGCAATACGAAGCTTCATATCTCCCTTAACTCACTTGATTCACTGAGCTCATTTGCTCAACGCCATGTGGGGCGCGGCATGCGTGTCGTGCAACAACGCCAGCAGGTCCTGGTCGTAGATCGATTTCTTGCGGTCCGCAAGCTCTGTGAAGCGGTGATACACGCTGTCCAACTCGGACCCGGATACATCGGTCCCAAGCTCATGCAATCTATGCTGCAGGGCACGCCGTCCCGAGTGCTTGCCCAGCACAATGCTGTTCGCGGTAACGCCCACGGACTCCGGCGTCATGATCTCGTACGTTAACGGATTCGCCAGCACACCATGCTGATGAATTCCTGACTCGTGCGCAAAGGCGTTCTTGCCCACAACCGCTTTATTGGGCGCGCAACCAAAGCTGATCAGTTCACTCAGCAGCTTCGCACTCGGCGCTAACTGCTCCATCACGATGTTGTTCGTGAAGGGAAGTCGATCGCGCCGCACCATCATGGCCGCAGCCACCTCTTCCAGCGCTGCGTTGCCCGCGCGCTCCCCGATGCCGGTCACCGTGACTTCCACCTGTCGCGCACCGCCCAGCACGCCCGCCAGGGCATTCGCCGTTGCCATGCCCAGGTCATCATGGCAATGGGTGGAGAAGATCACATCCTGCGCGCCGGGCACGCGTGCATGCATCGTTTCGAAGAGCCGCTGGTATTCACCCGGCGTTGTATAGCCGACCGTGTCGGGCAGATTGATCGTCGACGCGCCAGCCTGAATGGCCACCGTGACGATTTCGATCAGAAACTCCAGGTCGGAACGCGTCGCATCCTCTGCCGAAAACTCAACATCCTCCACATAGCGCCTTGCGAGACGCACAGCTTCGGCCGTTTGCTCCAGGGCCTGTTCGCGCGTGATACGCAGCTTCGCCTGCAGGTGCAGGTCTGAGGTCGCGAGAAACGTGTGAATGCGGGGCTTGTGCGCCGCTTCCACCCCCCGCGCAGCGGTTTCGATGTCTGTCTGCTTGGCCCGCGCAAGGCCCGCGATGGTGGGCGCGCCCTGGGACGTCCCCACCTCCCGTGCGATGGCCTGCACAGATCCCAGGTCCCCATCCGAGGCAATCGGGAACCCGGCCTCGATCACGTCCACGCCTGTGCTCGCGAGTTGGTGCGCCATGCGCAATTTTTCATCGTGATGCATGGTGCATCCCGGCGACTGCTCGCCATCACGCAGCGTTGTGTCAAAGAAAACGATCCTGTTGGCATCAGTCATGGAGGCTCTCGTCTGGTCTCTTGAAGAATAACGCTAACTTATCTTGCCCGCTGCACCTATTGACATTTCTAATGCCCATATCAGGGGAACGGGGATCGGCCTTTGGACCTTTTTCAGCTGGAGACCTTTCTGGCCGTGGCAGAGGAGCGCAGCTTCTCCCGCGCGGCTATCCGCCTGCATCGTTCTCAGCCAGCGGTGAGCCAGGTTGTAGCAAAGCTCGAATCCGAGTTGGGCGAAACGCTTCTGGACCGATCCCTCCGGGACGGCACGCTCACCGATGCCGGCCAGGTTCTGCGTGAATACGCCGAAAAGATGGTAAACCTGCGCAACGAGGCAGGCGCCGCGCTTCAGGATCTTCGCTCCCTGCAGGCCGGCCGGCTCGATCTCGCCGCCAATGAATACACCTGCCTTTACCTGCTGCCGGTTCTCGACGCCTTCAGACGCAAACACCCCAGCCTGAAGGTCGCCGTGCAGCGCTCGCTTGCGAGCCGGATCTCTGATGAGGTTCTGCAACACTCGGTGGAACTCGGCGTCCTCACCTTCCAGCCCGAAGACCCGCAGATTCGCTCTGTGGTCGTATACCGTGACGAACTGGTGTGCATCGTCGCTCCAGGACATCCACTTGCCGCAGAGGGTAGTGCCTCGATCAGCCGGCTCGGGCAGGAGACGTTCGTAGCGCACAACGTTCCCTCCCCGCTCCGGCAGAAGGTCATTGCCGCCTTCCGACGCCATCGCACGCCCCTCAATATGGAGATCGAACTTCCGAGCCTGGAAGCCATCAAGCGCTTTGTTGAGCGGGGCATCGGCGTCGCGCTGGTGCCACGCCTGACAGTGGAAAGGGAACTGGCCTCTCAGGCGCTGGTGGCGGTCCACGTCCCGGAGCTCTCCGTGGAAAGGCGGCTCCGCCTTGTGACGCGCCGACGGTCCACCCTCTCCCATGCCGGCCAGGCATTTCTGGAGGTGGTAAAGGCGCACGCACGAAGCAACGGCGCACCTTTCTGCTTCGAGGAGGAGCGGCAGCGCTAGCGTTGTCTTGCAAGTGATCCGACTTCCTGGACTGCCAAGATCAAAAACTCTGGTCATGGCGAAACGTTTTCCGCGCGTTGCCGTTCTCAAGAGGGTGCGGCGGCTGAAATCGTCGCCACCAGGAGCTGCCTCATGAAGTGGTCCTCTGCCCGAAATGCCGCATTCCTTTTGGCCCTTGGTCTCCCTCTCGCGTTGCCGGTGTTTGCTCAAACAGACACCCCGCCCAGCTCTCCTGCGCAAAGCGACGCGCCCCCGCCACCTCCCGGCGGTGGTCCTCAGCGAGGTGGCCTGGATCACAGGGTGGAGATGCTGCAACGCGCGCTGACTCTTACTCCCGACCAAACCACCCAGGTAAAGGCGATTTTGGGGGCGGAGCGCGGGAAGATGGACGCAGTTCGTTCAAATGCCTCACTCACCGGGGAAGACCGGCACGCCCAGATGATGTCGATCCACGGGGACACCACGGCCAAAATGCACACGGTACTCACTGCGGATCAAGCCACAAAATACGATTCCCTGGAGGCCCGGATGCGGGAACATCACCCAGGAAACGGCGAAATGCCCCCTCCCCCGCCGCCTACACCGCAGGGACCCGGCGGACGCTGAGCAGGCTTTCCAACCGGGCCGGCAACTTTAGCGAGAAGTTGGCCTCGGGTCCCGTGCCCTCTTCCCTTCGGCTCCGTCTAACGATGCGGGTACAATAACCTTGATCGTCTGCACCTGAGGCGCTGTAACTACAGCGCCGGATCAAGGAGGG
>CAZZXY010000005.1:0-91875 GCA_964658105.1 Verrucomicrobia bacterium Tous-C9LFEB | reverse complement strand
CGCTCGACGGTGGCACCCTTCTTGATGTTCTTGAGGATCTGCGGATCGCCGGACTCGAAGCCGACGATGAGCAGGCGGCAGCCGGCTTCCTTCATGGCCTTCAGCGTGTCGCGATCCGTGGTGACGCGCGAGGTGCAGGACCAGGTGATGCCGAGCGGCTTGAGCTTGGCGCAGAGTTCGACGGTGCGGACCTTCTGGATGTTGAAGGTGTCATCGTCGAAGAAGAATTCCTTGACGTGCGGGAAGTTCTCCTTGGCCCACTTCATCTCGGCGGCAACGTCGTCAGTGGAGCGCTTACGCCAGGCGTGACCCGAGAGGGTCTGCGGCCAGAGGCAGAAGGTGCACTGCGCCGGGCAGCCGCGCGTAGAGTAGAGCGAAATGTAGGGGTGCAGCAGGAACGGGACGTTGTACTTGGTGACGTCCATATCGCGCTTATAGATCTTGGTCGCCCAGGGCATGGCGTCTAGGTCTTCCACCTGCGGACGATCCGCGGTGTGCTGAATGACGCCGGTCTCCGGGTCCTTGTAGCTGATGCCCAGGATCTCCGGCAGCGGCTTGCCGTTGGCAAACTCGACGACCGAGAAATCGAACTCGCGGCGGCAGATGAAATCGATCGCTTCGCACTCATTCAGGGCGCGGTCGGGATCGGTGGTGACCGGCGGCCCGACGAAGGTGATCTTGATGGAGGGGTTCGCGGCCTTGATGGCGCGGGCGAGCCCATGGTCACCAGCCCAGCCGACCGTGGAGGTGAAGAGCACGAGGAACTCAAAGCTCTTCGCGGTCTCGATGACCTCCTGCGCGGAAACGTGGTGGGGCGGGGCATCCAGCAGCTTCGATCCCTCGAGCATACCGGCGGGATACGCGAGCCATACGGGGTACCAATAAGACTCGATCTCGCGAGTAGCCGGCCAGCGCGAGCTCGCGCCGCCGTCGAAGTTTTCAAAAGAGGGCGGGTTCAGAAGCAGGGTTTTGAGGGGCATAACTCTCCTGAGTTTACCATCCAGTCACGGGGTCTGAACCAGTTGCAGCGCAGGTTCAGCGACGCCCGGCGTCATGGATGCGGTGTACCTGAGGGCGTTGGTGGCGTACCGGTTGGACTGCCGGGCGCAGGAGTTGTCACCGGGGATGACGGCAAGGTCGCCGGTGGCATGCCAACCGTGGGTGGCGTCGGTGTCCCCCCCGCAGGAGCAGATCCGTTGGGCGTGATGCCCACGGTGGGCGAAAGGGGAGCGATTGGCGCGGCCGGGCCGCTGGCTGGAGCGGCAGTAGCCGAGGGCACAACCGCAGCCAGCCAGTTGGACAGAGTGCCTTCCTGCCGCAGAAGGGAGACCTGTGCCTGGCGGAGCTGAAGCTCGGCACTCATCAGGTCCAGGGTGCGCATGCGCTCCCCCAGCCGTGCACTTTGTTCGTCCTTGGGGGTGAGCTGCTCCCCGCCGGCGGTGCCGGCCGATGCCTGGAGCCGAATCAGCACGGTATCCAGCTGATCCTGCGCGAGATCGCGGTCCAGCTCCGCCAGGTGCTCGCGCGCGGTTAGTTCGGCGGCACTGCGCCGGAGTTTGCCACGGCCTTCCAGAAATTGCATCTGTTGCAGTTGCGCGTCGTACAGGCTGTGGGCTGCATCGGCGGCGGACTCGCGAGCCTTGGCACGGCGAGCCATGTCCAAGATTGGCACGGTGATGCCAACGCCCAAGCTGAGCGAGTTGAAGCTGTTGCCCGGAGCGCCGAAACCCGGGTAGTACTGCGTATAAGTGGTGAAAGCTGTGGAGATGCGGCTGTAATTTGCCGAGAACGCGACCTGCGGGCGGAGCAGGTAGCGCTTCTCCCCGTGGGCGGTGTACTGCTTGGCCCGCGCAGCAGCAAAGGCGGCAGAGATGCCGATCAGGTGGCTGGGGTCGACCGGTCCCTCGGCGTCTACCCTTGCCGGAGCCTGCAGGACGGGGATGGAGGCGTGATCGGTGGTCATGCCGCGGGCTGTCAAGCCGGTGAGCCGCGCAAGGTGATCCGCGTTGTTGGCGATTTCATCCTCGACCAGCAGCTGCTGTAACTGGATCTGCGCTTCCGTGTGGCGCGCCCTAGTGACCTCGCTGTGGGGATCAACGCCGGCGGTAAAGCGCTCGTCCGCAATGGTCGCCAGATGATGGGCAAAGTCGAGCGCCTCTGTTCCTACGGCCTTGCGGCGAAGCGCGTTGTCCAGCGCCACGTAGGTGCTGGTGACGTCTTCAACGGCATCACTCTGCGCGGCTTCCAGGGCCAGTTGCGCGGACTCGACGCCCGCCCGCGCCGCCCTGATGTAATCCAGCTGTGAGGAGTTGAAGACAAGTGATTGCGCGGCGATACTGAACACCACCGGCGGATCCAGCGGAGCACCGGTCGATTTGCCGACGCCGCCGGTGGCAGCGATTGCCGGAACAAAAGCTTCCTTGCTCTGCGCGAGCACGGCCTGAGCCCGGGCCACGTCAGTCTGACCCATTTTGACTTTGGGGCTGTTCTTGAGTGCGAGATTGACGGCCGTCGATAACGAGATCTGGCCGAAGGCGGGCAGGCACGAGACGGCCGTACAGAAGGCGAAAAGCCTGAGCCGAGAGAGGCGCAAAGGGGAACAGAGCATTAAAGGGAGTTCAACCCTTTCTGCGCGGGGGCGTAGTCGGAGGCGAGTGCGAGGGCAGCCTGGAACTCTTTGCGTGCGTTCCCTGTGTCACCCTGGCTGGCCAGGATCTGGCCGACGAGCGTGTGCACACGGAAGGTGGGGGCTGCGTCGCTTTTCTGCCCGTGATCGAGGTAGCTGCGCAGGACGGAGATCGCCTGCGAGTGCTGCTTCACATCGTTCAGGATGCTCCCTGCATCGACGGCATTGGCGGTGAGTGCGCGGTCCAGGGCGAGAGCGCGCCTAGCCGCCCCCCCAGCCTTCTCGGCGTTCCCTTGCCGCGCGTAGAAGTTGCCCAGATCAACATAAGCCCCCGGGGATTGCGCTACCTGGGTAGCGGCCACGAACTCGCGCTCAGCCCCTTCGGTGTTGCCGCGCCTCTCGGCGACCAACGCGCGAAGCCGGTGTGTGATCTCGGGCAATGTGGCCTGGAGACCGTCGGCCAGGGACGCTGCCTTGTCAACGCCGCCCCCGACGAGAAACGGGGCGTTCACGAAGTATTCGCCCAGGTCATTGGCTGCGGCTGGATTGCCGTGATTTAGATCGAAAGCCGTTTGAAAAGCGTTGCGAACCTGGCCGGCCAGCTTGAGTCCGGCAATGGGACCTGCGTGCTCGGCTTCCATGCCAAAGGCGCGGCCAGCCCAGTCCTGTGTTCCGGAGTCATTTGCCAGACCGGACTGCAAGGCGAGCCGGCATTGCGCCGCGGCTTCCGTACCGCGCAGCTTGGATAGGTAGGCGCGGCAGAGCAGTACATGCACGGCGCCCGTAGAGGGTGCTGACCGGAGCTCGGCGATGACCTGGTCGGCGCGACCCTGCAGGAGGTCCCCCTCTGCGGCCCGCAGATCCTGGGCGGGAAGTTGCTTGGCCAGCCCCGTTCCGCCCCCGATCCCAGCAAGCAGCAGGGAAGCCGTCATCAGTAGCGGTCGACGTGACTTTCTGGCGTTGCGGGGATGAGGCGACGTGCGACCCGACGAAATCATTTGGCTGTGCACCCTCAAAGCTGCGCCTTTACGCGCATGCCGTCGACGAGATCCACGTCGGTTGTCGCCTCCAGCGCCACCACGTCGCCCTGCTGCAGCCCGCCGCTGATACCCACGCGCGTCAGGTTCACATCCCCTTCGCGCACGGTGACAGGAGTTTTGACCAGCTTCCCCGCGATCACGCGGTAGACGAAGTTGGTGCCGCCTTCCGGGTGCAGCGCCTCGCGTGGGACGCTGAGGACGTTGAGGTGTTCCGAGGTCGTCACCCGCACTGTGACATTGACGTTCGGGATGAGATCGCCGTTGGCGTCGTCGATGCTGATCAGGCAGACACCTACATTGCGCGTTCCGTTATAGGTGATGACGGTGGTCGGCGCCTGTGTGACGTGGCCGTGCCAGGTCTGGTTGGGCTTGGCGTCCCAGCGAATCGTGACGGTCTGGCCGGCGATCAGCCTGCCGATCTCGGGTTCGTCAAAGTACGCCCTCACCTGCAGACGGTTCAGATCCGCAACGCTGACCAGAGCATCTCCTGCCGGCACGAAGTCGTACTGGTTGTAGGGCAGGGCGTAGACCGTGCCGCTGATCGGCGAATGCACATCCATGCCTGCATACCCGCTCTGCGCGGCAGAGAGTGCGGAACGTGCCTCTGCGATCTGCGCGCGCTGTGTGGCGAGATCGGCACTGCTATACCGGCTGTGCATGCGCGTTTCGATCTGCCTGACCTTTGCCTGCGCATCCGAGACCCGCCCTTGGGCGGCGGTGACCTCATTGGCGGATGCCGCACCCCGGGCCTGCAGAGCCTGCAGGGACGCCAGCGACTGAGCCGCCTGGCGTTCTTGTGTCTGTGCAGCGGCCAGGTCAGCTTTTTCGCCCAGCAGCTCGTCCTGCGTTCCGCCCGACTGCATGTTCTTCAGTGTGCTCTGGGCACCGGTCAACGTTGCCTGGGCACCCGCGATCTTGCTTTGCGCGTCGCTTGCCTCGAGGCGTACCAGCTCCTGGCCACGGCGCACGGATTGGCCCAGCTTCAACGGAAGGTACTGGATCTCGCTGGCCATCGGCGCACGGGGCTGAAAATCCGCCAGCGGCTCAACGCGGCCGTTGGTTGACACGGTGTTGATCAGGGACTGGCGTTCTACCCTGGCTGTCCGGACGATGACCTTGTCCCTGGAGCTGCGCAGTGCGTAATAGAGCAGACCGGCCACGATCAGGAGAGCAAGAATCGAGATCCAGACGCGGCTAGGTTTCCTTGGAGTTTCTGCCATACACGAATCGTCAGTATATAAGACACCGGTCGGCGTCCGAGGCTTCAGTTTCTTGCTTCCCCGGATTTCGGTCCGCCTGCATCCAGCTGCAGATGCTCGATTTCCATCTCCCATCCGCCGAACTGGGGGTGCCAGTTGCGGCAGAGGCGAAAGGCCACGCTGAAGCGGCAGCCGGCTGCCCAGGACTCCCCCTGGGCACGTTCGGCCCAGTGGGTGCGACGGCTCCACGCTGTGGCGCGCCAGGTTCGGCTGTGCCCATCGGAGGCGAACTGCAGGGCGACGTGCCGATCCTTCAGTACGCGGGGCGCCGCACACAGACGGAGGTTTCGCGCCAGAAACAGCGGCTCCGGGTTTCCGTTGCCGAAGGGAGCAAACCGCTCGTACGCGGCAAAGAAGTCAGAGTCCAGTTCGGCCAGCGTGAGCTCGGCGTCGCAGCTCTGGATCAACTCCAGGGAGGCCGGGTCCAGCGAGGCAGCATGCTGCTCCATCCGTTCCCGCAGGAGAGGCACCCGCTCGGAAGGCAGGGCGAAGCCGGCGGCGTGCGCGTGGCCGCCAAAGCGCAGAAAGAGGGGCTCGTCGCCGCTGCCGTGCGCGGCCGTCAGCGCGTCGAGCAGGTGAAAGCCGTGTACCGAGCGTCCCGAGCCGTGCGCCTCGCCGCCCTCGTGGGTGAGCACCAGCGCGGGGCGGCCGGTACGCTCGACCACGCGTGAGGCCAGAATGCCGATCACCCCGCGATGCCAGGGAGTGTCGGGTGTGTCATCGAGTACAAGGCATCCCGGAAAAACGGCGCATTCGTGAAGCATGGCTTCCAGGCGCGCCTCAATGTCGGTGAGAGCGCGGGCCTCGGTGGCGCGACGGTCGTCATTCAGCGCGTGCAGCTTCTCGGCGAGCGCGCGAGACGCCTGGGGGTCTCGGGACAGGAACAACTCGACGACATCGGAGGCGATGTCCATGCGACCGGCGGCGTTGATGCGGGGGCCGAGACGGAAGCCGACATCCGTGGCCGTAATGGGCCGGTTCAGGTCAATGCCGGCCAGTTGCATCAGTGTGCGCAGGCCGGACTGCGCCGGTCGCCGCAGTGCCTGGAGGCCAAGCGCGGCGATGACGCGGTTCTCTCCGGCGAGCGGCACGGAGTCGGCGACGGTGGCGATGGCGAGCAGCTTAAGAAAGGAGGGAAGGGTCTTTTCCCGCAAGCGCTTCAGCTCGGCTTCGTCACGGGCCGAGCTTTCCAGTAGCGCCTGGGCAAGCTTGAACGCGACGCCCGCGCCGCACAGCTCCTTGCAGGGATATTCGCATCCGGGCTGGTTGGGATTCAGCACCGCAACGGCCCGTGGGATACCGCCGACGCTGTCGGGCAGATGGTGATCCGTGACGATCAGGTCCAGGCCGCAACGGGAGGCCTCCTCCGCCGCGGCAAAGGCCCGGATGCCCGTGTCCACCGAAACAACCAGGCGCACGCCCTCCGCTGCGGCGTCAGCGATGCGGGTTTCGCGCATGCCATAGCCTTCGCGGATGCGGTGGGGGATGTGGTAGCGGATATCCGGCGTCACGCCGAGCGAGGCCGCGGCGCGCTCCAGCGCCGTTTTCAGCAGAACCGTGGCGACGGTACCGTCAACGTCGTAGTCGCCATAAATCAAGATGGGTTCGCCCCCGAGCAGGGCCGTGCGGAGACGCTTCAGGGCGGGCAGCACGCCGTGCAGCAGCAGCGGATCATGCAGGAGCTCGGGCGTGGGGTGCAGGAAGTCCCGAACAGCCGGGACCGTGCGGATGCCGCGGGTCCACAGCACCTTCGCAAGCGGCAGGGGCAGGCTGTTCGCCGCCGCCAGAGCATCCGCCGCGGCTGGGTCGCATGGGGCTGGAGCAAACCTGAACGTCGGCGAGGGTCGATCGGCAGTGGACGAGGTCACGAGCGGGAGCTACTCGTCTTCGTGGTCGTCCACGATGATGCCGCCCATTTCCTGGACGGTGTCGAGCAGCGTCTGAAAGCCGTCGTACCACTCCGTCGCGGTTTCATAGAGGAACATGACCCCACCGTGTGCAAAGGCGAGCTGCAGGTAGCCGGTTTTACCGACGTGCCGCATCAGAGCCTGCGCCTCTTCGAGTTCGGTCTCTTCCGGATCAGGGAAGGTGGCACCGCGCAGCTGTGCAATCAAGGCGGCCACGTCCTCGGGCTCCAGAAGCACGGAGTTCATGGTGATGAAGGGCACCTCGGCGGCCTTGGCGTGCTCGACAAAATCCTTCCAGCTGTCCAGGTCGTCGTCTTCGAAAGCCACCGTGGGCACGTCTTCCGGCACGAACGCATTCATGCGCCTGAGCCCGTGCCCGGCGATAAAGGCGATCATGTCGTCTTTCAGCGTGCTGAGATCATCAAAAGTCATCCGGTCCATTCTGACAGAACGGAACCCCGCCGTGTGCACCCAGGCGGGGAGGCTTCTGCTAACCTGATGAGGCCCATGATTTTTTCCAAGGACTACCTCGGATACATTGCGCGACAGACGACGAAACACCTTGTCGCCGCCAAAATGATCCGGACTGAAAAGCCAGCTCAGGTGGACGAGCGCGTCGCGAGTGCCCTGATCGATGAGATGTCGCTCGAGGACCGCATCAACGAAGAGGTTCGTGTCATTCTGGAGGCGTTCCAGGACGACATGCTGAAGACCGGCGCGAGCTATCCCGAGATGTTCAAGAAGGTCAAAAACGAGCTCGCGCGCAAGTACAAGGCGGTGCTATGAGGATCAGCCGCGACAAGCTGAACAAGCTGGCCCATGTGGTGGCCGATACGCTGGCCGACATTGACTCGGTGGAGTTCCAGGAGGACCGGAATACGATCCGCCAGGAAGCCCGCAAGGCGCTCGAGAAGCTGCTGACTGAAGAACTGCGGATCGACCAGGCCGCACGGCTCAAGATCAGCTCGCAGCGCAAGATTATCCTTGAAGGCTCGCAGGAGTGGGACATCCTGTACCGGAAGTACTACAACGACGAGGTGAAGAAGCTCGGGCTCTAGCGACCTGGCATCGCCGCGTCTATCAGGTTCGGGGCACGATCTTCGAGCGAGCTTTCGGCAGGTTTTTTGCTATACTTACGAAGTTGCAAACAGGCTGTTCAGCCTGTTCTGTGGCGATATGGTGTAACTGGTTAACACGTCGCCCTCTCAAGGCGAAGAGTTCGGGTTCGAGCCCCGATATCGCTACCAAAACAGATTCGTCAGAGACTCTGCTCAGGCTACAGAGTTTAGCCTCCAGACGAGAAGCACAGAGGGAGCCTCCCCTCACGTGCAGACTCCTCCACGCTCCGGTTCAATGCAACGCTCAGATGCCGTGTGTCAGCGGTTCACTGGGTGAATGCGCTAGCCCTGCGCCGGGAGCGACACTTTGAGCCACTCAAAGATCACAGTGGGAGCGACGGGTTTGTAGAAGAAAGTAAAGCCTGATGCGACTGCTTTCGCTATGAGGTATTCAGCAACTTGGGCAGATAGAAACAGAACTCGGCATTCAGGCCTTACGGTCACAAGCTGCATCGCGAAATCGAACCGGTCATGTCTGCGATCAGGGCGTCCGGCGGCCAGGTCTGTGCGATGATGGGCGCGAGCTCCCCGGTAGCCGCCGACATGACATCGTAGCCCCTGGAGGTGAGGATCATCTTCAACGTGCCGCGTACGCTTGTATCTGCATCCACGATGAGTATGCGAGGTCTACGCGGTTCTTCAGAGGTAGTAGCTGTCATTCCAGCCTCGCTGAGCACACCACCGCTGTTTGCTCTTTGCAGAAGAGCATAAGGCAGCGGTTTCGCCTCCATCCTACGTCTTCTGCGCCCAGCGAGGAGGTGTACCGGAGGCTCTTAGTCCTGTCCAGATGTTCTCAGTTTCGGGCGTCAAGACGGATGAGCCAGTCCCCAATGACTTCCGCGCACTCTTCGGGAGCTTCCTCAGGGATCAAATGGCCCATGCCCGCCAACGTCACGCGTTCGCTGTCTGCAAGATGCTCTTCCAACTCCGCAGCGCTGGCGATCGGAACGACCGGGTCTTCATCTCCCCAGATCAAGAGAGTCGGGACGGTGATCTCGGCCTCCTTCAAGACGTCCCGCAGCCCAGCCATATCGGCGTCCCAGGTTTTGAGGATTTCTAGCACCCGGCGCAGCGTATTGCGATTGCGCAGCACTGTCAGATGCGGGCGCAAATGCCGCATGCCGATGCGGCGTTTCGACCCTGCAGCCTCGTTGTACGCGCGGAGGATCATCCAGCTCGGAGCCAGCGGGATACTCAGTGCAAGCATGCGGCCCGGCTGCCGGAGATAGAAGTCCACCACGTGGCTACGGTACCCGCCAAAGGGATGTGCGGGAGACATCAGTACGATCCCCTCCAGCGCCGTTGGGTCCGTCGCCGCAAGCCGCAAAGCGAGCACGCCACCATGTGAGTGCCCGATCAGAACCGGTTGTACCAGCCCCATGCTCTTCATGAAAGCGTGGATCAGTACAGTAAGACTTGCCTGGTGAACATCCAGGTTTTTCGCCGTGTCCGCGTGCTGCGCCGAAAGCAGGTCGATCGCCACAATCCGGCGGTCCGCCGGGAGTCCAGCGATCAGCGTCTCCAGCGTTTCCGCAGTAGCCAGCAAGGCATGAAGCAACAGGATGGGCTTTGCTTTCTGGCCTATGCTCGCTTTCCGCTCCACGTAGGCGAGGCGAACTCCGTTGACGACTACGTCGTTATATCGGTGGTGCATTATCGACCCATAGCCAATGACGGAAGTGCTAGCACAGCCTGATTCCTGCAAGCATTTCGAAGAACATCCGTTTGGTCACAATTGCTCAAAGTCACTCCAGCTGAACGCCTGCGAAGTCGCGTGTACGCGACTTCGACCGATAAAGAGCGAAGCGCGATACCAGCTTTATCAAAGTTTTTCGATGATCCGTCGACAAGGAGTTTGAGCGACTTTGAGGGATAAAGGTTGCGACAACACGAGATGGCCTCTGTCGTCCCGCTTGCTTGCTCATCCACGACGGAAGCAGACCTAGAACCGAAACAGGACATTGCGTTGTTGATGCCCCGATCGAGGTGCCTGCTTCCAAGCAAGCACCTCGATCGACAGTCTGTGGCATGGTTAGGATCCCTCGAAAACAGGGGCATCGACCGACTCGGGGCTACCTGTCCATGGAACATCCCTGCCTACTGCAGTTCCCTCGTGATCGCGTCCGCAGCGTTGCCGGCGACAACCCAGCTTGCTGACCCGGCAACAACGGCCTCATCTTCGAACCAGAGAAAGCCGAAGTCGTCGATGCACTCTGGAAAGTCCGGTTTGATGATGATGTAGCCGGGGATCACCGCGCCTGGAATATAGGCGTTGTCGGCGCGATTGTTGCTGTACGTCTTGGTCTTTGACACCGTGCCGACGCCGGCCACATACGATGTGCTGGACACCGGGTGCGTGCCGAGGATGTAGTTCACGGCGCGTAGCGTGTATTCGGGGCTCACAAGCTCCGGAAACTCCCTGTGCAGGAAGTACATGCGGATCGCCATGTCCACGACGGCGCCCGATCCGCCCCAGGTACGCAAGCTCGGGGGCACGCCGAACGGTGTGGCATCCAGTTGCTTGTCTGCGCCTGTCATATATGTTCTGACCGCCGCGCGCATCTGGTCTTTCGCGTTGGCGCCCAGATACGGCAAGCCGCGGACAGCCGTCCAGCCGTGAGATTCCATCAGCTGCGGGGTGATGACTTGGGGGAACAGCTCATTCAAGCGGGACTTATAGGGCTCAGCGCCTTTGGTGGCGATGGTCAGTTCCAAAGCCGCAGCCCAGTCCTGTCCGATACCGAAGTTCGCTCGGTCAGAGCCGTCCGGCGGAAATGCTTGGGCGCCCGTTGTGCCGGAAGTGATTGGAGCGCCTGAGGTGCCTCGCCCGTTACGAGCACCTCCAACCCCGGAAACCACACCTTGAGACGCAGCCAGCACGCCGCCTGCGGGAGCATTCTCCGGAGCGCCTCCCCCGAGATTGCCGGCCGCGGGAAACGGCGTGGGATGTGCCTTCTCGTCGTTCCATGCTTTCTTTGCAGTTTCGAGGCAGTCTTTTGCGAGTGTGTCATCCCAGCCCTTGAGCACGTCGGACGCCGCAGCCAGCGCTGCAATGGCGTTCCATTGCAGTAGGGGATTCGTTGTGGAGAAGATCCAGCGGTCATCCGGCTTGCCGGAGTAGTCGCCCTTTACGTCATTCAGATTGAGCTTCGGGTCATAGATGCGGCCATCGGTCTTGGTTGCGCCGTCACCCAGATGCGTGTATTGGCGCAGGTCGGGCTCGTGGGTACCGCGAATGGAGTGGCCGATGTTGTGGTACTGCGCCAGGATGAGCAGTGCGCCATGTTTCACTTGCTGGACGGCATCCGGCACGCCATCGGGCCGATGCATCTCCACCTGGCGAGCGGCTTCATCTACCGTAAGCTCGTCGTACTTGAGATCAAACTCGCGGTACGCCAAAGCCAGACTCTGAATGACGCTCAACTGTGCAGGCTCCTCGAGGTCGAAGTCACCGGCGTCGTACCAGCCGCCTACGTTCATCCCGGGAATGTGATCGCCGCCCTTGTACTTGCCGTCGGTCGCCGTTGCCTGATTCCATCCGTCAAATTGCTCCCCAACCACCGGCGCAAGACGACCATCGTCCAGATGGGAAGCGCCGTGCCACACGCGATACGCTTCGCGAACGGAGACATGATCCATTTGCTCCGCGATGTGGTGGTCCAGGCTGTCCTGCCAGGTGTTCGCGTACGCGTTCCTGGAGATCGGAAAGGGCGCCGTACGCTGGTCTGCGTACTCGATCACATAAAGGCCGGGATCCTTAACCGAAGTGAAGTCGAACTTTGAATAGGCGTAGCGCAGCCAGGGCGTGGAAGGTGTGATGGGACCTTCGAACGCCGGCTTGTACGATCCATCTTCGGTGAGGCGCAGGACCTTGGCCGTCTTCGGGCCGTTGTATCTGGGGTCGAGTTCGAGTACCGCCACTTTGGAGAACTCCGGCACATACCCCACCTGGCTGTGCGCAATCATCGGTGCCCGCGTCCAGTTGGGAATTACGTCAGGCCGGATATGCCACACGATCGCGCCGGTGGTCTTGCCTGGAGGGATCAGTGAACGCAACACGAACCACCCATTCTGTGCGCGATTTCGTCCATCGAACAGCATCAGGTTGGTCGTATCCGATTTGACGTTGATCCGGGCCAGCGGGTCATCGACGCCCAAGGTGATGCTCTTGCCTTCGGCGAAGGGCAATGGCTGCGTGTATCCCTTGGCCTTGTCCCAGTCCTCGAGGTAATACGCCTTCTTCGGCTCGTCCGTCAGCGGCAAGACCTTGACCATGGGATCGTCCGGTGTTCGCGGAAAGATACCGGCCTTGGTTCCGTCTACCAGGTATGCCTTGCCCATGTAGATCGAGGGCAGGAACTCCAGGTTGAAGCCCGCTCGTCCGGCCAGTTTCTCCGGCAGTGGTTTGTCGAGGTTGATGCTTACCTTCACACCGCCTGGTTCCGCTGCGACTTCCATGGTGTAGCTAAGATCGAAGCTCGGGAAGGCGAGGTCAGCCGTGAGCCGGTTCTTTGCCTTATCCGCGTGGCGTCCCTTTAGAGTTGCTACTAGATCCCACTGTTCGGGCGTTGGCGTCAGGCGCACGTCGCCGTTTGTGGCAACGCGCTGGCCGTGAAAGATCATCTCCATGGCCGTGTTCTTCTGGTCGACGAAGACGGGGTGGTACGTGCTGTCGTAGAGGAAAACGCTAAAGCCTTGTGCATCCAGATAGTTCTTATCGGTTACCGTCATGACGACGTCGGCACCGAACAGGCTTGGGCCGGAGGTAAGGGCCAAGAGGAGAAACGCTGTGAGTCGGGTGAGCATAGCTTGAGGTGAGACGGCTCCTTCGCCTGAAGCTAACATGGCGTGCAGGATGTCTGTCCCCGGGTGCGTTGATTCCTCTGCGGGACCATCCAAACGATGGGTGAGCCGCATTGCAGGTGGCGAACTCGAGACCCCGGTACAGTTCGAACCACCAACTCACGGGTGAGGGCGGACATCGATTTCAGGCTGATGTTCCCGCTCGCGTAAAGCCGAGCTGAAATCCAAGAGGGCAAGCAGCAACCTTCCAGGGAAGGTTTATCCCGTTGCCGGTGCACTCACGCGATGGAACCGACGGCCCAATCCAATGGCGTGGACCGTCCTGCATTTCACTCCGTGTCACCGTTCTCAGCGAGCGCAGCCATCACATGTTGACGACCATGAGAGAGTTTTACCTCAAGGACAGTGACTAGAAGATGATCTTCGCAGCTACTTGCAACTGCCGTGAGGACCCGCTGTCACCGGTAGGGAAGCGCGTCGAGGTGATGGTCCCGAAGCTCGCAGAGCCGACCGCTGCCGAGGTTCCCGGATTGCTGAAGTTGGCGTGATTCGCTACGTCAAAGGCGTCCAGACGCAGCTGCAGGCTTGCCTTCTCATAGATCTTTGTGTTCTTTTCGAGCGATACATCCACGTCCGCGAACCCGGGCCCAGTCAGCGCATTGCGGCTCAGGTTGCCGAAGCCATTGGTGGGCACCTGGAAGGTGCAGCCCGCGGTGGTCGCGACCTGAGTGCAAACGGAGTTGGTGAACCACTGCACGGTGGTTGCCGAAGGCCTGGACTTTACATACTTCACCGGGGTAAGCAGGTTGGGATGGGTGAGGCCGGAGAGGCCGCTGAAAGTCGTCACAGTGTCCGTGACATTCAGCGGATTCCCGGTCTGCCACTGCGCTATACCGGTCAGACGGAAACCTTCCACGAAGCGATTGCCCTTGAACGGAAGGTTGTAGACGACATTCGTTGCGATCCGGTGGCGCGTGTCAAAGTCTGAAAGACCGTAGTTGAGGCGAGGCCGCGTAATGTCCTGGAGGTAAGTCGTGCCCAACGAGCCGAGGTCAAACGACTTCGAGAGGTTGTAGTTGAAATTGAACTCCAGCGAGCTACGGAAGTTCTTCTGTGCGGTAAACCACAGAGCGTTGTAGTTCGACTGACCGCTGTAGTTACTCTGCGGGAGATTGGCGTTGGACAGGTTCGCGCCCGGGTCGATGGGACTGGAGATGGAGAGTGCCTGGTACGGCCGCTTTGTGCCAAATCCCTGCTCGTTCAGGTTTACCGTCTGGCGCAGGTGCCTGCCGACTGAACCGTAGTAGCCGATAGAGAAAGTGATGTCGTCAAAGCTCTGCTGCTGCAGGTTCAGGTTGAAGTCCTGCGTATACGCGTTGCGATAGCCTGGATCGACCGCAGTGATGGAAAGGCCAGCGGCAGCAGCTGAGCTGAACAGGTTGCTCACGGGGATCGGGGCCGTAGAACTTGAGTAGTTCACCTTGTTGGTAAAGGGAGCGTTGGTGGCGAGACCAGTCACAAGATTCGTTTCCGGCTGATCGGCCATGAGACCATACGCGCCGCGTAGGACGGTCCTGCTCTTGCCACCCACGTTATAGCTGAAACCAAGACGCGGTTCGTAGTTATTGTTCTGCGCATAGGGACTGCGGCCCAGGCCGTTCGTACCAACCTGCTCCAGGTAGTCCAGTGTCGGGTTGAAGTTGACGAACTTGTTATTGCCTGCGGTCGGTGATCCATTCCACTCATAACGGAAGCCAAGTTCCACCAGCAGCGCGGGTGAGACATGGAAGTCATCCTGCAGGAATCCGTTCACAGCGTTGACGTACACGCGGCTGGTCTGCACGGAAGGCGTGATGTTGTATGCGTTCGCGGAGCCGGCCTGGAAGTTGGCGAGTGTGTTGAAGGTCAACGTGCCCGTGTCGCCTGTGTAGTTGGCATTGATGAAGCGCCGATACTCGCCGCCAAACTTCACCGTGTGTCTGCCCACAGAGTAGGTGACGGTGTCATTGAGAACGCCAAGTGTGTCGACGCGGCCCTGCGGAAAGCTTGCCGGGCCGCCGAAGGAGAAGAAACCGGTAAGCGTGGTGAACGGAATCCCGTTTGGCCCGGTGGTGCCCGTTCCCAGGCCAAGCGTTGTCGGATCTGTAGTTACGTTCGGGATGAAGTTGATGTTGATTCGATTGAAGCCGATGCGCGCATCGTTCACCACTCGTGGTGAAAAGACGTGCGTCTCATTTACGGTCAGGATCTGCCGCTTGGCATGACGATGGTCGCCGAACCCGGGCAGCGTATCGCCCTGCAGTGTCGGCTCTGTGCGCGTGTCCTCCTGAAGGGCATAGAAGCCGTGCAGGGTGTCCTTCTCATTGAAGATCTGCTCAAGATCACCTGTCCCTTGATCGATTTGTACCGGTCCTGCCGCGGTGCCGACATAGTAGGCCTGCCCCGCAGCATTCGTCATGTTTGGTGACGGGATGTACTGCAGCAGGTTCTGCATCACCGGGTTCGTGACCCCTGCGCGTTGCGCGGCGTTCAGTACAGGGCTGTTCAGGGGAATTCCCTGGTGCTGACGCAGCCCTTCGTAGCTTGCAAAGAAGAAGGTGTTATTGCGGTAGATGGGGCCGCCCAGTGAAGCTCCAAAATTGGAACGGATGAATTGCAGCATCTGCGTTCCCTTCGGGTTGAAGTAGTTGCGCGCATCCAGCGCGTTGTTGCGCAGATACTCAAAAGCCTCGCCGTGGAAGTGGTTGATGCCGGAGCGAGTCGCCACGTTGACGACCGAGCCGGAGGACCGGCCATACTCCGATGAGTACGTCTGGTTGTTGACGCGGAACTCGCTCGTGGTGTCGATGGACGGCTGAAAAGTGATCTGGTTCTGCACCATGTCATTGAGGTTCACGCCGTTGATCTGAAAGTTGACGGAGTCCTCTCGATTGCCGGCTGTCACAAAGCTGTTTGCGCCCAAACCTCGACTGGGTGCCGTGAGGGAGCCGGTAGCTGGCGCTGTTACCCCACCCGCTGTAAGCACAGTGAGATCAAGGAAATGGCGTCCGTTCAGGGGAACTTCCTGGACAGTGCGCGCGTCGATGACCTGGCCCACCGTGATGGTCTCAGTCTGCAGGGCGGGTGCGGTGCCTTCGACCTCGACTGTCTGGCCGGTGCTGGCCGGCGCGAGCGGCACATCCAGCGTAGCCTTCTGATCCACCTGCAAGACGTAGCTCTTGACGATGTAGCTGTTGAATCCGGGAGCTGTCACGCTGATGCGGTAGTCCCCGGGGGCAAGCGAGGGAACAACGTACTGGCCTGCGCCATCGGAGTTGATGGTTCTATCTGTGCCGGTGCCGTTGTTGTGCAGCACCACGGTGGCATTGGGCAGAACGGCACCCGTGGCATCCTTCACTGTGCCGGCAAGCGTAGCCGTGGACTGGGCAGAAGCAGCGGATACGGCAAAGACCAGAAAAAACGTTCCGAGTACGGGTATGCGCTTCAAAGCTAAACCTCTTGAATGGGTCGTAACAGGCCGTGGCGCGACAGAAGCGCGGAATAGGATGCGGCAGAACGTGCCGGTAGATTCGGACAAGCAATGGCAGACGAAGCTGGCTATGTCGGGGAGCGCTGAAGTGACTTCCGACCCGAAAACCGGGTCTGTCCTGGGTTGTCGCAGGGGCGTGCACCTGCACAGGCAAGAGTGAATTCTTGCTCTCCGCTGTCATCACGCGGGGCATGTTGTTGCATGCCGGATGCGCAGATGGCGTAGCGGTCGCACGGTAATGGCGTAATGCCGATACCTTTGCTTATGAGAACTCGGCGTGGTTGTAGCCGAATCAAGACACTGAAGTTTGGTTAAGAATACACCAGTCGTAACCTCACGTTCACGACTTCAAGGGCACGATTTCTCTCACAGAACAAGCGGCGAATAGACGTTCGGTCCTCTACTGCACATAGGGTCCCAACGTCGTGAGGCCACCCTCGACCAGAACGGGCGGTCTCCGCAGCTTCGTTGCCTGCTCGAAGCTGAAGGCCCATCCCAGAAGATCGCCATCACGCCAGGACCGCGCGCTGATCTCCAGGCCAAATGGCAGGCCATTCGGATAGAACCCGGCGGGCACCGTGATGGCCGGGACACCAATCTTGTTGACCCAGCCCGTCTCTGAGTGCGGTCCACCAGAGACCTTGCCGTCCTGAGGCATGGTTTCGTCGGGTGGGGGCATCTGCGCGCTCGGATAGATAAGGCCATCCAGATGAAATCGGTCCAGGGCTGCCGTGTACTCGGCCAGCATGGCGTCACGCGGCCCGAAGTAAGTCTTTCCCGCGCCTGGATCGTTCTTGAGCGTCAACTGGGGCGGTAGATTGTGCCATCGATTCGCACCACGCCGCACGCCAAGAGTCGCCGGGGGCACACTGGAAGCGGGGTGGATTGGTGAGGTCGCCGGTCCTGAGGTGGCCGCCACCAGGTCATCCAGTGAGCCGGGCACACCCGTAAAGACCGGCGGAAGGCTTTGACTAGTTGCTGCCTTGTACTGCTCTGCTGTGTGGTACTGTGCTGGTCCAAACGCAGCAAGCCACTGCATCGCTCCATCGCGTCGGTACGGACCTGTGTCGACCTTCTTCTCCAAGGCGAGGAAGCTGTCTGGCAGCAGATGCTCGTCGATGACGACCTCCGCTCCTGCCGCTCGCACCCTTGCGACTGCCTTCAACAGCATCGCCCGGGTCTCCGGCTGCAAGGGCGTGCCTTTTGTGGTGGTGAAGATGAAGGCTGGTACACCAAAGCGCTTGCCCTTCAGCGCATCGGTCTTCAGGTACTGCGTATAAGGACCGGGCTGAGCTTTGGCCGCCTGTCCCTTTGTTTTGAAGTCGAGCGGATCTTCCCCTGCCATTACATCCAGCGCAATCGCCACGTCCGTGACATTGCGCGCGATCGGTCCGGTGTTGTCCAGCAGCCAATCCAGCGGCGCGATGCCAGCGATGGACACCATTCCCCGCGTCGGAAACAGTCCGACCACCGCACTGGTGCCTGCCGGCATCCGGATGCTGTTGCCGGTGTCAGTACCATTGCCCAGAACTGCCTCGTTCGAGGTCACAGCCGTCACCGTGCCGCCCGAGGATCCACCCGGAGAGAAGCGCACATCGTAGGCATCGCCCGTCCTGCCAAAAGCGGTCGAACGGTTTGTGTCGCTGGCCGCGAAGTCTGGCATGTTGGTGATGCCCAGGATGACCGCACCTGCGGCGCGCAGCCTGGCGACTACCGTCGCGTCCCTTGGCGCAATGAATTCATGTCCGGGGATGGCGAAGCCCGCCCATCCATCGGTATCCAGCAACCCCTTTACGGCTGTGTTCGCCTTTATCACGATGGGCACACCCCATAGCGGGCCATGGGACGTTTTTGAAGCGTCCTCATGACGGGCCGTATCCAACGCACCCTGCACGTCTACGGTTTGCACTGAACGGTACACGCCGTTGTAGCGCGCCATGCGGCCCAGGTACCAGCGCGTGACCTGCTCCACGGTGTAGGTATTGCTGGCGTAGAGCGCCTGCAAGCGAGGTATGGTGACCTCCATCAAGTCCCGGTCCATGGACGTCTGTTGGGCAATCGGCAACACGGGCAAGTCTGTCTGCAGGGGAACCGGGAACGCGCCGGGCATCGGTACCTGCTGACCCGGCATTTGAAGGCATGGCGCCGCTAGAAATAGAACAAACAGCTTCGCAGGAGCAGCGAACCGGACCATAGCGCACCTATTAAGGAGATACGTGTCTTGTATCACGCAGCCTCCGCAATGAGCGTCCTCGACCTTGTGCATGGTGCAGAACCGCGCGCCCGGCCCGCGCTATGCGGACGCAGCGATGGGGATCCATCCCGCGCTACGATGTCAACAAGACAGACGCTTCTCGTAGTCCTTTACGTTCCCCAATCTGTCGGAGACACCTCGTGTCGAGCACGACATAGCACCGACTTCCGGGTGTCAGCTGCAAACCTGAAGGAGCACCATGACCCTCGCCGAACGGCTCTTGCCTGAACTCGAACAGCAACTCGACAACACTCGCAAGGTGCTCAACGAAGTGCCTGATGGGCGGAACGACTTCGCGCCTCATGAGAAGTCGATGCCGCTCACACGGCTGGCAGGCCATACCGCCGAGCTTGCCGGTTTTGCGTACCTGCACCTCACTGTACCCAGCATCAACATGGGTACGCCGGAGGATCCGCGCAAGATTCTGCGCATGAAGCTTAAAGCGGATCTCGTGACTGAGTTCGACGGCATGGCCGCGCGCCTCGTTGAGACGCTGAAGGAAACGAGTGACCTGAAGTTTGACGAGAGCTTCAGCCTGTTGAAGCAGGGGCGCCTGGTACTACAGACAACACGCTACGGCGCCTATCGAACGTTGTTTCTCGACCACATGATCCACCACCGGGCCCAGCTCGGGGTCTATCTCAGGCTGCTCGGCGAAAAGGTGCCAGCGACCTTTGGTCCGACTGCGGACGAGGCGTAGTCTGACGTCCCGCCAGCGCTTCCGTGGATTCGACACGCTGGATTGCGCTCGCTCATCCTGATCGGACGTGCAATCTGTACACTGGTTGCGCATGCTACGTCCTTCCCAGCGACTCTTCACCCTGGGTCTTTCTGTTGTTGCATTCGGGACAGGCTTGAGCACGCAGCTAGCCGCGCAGAGCTCCTGCAAAGCTCCACCGGAGCTGGAAGCTCGGGTTCTGGCGAGCCCGTCGGCGGAGACGCTGGCGGAGCGCGGTACGTGGTTTGGGCAGCAAGGTCAGTTCGCCTGTGCAAACGAGTCGTTTCGCGCTGCCTTACAGCTGGATCCGAACTCGGCAAAAGTGAACTACTTTCTTGGGTTCAGCCTCTATAGCGCCGGGCAGAAGGAAGCATCGCTGGAGCCGCTGGCACGATCGAGCAGCCTGGATCCACGTGCGCTGCAACCTCATCTTCTTCGGGCGTCCATCCTTCAGGAACTGCAACGGCGTCATGAAGCTGAAGCGGAGTGGAAGGCTGCGCTAGCGTTGGATCCTGCCTCGACCGACGCGCTGGATGGCTTGAGCAAGTGCCTGATCGACGATCACGAGTACTTTGCCGCGATCGGTCTGCTTCAGAATGTGAAGCGCGATGAGGACCTCAGCCTGGATCTTGCCAGCGCTTACGGGTTTGCGGGCATGCTGGAAGAGGCTGCCGCGACGGTTCAGCAGGCGTTGGCCGCCGACGCCGCCTCGCTGCGGCTCACGAAGGCGTTGGCGACGGTGTATGTCCATCAACAGCGATACGAGGACGCAACCAAACTGCTTCACGACTTCCTGGAGAAAAGTCCGGGAGACCAGGAGGCCGAGATCCAGTACCTGGGAGCGCTTGTGCTGACCAATGATCAGGCTACGGCAACGCCCCTCGCGAACAAGTTGTTTGCTGCCGCGCCTCACCAGTTCGATGTGCTTTACCTAAAGGGCATCCTTGAGAAAGAAGCGGGTACCTACAGCGCCGCGCGGGATCATCTGCGTGAAGCGGTCGTGCTGCAGCCCGATAATTACAGCGCCCACTACCAGCTGGGCGCCACGCTGGCGCGTCTTGAGGATCCCCAAGGAGCGCGACAGCAACTGGAAAGGGCGATCGAACTTAGCCCTGGGCAGGCAGAAGCTCACTTCCAGCTGGCGGGTGTCCTGCGAGGCCTGGGAGAGACGCAAGCGGCACAGGGGCAGCTTGCGCTCTTTCAGAAGCTGAAGAAGGACGGCCTGCTGCGGGCGGAGGCCGACAACAAGGCACACCGCGCGCGCGAACGGCTGACCGCTGGCGACGTCCCGCAGGCCGTCCAGCTTTACCGTGAGGCGGTCGCGGCAACACCAGAGAACGGTCTGCTGCAATACCAGTTCGCGATGGCGCTGGATGAGGCGAAGAACCTGGCGGAGGAGCGCACCGCCCTGCAAAAGGCATTGGCCCTGGATCCCACCTTTGCGCTGGCGGCCAATCAGCTGGGTTATGTTCAGTCGAGCAGTGGGGACCTGCCCCTAGCCGAGGCGAACTTTCGCCGAGCCGTGCAGTCTGCGCCAGAATTCACGGAAGCCTGGGTGAACCTTGCCGCGACGCTTGCGGCGGAGTCCCGCTTCAGTGAGGCGCAGCTGGCAGTTACGACTGCCCTGAAGCTGGAGCCGTCCAATCCGCGGGCGCTGGAGGTGAGCCAGAAGCTCACGGCGGCTCACCCGTGAGTTGCAACGGGCTTCGATAGACAAGAACCGGGGTGTACGCGATACTTTGCGCAGCATGCCTGGGCCTGAGGATGAGAACTGGTCGCGCCGCCGCTTCCTGAGCGGGGCATCAGCTGCGTTGGTCCCTGCGCTACTGCCGCAAAGTTTGCGACCAGCTTCTCCAGACGGGTCACCCGCACCTTTTTCCAGGTTTGTGGATGTCTCCGCTCCTGCGGGTCTGACCACGGTAATGCCCTACGGCGGCGTGGAGCACGTGAAGTACATCATCGAGTCCATGGGTGGCGGGTGTGCCTTCTTCGACTATGACAACGATGGCTGGATGGACGTCTTCATCCTTGGCGGTCGCAAGCTGGAGGGCGTACCGGCCGGTGCCAGCAACCGGCTTTATCACAACAATCGTGACGGCACCTTCAAAGACGTCACAGCGAAGGCCGGTCTGACCGACGCCGGCTGGGCCTGCGGTGTGTGCGTGGGTGACTTCAACAACGACGGCTTCGAGGATCTCTTCCTCACGTACTACGGCCAGAACAAGCTCTATCGCAACAACGGGGATGGGACGTTCACGGATGTTACGGCCAGGGCGGGGCTGCTGCATCCGGGGACGCGTTTCAGCACGGGCTGTACCTTTATCGATTACAACCGCGACGGCCTGCTGGATCTGTTTGTTGCCAACTACGTCGAGTTCGATCTGGCGCATGCACCGTTGCCATCCCTTCAGGTGCCGAACTGCAACTTCGAGGGTGTTGCGGTGTACTGCGGCCCGCGAGGTTTGCCTACGTCCCACCACTCCCTGTACCGCAACAACGGCGACGGCACGTTTACGGATGTCTCCAAAGAATCCGGGATTGCCGCACTGAACGGATCCTATGGACTCAGCGCCGTGGTCACCGATGCCGACGAGGATGGGTGGCCCGACATCCTGTTGGCGTGCGACTCGACGCCAAGCCTGCTGCTGATGAACAAGCATGATGGGACCTTCAGTGAGGAAGGCCTCATTCGGGGCATCGCTGTGGGGCCGGATGGGGAAAACCTTGGTGGGATGGGTCTTGGCCCCGGTGATTACGATTTGGATGGCCACATGGACTTCCTGAAAACCCATTTCCAGGACCAGGCAAACGGGCTGTACCACAACGACGGCAAGGGCGACTTTGAAGACATGACCGTGCGGGCCGGACTAAGCGCGGACACGCGTTTTGTGACGTGGGGCGCTGGCATGGTCGATTTGGACAACGATGGATATCCGGACATTTTCCTTGTGACAGGCAATGTCAACCCTGAGCTGGAGCGGGTGCATGCGAAGTACCCCTGGCGCTGTCCTCGCATCGTCTACCGGAATTTGGGCAATGGGCGGTTCAGCCCGGTGGGGGCAGAGGCTGGATCCGCGATTACTGGGCGCTATGTAAGTCGCGGTTGTGCCTTTGGCGACTTTGACAACGATGGCGATCTGGATGTGTTGATCATGAACATGAATGACGCACCCACGCTTCTGCGCAACGATGCTCCCGCTGGGCATCACTGGATCAAGGTTCGCCTGGAAGGGACGAAGAGCAACCGCAGTGCGATCGGTGCCCGCGTGGTAGCGCATTATGGGGGCAAGACGCAGGCGCAGGAACTCAGCAGCCAGACAAGCTATCTGTCCGCCAATGATCCCCGGCTGCATTTTGGCCTGGGAGCCGTGACCAAGGTCGACCTGCAGGTGCGCTGGCCCAATGGCGCGAGTGAAAGCTTTGCAGGCATCGCTGCGGATCAGCTGGTGACGATACGCGAGGGGCAGGGGATCGTGAAGGGCCGAGGCTTTGAGCCGGTCAGGAAGCCTGGCGCGCCCTCCTGATCCTTTGCAGGATTGCGAGCCAGCTAGGGATGAGCAGTTTCGGGCGCGGCATCGGGGTAGATGGCGATGCGGTGGTCGCGGACCGGTAATTGCAGGGTCTGGTCATTTGTGTCGGAGAAGAGCATCGACGACTTGCGCAGCGGCATGTGGCAACTCACACACCGTGTGAGAATCGCGTCACCTTCCGTGCGGAATTTGCCGCACTGCCGAGCCTGGTGGCATTGCAGGCATGTAGCCGAGAAAGCAGCGGGGTCGCGCTGCACCTGGTGCACGTTGTGGCAGGTGCTGCAGGTCATGGCGCTCTTCTGGAAGCAGCGACTCCGTGCGAGCAGCTCCATTTGGTTGCCGTGCACGTCAACTGTGGCCGTCGGGTCGCCGGGTGGAATCTGCAAATAGCGATCGAGCGCCTCCCCCGGCTGATAGGAGAGAGCAGGGGCGAGCGGCTTGCCAAGGCCTGCATGGCAGAGGGCGCAGCCGTCCAGCTGACGACCACGTGTAAGCAGGGCGGGGTTGACGATGGCAACGGCCGCAGTATGTGGGCCGTCATTAAAGGCCGGGTCAACGGGATGAGCCTGGTAGTAAGCCACGTGCGCCCGCCCGGGGCCGTGACAGCGCTCGCACTCGATGCCTAGCATCAGGCTGGCTTTGTCGAAATGGTTGGCAGGGGGTGGGAGTGACTGGAAGGCGCTGCCGTGACACTCGAGACAGCGGGGATAGATGGGGCGATCGAAGCGAATGGCGCCGTCGACGTAGCCCGGGCTGTTGATCCAGGTACCCGTCTTGACCCAGTAGGAAACGGGCAGCTCGAAGAGATTGTCGGCTTTCCAGTAGAGATAGGTCTGGGCCTTGCGCCCGGAGCCGACCGCGATGTCTATGGACTCCGTGAGATCAATGTGCTTCTCCGGCGTAATGACGTCGACAGCAGTCTGGTGGAAGCCGGTTTCATCGGAGGTCATGCGGAAGAACAGCGCTGGATTGGAGGTTCTGAGCGTGTTTGAACCCTCAGCGAAGCTGCCCGCAATGGCATCCGCCGATGCGAGCCGGGAGGTCAGGTGATGAGCTGTCTGCCCATATGTCGCAGATTCTTTGGCATGGCAGGACTGGCAAGCCGCATCGCCGGCGTAGAGGTCACGGGAGGGTGGCGCGGGCAGGAGCTTCTGGCTCGGCTGGACGTGGTGCGAGGACTGGGGCCACCCAGGTAGCCGGGTCAGGATCACAAGGAGGGCGAGGGCTGCACCTGCTCTGCTGAGCCACGCTCGGTTCCTCACCAGCTATCCTGTCCCTTCGATGAATCCTGCGGCGCGCGTTGAATACACCGCATATGACCTGCTTATACCACCGTCTTGTGTCAGTGCGCCGGCGTTGCCCGAACCGATTTCCGTCCTGTAGGCTCTGAGTCCAGCGAGGCCCATGGGCACACGAAGGAACATGGCGCGGGGCGTATGGCTGGCAGTGTTCTGCGGTCTTGTGGCAGTTCCCCTGCGGGCGGCTACCTGTGAGGGTCCGCCTGCGCTGGAGACAAAGCGCGAGGCGGGTGCCAGCGCGGTGCCGTTAGGGAACTGGTTTCTGCAGCATGGGCAGAGCGCCTGCGCGGTGGAGGTCTTTCGCGCGGCGGTACATGCCGACCCGCACTCTGCCCTCGCGATTGACGGACTGGCTCGTAGCTACACCGCACAGGCAAACTACCCCGCGGCCATTGACCTCCTCCGACACGCTCCACCGATGGAGCCTTTCATTGTTGATCTGGCAACGGTGTACGAGAAGTCAGGCAACACGGATCAGGCAGCACAAACGCTGGTACGCGCTATACGCGCCAATCCAGCATCCGCACGTTTGACGAACGCTCTAGTGCTGCTGATGGCGAGCCATGGGCATCTGGACGAGGCTTATCAGCTTGCCGAGAAGTTCGCCCGGCTACATCCCCATGACCCCAATGCACAGAAGCTGTACCTGCGGGTGCTGGTTGCCACCAACGACATGGCGTCTTCGCGCCCCCTGGCGAAGAGGCTGCTGCTTGCTGCCCCTGCTGATGGCGAGTTGCTCTATCTGAATGGTGTGCTGGAACGAAAGGCGGGCGAGTTCGAAGTGGCACGTGGCCACCTGCAGCATTCGATCGCCATCAATCCGGACTTCGCGGACTCTCATTTCAACCTGGGTCTGGTACTGCAACAGCTGGGAGAGGTACGCGGAGCCAGCGAGCAGCTGCAACTCGCGCTGGCGCTGGGCAACAACGATCCCGAGTTGCACTTGGCCCTGTCCAAGGCCGAACGGAGCCTCGGGGAGGAGGCTCCAGCGCAGGAACAGCTTACGCAGTATCAAGCCGCGATGAAGACGAAGAGCGATGACGAGATGGCGTCCAGCAAGGCTGCTGACGCAGACCAGGCGTTAAGCAAGGGCGAGAAAGAAAAGGCGATCACTCTGTACCGCGAGGCACTCGAGGTGAAGCCGCACGATGGCAAACTGGCGTACCAGCTGGCGATGGCGCTGGATGCTTCCGGTGATACAGCCGGTGAGCGCGTCGCCTTGGAGCAGACCTTGCAGGACGAACCCGGAAATGCTCTGGCACAACACCAACTTGGCTATGTGCTTTTCAAGAGCGGAGATAACAGAGGAGCTGAAGAGCACTTTCGCATGGCTCTACGAGCCGATCCGAACTTCACGCAAGCCTGGATCAGTCTCGCGGCTACGCTTGCCTCCAAGTCGCAGTTGGGAGAGGCGAGGGACGCCGTCAACCATGCATTGCAACTTGACCCGCATAACGCCGAGGCTGAGCAGATGAAGCGTATGCTTCCAGCTGCACCCGTGACCCGCTAGAGGGCGTCACGCGACGGCCCGGGAAACGGCGTGCAAAGGTATGCTGTTGTGCATGCCGTGTGCTTTTCCGCTGCTCCTTGCGATCTTGCTCCCACCTCCGCCCCAGGCGCAGCAGCCGGAGGCGGAGAGACTCTTCGGCGCCGCTGTGGAGGCGCAGCAACGTGGTGATCTCGCTGCGGCGATCCGTGATTACCAGAATCTGTTGAAGCTGGATCCCAAGATGGTCGACGCCCGGGTGAACCTCGGCGCGGCGCTGGCGCAGACGGGTCACCTGGATGACGCTATCTCCCAGTACCGCCTGGCGTTACAAGCGATGCCGCAAAACGCCCAGCTGCGCACCAATCTGGGCTTGGCGTTGTACAAGAAGAACGATCTTCCGGATGCGGCGCGTGAGTTTGAAGAGGCTCGCAAGCAGCAGCCACGTAACGTGCAACTGGCGATTCTGCTGGGGGACAGCGACGTCAAGCTGGGCAAGGCCCCGGAAGCCGCGTCGATGCTCGCGCCGTTGGAACCCGAGAACGGCAGCAATCCGGATTTTGAATATGTCCTGGGAAGCGCGATGGTCGCTTCGGGCAAACGACGCGACGGGGCAACTCGCTTGCAGCATGTGGCCGAAGCTACAGGTGCCCCCGACACGTATTTTTTCGCTGGCTCCACCTGGCTGGACCTGAACGAGACAGAGCTTGCGCGAAAAGACCTGGAGATTGCGGCCAAAGCCAGTCCGGGGCTGCCGCGCATCCAGACGCTGCTGGGCATGGCACGGGACCATGCCGGCGAGACCGAGCAGGCGGAGGTGGCCTTTCGCGAAGCGCTACGACAAAAGCCGGATGACTTCGACGCCAATCTCTATCTTGGAGCGATTCTGCTGAAACGTCGCGCCCTGGCGGAGGCGAAACCCTTGCTGGACAAAGCCTTGCAACTGGACGGGGCGTCGACGATGGCGCGGTTTCAGAGCGCGCGCTGGAAGAGCCTGTCAGGCGAGTATGCGGGCGCGGTGACGGAGTTGGAAGCAGTGACCAAGGCACAGCCGGAATGGCTGGACCCGCATGTTGAACTGGCGAGCGTGTACTACAAGCTGCACCGCTCAGAAGATGGAGCCAGGGAACGCGCCATTGTGGCCAAACTGACCGAAGAACAACAGAAGAAGGGTCCGGGTAAGTAGACCCGGATCGTTGCGGTTAGTTCGGAAAGGTCTCGCCGGGCTTCATCACGCGAATTTGGTGGTCGGTGAAGGTCAGGTGGCCATTGGGCAGCGGCACCTTGGGCATATGGCAGCTGGCGCAGTTTGTTTTTGCTACCGGACAGACCTTCGCGTGGATAGTGTTCGCCGCAGACGCGGTAATTGACTGGGAGTGGCACGCCAGGCATTTCGTGTCGTAATACGCGGCATCCTGCTTCACGTTTTCATGGGGGTTGTGACACGCCGTACAGCCGATCCGCGGGTCCGTTCCGTCGTAGCATCGGCTGTTTGCCAGCCGATACGGCTGAAAGCGAACGTTGGCCACACCCTGCCAGTGGCTGCGGACCACGGTGTCCCAGGTGCGATGGCACTGGCCACAGAAGTTGGACATGGCCTCTGTAGAGAATCCACTCAAGTCCGTGGGCAACACCTTGTCATCGCCATGCACGATGCGTGTGAGGTGGGCGGCAGCGTCCGTGTGGCAATGCTCGCAGGTGAGTCCCGGTTGCAGCGAGTCGAAACTGAGTTTGTGATTTGTCACAACGTTGGTGGCGTGGCAGCCAAAGCATGCCTTCACGTCCTGCTCTCCGAGTGGACGGCCGAGCGCCTCCAGAAGGGTGGATGGGTGCAGCCGTTCATCTCCGGTTGTGATGTCCAGGCCCTTGAGCACTGGGTAGTAGCTCACGAGGCTCTCGTATTTGACACCATTCTTCTCCAGAATCCAGGTCTGAGCTTCGGCTCCCATGGTCCAGGAAACGGGGAGCGTGATTGTGTCGGTGCCGTCACTGACGCTGTACTGTGTAGAACCGCTGCGCGTCGTGACCGAGTAGGTAAAACGACCGCTGGTGAAGACCAGGCTGGGGTGCCCTTCCAGGGTCGGGTTGCTGCCATGCACCTGCATGGCTCTCCCCATCAGCGTGGCAGGTTGCGGGAGAGCCTGGGCAGAGTGACACTTTACGCAGGTTGCGCTGTCAAAGGTATGCTGTCCGCTGGCGTTCAAGCAGAACAGAAAGAGGAGGAGCACGCTCCAGGAGCTAGGGCGCATGAACTCCTCCGTCGGCGAGCTTCAGACTCAGCAGTCGTTGCTCCCGTGCCTCGTCCCGCTGTCCCAGGAGGGAGTAAGCCTTGGCCAGGCTGATGTGTGCTTCCAGGTTCCCCGGTTCACTGGTCAGTACCTGTTGCAACGGATCCAGGGCGCCCTTGGCGTTGTCGGTCTCAAGGAGCGCCCGTCCAAGCACCAGCTGATTGGTGGACAGGGAGGGGTTCTCGCGCACGGCCTCCCTGGCAACCGGCAGGGCCTCCGAGAAGTCGCCCTGGAACTCCAAAGTCCAGGCCAGCATGGTGTGTGCTGGTTGACTGGAAGGCGCCACGAGAAGCTCTTGGCGAAGCTCTTCCATGCCCGCGTCGGGGTCGGCCGTAAGAAGCAGGTAGCCGCAGAAAAAGTGCAGGTTGGGCCGCCCTGGATAGGCAGCGTAAAGGCCAGCGAAGGCCTTTCTGCCACCCGCGGCATCCCCGGAGAGGATCTGGGATGCGGCGTGGCCGCTTAAAGCGGCGAGGCGCAGATCTGTCTGCGGTATGGTCGATGGCTGCTCCGCTATGCGGAGACCTGCCAGGCCAAGACCAATCGCCAGATCCTCGTCTGTCACGCCTTGTTGCACAAAGGGCGTGTATTTGGCGATGGCCTCTTCAAAGCGACCGAGGCGTGTAAGCAGCAGGGCCTGGTGATAGAGCAGGATCTGAGCATTGCGGGGCTGATTTGCGGCTCCGAGTGAGAGGGCCTGCTCGATGTCAGCCAGGGAGGCCGGAAGGGCATCCAGTTCGTACTCGCAAAGGCCGCGAAGCGCGAGGGCAGCGACTGCCTTGGGTGCCAGGGCGATGTACTGGCTGAGAGAATCCCTCGCTTCTGCATAAAGATTCTGCTTGTACTGCAGATTGCCGAGAGACCACCACCCTTCCGCCCAGCGCGGATCGGCGGCTAGTCCCTGCTTGTAGAGGTTCGTGGCCTGTGCAATGTCCCCCTGCTGAGCGGCCAGGGCGGCGCGGTCACGAATCAAGGAGTCTGGAGCCGCGGAGGACTGCGAACAGGCTGGCAACACCAGAGCCGCTGCGATAACGAAATGCAGCAACTTGGTTTTGTGACGGCACAGCACAAAGGCTCCCAGGGTAAATCTCATGACTCGGAACCTGGCTGGCAAGCAAGGCGGACGGCTGTTTGCTGACCGTGCCAGAAGCTTTCGAGATTCAGTTTGCGTGTCCGCAGGCTGCTCAACTATCCCAAAGTGTTCGGGCGACTGTCAAACCGAGCAGACCAAAGGACGCGGTCTTACCACGTAAGTGGCAGGCAAGGACTCATTTCCCAGCCCGCGGAAGAATCCTCTTGACAACCGTATGTAGCAGACCTTATCCATAGCTCGCTCCATAAATAGAGATCGTGTGCAGCGCAGAGCGGGTTCGCGTGTTATCGATATCGTTACTCGCGATTTGGACACACTGTAGGACTTCGGGAGGATGTGTATGTTTTTGAAGGTTCAGCGACGCGTCGCGGACTCTGGCGCTTTGATGATGAAGCGCTTCAAACTATTCGGTTCGGTCGCGCTTCTGGCGCTGAGCGGACTGGCTGCTGATGCACAGCAGCTTACCGGCACAATCAGCGGCACTGCCTATGACCAGTCCGGAGCCGCTGTGCCAAGCGCCAAAATCACCCTGAAAAACGAGGGTAGTGGCGACGTTCGAACCTCAGTTACGGACAAGTCCGGCCACTTCGCGATTACCAGCGTTCAGCCCGCGAACTATACGCTGGACGTGACGGCAACCGGTTTCTCCAGCTGGGAAGCCCGGGGCATCGTGATGGGACTCGGTGACAACCGAGACGTCACAAATATCAAGCTGCAGGTCGGCGGCAGCGCCCAGAGCGTGGACGTGGTTGCTGGTGGCGACGTGTCGGTTCCACTTGACACGGCCGAGGTGAGCACCTCACTGAATCAGCAGATGATCAACGATTTTCCGTTCTCGGGCCGTGACGCTGGTGAGTTGCTGCGAATTGCGCCGGGTATGGCGCTTGCTGCTCCCACTGGGGGCGGCTTCAACGATCGTATCGTTGGATCGAACAACGGTCCCGTAGGCAGCCTCTCGGCGAACGGTACACAGCCGAACGGCACCATCGCCTACATGCTGGACGGGTCCAACCTTGTAGACCCGGGCAACATGGGCACCCAGATCGCAAACATCAACCCGGACATGATCGGCAATATTAAGATCCTGATGTCGAGCTACGGTGCGGAGTTCGCCAAGGGACCGGTGATCTTTGAGGCCTTCAGCCGCAGTGGCACCAAGGATTTCCATGGCGAGGCTTACCTTTACACCCACAATGCCGCTCTGAATTCGGTTGACGCCTTCACCAAGAGCCAGGGTGGGACGAACGCCGCTCAGAGCTACTACTACATGGGTGGAAACGTTGGCGGCCCGGTGCGTTTGCCCTTCACCAAGTTTAACCAGAACAAGGACAAGCTGTTTTTCTGGGGCGGCTATGAGTACATGAAGCAGCAGCCCGCCGGCGCCATTCTCAACTTCAACGTCCCGAACACGGCACAGCGCGCCGGTGACTTCAGCAACCCGGGTATCGATCCGGCGACACTTACGACGCTCCGGAACACCTGGGGTGGCTTCTACAACCAGCTGCAGCAGAACGTTCCTACGGGTGGCAGTTCGACCGCAGTACCAACGGCCGCATTTGATCCGCTGGCGCCGTCTGTCCTGAGCCTGTATCCGACTCCCAACCAGACCCCGACTCCAGGGAACGGCTACACGAACTATCAGTACACAAACACCTCCCCACAGAACCGTTGGGAAGCTACGGGCAAGCTGGATTACGCTCTAAGCGACAACGACAAGATCACCGGTTCCTACACCTATCAGAAAGAATCCGATCTCTCGCCCATCTCTGTTTGGTGGTCGCCAGGCTGGACGCTGCCGTACCCCTCCACTTCTGCATCGCAGACGACCACGCAGGTCGTTCTCGCCAACTACACGCACGTGTTCAACCCGACGACGACCAACGAAGCGGTTTTTGGCTGGTCACACTTTGTAAATCCGTACAAACTGGCCAACCCCTCCGCGGTAAACCGGAACGACGTTGGATTCAAGGCGCAGGGCCTGTTTGGCCACACGACCGACCAGATCCCGAATTTCGAAGGTCCCTGGGGCGGAACTCTGGCTAACATCTCGCAATATCCGTTCTCAACGGGATCGTTCGGCGGCGTGAAGGAAGTTCCTTCGTTCTACGACAACGTCACGAAGCTGGTTGGAACGCACACCCTGAAGGCTGGCTTTTACTGGGATAACCAGCACAACTACCAGAACAGCAACGTTCCGGACAATGGAACCTACAACTACGGCGGCAGCAATCTTTCCACGAACAACTACGTGGCGGATCTCGAACTCGGGATTATCTCCAGCTACTCCCAGCAGAATGTGCAGGTTCCGCAGGACCTTCGCTGGCACCAGTGGTCTCTGTATGCTCAGGACTCTTGGAAGGCTTCGAAGAAGCTAACCCTCAACTACGGCTTGCGTTTCGACCACATCGGCAACTGGTATGGAATCCCAGAAGGCTTCCAGGTGTGGAACCCCAACACCTACGTCAACAGCAAGAGCGCACCGAACAACACTGGTCTGGCGTGGAATGCCATCGACTCAAGCATTCCGATGTCCGGTTTCCCTTCAAGGCTCTTCTTCTATGCTCCGCGCCTCGGGTTCGCGTATGACGTCTTTGGCACCGGCAAAACGGTTGTCCGCGGCGGTTACGCAACCTACTACTACCAGGCAAGTACCGAGGTCGGGAACGCCGGCAACGGACCCCAAGGCTCCTTTTCTTACGGGACACCAAATGCCTTCAAGGGTTACAACAACGTAACCTCCTTCACCCCGCCGTCGAGCGTCGCGCAAAACGGCTCCTCAATCTACGCGATGGAAAAGGGCGATAACCGTGTTCCCTATACCAGTGACTGGAACGCCACGATCTCGCAGGCATTCAAGTGGCGTTCGGTTGTGGAAGTCTCCTGGGTTGGCAATCGCAGTGTGAACGAGTACCTGGACGGCGGAAACAGCAATCTGGGAAATCTGAATAACGTGGCTCCTGGAGGCTTCTTCCAGAAAGATCCAACCACTGGACGGTACGTTTCGCCCTCTGCCCCAGGTTGCGGCAACGACCCCTCGATCTACTGCGCTCAGGATCCAACTTCCTACGTGCCGACGTTCCAGGCCAACAACTTCCGTCCGCTTGTCGCGTACCAGAACGTTTACCTGCTCACGCATTCGCCTTACTCAAACTACAACTCGTTCCAGTTCAACTTCCAGAAACAAACCGGTACCGTCACTTACGTCGCGAACTACACCTTCAGCAAGGTGCTCGGCATTCGGGACGGCGGCACAAATAACGGCTCAGGCAACGGCACGGGTGTTGATCCGTTCGTGATCCAGAACAACTATGGCCCGCTTGAGTATGACCACACCCACATCATCAACTTCACGGTGAATTACCGCTTGCCCAACGCCATTCATGGCTCGGGCTTCACAAACCGGTTGCTGGCCGGAGCGGTGAACGGATGGCAGACTTCGAGCTACACCGCTTTCCAGATGGGTGCTCCGCTGCAGCCAACACTGGGTGGCAACCTGAACGCAACCTGGAACGGTTTGACGACGCCGACGGTCAATCATCCTGATCTGCCCGACGAAAGCATTGCCCTACCCAACGGGCTCCGCGCCACCGGGGTGAATGCCTCCAGCTGGTTCGGTACCAACGCCTATAACGTGCTGGTCCCAGCCGTAACCTGCGATCCGACGAAAAACCTGAAGAAGGGGCAGCGCTTCAATCCGAGCTGCTTCACAACCCCGGCATATGGTCAGCAGGGACCAAGCATTATGCCGTACATGCGCGCACCGAACTACTGGAACAGCAACCTGGGCATTTACAAGAGCTTCAAGCTGACAGAGGTTCGTCGGATTGAGATTCGTGCAAATGCGGATAACTGGTTAAATCACCCCTTGCGTCAGTTTGGTCTAGCGAACCAATTGGATTCGCAGCTGACGCTCACACAAACCAGCAACGCTACGTGCGCCAGCTGCTTCACAGTGAACCCAGACGGCACACACACGCCATTGACGGTCACGTCTCTGGCGACCTCCAACACCAACACGCAAACGACCGGAACTCCAGCCTTTAAAACGGGATCACGCTTCGTGACCCTGGCTGCCAAGTTCTACTTCTAGCGAACGTACTGCCTGTAACGGAAGGGCGGCTGTGCCGTCCTTCCGTTGCTCCACCCGGAAATTATGCTTTCACGGCCCCGCTTCCCACTTTGTCCCCCGCTAGTCTGGGGCAGTCTGTTGTTCGCTGTCTTGTTTGCGAGGTCCGTCGTGGCGCAGTCTCCACAACCTAACGCCTCATCGCCGCTGCACTTTGATCTGCAGAAGATACCTTTTCACTTCGAGGATGATGAGACGGTGGGAAAGAATGCTCCGGAAGCGATGGGAGGGGGTACCGCTGTCTTTGACTATAACGGCGACGGACGTCCTGATATCTTCTTCACTAACGGAGCAGATATCGCAACGTTGAAGAAAGACGGTGCGAAGTACTCCAATCGTCTCTTCCGCAACGACGGCAATAATCACTACACAGATGTGACGTCCCAAGCGGGGCTGACCGGTAGCGGGTACGACATGGGCGTCGCCGTGGGTGATTTCGACAATGACGGTCACCCCGACCTCTTTGTCGCCGGAGTGTACAAGAACACGCTGTATCACAACAACGGGAATGGGACCTTCACTGATGTCACGGCTGCAGCAGGTCTTGACCGATCCAACGACCCGGAATTTGGCCCGCTTTGGAGTATCACTGCCGCCTGGGTGGACGTCAATAACGACGGGTTGCTGGACCTGTTCGTGGTGAACTACATGCGGTGGAGTTATACCGATAAGCCACTATGCGCTTTCCGTGGTGTAGGAGATTACTGTCACCCCAAGTTCTACAAGCCACAACCAAATCAGTTGTTCCTCAACAAAGGAAACGGCACTTTTCAGGACGTCTCCGCAGAGTGGGGCATTCGGCAACATCCTGGAAAAGGCATGGGCGTAGGGGTTGCTGACTACGACGGGGATGGTAAACCCGATCTGTTCGTTACAAATGATGCGAGCTACAACAGTCTGTTTCACAACACGGGCAGTAAGTTCGAAGAAATTGCTTTTGAGTCGGGTGTGGCCTTGCCGGAAGACGGCAACTTCATTTCTGGTATGGGGTTGGACTTCCGTGACTTCAACAATGACGGTCTGCCGGACATCGCCTATGTGGCGTTGAACAACCAGACCTTCCCCATGCTCGAAAACACGGGAAAGGGGGATTTTCATGAGGTCACCTCGTCGAGCGGAATGCGCGAGGCAAGCATGAAGATGGCAGGCTATTGCGCAGCCCTTTACGATCTGGACAATGATGGTTGGAAGGACCTGTTCGTTACACGAGGACACGTCGAAACGATGCCCATCCCTGGCGCCGACATCGATCAGTTCAACACCGTGTTTCGGAATCCAGGAAACACTGGAAAATGGAAGCCTTATACGGAAACTGCCGGCTTTGATGCCGCACGTGGTGGGCGTCATCGTGGGTGCGCTTTCGGGGATTTGGACGGAGATGGACGGGTGGACATTGTGGCCACCGCCCTCGACCGCGATGCCGAGATCTGGATGAATCGCAGCCCGAGGAGCGGCCACTGGCTGGACATTCAGCTACGCGGAACGAAGAGCAACAGGGATGGGATCGGAGCTCGCCTGAAAGTTGTTGCCATGGGCGGTACACAGTACAACCACATGACGACGAGCGTAGGGTACGCTTCGTCGAGCGATGGTCCTGTGCACTTCGGGCTCGGATCAGACGCGCGGGCCGATCTTGTTGAGATTCGTTGGCCGTCCGGGAAGGTGCAGACCCTGCATAACGTCGCGGGGGATCAGGTATTGAAGGTGACGGAAGCAGCAGACTGAGCGTTTGAACAACATGGCAGAGCCTGGTTTGAAATACAGGTGCAATTGCAACCAGTCGTTAAGAGGGTGCCTTCTGGAGCACATGTTCGATGTCGATTCATTTTAGGGAGAGTGCCAATTGGAACGGAAACTGAGTCATTTTTTTGATCGCTCCTTATCCCGGCGCAGTTTTGTAGCTGGGACGGGCGGAGCTATTGTTGGTTCACTTGCGGTGGGTTGCAGCGGTGGAGATACACTGCCTCTGCCTCAGACCCCCACAACGACGACCACGACACCGCCCGCCGGCGGTCTGACCGACGCTGATTACCTGAACTTCGCGTTGAACCTGGAGTACCTGGAGGCGGAGTTTTACCTGCGGGCTGCAACAGGGACAGGTTTGGGCGTGGGGGACACCGGCAATCTGACCAGCAATACAACGGGTGGATCGGCGATCCCAAAATTGACGCCTGTGCAGAGCGCCTACATTTACGAGGTGGCTCAGAACGAACTGGACCACGTTCGCCTTCTTCGTAATGCACTTGGCAGCGCTGCAGTTTCAGCGCCGAAGATCGATCTCACTGCCAGCTTCAATGCCCTCGCAACTGCGGCCGGTCTGGGTAGCAGCTTCGATCCCTTCTCGAGCTATGACAATTATTTGATCGGCGCCTTCATCTTCGAGGACGTTGGTGTAACGGCATACCACGGGGCGGCAGGCGCACTGACGAGTAAAGCCAATCTGGCCGTTGGCGTGCGTATTCACGCGGTGGAGGCTTATCACGCAGCCTCGATACGTTCCCAGATCGTGGCTGCGGGACCAGCGCTTGTCACGATCGCCAATCAGGTGTCCACGGTGCGTTCGTCCCTTGGCGGCGGCAAGGAAACCGCTTTGAGTGCGAGCACGATTGTTGCTGCTGACCCTATCACGGCGCAGGGCTTCGCACGGACCCCCGACGAGGTGCTTCACATCGTGTACGGAACACCCGGTGGCGCAGGCGTGAAGAGCGGTACGTTCTTCCCCAGCGGCTTGAACGGCAACATCAGCGCGACGACCGCGTAAATACGGAGATATAGATGGCTACCCTTGAAACACAGCAGCTTGATGAAGTCATTGCGAACAGCCGTCGCCGGATGTTGACCCTGGGCGGCGCCGCGCTTGCCGGATTGGCGTTGACCTCGGTGACGCAGGCGCAAACGGCTCCAGCCCTAAGCGACACAGACTACCTGAACTTTGCCCTGAACCTTGAGTATCTGGAAGGCAATTACTACTCGCTTGCCGCTTTCGGGCAGACGTTGGCAGACGCGAGTATCGGGACGAGTGGTACAGGTACTGCAGGTACCGTCACCACCAAAGCGGGCGGCTCGGCTGCTTGCAAAGTGTCCTTCACCGATACTCTTCTGGCTTCCTATGCTGCAGAGATCGCAAGTGATGAGCAGAAGCACATCAACTTCCTTCGCACGGCGTTGGGAAGTCTGGCTGTTGCACAACCTGCGATCGATTTATACACCAGCTTCAACACCCTCTGGACCACGGTCCTGGCGTTCTTCAAGACCAATAAGATTGCCACGCCGGGGATCACGCAGACTACCTTCGACCCGTTTGCAAGCGAGATCAACTTTCTCCTCGGGGCCTACATCTTCGAAACTGGCGTTGCGGCCTACAGTGGCGCAGCTCCGTTGTTGACCATTCCAGCTAACTTGAACGCGGCGGCAGGGATCCAGGCAACAGAGGCTTACCACTACGGCCTGATTCGTACGCAGATCTACGCCCTGGACCAGGTGGCTACCACCCTGGGACCGGCCGGAACCGCGAGTCTGGTGACGACGGGTATCTCCGGCGTCCGAGCCAACCTGGACAAGTCCGGATCTCCGGCGAACCTGCGAGGGGATGACGTAGGTGTAGGTGGGCAGCTCGTAGTCTTGAACGGCGCTACGGTCCGGAGTGCCGCGAGCGTCGTGAACGCCTCAACCAGCTATGTAACGAACTCGACTGACGCCACAACCGGGATCACCACGACGAGCGCAGCTCCGTTTTCGGGTACCACGAACGGCTCGCTTTCTCCGGCATTGACCCCAGCTCAGGTTCTGACCATCGTCTACGCTGGCGGAACCGGCAGTGGTGGCTTCTTTCCGGCCGGACTGAACGGTTCAATCAAGTAGGTCTCATTCTTGTGCGCGAGGAGCCCTCCCGAGGGCCCTCGCGTTGCCGGTAAGGCCGCTTCGCTGCATCAGCGGCTGCCTCCGGCTCTACCTCCCGTCAGCCATCGCACTCAGTTGGTCGCTCACATTCATCAGGGCACGCCCATCATGGTAGGCGCCTTTCCACATACTCCCCTTATCGGATGATACCGGCTGCCCGTCAGGCTTGACGAGGTTATACTCGCCACCAAATTGCGAATCTACCTGGTACGTGCGGATGTAGCTCCACTGCTGTTGAAACGCCCTCCAGTAACGGTCACTCTGCGCTCCGTAGAGCTCGTGCATGAGAAGCAGTGCGTTGAGACTCTCCATCTGCACCCACCATTCCTTCAGCAGGTCATCCGGCCTGCTGAACGCGGCACCCGAGTGAAAAAGACCGCCTTTGTCGTTGTCCCACCCGTACGCGAGAGCGTGGTCAACAAGCATGCGGCCGACCGCCCGCGTCGCGGGATCCGTAGTCTGACCAAGTGCGTGGGCGGCTTCCTGGAGCAGGTAGGTCGTTTCGACATCATGGCCATAGCTGTCGTGATCGGGAAGAGCCTGCCATTCGGGCGTGAAGTACAGGTTCATCGCACCGGGCTGCACGGTAATCTTGTCGCGAACGATTCTCAGCAATTCGTCCACACGTACGCGTAGGCGTTCGTCTTTCCACACGCCGTAAAGTTCGGTATAGGCTTCGAGCATGTGGATGTGGGTGTTCATGGATTTGTAGCCCACTGGCGAGTCCGCACCGTAACGGAACTCGAGCGTGGCGGTGTAGCGCGGCACCAGCATCGGCAGGCCATCTCGGGTGAGCCACTCATAGTAGCCGCCATGCGCGTCATCATGCGCGTGCTCCTCAATCCAGGCGAACGCCCGCTGCGCAAAGGCGAGGGTGGCCGGGTTCGGATCGACCTTGTAGGCTGCTGCCAAGGCATAGACACAGAAGCCGATGCCGTACATGTGTTTTCCATCACCGAACTGCGGCGCGGGGTGCCCGTCGTCGCCCAGGCCCCAATGGAAGCCGCCGTACTGGCGGTCCCACAGTGTGTCGTGCAGGTAGGCCACACCATGGCGAACGTAGGGAAGGTATTGTGCCTTCAACGCAGGCCGGCGCTCAGCGACGGTAGCCGCCGTCCAAGTCATACGACCCTGAAACACGGAGAACTTCCCGCGGCTGGGCAAGCGATTCCATTGACGATCAAAGTCGGCATAGAAGCCACCGTGTTGCTCGTCGACTGTGCGCGGATACCAGGGATCCAGCACGTCGTGATGCAGCATGGACTCCACAGCCGCGGCAAAGAGGCGATAGTTGGCAGCGGTGGGCGGCAGGTTTGTGCCGAGAATGGCAGTTGCCGCGGATTGCTGGGCCAGGGTGCGTGGAACACGGCTCGTCAGCAAGAGGCTGCAAGAGCCTGCGAAAAGGAAACGGCGACGAGGCACGAGCATGTATGCAGCAGCTCCAGTTAGACAGGCGTTGTGTTCTAGCCGACTAGTGTGACCCAGGTAGAAGATCGCCGCGCAACAGCGAACATGATGCACCGCCGAGTTCCCCAGCGACAACTGGCTGCGTGGAATCAGAGGCGAAGTGAAGGTAATTGCCTTGCACTGGGTCGAACTGCGGCCAATCCGGTAAACCTACCGCTGGTGTTGGAGTGCCGGTGCGGGCGAAGGTGGTCCAGAGTGTCTGGAGCTCAGTTGCCACGGTGCTGTCATCCGCCAGGACGACATGGGTGGGGTTTGAAGCAGCATTCGGAAAGCCGAAGACGAAGCGCAGCTCCGATGAGTGCTGTGCCGCTTTCGCCGACCCGGCTGAACGATCGAACTGGTAGACAAAGGTCGGAAAACCGTGACTCGCATGCCAGGTCGCAACCTGACGGACGGGGCAGCGGAAGTCACGATCCGTTTGGAAGCGCGCACCCATGTCACCCTCCAGCGGATTGGCAGGTGGCTGCGCATAGATCGCCTCTAGGGCTGGTGCCCGTTGCGGTCCCACGGCATATTCGATGAGGTGATTCGCCTCTGCAGTGGACTGCCCACGCGGCACGATCTCCTGCACGTTGGAACCGATCACCAGGGGCACTGGCGCCTCATGGCCCTCGGCGAAGATCCGGGCAGGCGGTGCAGGCAGTACATAGCCATCCACCGATGCACCCCGATATCCCCAGAAGTTCTCCGGTGGCGGCTTGGGAGCGTCGCGTTCAGCGACGAGTACTTCCGCTGTAGATGCTTGCCGCATAGTCCTGAGATCAGAGCCGAGCGCTTTGGCCACTGGCGCCCAGGCGTCCTCTGACTGTTGCCGCGTCGCGGTTGGCATGAGTCCCAGCACCTGCCCGCTCTCTTCCAGTGCACGCTGGAACAGCCCACGAGCCAGCGGTGAGGCCATGAGCAGCCCAGTATCCACAGCACCGGCCGACTGGCCGAAAAGGGTCACATTAGCCGGATCGCCACCAAAGGCCGCGATGTTGTCGTGCACCCAATGCAGCGCGGCGATCTGATCCAGAAGACCATAGTTGCCCGAAGCGCCCGAGGCTGTTTCCGCATCAAGGGCCGGCGTGCGAAGGAAGCCGAAGATACCGAGCCGGTAGTCCAGGGTGACCAGGACCACACCGCGGGGGACCAACTGCAGTCCGTTCGAGAGCTCTTCGGCTGCACTGCCCGCTGTGTTGGAACCTCCGTGGACGTAGACCATCACGGGGTGCCGAGCGCCCGCAGCCGGCGACCACACGTTCAAAAACAGGCAGTCCTCCGTACCGTGCTCGGCTGAGCCGTTATTCCAGCCAAACTTCTGCTGCGCGCATGGGGCACCATGGGCCGTTGCCGGCCGAGGCGTCGCGGGATCGACGCTCAGCTTGCCGAATGGCTGTGGAGGACGCCAGCGTAGCGGGCCAACCGGTGCTTTGGCGTAAGGAATGCCCAGGTAAGCGCGCACCCCTGCCGCTGGTTCCGCGCCCTGCAGCTTGCCCGTAGTCAGCTCGACGATCGCTGCAGGATTTGGGTCGTAGTGGACCTGGGTCAAGGCGGCAGGAGGACAAACCAGCAAAAAAGCAAACGCCAGACAGCTGAACTGCGGCATCACGAACGAGTCTCCGGTGAGCATCAACGGGTGAAGGGGGCGCTGTTCGCGACTGGTGCGGCTGGGGTCAGGGGTACTACGAAATCAAACCTCCCCGTGGCCGCGGCGTCTGTCGACGGGGTGCGGACGCCCAGGGGTTTGGGACCGCTGAACTGGCGAAGAATGTGCCAGGCCCAGCCCGGGTCCTGGCCAGGGTTTGACTGGTCAACCAGGATTAAATCCGCGCTGAGCGGCCCAGGGTAGAAGTCTTCCATGGGAGCGCTGCGCCGGACGGAGTCCCGCCCTGGAGCACCCATCACAGGCTCCCAGACCCACACGATGTTGTTCAGGTGACGTGCCGCAAAACTCGCGTGGATCTCCCGCAGCAACGCCTGGGAGCCTTCAGGGCCGGGGTGAGCGCCCCACCAGTACGTATCGCTGTTCGGTTCGGGCAGGGCACTCAGCAAGACCGGCGTACCCTCTTTCTGCAGACGCTCCAGCAGACGGGCAAACGGCTCGATCTCGTCTCGCCACTGCCGATTCAGAGAAGTCCCGAAATGGCGCAGCTCGGCCCACTCGAAGTCGTCCAGGGGCACGTCGCCTTTTCCCGTGGGGGAGGTCGGTGTCCAGCGCAGTAACGGTAGTTGGCCGGCTTTGCTTATGCTACGCACGCGATCGGCGACCTCTGGGGCGTTCGGATCGCTAACAGCTAACTCTGCAATCGGAGGACCCGTTGCTTTTTGACTGGCCTTCGTAGTTTGCGTCGCACCCATGGTGGCGGGTGTAGGGAATCGTGCCAGCATCGCGCGTGTTGCAGGCGTTGCCGTCACGTCCTGTGGATTCAACTGAATGGTTGAAAAGGGGAGCGGCGGTGACAGACGCGGATCGCCACGATCTATGACGTTGGGCGCGCTGAGAACCGCCTTCAACTGCGCAGGCGAATTAGAATCCTCGGCCGAGCCGCTCCACATCATCATGTACGCCCAGCGCGGCTGTTTGGCCAGTACCTCGAGGGTCGGCATAGTCCCTACCTCGGCAAGCGCAACAGGTTTGTGAGTGCCCGCGAGTGCCAGCATGCTGTCGTAGTAGCTTTGTTCGAATCCTCCGTAGATATCAATGGCCACCACATCGGCGTAGGCCGGCCCGGGCCAGTACTGGTCCACGGGGCCAGCGTTTGCTGATGGAGCGTTTACATTCCACACCCAGATGAGATTGTTGAGGTGATGGACGTGTACATACCGATCGAAGATCATGCGGTAAATAGCCGCTGTACCGCTCGGTCCAGGCCGCCCGCCCCACCAGAACCAGTTGCCGTTCATCTCGTGATACGGGCGGAAGAGAACCGGCACACCTGCGTCCTGCAACTCGCGAAGGTAGCCGGCGATGCGATCTGCCTGACGCTCCCAGCGCGCATGGAGCTCGGTGCCGGGCGTGATCACCTGCTGAAACTCCCAATCGGTCAGCTTGCCCTGCACACTGTCGTGGAAGGTGACCGGCTCATCCTCCGTAGGGCGGACGGCGTGCCAGCAGAGCGCGATCACGGCGCCGGACCGGTATTGCCGGATCACCTCCTGGATCATCGAAGAGCGGCTCAGCGTGGAGTCCTTGTCCTCGCCCGCGGAAAATCCGAAGTCCTGCCCAAAGATGGCCGGGTAATGCCCCGTCAGCTCATAGACACGATCACTGTAGCGGGAAACAGTATTCGGGTAATTGTGCTCCCCGCTTAAGGTAGCTGCGCCGGAGACCGCGTCGATTTGTTTGAGGAGTGCGCGTGCAGCCGGTGTGGCGTCAGGGTTACCGGAGCGGCATCCGGCTGTTGCGCCTGTAGTGACAGGCCGATACCAAGGAGACAAATGGCGATACGACGAATGGGCATCACAAGCGTTCCTTGCCATGGACTGGAGCTTAGACTGATGTTCTCGACGAGATTGTTGTAGCTCCTTGTAGAGCGTCACGGCAAATCACTTCTGAATCGGCTCTGAAATCTTGTGCCTGTAGTCGAACTGAAAGCGCTGCGTGCGCTCGCCGGTCTCCATACGGTCGTTCCACTCGAGGCGGTACGCGAGCGAATCAGCTCCGTCAGGGAAACGTTCGCGCGAGGTATAGGGATAGCTCGACATCTCGTGAAAGGGCATCTCCGCTACCGTGAAAGGAAGGGCCTCGTAGAAGTCCATGTCCTTGACGAAGCCGTCAGCATAGAAGAAATAGTCGCGCTTCCAGCCTTGCTTCAACGATGGCAGGGACGCATCACTGAACTCCGCATCGATATCTTCTCCGCTACCGAAGATAACGTAGTGATTGTCGCGCTGCGTGAGAAGCGGAGTGACATCACCATAACGGGTGTAGCTGCCGCGCTGCCAGCCAAACGGGCCGGTCATGCTGATGCTCTGGTAGTCGTAGGTAAGATCACCGGGCGTTTCCAAATCAACCTGCTTCGGATAGCCACGGAAGGCGAGGTGCGCCGAGGTCAGCGGCAACTCCGTAGTGTGCGCGGTTGCCCCTGCATCCGGGCCATTATCCACCAGCACCTGATCCCAGTAGATCTGTAGATTCGTCTTGAGGCGGAGGCGACGCGCTCCCACGGGCAGCTTGCCGGTAAGGTCAACGACGATCGTTCGCGGCAGTCCCGCAGGGAAGCCCATGTCGGCGATGATGAGCTTCCAGTTGCCGTCCGGCATCTGAGCTTCCACACTGGGCGGCTGTGGCTGGATGCCCGCCTGCCACGCGGCATACATGGAACTAGCACTGAAATATTCGACATAGCCATGCAAAAAGAGGCGGATCGGGTTCTGGGGTGACCAGGACCCAAGGTCAAGCGTCAGGGTGTGATCGTTGGCAAAGCCAGCGTAACTTAGATTCTTGAAATCCTGGAGGTAGTGGTGGTCTCGCTTGGACAGGACTGCGAGCGCGTCTTGACCATGATCGCCCCACGCGCCCAGAGGCAGATGCGTTGCTGAGGAGGCAACCATGGTTTTGCCGGAAGCAAACGGCGGTTCAGTGAGAAACTTCTCGTCGGGGTAAACGTCCGTGTTCGCGGGGTGGTCGACCGCGACGAGGCGAAGGTGATCGATGTAGTTGATCTCTTCCATGGGTTCACCGAACCGCACACTAAGTTGCCCTTTACGGGCGTGCAGCATGTTGCCATCAATCTTGGTCCACTCGTCGGAGTCAGGCTGGTTGCGTGAGGTAGGGGACATCCAGTGCCCGACCACGCCCGCGCCAATAACATCCGAGACAAAGGTGTATTTCGCCCCATCCCAGGCAAAGAGGACAGGACAGGAGCTGCCGCGGCGATCAAGCTCCGTAAGCGCGAGCGGCTTGTTCGCTGCGATGTCCAGTTCATCCTGAGGGACGCCCGTAGGCCACAGCAGGCGGACCACGTCGGCATGTTCGCTGGAGCCCAGCCCGGCGATCAGCTCCGTGGCGCCCTGGCCCATGTACCCGGACGCGCCGGGCACCTCGAACTTTTGCCAGTTCCCGTCGGAGAAGACCTCAACCTTGGTGCCGATAGCACTCTTGTTATCGGCAAGGCCAGCGAGACTGATTCGGAGAGAATGGTTGCGATTGCCACCCACGTTGCGTAGCACCAGGGGTGGCGCATCGACGCGTCCAATCACCAGATCCGCTGCATTGTCCAGATTGACGTCAGCGGCAACGACGGAGCGCGCTCCCGAGAGGTTCAGCTTGCGCAGGCCCAGGGCCTCGCTGACGTCCTGAAAACCCATGCCGCCTTCATTCCGCAACATCCGCAACTGCGTACCCGTGGAGGTCTCGACGAGAGCTGCCAGATCGATCCAGCCATCGTTGTCAAAATCGATCGGGGTCAAACCCCAAGCGGAGATGACGCCCGGCAGATTGATTGTTACCCGTTCAAAGCGACTGCCGTCCACATTCCGCCACAGGCTTAGGCCCGGAGCGCCGGTGTGCGTCACGGCAACGTCCATGAGGCCATCTTTATTGAAGTCGGCTACGGCGAGACCACGACTGGTCGCAAGCGCCGCATTGGCGTACAACGCGATCTGTTTGAAGGCGCCCTCGCGTTGATTCAGGTAGAGCTGCGGGGCGGTACCGTCGCCACTCACAAAGAGATCCACCGCTCGATCGTTGTTGACATCGGACAGCACGGCCCCGATGGTGTTGCCCGTTCCCGCAAGACCTGGTGCCGTGGTCCACTCGGTGAAAGTGGAGTTGCCATTATTGCGCCAAAGTACGCTGGCCCCTGCCGCTGTAGGCGAACCTGTCACGAAGAGATCGAGATCTCCATCGTGATCGAAGTCAACGAAGGTGATACCTGCGGGCTTATTCAGCGACCTGAGGCCGACCTTGTCCGTGACATCGGCAAACTTACCATGGCCGAGGTTGCGGAACAGAAGGACACGATCGGTCAGCGCGAGCGCTAGATCCGGAAGTCCATCGTTGTCGAAATCCCCCACTGCACAGGAGACGCCATCACCTTTCGCGATCAGGCCGGTTGCGGTAGCCGGTAGAACCTCCGGGACTCCCCCTTTGCTGATGCTGTAGGCGCGTAAGCCTTCGCCGGTCGTCGTCGCGACGACGTTCTTGCTGCCGTCCCCTTGTATGTCCAGCACGCAGACGCCGCCGGAGGCGCTCTTGCCCGTGCCCACCTGCGTTTCCGTGGCGATTGGGCCATTCTCTGCGACAAAGGTCACAGGAATCATGGGTGCGGCGTTGGAAGGCGTCCCGAGCATGTCCTGCACGGTCGCATAGCGCCCCTGTTCTCCATACGAGGCGCTCATCAGCATCCCGATCTTTTTATCGGTGATGTCTTGAAAACGCTTGATATGCACCCGGGCGTCCTCAACCTTGCCCTGACGTTGCAACACACGCGCAAGACCGAACTGCGCCGACGCATGCAGTGGATTCAGGCTCAGTGCCGTGTTGAACTCTGGAACGGCCTCGTCGAATCTTTTCTGGCTGGAATAGATCGTCGCAATGAAGTAGTGAGTATCGGCATCCTGGGCATCGATCGCGGAAGCGTGCTGGAAGTCACTGAGTGCTTCGTCCTGAGCTCCTCCGGTGAAAGCGGCCACCCCAAGGCTGTACCACGCACGGACGCTCTTGGGATCGAGCGACGTCGCCTTTTTCAGAGTCTCTTCGGCTTCCGGCAGCTTGCGCAGATAGAGGTAAGCCACCCCTTCGTTCACGAGTGGAATCACAGCCGCCGCATCTGCCTGTCTGGCTTCCTCGAACTTATGCAGCGCCTTTTCCATGAACTGCTGGTTCATGTATGCCACCCCAACGTTGTTGGAGCGAGCTGCGCTCTGTGCCGACCCCGGCCCCGTCGCCGCTTGGGCGCGAGTCGAAATCCCGGGCAGCAACGATGACAAACTCAGTAGCAGAATCGCTCGGCAGGGTGGTCGGTATCGGTGGCCGAAACAGGCGGAAATGGAAGAGAAGCGGGCTTGCCAACGCGTAACGTTCATGGACACCACTGGCAAGTGATGATACGTGAGCAGAGATGCAGTTGTGCAGCGAGCGTTCCGTCCTGGCAAGAGGCATCCCGCAAATTCGGATGTGCTGAAAGCCAACCAGCTGCAGGAGCGCAGGGCGTTGCGCAAGCGATAGAATGTTCGCAATTGCATTGCAAAGAGGTTGCCTTGGATCAGTACATTGAACGCGTCGTGGATCTCTTGGACCCGGAAGGAAACGATCTCTATAGCTTGTCCGCCGAGGATGCGCGGGCGGTGCTGCGGACGCAGCCAGCCGAAGCCATTCTTCGGCTGCAGGGGTCGTTCGCGCTGATTGCACGCGAGGGCAAAGTGGTACGCATGGCACGGTCGCTGGACCGTCCGATGCGCTACTTCCTCGCCAAGCGAAAGGAAGGTCCAGTATTGATCGTTGCCTCCCGCATCGATGCCATCCTTGAGCACCTGCGGTCTGAAGGTCTGGAAAGTCAGTTTCACCCGAGCTACACGCGTATGGTGCCCGCCCATCATGTGACTGAGATCCAGCTGGTAGGCTGCCCTGATCCTGATCCGGTGTACACGCGCTTCTTTACGCCTACGATGGGGACTTTGCCGCCTGATCTCGACATCATCGGCCAGCGGTACATAGCAGCTCTTGCCGAGGAGATCGGTCTTTGGCTGGAACATGTACCTGCCAATGAGCCGCTGGGGGTGTGTTTTTCCGGCGGAGTCGACAGCGGCGCCGTCTTTCTGACGACCTACCACGCGATGAAGCAGCGCGGCATGCATCTTGGGCGGCTGAAGGCCTTTGTGCTGGACCTCGGCAGTGGCCCTGATGTGCAACAGGCACGCGCGTTCCTGGACGCCGTGGGCTTGGGTCTCTTTCTTGAACCGATTGAGGTGAGTCCTGCCACAATCGACCCGGGCGAAACCATTCGGGTGATTGAGGACTACAAGTCTCTGGACGTGGAGTCTGCCAGCATGGCGCTTGCCTTGTGCAAGGGCATTCGCGCGCGCTATCCGGATTGGAAGTACCTCCTCGACGGAGATGGTGGCGACGAGAACCTCAAGGACTACCCCATCGAGGAAAACCCGGAGCTCACGATACGCAGCGTAGTCAACAACTCCATGCTGTACCAGGAAGGCTGGGGCGTGGGAAAGATCAAGCACTCGCAGACCTACAGCGGGGGACTGAGCCGCTCCTACACGCGCACCTATGCGCCAGCAACCAGGCTCGGATTTCGTGGTTTCAGCCCATTCACCCGGCCGCAGGTCATCGCGGTCGCAGAAGACATCCCGTTCATCAAGCTAACTGACTACGATGTGCCGCGGCTGTACGCACTGAAGGGCGAGGTCGTCCGCCGCGGCATACAGGCGGTCACCGGGTTTGCAATGCCGGTCTTTGATAAACGTCGCTTTCAGCATGGGGCGTTGCCGCAAACGGATCTGCGGCATCGCCTTCCTTTTGCAGAGGCGGACTACCGCCGACAGTTCCTTGCCATGTACCAGTGATGGGCACCACGCTTTCTGTGTACCCGCAAACCGCAGCCGAGCGCGACCGCTGGATCCTGGCGCGTCGTGGCGGACGCGTGCCACTGAATACCGACGAGCCCTACGCGTTTCTCGTGGAGCCGGAGCGGTTTGCTGATGGCACCGTAGGCAATGTTGCGACCCTCTTCCTAACCAATCGGGAGTGCCCCTGGCGATGCGTCATGTGCGATCTGTGGCGTCACACGCTCGCGTCGCCGGTAGCCGCCGGTGACATTCCGCGGCAGATTGAATACGCCCTAAGCCGCCTCCCCCCCGCGCGTCAGATCAAGCTTTACAACAGCGGCAGCTTCTTTGATACAGGTGCGATCCCGCAGCAGGATTACGCCGCCATTGCGGACCTGTTGCAGCCCTTTGAACGAGTCATCGTGGAATGTCATCCGGCACTGGTGAGTGAAGACTGCCTCCGCTTTCAGGACATGGTCGAAGGCCAACTAGAAGTCGCGATGGGACTCGAAACGGCGCATGCTGCCGTGCTCGAAAGACTAAACAAGCGTATGACGCTGGAGCAATATGCTGCAGCGGCTTCGCGACTACAGATCAGCGGTATTGCACTGCGTTCGTTCGTTCTTGTGCAACCTCCTTTCATGAAAGCTGAAGAGTCGTTGTTTTGGGCATGCCAGTCGATGGACTTCGCACAGAACTGCGGCGCTACCGTGGTTGCCCTGATACCCACACGCGCTAGTAACGGTGCAATGGAGCAGCTTGGGGAAGCAGGTGAGTTTGCACCACCGACTCTTTCTGTGGTGGAGGATGCTCTGGACTATGGCGTGAACCGTCATGCCGGTCGCGTGGTTCTCGATCTTTGGGACCTCGACCGCTTGCTGTGCTGCACAGACTGCGGAGGCACGCGCAAGGATCGACTGCGACGAATGAATCTTTCCCAACTAGTAGAGAAGCGGGTGATATGCGACGCCTGCGGAGGTGCTGACTGAAGCAGCGTTATGACATCGCGATTGCAGGTTCCGGCTTCGCTGGATCCCTCATGGCTATGATCGCCCGACGGCTCGGGCTCTCTGTGGTCATGCTGGAAAAGGGCAGACACCCGCGCGTTGTCATTGGAGAATCCTCGACTCCGCTGAGCAACCTGCTTTTAGAGACCCTGGCTGACAGGTACGACCTCCCCATGCTGAAGCCACTGACCAAGTGGGGCACATGGCAGCACACCTACCCGGAGGTCGGCTGTGGACTGAAGCGCGGCTTTACCTTTTTCCATCATGATGTCTCCTCCAGCAGCCCCAAGAATGCAACTGCAACCGACCGTCACTTGCTGGTGGCTGCGAGTCCGAATGACGCGATCGCAGACACGCATTGGTTTCGGGCTGATTTCGACCAATTGCTGCTGAAGCAGGCATGCGCCCTGGGCGTGGATTACCTCGACGGCTGTGATGTTCACCAGATGGACCGCGAGGATTCGGTGTGGCATGTGAACTGTCGGCAGGGCGACGCGCATTTGCACTTTCTTGCCGATTTCATCATTGACGCCACTGGACCACGGGGCTTGCTGCATCGCGTGCTGTCTCTGCAAGAGGCGCCCCTGCCGGATTATCCCGAGACCTCCGCGTTGTTCAGCCACTTCACGGGGGTGGAGAACTTCGGGGGAACTCAGCACTATGCAGCAGGCACTCCACCATATCCTCCAGACGCTGCGGCACTGCACCACGTCTTTGAGGGTGGATGGATGTGGGTGCTGCACTTCAATAATGGATGGACCAGCGCGGGAGTCGCGGGATCGCCCGCGGTTGCGAAGCGCTTTCGTTTCGCGGAAAAAGAGGACGCCTGGAAGAGAGTGCTGGACGTCTTACCCGAAGTGAAGCAGCAGTTCGCCAACGCGCAAGCAACGAGACCATTCTCCTTCTCGCCGAAGCTCCCGTTTCGCAGTGCAAAGATTGCCGGTGAGGGCTGGACTCTGTTGCCCTCGGCCGCTGGCTTTGTCGATCCACTGCTCTCCACAGGGTTCCCGTTAACGCTACTCGGCATATCTCGCGTGGGAGAGATGCTGGAGCGTGACTGGAACACCCCAGCGTTCACGACGAGCCTTGCGCGCTATGCTGATGAGACTGACGCCGAGTTATTGGCAACGTCGCGGCTCATCGGCGCACTGTACGCGAACATGGCGGATTTCCCCATGTTCCGCACGCTCTCCTTGTTGTACTTCACAGCCGCAAGCTACGCCGAAACGGTGCGGCGACTAGGCACTCCCCAACTTGCGAAGTCTTTTCTGCTGCACAACGATGAGGTCTTCGGACCTGAGTTCCGTCGTATCACCGCGCGTGCCCGGCAGTCATTGAGCCCCGCAGAGAAGCTCTGCCTTCAAACGGAAATCCTCGCACTGATCGAACGGTTCGACGTTGCTGGATTGTGTAAGCAGCCAAGTGATCATTGCTATCCAGTACAGGCTGCCGACTTGTTTGCAGGCGCACACAAGGTAGGCGCGAGCACTGAAGCGATAGAGAGTCTGCTGCAGCGCACGGGTTTTGCTGCTACCTCCGTCTGATTACTTCCTAGGTGAGGCTGTCAGTACCAGCGGCCTGGATGCGATGACGCCTTTGCCTTCCTGCACGGTGATGAATTGATTCGCAGGTGTGTTCATTACGCTCTCTTTGCGACCGCTTGGCCAGGCGATGTCCAGTGAGACGATCTTCTCAGGCGATGGCTTACCAAGTCCAAAGGTGAGGGGGAACTCGCTTTGCGAGAGGTAGCTTGAGCCACTCTTGACCATCTGCATCTGGTGATGGCTGCCGACCCTTGCTGTAACTCGGGCCCCGATGCCATCGCGATTAGACCGCGTGCCGATGAGCCTCACCCGGAGCATATCGTTTGCGTTTCCGCCATCATTCCGCAACAGCCGAGCGGGACCATTCGAGATGTTAAACACGAGATCAAGGTCGCCGTCGTTATCAAAGTCCAGGAAAACGGCCCCTCGACCAACGACGGGCTGGCGAAATGCGGAGCCCACCTTCTCTGACGTATCGTCGAACTTACCGCTGCCACGATTGTGGAAGAGCAGAGGAGGCTCTGCGTATTTCAGTGTGGGCTGCACGTCGCTGATGTCGTCCGCGACGTGCCCGTTGAGAGCAAAGATGTCGGGCCGTCCGTCGAGATCGTAGTCGAAGAAAAACGTCCCGAACGTTAGGGACTTCGCGGAGGAGGGTCCGATCCCAGAGGCGGGTGTGGCGTCCGCGAACAGACCGCCGCCCTCGTTGTGATACAACGCCAGGCTCTCATTGGTGAAGTTTCCAACAAGCAAGCCCAGCTTGCCTGACCCGTCATAATCGGCTGAATCCGCACCCATCCCGGCACGCGCTTTGCCGGCGTCGCTGAAGGCTACACCCGAAGCGAAGGCGCTCTCCGTAAAGGTGCCGTTATGGTTGTTCCGGTACAGCTTGTTGGGCTGCGTGTCATTGGCGACAAAGAGGTCAAGCCAGCCATCATCATCGAAATCAAGTAGCGCTACGCCCAGGGACTTGCTGGTCGGATCATAGAGGCCGGCCTTCTTCGTTACGTCTTCGAAGACACCGTTGCCCTTGTTATGAAAGAGCGTTGCGCTCTGGCCCTTGTAGGCCTCTGGTGTGCAGTAGGACTTGCCCTTGCCGGTAAGAGAGCAGGTCTGATCTGTGGCGACGGACCAGTCAACATAGTGCGACACGAAGAGGTCCAGCTTACCGTCATTGTCGAAGTCGAACCAGACCGATCCTGTCGAGAAGCCTGCATCTTTCACACCTGCACGCGCGGTGACATCCGTGAACTTGCCGCCGCCCAGGTTGTGAAACAGGTGATTTCCGTCCAACGCCGTGATGTAGAGGTCGTCGCGGCCATCGTTGTCGAAATCACCGACGGCGCAACCCATTGCGTAGATCTCGACGCTGAGCCCGGAGCTACGCGTCACGTCTGTGAACGTTCCATCTCCGTTGTTGTGATAAAGCGCTCCGGTGGTTCGTATCTTCTTATGAGTTGGCCAGTCGGCGGAGTTCACAAAGAAGATGTCCTGCAGTCCATCCCCGTCATAATCCAGGGCACAGACGCCGCTGCCCATGGTCTCAGGAAGATACTTGGTGCCGAAGGCTCCGTTGTTGTGCCGAAAGTGAATGCCAGCAGCGGCGGTTGCATCTGCAAAGGTGACGGGACCGGACGGGCGAACGGGAACAGCCAATGGCTGCACAGCCGGATCCGGCATCGTCGATTGCTGGGCAACCGGACTCGAGGAAGCTGGGCGGCTTGGGTGTGTTTCTGAAGTCTCAGCGGGTTGCAGAGCTTTGTGGCAGCCCCACAGCGTTAACGCAACGCTCAATGAGAAGAGGCAAACAGGGGCGGACCGAACTGAGAACAATGGGAGATCCTGAAACAAGGTTTGTTTTGGAACGCCAGCGGCCTTGCTGGCTACGCGAGCACCATGCCGGAGGCTGGCTGCTGTTGCATGCGTTTCTCTCGCCTTCCGTTCCACCAGGTCGAGAGCAGTAGAGCAGGTGGCCCCACGAGAAAGAGAGCGTACAGGGGAGCGTAGATGCTGCTGTTCAATCGCAGCACCATCTCCACCGAAGCAACGGCGAACGCGACGCCGCACTGGCCCACTTTGGAACGCACTGTGGTCTTTGGGTCGGTGATCATAAAGAAGATAAACAACTGGTACTCGGGGCCGGTGATGGGTGAAAGCTCTGAAAGGAATGGATCGCCGACGATCCGTGAGCGTAACGCCGCAAAAAGTACAAACGACAGCACATATGTGGCGCAGATGTGAAAGCGCCGCAGACGCCAGATAATCGTGGATCCGAGAGCCCAGATGACCAGCATTGCCCAGATGTTGTTGCCCCACTGGATACTGAGAGTGGCAACCGTATCTGCAGCCAGAAAGATCACGACGCAGATAGCGAAGTTCGAGGGATTCCAGAGGTGCCTGTTTCTGTAACGCACCACATACTTCGAAGTAATCGCCAGCGCGGCGCATACGACGTACGGCCAGAAAGCGGGCGAGCGCAACAGGATGCCAACGCTGATGCCACTGATGTAAGCACTCGCGACGTTCGGCCATTTGCCGACGACAAGCTTGCCCAGAATCAGTTCGACACCAATGCTTGTGGTAATTGCTAGCAGCGTTCGCGTCCAGCTTTCCAGAATGCCGAAGGAGAAGTGGCCAACAAGCAGGATGAGCGTGATGAACGCAGGAGGGAGAAAGCGATTCTCCATGGAAAGCCACTTACGCCACGATGTCGTGGTCACCGTCTTGGTCAACGAGGGCACCGCGATGGTCTGGACGCTCACTCCGGCTCCTTGATGCTGTTCAACTGCCCGATCTTCGGGTCCGACAGCGTCTGAATCCTACCAGACGGCCACCGGATTTGAACTCCATCCAAATGTGGAGACGGACCTAAACCGAAATGAGGACGCCGGTCGTTCTGTGCGGCGAATCCGTTTCCGCCGGAGACCTGTTGGATCTGTTGCTGGCCGTTCCAGCGGACCGTGATCTGCGCACCAATGGCACTGCGGTTGCTCTTCGTGCCTTCCAGCGCGAACTCAATCCACTGATTCCTTGGGTCGACCCTATTGCGGTACAGCAGCAGCGGCCCCCGCTGGTTCGCTACGACGACGTCCAGGGCTCCATCGTTGAAGAGGTTTGCCATGACGACGGAACGTCCGTCGTACGTGTCGCTCACGCCTACCGCCGCAGCCACATCTACGAATTTGCCAGCGCCATCGTTCAGCCACACGCGCTTTTGCTGGTACCCGGAGTGGCTGCGGCCATCCACAGCGGGCCAGTGATCGGCGTCGGAAATGATGGCGGCGTTGCCCCCGGCGACCTTGGCGAAGTCGTACCAGTAACTCCTATTGCGGTCGAGTGACACATAGCCGTTGGTCAAATAGAGATCCAGATTGCCGTCGTTGTTCAGATCACCGAATTGCGCGCCGAAGCTCCAGCCGCCCAGCTCAACCCCCAGGTCGCGGGCCATGTTTTCATAGACGACAGTGCCAGTGCCTGTGTTCTCCTTTGGCACCCAAAGATTGTTTCCCTGGATCAGGACACCTTCTTCGGAGATGTTGGAGACGTACACCGAGTATTTGCCTTGATTGAAGATGTCGCCCACGGCAACGTTCATGCCGCTCTTGGGGGCGAACCCCACGCCGCTCTTTTGGCCTTCCTCCTGGAAGCGCTTGCCGTCATTTACGAACAGTTCTGAGACGCCGTAGTCGTTCGCGATGAAAAGATCAGGGTGCCCTGTCCCGCGAAGATCGGCGGCAGCCGAGGCGAGCGCCCAGCGCCGGCTGTCGATGCCCAGTTTGGCGCTCACTTCTTCAAAGTGCCCGTTGCCGAGATTGTGGAATAGGTATTTGCGCCCGCCATTCTTGGCATATTCAAAGCTCTCCGGCATCATCTTGGTCGTCTTCAAGTGCCAGAGGTCGACGTCTTCGGCGTAATAGCCGCCGACAAACAGGTCCAGAAGACCATCGCCGTCGTAATCGAACCAGAGTGCGGTATTGGCGTTGATCCAGGGCGGCAGGGTCGCTGCGTCGGTCACCCTGGTAAAGCCTTTCCCGCCGTCATTGTGGTAGAGCTCGGGCTTGCCCCACTTCACTAAGAACAGATCCTCGTAGCCGTCATTGTCATAATCTCCCCAGACTGCGCCCATGGAGACGCCGGTGCCAGGCCGATTTACGTCGCCGAGTCCCATCCGGCCCGCTACATCGCGAAAGGTGCCGTCGTGCATGTTGCGGTACAGGTGGTTCTGCGCACCATACGCGCTGTTCGTCGCATAAATGTCAGGCCAGCCATCGCGATCGAAGTCAACAATGGAAACCGACGCGCCCATGGAGGCCACCTCTGGCATGATGTGGTTCAACTTCGGATCGAGCGTGGGTGCCTGATGAACGAAGTCGATACCTGCAGCGCGGGAGCTCTCCTGCAGGTAGAACCCGTGTCTCGCGATCGCTGTTTTCTCGTCCAGCGTCGCTGAAGCGGCCCGCTGCTTCTTCATCGAGGCTCGCCGCACAAGGAGGGGTGTGGCGAGCAATCCTAAGAACAAAGTGCTTACGACCGATCGAACGATTGTGGCCCGGTTCATTGTCCTGCACCGCTCCTGAGTGCGTCGACGAAGCCCTTCGCCGTCACGTAACGCGTGTGGTAGGTCTGCCAATCCCCCGCGTGATGGCGATAGGCCAAGTCATCTTCGAGCGCCCCCGGCGCTGTGTTGTACTCGCGACGAGCATGGTACGGGTAGGGCAGTACCGTTTGCGAATAGGTGGAGTTGTAATCGCCGTCCTTGATCCAGCCATCGCCGGCGATGATGAAGTCACGCACCCAGCCCGGCGGAGGTGGAGCAGGAGCGGTGAAGCGTAGTGTCATTTCGTCGCCGGCATTCATGATGACGTAACGATCGTCGATGCCTGCGAGTAACTCACGCACGTCGCCAAAGCGTGTGTAGAACCCTTCCAGATCCCGCCAACGTTGCGAGGTTCCTTCAACCTGGTCGTACTGGGGAATCTCCGGTGAGGAGGCGTTTGCCTGTTTGATCACAGAGAATCCACGGTAATGAAGGTCGGCAACGGCAGGCTCCACACGCTGCACATGCATCGGCGCAGCAGGAAGCCCTTGCGCCCACTGGATCTGGTCCCAAAAAACCTCCAGATTGGTACGTAGACGAAGACGATGAGCGTCGCCTGGCTGAAAGACACCTGCTAGGTCGATAAGGCAGATCTTGTTGCGCCCAGCAGGAAAGCCTAGATTCGACTTGGCCACACGCCATTTGCCGGTCTTACCGAGGATCTCGAGACTTAGCCATTGCGGTTTTTCCGCCGAGCCCTGGCCGAGGGCGACGTTGATGGACGAATCGGAAGGGTGCAGCCAGCCCTTTGCAATCAGCCACAGCGGCCCTTGCGTCGGGGCGTTCTCCGGTAGCGTGACCTCGACGAAGTGATCGCGCGTGACTCCCTGGTACTGACCACGGCCGAAGTTGTCGAGATACGTTCCGTCCAGCGCACGGACGATACGCGTCACGTCATGTCCATCGTCATCCACGGCGCGCACCACCGGCTGTGGTTCGGCCACGGACGTCACTGCCAGTTTGACCGCGGGTACATCGTAGCGTTCGTCCGCGAAGACCTCCGTGCCCCGGGGGTGGTCAACCGTCATCAGCGCCATTGAATCGTAGTAATAGCTCTCCCAGAGCTCACCAGTGATGCGCAGGTCATAGAAGCCGTCTTTCGGCTGCAGTTGATCGCCACCGATTTTGTACCACTCCTCGGTGGCCGCGATCTTCGCCGTGCCGAGCGCGTTGATACGCAGGCCGATCGCCGATCCCCACGGCACAGAATCCTTCACGAACTGCATCCGATGGCCGTTCCAGGCAAACAGAAAAGGGCAGGAGCCTTTCAAGCGCTGCTCTGTCACAATCTGCTTATCGCTCTTCAGGTTGAACTCGGCACGTACGGAACCGTTTGGCCAAAGAATGCGCGCAACATCGGTCTGTTTTCCGTCGCCCAGGCCAAAATGCAGCGCGGGCCCGGTGATGGGTTGCTTCTGGACCAGCAAGCTCGAGCGAATCTCGATCTCGCCACCGACGCCAAAGGAGTTGACACGCTGGTCGCCTGTTGCCAGTTTGGCCCGAGGCCGAATTGTCTGCCAATGATAGTCCCTGGTGCCACGACTCGACGCGACCGTCGCCCTACCCTCGTTCGTAAGCCCCACCAGTGCGAGATGGCCATCCTGCTTTAGATCAGAAAGCGCAAAGACCCGCAGCGAGGTGGGTCCACCCGAGAAGAGGCTGAAGTTGTTGGAAACGCTCTGTAACCAGATGACGGGTTTAAAGGCATTGCCGCTGACTGGTGAAAGGATCAGGTCCACGGCACCGTTGTTATCCAGGTCCGCTGCATACAGGCGCACAGCGCCAGCGAGTGCGTGGGCAGCCTCCGGAACCTTTGCAACGTCAATGGACGTCCAGTGCCGGCCTTCGTCGGGCGTAAGCAGTCGAACAATGCTCCCATCACTCTTCACCACCAGCAGGGCGAGCGTGTCACTGTCACTGACATCGGCAGCAGCAATCGCCTTCACCTGGCCCAGGCTGGGGGAAATGTCTGCTTGCTCGAAGTTGCCGGACCGGCGGTTCAGGAAGATGTGCAGGTGGCCCCCGCCATCAAGGATGGCTGCATCTGGATTGCCGTCCCCATTAAGGTCCACCCAGGTGAGTTGTTGCACACCTGAGACCGTACCGAACGGATGTTCGACATCGAACGTGCCATCGCCGTTATTCCGAAGGAGTGTGGGTGCGCCTGCGACCGTCCCGAGCAGAATGTCCAGGTCGCCATCGGCTTCAACATCCAGTGCCCACGCACCCGTGTAGGAGCCGTCCAGTACTGCGAGGGGCAGCTTCGTCGTCGCGGAAGCGTCAGTAAAGTGGGTGGGATCGTCCTGGCGATACAGGCGGAAGCCCCCGGCACCGGCCAACACCAGGTCCGTCTTGAAGTCATAGTTGACGTCGATGGACAGGACGCTCTCTGGTTGCAGGGGCTGTGAGCTCTTGCCCCCGGGGAAGGGAAGAGTAGCGCCGTTGGCCAGGTGCAAATGACCCGTGTCAGCCTGGGCCAGCACCGGAGCATCGTCCCCGTTAAGCAGCAAGGCACCGGCCCAGCTCCAGGACTCAGAGGTACCACTGGGCTGCACGTCGAAACTCATGGCAGCGTCCGCAGGGGCAGGCCGTGACGACGGATTGGTGACACGAAGAAAGTGCGACATCGGCTGAGCGCCTTCACCGGGTGCAGGCTTCAGGTCGGCGAGATCATCACGAAAGGTTGGCACCCGCATCAGGACATTGCGTAGAAAGATGGATCGCGTTGCGGCGGACCTTGGCTGCTGGCCGTTCGCTGCACTTTGTAGTTGCGCAAGCTGCTCGGCTACTTCGGGCGGCCAGGGTTTGCTTTGACTGGCAATGGCCATTACCGCAGCCTGAAGTGTTGGGATGTCGCCTCGTTTAGCAGCAACCCGGCTCAGTTCAAGTTCCGCGGCAAGGTTTTTCGGATCAACCGCAAGGATTTGCTGCATCAGCTTTTCAAAGCGCGCGTCGCTGTCCGCATCGCCCTGACGCTCGATTTCGGACGCAAGCTGATAAAGCGCACGCAAATTCCGGCTGTCCAGGGCAACAGCCTGCTGCCAGTGGGTGATGGCAGCCGCAGAGTTCCCGCGTTCGCTCTCCAGCAGCCCGAGAAGATAGGCAATCTGGCCGTTGTTCGGCGCAAGTGTGTGCGCGTGCCCCAGCCGCTCTGCCGCGGCGCTGTAGTTCCGTTGTCGCAATGCCAGGATGCCCCAGTTCACCCAGGCTGCAGGCTCATCCGAGGCCAGCCGCGTGCTTTCCGCAAGGCTGGTCTCCGCGCGAGCATCATCCCCTACCTGGAGGCCAGCCAGTCCGACATAGAAGGAGGAGACGAACTTCTCATACCCGTGAGATCCGGGTTCGGGCAAGGCGGTTTTCGCACGGCACCCAGCAAGTGAGATCACCAGCAGGAGCCCGATACCGAATCCTGCTACCTGCGTCAGCTTACGGCTGACCTTCCCCGTGGCGGGCGGGTCCGCAATGCAAAGTGCACCTGGGTTCGCCCCCATACCTGTCATGCTGCGGTTACGCCAAAACATGGGAACCTTCAACTCGCGAACCACGAAAAGCGACGGCGAGATTCTGCCCGTTTCCGTTTGCAGAGATGGGCTTTGGTGAGCTTAGCAAGCCACGCCCAGGGCTGCCTAGTCCTGTGCGTGGCAACGACGGAAAGGGACCACGGAGAAAAGGGGCTGTTCTGCGGTTGAGTGACTGAAAGCGAATGGAGGAGATCACCTCGGCTACGCCAGGCTGTCACGCAGACGCGCAACCACATAGGCAACTTGTCCTTCGGAGAGATTGCTGAAGAAAGGAAGTGCCAGTGTTCGACGGCTTTCGGCCTCCGTCACGGGCAAGGGATGCAGCAGGCACCAGTCCGCATAGGCGCCTTGTTGATGGATTGGAGCAAAATAACGCCCGCACTGGATACCCTGAGCCTGCAGCACTTCTGCTACACGATCACGTTCGGTCGCTAATCGGATGACGTAGACGAACCAACTCATGTCCTGCACCAACAGGGGCCGTGGAGGCAGTGTTACGCCTTCCACCACGCCCAGAAGACGATCGTAGGTCTGAGCCACCGCGGCTCGCTTCAACAGGATCTCGTCAAGCCGCTGCATCTGCGCGCAGCCCAGCGCACAGTTGATCTCGGAGAGTCGATAGTTAAAGCCAAGCACACTGTGCTGGTGCCATGCATCCGATGGACAACGGCCCTGATTACGCATCGCGCGGATTGCGTCTGCAAGGACCGGGTCCCGTGTGACCACCATGCCGCCCTCGCCCGTCGTGATTTGCTTATTGGGATAGAACGCGAAGACCGCGACGTGGCCAAGGCTGCCAACCGGCCGTCCCGCGTACGTGGCACCAAGCGCCTCGCACGCGTCTTCGATCACATACAAGCCACGCCGCCTGGCTATGTCCATAATTGCCTCCATATTCGCGGCCAGACCGAAGGTGTGCACCGCCATGATGGCCCGAGTGCGTGGGGTAATTGCCGCCTCGATGCGAGCCGGATCCACATTCAGTGTGTTTGCCTCGATGTCGACAAAGACCGGCAGGGCCCCTTGGTAGCGAAGTACGTTTGCGGCCGCGATAAAGGTGAAGGAGGGAACGATGACCTCATCGCCGGCAACGATGCCCAAAGCGCGCACGCAAAGGTGCAGCCCAGCTGTGCCGGAGCTCACTGCGATCGCATGCGGGACGGCAACAGCAGCAGCGACGCGCTGCTCGAACTCCTCCATCCTCGGACCGAGGCTCAGGCGTGTGCTGCGGAGTACCGACACGACGGCATCGATCTCCAACTCCGTGATGTCGGGTTCTGACAGGGAGACAAACATGTCAGTCCTCAACGTTCGCTCGCTTCATCAGCAAACGCTCACGATCGGGCAGGCTGGTCAAGACCTGCGCAATTCGTTCCGAGGCCGTTCCCTCGCCATAAGGGTTCACCATGCCGTCAAGAGAGCGCGCAAACGTGGCATTGCCGGCCTGCTGAATCGCTTCGTAGATAGCCTCCGCATCTGCTGGTGCATCGATGACGTTCCCTGGACGTTCGCGGCCCTTTTGACGCAGCCCTATGTTGACGGTGGGCAAGGCGAACGACGCGGTTTCCATGATGCCGCTGCTGGAGTTACCAACGAAGGCCTTTGCCTCCCGTAGCAGAGCCCAATACCGCACCGCGGGCAGATTGATGAAGATCCGCCCCTCTCCGCGTTCGGCGAGAAATCGTCGTGTGCGCTGGACGAGCTCGCGACTTCCCGCATCGGCGTTCGGATAACAGAACACGACCTGTTCTTGCAGGCGACCCAACGCCGTAAACAGTGCGTCCGCTTCGGAAGTTGTGTCCGAAAGCAGGGTGACCGGATGGTAGGCCACCACGATCGTCGGTTTGCCAAGGTCGAGCTCCAGAGCAGCCTCAAGGGAAATCTTCGATGGCAGGTCGCTCTTGCGTAGATGATCAAGTGAGGGCGCACCGGCACGATGCACCCGCCAAGGCTCCTCACCCATGCTGATGACGCGATCACGAGCAGCCACCGTGGAGGTGAAATGCACATGACTCATCTTCGTGAGCGCGTTTCGCACGGCATCGTCAATGGCGCCTTCGCTAAGTTCGCCGCCCTCAATGTGCGCGATGGGAATCCGCAGTGCGAGCGCGACCGCAGCGGGGGCCAGCATCTCATACCGATCGGCGATGAGCAGCAGCAGATCCGGCCGCATGACGGCAAGCGTGTCGGCGAGGGAAAGCATACCAATCCCTATGCTCTTGGCCATGCCTACATCGGTATCTGAGCTAAGCAGGCACTCCAACCTGGCCGCAATCGGCAAGCCATCTGCCTCGATCTCGCGGACGGTATTGCCAAACTCCGGCGACAGATGCGACGCCATGGCGATGATCTTCAAGTCCACATCGGGATGGGCGTTCAGCACCTTTAACGGCCAGTAGAGGTGGCTGTAGTCCGCACGCGATGTAGTCACCACCGCAATCGTTTTCATGCGCCTTCCCCGGATGCGTGGCTGAGCTTGTCTCGCGACTGGAGGTACTCGGGTACCGCGTGCTGTATCGCCAGCATCAGTCGATAGCGGTCGCGCGTATCGACAGCCCATCGGATCTCAGCGAGCGCTTCGTCCAGCTTCTGTGGATCAAAGTGGCTAGAGATTTCAAGAGTGGCAGGATTTCCAGGTACCACCTCAACCGATTCAGCGGGTGACACGAGCTGCTCATGCAGCTTGTCCGCGATCCGCAATCCCGTGTGCACGATCCTGAGATCGTGCTTTCCATCACCCGCCCGATCCATCATGATCCTCGCGAGATCCTCGACCCGAAAGGGAGCGCCAACTGCGGGAACTGTAAGACCTGTTTGCGTTCTGTTCGTTGCAGATCGAAGCAGGTGCCGCACGGCACTGGTCTTCGACAGGAAGTACCTCGTTGCCTCAGGGTGCGTGACGGTGACAGGGCCTCCTCGGCTGATCTGGCGGGCAAAGCGTGGGGCCACGCTTCCGGTCGAACCTAATACATTGGGTAGCCGGACAACGTTGATATTTCTCCCCTGCCGGCGTGTGGACAAGGCCATCTGTTCCGCAATGCGCTTCGTCGCGCCCATGATGCTGATCGGGTCCACGGCTTTATCGGTTGAGAGAAAGACCAGGCTCTCCACTTGGCGCTTTGCCGCTTCTTTGAGGAGCACTTGTGTCCCGATTACGTTTGTCTCCGCTGCGGCGAGTGCGTTGCTCTCCATCAGCGGCACATGCTTCAGGGCTGCGGCATGAAAGATGATCTCTGGAGCATGCTCGGCAAACAGCTCACTAAGGAGAGCCTCGTCTTGAACGCTTCCAACCACAAGGGTGCTCTTCGCCCTCTGTTGACTTGTCTGAAGATCCTCTTCGAGCCTGTACAAACCATATTCGGCAACATCCAGCAGTACCAGGCGTCCGACGGGCAGCCGACACAATTGCCGCGCCAGGGCTGACCCAAGAAAGCCGCCAGCACCTGTGATGAGGATGCGCTTGTTGGCAAAGCGTTGAAGCTCCGGGTCGGCCAGCGGTTGGACCGTGTCCGAGAGAAAGCCGTCCCACATCCGGGCAACGCTGCCGCTATCTTCAGGTGCTTCTTCCACAGGACCTATTGTAGGAGAACCGCATCACCGCGTTTCATGCCACCAAATGCGTGACGGCGAGTTGATCCCCTACGATGAACTGATGAACGTCACACTTCTACCTGCGGTGGATCAGCTGGCCATGCTGCGCGAGGGCACGCTTTCCGCTCACGAACTGGCAGAGGAGCACATTCGTCGAATCGAGCAGCTGAACCCCGTGCTGAATGCGTTCGTCGACTTCGACCCTGAGCGCGTACGGGCGCAGGTGCACAGCGGGGCAGCGGGGCCCCTGGGTGGATTGCCGATCTCAATCAAGTCGTCGATCGAAGTCGAGGGTCACCGATGCGAGATCGGCAGCACCCTTCGTCGAGGCTTGGTAGCAACAGAAGACGCGGACGCCGTTGCGGCTCTCCGTGGGGCAGGTGCTGTCATCCTTGGAACCACAAACTGCCCGGAGTTTCTGATGGCGTACGAGACGGACAACCTCCTCCATGGCCGGACTTGTAACCCGTGGGATCTGAGCCGGAGCCCGGGGGGATCCAGCGGTGGTGAGTCGGCGGCCATCGCGGCAGGTCTTTCCGCCGGCGGCCTTGGCAGTGACAGCGGTGGCTCGGTGCGTGAGCCTGCGCATTTCACAGGCATCTGCGCGCTCAAACCGACGCCCGGGCGCGTGTCGGCAAGGGGTCATATGCCTCCGTGTGTCGGGCCCTTCAGCAGCCTGGGTGCAGTAGGGCCCATGGCACGCACCATAGCCGATGTCGACTTGTTCTTTCGGCTGCTGTGCGACGCACCCCGGCACCAGGCCGGCAGCGCGCCGGTGCCGTACCGGGCTGTGTCGCTGGATGAAGCGAAGAGCGTGGACATCGGCTGGTTCGAAGATGATGGCCTCATGCCCGTCACTCCGGAAACCCGCGCTGCTGTGCAGGAGGCAGCACTGGAGCTTGAGCGGCAGGGTTTTCGTCTCAAGCCACACCGTCCCAGGGGACTGGAGGCAGCGCGAGAGTTGTGGCGCGTCTTCTTCCTCGAATGTGGTGCGATGTTCTATGAAAGCACCATAGAAGGCAGGCGTAACGAACTCAGTCCTGTGTTCAACGAGTTCCTGTGTGAGGCTGCAACTCAGTCCTCACTCACAGCCAATTCTCTGCTGCAGGCGTGGGCCGACACTGACCAGTTACGAGCAAAATTTGTGGACGAGATGCAGAACGCGCCTGTCCTGCTGACGCCCGTCTGTTCAGTGCCGGCGTTTCGGCACGGCGAACGCTTCTGGACGATCGAGGGTCAGCAAGTAGGCTATTGGGACGCCATGCGCTATACCCAATGGTTCAACCTGCTCGCGTTGCCGGCCGCGGTGGTGCCTGTCGGCCAGTCGCCTGAAGGACTCCCGATCGGCGTGCAGATTGTTGGACGACCCTATGAAGATGAACTCGTGCTCACCATTGCGAACGTGCTCGATCGCGCCTTCGGCTACCGGATCCCACCTAACTCTTAAATGTTGCGATACCAGAAAACTCGTCCAGAGAAAACGGAATCTCCTTACCTGCCTATCTCAAGGCAGAGACGCGGGGACAGGATGACGTTCCTCGTATCTATCTCGCAACCTAAGCAGGAGAACGTACATGGCTGATAACGACATTCTAAGCAATCAGAAAACCATCCTTGAGAATCAGAAGACAATTCTCGAGAACCAGGAAACGATCAAGAAGAACCAGGAAACGCTCGACCAGATCGTCAGTAATCAAAAGGAAATCCTGTCCAATCAGAAGGACATTCTCGGCAACCAGAAAGAAATTCTTTCTGCCGTAAAGAAGTAAGGTCACAGGGATGGCATCGCTTCGCTTGCGATGCCACCCTTTAACTCCCGACAAGTCCACCTGTAGGGACACTGGACGTCGTAAAGCAGGCGCTGCTTACAGGGTGATGACATAGTCCGGTGGGCTACCGGCAAGTGCACCATACAGTTGAGGGAAGCAGCCTGCCTGGACGCCTTCCACCAAACCTTTCGGCTTCACCTGTCCGCTGCCGCACTGCTCGAAGGTGCCGTCCGCAAGGTTGCGTCGCACAGCGCATTGATCACACACCATCAGCAATATGCCGTTGCTCTTAGCAACTTTGGCAAGCCGCTCGCCGATCGGATCGCCTGCGCGAAGGCAGAACAGATTATCGTCGAAGAAAAACATGCCGGCGATCTCTGCGCCGTGAGTGCCCTGTTCCAATTGCGGCAGAATCATCGTTGCCAGCTTGGTTGTGCTGGCGAGGTTTGTGGCGAAGATATATCCAACCTTCAAGAGCAGTCACCTTTCTGTTGCGCTACAGCGTGCAGTACCTAGAGGCGGTCACTTGGGCATGGCGACAGGATCGATCGTCGCTGTGAAACCCATGCTCTCGATGGCTTTCAGGATCTCCGCCTGCGAGATGGACCTGGCGTCGTAGGTCACTGTTGCCAGGCTCTCTGGGTAGCTCGCCCTGACGGTGAGAACACCTTTCTCGCGCTGCAGCAGGGTCTCAAGTCCCGTAGCACACGTGATGCAGGTAAACCCCTGGACTTTGTAAATCACGGTTGTCTTCTCGGCGAAGCTCTTCGCAGAAAGCGCGGCGACACTGCTCACTCCTGTCAGGGTCATCAAGCCTAGAAATCGTCTTCGGATCATCGTTGCTCCTATGAAATTCACTTGGCTGTTGCAAGGCCAGGTTCGTACTTCCACGCCTTCTGGTCATGGGCCCCATCACTGAAGCGCGTATCTGTGTATTCGCTAAACTCGATCGAGTTCTTGAGTACACCGGTCTCAATCATGAGATCGCGCACCAGGTCGAAATCACCCTTGCGCGGAGCCAGCGGGCTGTACACCACGCGGTCCATAGGCTTCGTAAGCGCCCAGCGTAGAAGCGATGGCTTCTGGTTGTAATAGAAGCGTCCTACGAAATCTGCAGCGTCCTCCCGATGAGGCTTACTTCGGTCGAGCCAGAGACCGGAGCGCGCGATGCCATCTACAAGGGTCTGAACCACATCCGGCCGTTTGTCGATAAGATCCTGCCGTACTACCAGGATGCAGGACATGTAATCTGGCCAGTACTCCCGCGCCTGAAACAGCACACGGCCGAATCCGCCAATCTCGGCCTGAGAAGGGAACGGCTCGCCCATGACATACCCGTCGATCGCCTTTGCGGCCAGGGCTCCCGCGACATCAGGGGGCGCCATCTCCACCATCTTGATGTCGCCGGGCTTCATACCCCACACCTTCATGGCGCGGAACAGGATGAGGCGCTCATCAGAAAAGCGGCTTGGAATGGCCACCGTGCGCCCTCGCAGGTCGGCAACGGTCTTCACTGGACCATTCTTTTGCACGACCATGGCGCTGCCGTAGCGGTGGCCAAGGTAAACAACTTTGATCGGTACGCCCTGTGAGCGAAGTGCAATGGCGAGCGGCGCCACGATAAAGGCAGCCTGCACCTTGTTCGAGATCAAAGCCTCCTTGATCTCCGGAAAGCCCTGAAACATGCGTGGGAGAAAGATCTCACCCTTGTCGGAAACTTTGGAGATGTAATCCGTCACCGGGCAGGTAAGTTGGCACGTCGAGGGAATATACGCGACGGTGATCTTGCGCTGATTCAAGGGCTTGTACTGATTTAGAACCGCCGCCCAGTTCACGTTAAGGACTCCATGCAGGGCCGTTATGGTGACCAGCCACAGGGAGGCGAAAAGGATCACTTTGCTTTTAAACGTCATGGCGAAAACCCCAGCGAACAGATCGCATGCTCTCCAGAGAAGGAAAGAGTAGATCCAGAACAAGACCAATCACGCCGATCAGCAGCATCGCCGCAATGACAAGGTCATAGCGCTTGCCCGAATTGCGTGAATCGATGACCAGGTAACCGAGGCCGGAATCAACGGCCACCATCTCGGCCGCTACGACAACAAGCCACGCGATCCCAAGCGCAAGGCGCAGACCGACAAGGATCCTGGGCAGAGCTGAAGGGAAGACCACACGACGAAGCAACTGTGCGTTGGACAAGCCGAAGTTGCGGCCGGCTCTGCGGAACACCTGCGGCACACTTCCCACCCCGTCGATGCACGCCACAAGTATGGGGAAAAGCGCGCCAAGGAAGATAAGAAAGATCGCGGCGTGATCCCCGACACCAAGAAGCAGAATCGCAACCGGGATCCAGGCGAGCGGGCTGATGGGGCGGAGAATTTGAAGCAGGGGGTTAACTGTCTGGTTGACCAGGGGATGCCATCCGAGGAACAGTCCGAGCGGAATGCCCAGAAGTGCAGCCGCACCAAACCCGATCAGAACACGACGCAGGGAATCCAGGATGTCGTTCCACAAAACGTGCTTGTGAATCAACTCGGCAATACCGCGCTCCACCTCAAACGGGGAAGGAAAGACCTTGGTATGACTCCAGCGCACGCAGACGTCCCACAAAACAAGCACGGCCACCATGGCGAGCATCGGCCAGAAGATCCGTTCCCAACGTGCGGGTGTTTGGGTGGGCGTCATATCTGTTGCGCAATCCCAATCTGCCGAAAGATCCCGTCACGTAGCGCCAGGTAGCGTGGCGAACTGATGTCACGCGGGTGTGGGATGTCGATGCTCACAATCGTCTGAATGGTCCCCGGGCGCGCACTCAAGACAACCACCCGATCGGCCAGTTGCACGGCTTCTTCAATGTCGTGCGTGACAAACAGAATCGTTTTGCGCTCGGCCTCCCAGACCCGCAGCAGCTCTTTTCGCATCGTGAGCCGCGTGATGGAATCAAGCGCTCCGAAGGGCTCGTCCAGCATCAGCATGTCGGGGTCTACTGCGAGTGCACGCGCTACTTCCAGGCGCTGCTTCATGCCCCCGGAAAGCTCGGAAGGATACGACCTCTCGAAGCCTTTGAGGCCGACCAGCTCGACATAGTGACGCACACGTCGCTGCTGTTCTTCGCGGGGCAGGTCCCCGATTCCGAAGGCGATGTTGCCCTCCACGGTGAGCCAGGGAAACACGCCGCGCTCCTGAAAAACAAAGATACGCCTGCGATCGGGGCCGCGGACGACTTCGCCTCCGATCTCCACCCGGCCCTGCGTTGGTTGGAGAAAGCCTGCCATGATGTTCAGAAGGGTAGACTTCCCGCAACCCGAAGGCCCTAGTAGACAGACAAATTCAGCCTCCGCTACGTCGAGGTTGATGTCCTGCAACACATCGCGCAACGCACCATCACGTTCAAAAGCCATGCCGATACCCGCGGCGTGAAGTGCCGTACGTTTCGCGACGTCTTGTGTACTGGGGTTCATCTGAGTCCTACTTCTCCAGGTAACTCCAACGAGTAGAGCCGAGCCGCTCCAGGGAACGAATGCCCTGGTCCAGCAGAAGGCCGATAATGCCGATCAGCACCATACCGGCGACGACAAGGTCATACCGGTTGCCGGCGTTCCGCGCATCCACAATCAGAAAGCCAAGTCCTGAATTGACCGCAATCATCTCCGCCGCGACAACCACCAGCCAGGCAACGCCCAACGTGATCCGCAGACCGACAATGATCTGGGGCAGGGTCGCCGGGTAAAGCACGCGATAAAAGAGTGCCGCAGGTCGCAGCCCGAAGTTACGACCTGCATTCACGTAGATGGAGGGAACGTTGCGCACGGCGTTCATCGAGGTCAGCAGCAAAGGGAAAAAGCTTCCGAGAAAAATGAGGAAGATCGCCGAAAGATCTCCCACGCCAAACCACAGGATAGCGATGGGTATCCACGCCAGGGGAGAGATCGGCCGAAGGATCTGGATGAGCGGGTTGAGGGCCATCTCCGCGCGGCTGTACCAGCCAATGACCATGCCAAGCGGCACCGCCAGCAGCACTGCCAGTCCGTACCCCCAGGTGACGCGAAACAACGATGCCACCACGTACTTGAACAGCAAACCGTGTTGCAGGAGCTCGCCGATCCCGGCCCCAACACCCCATGGCCCCGGTAGCAGGCCACCGGGGTGCCGCGCGATCAGCACCTGCCATACCGCGAGCAAGACGAGGATCAACAGCACTGGGCGGGCCCATGACATTGCCTTTCCCTCGTGGGCTCCAACTCCTGCCGGACTAAGCAAAGCTTCTCCCCTGTCAGCTCTTCGCGAGCCGTAATGGACACATGCAATCAACACAGTTCAGTGTTCTCCGTATCCTCAGGCCTCCTACCTAAGACAGGCAAGCTCTGAAGCAGAAACTCAATGCTCTCCTTACCACGCTTGACACGGTGCTGGGAGCCGGATTGCGCTACGCGGCGAAGTGAAACCAGGAGATCTGGACGGGAGAACAATAGGCGGTCGGCATGACGGCTGTCTTCGCGCATTGGATGGAGACATGTCTCCATCCAATGGTGGAGGTCGTCAGAGAGCCCTCTAGCGTGACAACGGAAACTGGTCAGCCACAAGATTGTCTGGACGTACCCGGAACTACCTCTCCGCCCACCCGTGTCTAACTCGGACAGGCTCGGAGTTGTCTACATCTAGAGTGGGATTACCTGTCATGGTTCGAGGCGTTACGCTGCAACGCATGGGTCGGGAACAGTACAAAACGCCTGACGAGGACGTCACGGTGGAGTTTGACCGGGTCTGCCAGCTGTTCCAGTTGGCACTCGGCAAACCCTCTGACCGTGTGTTGTTTGAATCGTTGATGAGCGACGCGAACGAAAAGGGCCTGAACTGGATCCAGGGCCTGGAATATGTCATTGAGCGCCGTCAGGTCGAGGATCTGGTCGAGATGCCGTCCAGGCGCCCCGCCGCCGCGGCGGACATGGGCCCATCCAGCAGAAGCGATCTGCGCAGAACTGGCTAGCGCAGACCGCCTCGCCCCCTACAGTCCTTTGGCAACCAGGAACAGGATCAGGTCCTTTACGCGGCTGGAGTATCCCCACTCGTTGTCGTACCAGCTGATCACCTTGCCCGTGTTGGCAATGGCTTTGGTCAGTTTGGAATCGACGATAGAGCTGAGCGGGTTACCGCGGAAGTCCGAGCTGACGAGTTCCTGCTCTGTGTAGCCGAGAATGCCCTTGAGAGGGCCTTCGCTTGCGGCTTTCAGCGCGGCATTGATACTTTTGGCGTCAATCGGCTTCTCGGAAACGAAGGTCAGGTCCACCACCGAGACGTTCGGGGTTGGAACCCGCATCGAGAAGCCGTCGAGCTTGCCGTCCATCTCCGGGATTACAAGCTTCAGCGCCTTGGCCGCGCCTGTCGAGCTGGGAATCATGCTCAGCGCCGCAGCGCGGGCGCGCCGAAGGTCCTTGTGCGGGGCGTCCAGAACGACCTGATCGTTGGTATAGCTGTGGATCGTGGTCATGATCCCGGACTGAATGCCGAAGGTGTCATTCAGTACTTTCACGAGTGGGGCAAGCGCATTGGTGGTGCAGGATGCGTTGGAGATGATGTTGTGCTTGGCAGGATCGTACTTGTCCTGGTTGACCCCGAGGACCAGGGTGACGTCTTCGTTGCTTGCCGGAGCCGAGATAATGACCTTCTTCACCGTGGAGCCGAGGTGCGCCTTGGCTTTCTCGGCATCAGTAAAGAAACCTGTGGACTCGACGACAATCTCGGCACCGACACTGGCCCAATCGAGCTTGGCGGGGTCGCGCTCGGCGAAGACCCTGATGGTCTTGCCATCCACGGTGATCGAATCGTCGCCGGCGCTGATCTCGTTTTTCAGGTTGCCGAGAATGGAGTCGAACTGGAGCAGGTGTGCCAGGGTGGCCGGAGTGGTCAGGTCGTTGACGGCGACAAACTCGATCTCCGGGTTGCCCAGGGCGGTACGAAACACGTTGCGTCCGATGCGGCCGAAGCCGTTGATCCCAACCTTTACTGCCATGTGCGTGCGCTCTCTTTTCCGGTTCTGTTGGTGTGCTGCTCACAGCCTGGGCCGCGTAGTCCCTTCAAGGCTATCAAAGCCGCGCGGGGCAGAGCAACGCGAGGGCTCTAGGCGAATGCACCGCTTTTGCGACACTCGCTGGCGTATGGTAAACCGTGAGTATGCGCGAATGGTTGCGCGAGAGGTTCATGAGACGACGTTCCAGAAAAGCTCCGAACGACTCGGAGTCGACCGGCAAGATCGGGCAGGAACTGCCTACGGATCAGCCAGCACCGCTGCGGCCCACTTATCCGGAGCCAGAGCGAGCCGCACCGGCTCCTCGGGTCGAGGCGAACCCGGCACCTGAGGAACCACAAACCGAGCTGACCGCCGAACTGCACGGGCTTCAGCCGGGTGAGGTCGAGGCCTTCCCCGATCCCGATCCCGCGGAGGAGCCTGCCGAGCCGGCTCATTCCCAGCCGGCCACTCAGCCGCAGCTCGTCATGGAGACCCAGCCGGACTCCGTGGCCACCCCGCCGATCGCTCCGCAGCCCGTGCGTTCTCCGCGAGGGTATGTGGTCCTGACCATTGGCCTGCCGGGTTCGGGCAAGACGACCTGGTATAAACGCCGCGGCGTCACACCGCTATCCAGCGACTTGCTGCGCAATATCCTCTTCGACGACATCACGGAGCAGCGCTACCAGGGGCTGGTATTCAGCACACTTCGCAGCCTGCTGCGAGCCCGCTTGATCGCCAAAATGCCCTGGAACTACGTCGACGCGACAAATCTCAGCCCGCACGAACGCCGCCAGTGGATCAAAATGGCCAAGAGCTTCGGCTACGAGGTGCAGGCCGTGTTCTTTGACGTGCCGCTGAGTGTCTGCCTGGAGCGGAACTCCAAGCGCGACCGCCAGGTAACCGACGAGGTCATGCACAAAATGGCCGAGCGGCTGCGTCCGCCCGCCTTCAAAGAAGGCTTCGACAAGATCACCGTCGTGCGCGTGAAAGGGGCGACCAACCCCACCTCCGTAGCTCCTCCCCCCGGCGCGGAGGCCAGCGATGGACCGCAGCACGGAGCGGAAAGCTCGCCCGAGGCCGCTGTAGAAGGCTAGGCGAAGCTCGGAGAGGTACGATGGCCATCGGTGGCGTGGAGTTCGCGGATGTGAGCTTCACGGTCGCCGATGGCCGTCAGCTCTTGCGCGGTGTTTCGTTCCGTTGTGAGCCAGGCAGCACCACCGCGCTGCTCGGCCGTAGCGGGTCCGGCAAAACCACTCTCCTGCGCACCGTGAATGGCCTCGTGCGACCAGGCAACGGTCGCGTTCTCGTGAACGGAACGGACGTCCTGACGGCCGAGGTGCGCGCTTTGCGCCGCGGGATCGGCTACGTCATTCAGGAGAGTGGTCTTTTCCCGCACATGACGATTGAGCGCAATGTGACCATGCCGCTCGAGGTCGCTGGCAAATCACCCGAGCCTCAAAAAGTCGGTGACGCCATTCGCCGCGTCGGGCTGAACGAAGATGTGCTCGGGCGCTACCCGTGGCAGCTGAGCGGAGGGCAGCGGCAGCGCGTCGGCGTCGCCCGCGCATTGATCTCCGAGCCTAAAGTCCTGCTTATGGACGAGCCATTCGGCGCGCTCGATCCGCTGACCCGGGCCGAGATGCAGCGCATGATGCGGGAACTGCTCAAACCTCGCGATGTCACCACGTTGATCGTCACGCATGACCTCCAGGAGGCTCTTTTCCTGGCGGATCGCGTGATCCTGATGCAGGAGGGCGCGGTCCTCGCGAACGTCGCTGCGAACGAGGTGATGCACAGCGAAGATCCCGCAGTGCAGGAGTATGTGCGCGCCACGCGGCCCGAGGCGGCAGCCTAGATGGGGGCCTTTCTGCATCGCTACGGGGCGGAGATCGGCAGGCTCACCTTTGAGCACCTGTGGCTGGCGCTGAGTGCAATGCTCTTTGCCGCGGCCATTGGCCTGCCCGTGGGCATCCTGCTGACGCGCAAGCCGGCCCTGGCTCGTCCCGTGCTGGGCGTCGCCAACATCCTGCAAACCATCCCCAGCCTCGCGCTCTTTGGTCTGCTGTTGCCGGTACCGTTCTTGGGAGATCGCGCGGCACGTCTGGCGATTGTGGCCCTCACCGGCTACGCACTGTTGCCCATCCTTCGGAACACCTATGCAGGTATCAACAGCGTGGATCCGGCGTTGATCGATGTGGCGAACGCGCTCGGCATGACCGGTTGGCAGCGGCTCAGCAAGGTGGAGCTGCCGTTGGCCGCAAGTGTGATCCTTGCCGGCCTCCGTACCGCGACAGTCACGTGCGTCGGTGTAGCAACCATCGCGGCAGCCATCGGCGCCGGCGGCCTCGGCGAACTCATCTTCCGTGGCGTGGCCAGCGTAGACAACGGTCTCGTACTCGCAGGAGCTATCCCCGCGGCGTTGCTCGCCCTCGGAGCAGACGGGCTGCTCGGGCTGGCGGAGAAGCGTTTCGCGGTGCGCCGGTGAGGCGCAGAGTCCCCTTGATAGCCCTCAGCGCTCACAGGGTCGGTGCGCTCCTTCTCGGGATGGTGCTCCTGATGGCAACAGCCTGTGCGCCGCCCCGATCCTCCCACGTCGTCATCGGCGCAAAGAACTTTACCGAACAGGTCGTCCTCGGCGAGCTGCTGGCACAGCAAATCGAAGCCGAGGGCGGCGGCCCGGTCGAACGGCGCTTCTGGCTCGCGGGCAGCTACCTGTGCCAGCAGGCGTTGATCTCAGGGCGCATTGACGCTTATGTCGAGTACACCGGCACCGCGCTCACAGCCATCCTCAAGCAGCCACTGCCGCCGGTCGGTCAGCGCAGCCCGGCGGCGGTGGACGCAACGCTGGGGAGGCTTTACGCCGAGCGCTTCCACGTCCGCGTAGGGCCGGGACTCGGCTTCCAGGACACCTTTGCCATGGTGGTGCGCCGCGACGATGCGCAGCGCCTGGGCCTGCGGACGATCTCGGATGTGGCTAGCAAAGCGCCTCCGCAATGGCGTTTGGGTGTGGGCTATGAGTTCGCCGAACGCCCCGATGGTCTGCCCGGTTTGGCCTCCACCTACAGCCTGCATTTTGCCGGTACGCCACGCACCATGGAACTCGGCCTGCTCTATCGGGCCCTGGGCGCGCGCCAGGTGGATATCGTCGCCGGCAACTCTACCGATGGAGCCATTCAGGCTCTCGGTTTCGTCGCGCTTGAGGACGACCGGCACTACTTTCCACCGTATGAGGCCGTGCCGCTGGTGCGCGAAGATGCCCTGGCACGCTGGCCGGCAATCGGCCGGGCCGCCCAACGGCTGGCAGGGAAGGTCAGCGAGGACGAGATGCGGGCCATGAACCTGCTTGTCGACGGGGCGCACCAGGATCCCGCCGAAGTCGTGCGGGCCTTCCGCGCGCGCAAAGCACTCTAAGCTGGGGGAGAACCGCATGAGCGCCGTACCCGATCCATATCTCGAACCGTGGATGCGTGGAACGCATCGGGAGAAGGATGCGCTCGGGCGCGCCGTCATCCATGCCCTGGAACTCACCCTGGAAGACGTGGATCGCAAGATTGCGGACTTGAACGACGGAGAGATCTTCGCCACTCCCTGTGAGCTGCCGCCAGTCGCCTTTCACCTGCGGCACATCGCCCGATCGCTGGACCGCCTGCTGACCTACGCCGAAGGCCGGATGCTGGACGAAAGCCAGTTGGCTGCTCTTGGAACGGAGCGAACTTCCGGATCAGCAGCCGAGGTCTTGCTCGAATTCCGCAGTGGAACCAGGCAGGCGATCACGCGTATATCTCGCTTTGGTCCCGACACCTACGAGGAGACGAGGGGAATAGGTCGAAAGCAGCTTCCCACGACCGTGGGCGGTCTGCTGGTGCACTGTGCCGAGCACACCCAGCGTCATGCGGGACAGGCAGTCACCACGGCAAAAATCGTGCGTGCACTGGCAAAAATCTAGCCCCAGGCCCCTCAGCCGACCAGGTGACCCAGCTTCTCGCGCTTTGTCTCCAGGTAGCGCTCAAACGTCGGCTCTGACGGGATCGTCGCATCGACCCGTTCAGCGACCCGGATCCCCGCTGCCTCCAGCACCGAGACCTTTTCCGGATTATTCGTAATCAGCCGGACCGCGGAGACACCAAGCTGTTTCAAAATCTCGGCGGGCAGTTCAAAGGCGCGCAGGTCCGTTGGAAAACCCAATTGATGATTGGCCTCGATCGTATCCAGGCCCTGGTCCTGTAGTTCATACGCGCGCAGTTTCGCCATTAGGCCGATGCCGCGGCCCTCCTGCTGCTCATAGATCAGGATGCCGGCGCCCTCTTCCGCAATGCGCTTCAGGGCAAGATGCAATTGATCGTGGCAGTCGCAACGCAGCGAGTGGAAAACATCGCCGGTCAGGCACTGCGAATGGATGCGCACGATGGGCGGCGCGCTCTGGATGTCACCCATCACCAGGGCAACCGCGGCTTCAACTGCTTTCCGCGTAGGGTCGCCGGGTTGCGGGATTCCTTCGAAGCCAAGAATGCGGAACTGCCCCCAGCGGGTGGGGAAGTTGGCATCCGCGACCTTGGTCAGGCTTAACAGTGGCATGGCAACAGTTTAGATTCCCGGACGCACCCCATGGATTCGTATTCGGGATCCAGCGCATTTCCCCGGACGCGTACAGTAAAGGCGTGCACGGCATAAACAACAAGCTGCTGCTGATCTCGCTGCTCGTCAAGCTGGGCGTGGCGGCGGCCGTGGCCAGCTCCCTGGCGCGTTCGGTGCGCTTCAAAAGGCTGCTCCTCATGGAAGGGCGCAGCCGGGCCGAGATGGTGCAACTGCTGGCCTGGATCTGCGTTCCACTCGCTCTCGGTGTGTGGATCCGGGTGCGCGTCCCCAACTTCCTGGCCGCCGATCTTTCCCTCCAGGCAACAGCGTTGCTGGGTCTCCTGCTGGGACCACAACCGGCTGCGTTCGGAGGGGCCGTGCTTGCGCTGCCCGCCTTGGGACACCACGAGTGGCTCGCACTTCCGGTCAATATCGGCATCGGTCTGCTCTTCGGCTCCTTCCGTGGCTTTGTGGACCTGGAGGCCATCTGGTCCTTTTCGCCCCTGATCGATCTCAGCGTCTACCGGTGGGTCCGTCGCACCCTGCGGCGACCCAACCTGGACCGTCAGATCTCCCTGCTGGTTTTGCTCACCGCCACGCAACTTATCGCTAGCTTCCTCGCGGAGATCGATCCACACCGCTACTTTGAGTTGAGTTCTTCCAACTGGCTGTTGCAGGCCCTCGTGTGCGCCTGCACGCCGGTGCTGGTGGGCATTCCCTTGAAGATCTGGAATGCCATCCGGATTGAGCGCAAGCTGGAAGAGCAGAGCCGGCTGCTGCTGGAGGCGCGCCTGGATGCGCTGCAGCGCCAGATCAATCCCCACTTCCTGTTCAACACACTGAACTCGATCACCTCCCTAATCCGATCTGAACCCGAGCTGGCACGGGAGATGATCGTCAAGCTCAGTCGCATCCTGCGGACCCTCCTCCGTGAACGCGACGCCTTTGTTCCGCTCGAGGAAGAGCTCGCCTTCACCGACGACTACCTCGACATCGAGGTCATCCGTTTTGGGGAAAAGCTGCAGGTCGCCAAGGAGATAACAGAAGAGGCGCTGCACCTCGAGGTCCCCAGCATGCTCCTGCAGCCGCTCATAGAAAACAGCATCAAGCATGGCCTCGAGCCACGACTGAACGGCGGCACAGTGACCCTGCGCGGCAGGGTTTCCGAAGGGCAGCTCCTGCTCGAGGTCGAAGACGATGGGATTGGCATCGCCCCGGATCGCGCCGTGGAACCGGGCGCCTTGGCCAGCGACGGCACCGGTATCGGCATGCGCAACGTGCGCGAGCGCATCCAGGTTTTGTACGGCGGCCGCGGCGAGGTCGAGGTAATCAGCAGACCGGGACGGGGAACACGCATACGATTGCTCCTGCCCGTATTGACACGGCAGGACATCGAGCTGCGCGGCGTCGGTGTGCTGGCGCCACCGCCGAACGGAACTGTCGCGCATGCGGCGGGAACTTGATCCCGCTTTGTTAGAATGAGCGCGGCGGGGAGCCTTGTCAGATTTCATCGAAACCATCGTGGGTCTAGGGGGTCGTACCGTTCAGGTAGACCGGCGGCCGCGACTGGAAGAGCGTCTACAGCACCGGGTCGCCCGCAGGCGGGCCGAAACAAGTCAAAACGGAAGGCAGAAGCAGCACATGATTGAAATCGTCTCCATCCATGCACGGGAGATTCTGGACAGCCGCGGAAATCCGACGGTAGAAGCCGATGTGGTACTGGAAGACGGCATCCGCGGACGCGCAGCCGTTCCCAGCGGCGCCTCCACGGGCGAGCACGAGGCTGTGGAACTGCGCGATGGCGACAAGGAGCACTACCTCGGCAAAGGTGTACTGCAGGCCGTAGAGAACGTCGAGACCATCATTGCGCCCGAGCTGAAGGGTCTGGATGCCAGCAATCAGCGCCTGATCGATGCCACGATGCTCTCGCTCGACGGCACTGAAAACAAGGGACGCCTCGGCGCCAATGCCATCTTAGCCGTCTCCATGGCCTGTGCGCGCGCCGCGGCTGATGCCCTCGGCATGCCGCTCTATCGCTACCTGGGTGGTGTCAACGCCTGCATCCTGCCCACGCCGATGATGAACATCCTCAACGGCGGCGCCCACGCCGACAACAACGTGGACTTCCAGGAGTTCATGGTCATGCCCGTAGGCGCGGAGAGCTTCTCCGATGCGCTGCGCTGGGGTACCGAGGTCTTCCACACCCTGAAGGGCGTGCTGAAAAAGCGCGGCTACAACACAGCGGTAGGCGACGAAGGCGGCTTCGCTCCCTCGCTCAAGTCGAACGTGGAAGCCATCGAAGTCATCCTGGAAGCCATCGAGCTCGCGGGTTACAAGGCTGGCGAGGAGATCGGCATCGCGCTCGATCCCGCTGCCAGCTCCTTCTTCGACAAAGCCAAGGGTCGCTACGTCTTTCATAAATCCGACAAGAGCGAGAAGACCTCCGAGCAGATGGCGAGCTATTGGGAGAGCTGGACGCGCCAATACCCCATCGTCTCGCTTGAGGATGGTCTCGATGAGAACGATTGGAGCGGTTGGCGCATGCTGACCGAGAAGATCGGACGCAAGGTCCAGTTGGTTGGCGACGACCTCTTCGTCACCAACACAAAGATGCTGCAACGCGGCATCGACGAGGGCGTAGCGAACTCCATCCTGGTCAAGGTCAACCAGATCGGCACGGTCTCCGAGACGCTTGATGCCATCGAACTCGCCCGCCGCAACGGCTACACGGCCATCATCTCGCATCGCTCCGGCGAGACGGAGGACACCTTCATCGCCGACCTCGCCGTAGGCACGGGCGCAGGTCAAATCAAGACCGGCTCGGCCTCCCGCACGGACCGCATCGCCAAGTACAACCAGCTGCTGCGTATCGAAGAAGAGCTCGGTGGCGCTGCAGTCTTCCTGGGCCGCACAGCCGTGAACTGCGCGGAGTAAGCGATGTCGCAGCGGACGAACGGCCCGGTTCTGCTCACCATTCTGGACGGTTGGGGTTTCCGCGCGGAGACGCATGGCAATGCCATCGCGCTCGCGCGGAAGCCAACCTATGACAAACTCCTTCGCGAGTACCCCAGCACGCTCATCCGCGCCAGCGAGCACTTTGTCGGCCTGCCCGATGGGCAAATGGGCAACTCCGAGGTAGGTCATCTCAACCTCGGGGCCGGCCGGATTGTGCGCATGGACATCACGCGCATCGACGCGGCCGTTGCCACGGGCGAGTTCTTCGGCGATCCCACAATCGTCGCGGCCATGGAGCATGCCGCGGCCGACGACCGTGCTCTCCACCTCGTCGGACTGCTGTCTGAGGGCGGCGTCCACTCCCATCAACGCCATCTGCATGCGCTGTTGCGGATGGCCTCGATGCGCGGTCTCACCCGCGTTTACGTGCACGCCTTCATGGACGGGCGCGACACCCTGCCCACCTCCGGTGCGCGCTACCTCGAAGAGCTCGAGGCAAGATTCGCAGAGTACGGTGTCGGCAAACTCGCCAGCATCAGCGGCCGCTACTTCGCCATGGACCGCGACATGCGCTGGGAGCGGGAGCGCAAAGCTTTCAACGCCATGGTCAAAGGCCATGCCGAAGGTGGCAGCTACGCCGATCCGGTAGCCCGCGTCAAAGAAAGCTACAACAACGGCATTACCGACGAATTCATCGAGCCCTTTGTCTGCGTCGATGCGCAGGGCGAGCCGGTCGCGCGCATCTCTGACCGCGACGCCGTCATCTGCTTCAACTACCGCGCCGATCGCGTGCGTCAGATCACCCGCGTTCTCGCGCGTCGCAGCGGCCTCACGAAAAACGCCGGCATCGACCTCCCCAAGGCCGCCGAACTCGAGCTGGAGATTCCGCGCGAGGATGTCCCCGCGGATCTGCATTACGTCACCATGACGCAGTACGACAAGCAGTTCAAACTACCCGTGATCATCCCCCCGGAGAGCATGGACAACCTGCTCGCCAACGTGATGTCCCGGCACGAACTGCGCAACCTCCGCATCGCAGAGACCGAGAAGTACGCACATGTCACCTACTTCTTCAATGGCGGCATCGAAACGCCGTTCTCCGGAGAGGACCGTGAGCTGGTCCAGTCGAAAAAAGTGGCCACCTATGATCTGGCTCCAGAGATGTCGGCAGAGGGCATCGGCGATATCGTCGAGCGTTCGCTTGGGGACCGCGCCTTCGACGTCGTCATCGTGAACTTCGCCAATGCCGACATGGTCGGCCACTCCGGCAAGATCGAGCCCACGGTCAAAGCAGTGGAGGCCGTCGATGCACAGCTGGAACGCGTCTACAACGCCGTGCGCGCCGCAGGCGCCAGTTGGATCATCACGGCCGATCATGGCAACGCGGAGCTCCTGATCGACCCGGTCTCAGGCGGACCGCACACAGCGCACACGACCAACCCGGTCCCCTTCATTCTGGTGACAGAGCAGGGAAGAAAGCTCGGCGTGCGCGAAGGCGGAAGCCTGCGCGACATCTCCCCAACCATCCTCGGCCTGCTGGGCCTGGAGCTCCCGGCGGAGATGACCGGTGGTGATCTCCGCATCCTTTCACCTGAGCTGCCCGCTTAGCTGAACAAGGCGCGTCGCAGAAGTGCACTGGCAAATTGCAGTCGAAGCATCAGCTGCTTCCACCGACCGAAGCGCCTGCTGTAGTTCCCGGTGTGACGTCGATAGAGCAGCAGCGGCTCATCGAGGTAAGCCGTACCCCCTCCGGTGAGCGTGTTGCGCGCGCCAATCCAGGCATCATGAAGAAACAGCCGGTCTGTCGGAAACGGCAGGATGCAGCGCAGCAATGAGGACCGGAACGCCATCGTCGATCCCTGGTACTGGTTGTGCAGGAAGTTCCGTAGCAGGCCTGTCGTGAAGCGTCGATGCCGCAGGTACTGCTGGTCTTGCAACGGCTCTCCCGCCTCATCGATCATCGCGAGTCCTGTGCACACAACACGCGTCCCTGGTTGCTCGGCGAAGATTTCGAGCACCTTCCGCACCTTGTCAGGCGCCCAAAGATCATCGTCATCTGCAAGAAACAGGATGTCGCCCGTCGCGCTGCGTACGGCCTCCTCAAAAGTCCGGATCACACCACGGTTCTCTCTGTGCTGAACTAGCTGAACCCGCGGCGATGCAGGGTCGCTCGCGGCCTGCTCCTGTACCTCGCGCAGGATCTCAAAAGTCTTATCCCGCGAGACATCCTCCACGATTACCACCTCATCACCGGGACCGAGCTGGGGCAGAATGGTGCGAAGCTGCGCCTCGATATGACGTTCGCCGTTATACGCGGCCATGCACACGGAAACCTTGGGGCGGCCCGCAACCGGGTCACGCTGTGGTGTCACTCCCAATCGATCCGCCGTCTCTCTCCTCCAAAGCGCAAGGCGATACCGTCGCGAGCGAAACACACGTCTCCCAAGCTGCTGCACCGTAAGCTCGCGAAGCTCGGCAGGATCGCGGCGAACCAGGTGTTTGCCAAGCCGCACCAGCAAGCGAAAAGTTCGCTCCAGCCCCGCCCAAAGACTCATGTACAGGTCCCAGAACGCCGACTCCGCAAGCAGCAGGGCACGGTAGCGCCCAGGTGAAACGCGCTCCCGCATCTGCAACATGGAGAAGTTGTGCTGAAGCTCCAGGGAGCCTGCGATGTACACGCGCTTCCCGTACCAGCCCAGCCGGCGATACAACGACAGATCGCTTGCATCCAGCCAGAACTCCGGATCATAGCCGTCGATCTGGCGTAGTGCCGCGACCCTCAGAAGCGATCCGGAGTTGAAGGCGAACACTGTCTCCGACGGAACCCCGGTGAACCCCGAAGAGAAAAAGCGCGGCCAAGCATTGCCTGCGAAGTAGTGGGGAGAAACAACGCGGCCATCCGCACGAATCCGGGGAACGATCGCGCCGATCTCCGGCTGTTCCTCGGCGACGTCGATGGCTTCAAGCAAGTGCGCGAATGTATCGGGCGGCAGCTGGGTATCCTGATCCAGCGTCAACAGCCAGTCGTAATGCTCGTCGTGAGCGATCTGTAGCGCGCGGTTATAAGCCGTCGCAAGACCACTGTTGCCGCGATCGGCAAAGCATCGAACCTGCGGGGAAAGAATTGCTGGCGCCACAGAGTCAGGACTGTTGTCCTGCAACACCACATGCAGGTCCAGCGCCTCCGGAGCGATCCCCGATGCCGCCCGCATCAGGCTCTGGTAGCTGACCGAGTCTTCCAGATTGATCTTGAACAGGACAATGACTGCGAGTATGCGTCTTCTCATGGGAACGCTTCATCGATCGCTACAGCGATCGCCGGTTCTCCAATGCGCGCGTCATGGTGATCTCATCGGCATACTCAATATCCGAACCCGCAGGGACACCCGTAGCAATGCGCGTGATGGAGAGTGTCGGATGTTTCGCGTGCGCCTCATCGGCGACATACCTCGCGGTAGCTTCGCCTTCCACGGTGGGACTGGTAGCGAGAATCAGCTCACCACCATCCTCAGCCTGCGTAAGGCGCGGCCACAGGTTTGCAAGGCGCAGCTGGTCGGGGCCGACCCCGTTCACCGGGGACAGCGTGCCATGCAGCACATGGTAGACGCCGTTCCAGGCGCGCGTTTTCTCCACCGCGGCAATGTTGGTGGGCTCTTCCAGAACACAGATCGTCCGCTGATTGCGGGACGGGCTAGTGCAGTACCCGCATGGGTCCACGTCGGTGACGTTGTTGCAGATCGAGCACAGCCGAAGCGCCTGCTTCAGCGCGTGAATCGCGCCCGCCAGTGCGGCCGCATCCTGGTCGGAGCTGCGCAAAATATGAAACGCAAAGCGTTGCGCGGTCTTCGTGCCAACGCCAGGCAGCTTACGAAGTTCTTCGATCAAACGCGCCATCGGCGGCGCAAAGCGAGTGGACATAGGAGTTGTAGGTTGTAAGTTCTAGGTTCTAGTGAAGTCGGGCGACACAAGGGCTGCAAGTCTGAACATGCGACTCTGGATGGGCGGTATTTTGAAGGTCAGGTAGTGGCACCAGGTCCACCTACAACTTAGAACCTACAACTTACGACCCTAGAAACCGGGCAGCCCCAGGCCACCCAGCATGTCCCCGGCATTGGACTCCGCAGCCTGATCCGCCTTGCGACCGGCCTCATTCACCGCGGCCACAATCAGATCCTCAAGCATGGTGAGGTCGCTGGCCGCGGCGGACGCGGCTGCTGGCGTGATCGTGAGCTTCAGCAGCTCCTTGCGGCCGTTCATCCGTGCCGCCACGGCTCCCCCTCCGGACGAGCCCTCAACGATCGTCTGGGCCAGCTTCTCTTCCATGCTTTCGCGCATGGCGCTGGCCTGGGAGAGCATCTCGTTCATCTTGCTGAAATCCATTACGGCTCCATTCGGTGTTACAGGTCGTTAGGCTTAAGGTGCAGTCTGGCGCTTTCGTTCCTGCCGCAAGCGCCACCAGTTGAATGGCAGACTGACGGCAGTCAGCGCCGTCGCTAAAAGTGCAATGTCAACGAGCTTCTCCGGCGTATGCGCCCAATCCTTCCACCGCAACAGTGCCGTTGCAACGAAGAAAAGCAACCACACAAACGGCATCTCCTTCGGTCGAAGCGCAACACGCTTGGTGGTGATGTCTGCCGTGGGCTACTCCTTCCCGCGTAGATCAATAACGTTCGAGACCTCGGCGGAGAAGAGGCGCTTGGCCTCCTGCACCAGGGGATGCTTTTCGGCCAGTTCCGCCGCACTGCCCGCCGCAGCGACACGCGGCTTGCTCGCTTTGCCGTTTCCGTTCGTCGAGGCCCCAGGCAGCAGCTTTACCTGGAGCGGGGCGGCGTGCACCTCGCGCAGCGTCGCCTTGATCACGCGGTCAGCTTCGACATTCAGGAGAACCGGCAGCATCGTCTTGGAAAGCGTCGTCTGGATCTGCAGCGTGCCTTCGCTCAGTGTCCAGATCGCATCCTCGAGCTGTTCCGCTGCGGAGGTCTGTCCCTTGGTGTTCAGAAGCGCCCGCACAACCGCCGTCTGAAGCGCACCCGCGTCCTGGACGGAGAGCGGCGCTGCCGCTGTCTTGCTGGATGTTTCAGGGACAGGGGATACGTTTGCAGCTGGCGACGCCAAGGGCGCGGGAGCTGCCGCAGCGGGGGGGAAGGTCGAAGGCGCCGGGGCGCGATCCAAATCGCTGAGCACGGCTGCTGCGGCCACCTCGCCACGAGGCTCCGGGACGGCAATCGCCGACGCCGGCGTCACGTCCGGGACGGGCGGTTTCGGCGCAGGAACGTCCCTTCTGGCAGGGGGAACGCTCTGATCCAGTTTTGCCAGAGGCGGTGGCACGGCGGGCATGGGCACCGGAGCAGCCGTCCTGAGCTGCGGTGGAGCGGTCAGGGGAGCCGTCGCTCTTGGAGCCACCGTTCTGGCCGCCGGAGCCGGCGGGGCAGGTCGTGATGCGGCCGCAACCGGAGGCTTCCCGGGCGTGGAGGGCGGCGCCACACCCAGCTGCGCGAGGATCTCCTCCACCGGCACCAGCCGCTGCACATGCACCAGCTTCAGCAGACCCAGTTCCAGGTGCAGGCGCTGCTCCTGCCGGTAGCCAAGGTCGTCAAAGGTGCGCAGAATGATCGCCAGAAAGCGGGACAGCTCCTCCTCGGAGAAGTTCCCGGCGGCCCGTGCGGCGCGGCGGCGCTCCTCGGTGGAAATCTGCAGCAACTCCGCAGCAACACCGGTGGCCTCGCCCTCCGGATCGAGCGCCGTAATTTTGGCCACAATGCAGTTGCGCAGAAAGCGCGTGAACTGGCGTGCAATCTGCTGCGGACCATTGCCAAGATCTAAAAGGTGCCCCACGGTGGCCAGCACCGCCGCCGAGTCATTGCCATGCACCGCGCTCAGCACGTCCTCAAACACCACATTTGAGACCGCGCCCATCAGCTCGCGCACCTCTTCCAGCTCAATATGTGGCCGGCCGTCCGGCAGCTGTGGCGCCGAGGCAATTGCCTGGTCCATGATGCTCAGCGCATCACGCATCGACCCATCGCCCGCCTCGGCCAGCAGCCCCAGCGTGGCATCTTCGACACCGATCCCTTCGTCCTCAGAGATCTTCCGCAATTGGCCAACAATGTCGTCCAGCTTTACGGCGTGAAAACTGAAATGCTGGCACCGCGACCGGATCGTCTGCGGAATGTCCTCCGGCTGCGTCGTCGCCATCATGAACACAATGTGCTCGGGCGGCTCCTCCAGCGTCTTCAGCAGGGCATTGAAGGCCGCATCGGTGATCTGGTGCGCCTCGTCCAGGATGATGATCTTGAAACGGTCCCGCGCCGGCCGATACCGAGCGGCATCCCGCAGTTCGCGAATCTCATCAATGCCACGGTTGGTCGCCGCGTCGATCTCCAGCACATCCACAGCGTTGCCTTGCCGGATCTCCAGACACGAAGAGCACTGAAGACAAGGCTCCGGCGTCGGCCGCACCTCGGATCCAATGGTGCTCTGGCAATTCAGCGCCGAAGCCAAAATCCGGGCGATCGTCGTCTTCCCAATCCCGCGGTGGCCCGAGAAGATATAGCCGTGCGCGATGCGATCCTGCGCCAGCGCATTCAGCAGGGTACGCGTAACGTGGTCCTGCCCGACAACGTCGAGGAAGCGTAAGGGACGGTACTTGCGAGCGAGAACTTGGTAAGCCATCGGGCAGACCCTAGTCTACCGCCGTGTCCTGTGGGCCGCAGCTACCGGGCGTTCTTCCTGTGAACCGGCTTCGGCGATGGAGCGACGGCGAAGGGAGGTTCCTGCTGCTCGCTGCTGCCTGTCACAGGCTGCAGCTGCTGCGAACGGGGCAGGCTGGCCAGGTGAAAACACAGCCCACCCAGGAAGAGTCCCAGCAGAAACGAGACCAGCAGTCCGGACCAGGAGCGCATGCTAAATCGACCTGTGGCAGCACCGAACCGCTTCTCCACCGATTGACGAACCGCCATCTCAACCGACTGACTTGCCTTCCGACCCAGCGTCCCTGGCAGCTTCTGCAATTCGCCCAGCGCCACCGCAACCGTACCCAACCGATCTCCTAGTCCTTCTACCCTGGCGCTCTCCACTCGCCGTCCCATCTCCGTCCGGAGCTCCCGATTCTTTCGTTGCGCCTCTTTCAGCTCCTGCTGAAATTGCTCCGCCTTCTGCCGCCGCCTCAGAGCTTCGGCATAGACCGAACCAAAATCGGAGGGCGTCGCATAGCTCCCGTCCGCATATTTGTCGGCAAGGGTCAGATCCGTCGAGTGGCCAAGGGCTGTATAAAAGGCCTTTCCAGTCTCAAGCAGGGCGGCGACCAGCCGTGCATCATTGAACGTCGCAAAGGACTCCGGGTCGCCCCCGCCCCGCAGCAGACAAAGGGCGTCATAGGTCGGCGCAGCTTCGGCGATCGCCGTCTTTAAACTCTCAAGGTCCGTCGTCACAGCGATGGCATCGGGAGAATGCCTGGACACATGGCTAAGGGTCGTCTGCGCATCCAGCAGGGCCCGTGCCGTCCCGAGCAAAACCAGACGCTTGGGGTCGCCCTCCGACATCAGGGCCTCCAGCGAAACCCTGCTTCGCTTCCGACTCAGCGCCTCCGGCACCGGCGGCAACGGTCCCGTCGGGGAGCACGCACCGACCCGGCTGCCGATGAGTTCAAGGTCGTATCCTCGATGCTGGGCTGACTTCTTCGCAACCAGCGTGCCGGTGAGCACCACGTGTTCGTGCAGGCTGGTAGGGCCGGCTGCAAGCGGGCAGCGAAAGGAGATCGTCGCACGCTCAAACAGGTCGCGCAGATCGCCGTACATGTGCGTTGGGTTGGCCCGATCTGCTCCCCACGGCCGTAAGGCCTCCACCACACCGCGTACTGTTACCTGGCCGTCCGGGTGCCTCAACGTCACCCCTGCCATCAGCGCGTGTACGTCGATGGCGCCAAACTCTCCCCGTTGCTGCGTAGGCTCTTGCTGCTCTGCGTTGGCCGGCATGCGCGGCGCTCCTTGGGCCCAAAGTTGTGTAGCAGGCTGGTCTTAGCCAAACCAGGTTTACGGCCTTTGATGCCGGCTGATCCAGGACAAGTTCAAACTCAGAGACGAGGTCCCAGGGCGCCGACCGATCTAACCGCTTCTCGCGTGCTGGCCACCGTCTCGTCGATCTGCTCGGCCGTCGTCTCGTGTGTCAGCGTGAAACGCACCGCCGTCTGCGCAACCTCACGCCCGTAGCCCATCGCCGTCAGCACATGCGACGGCTCGTCCGACCCCGCCGCACAGGCTGACCCGCTCGAGCACAGGATGCCTCGCTCTTCCAGCTGCAACAGCACAGCCTCGCCCGAGGTACGCGGGAAGCAGAAGCTCGCATTGTTGGGCAGGCGCTCCGTAGGGTGGCCCGTGAGCAGCGCCTCCGGCACCGTGTCCAGGACTCCATGAATCAGCCGGTCACGCAGAGCAGTCAGCTGCGGCACGCGTGCCGGTAGCTCCCGAGCGGCGAGTTCCAGGGCTGTCGCAAACGCGATCGCGCCGGCAACGTTCTCCGTTCCGGACCGCCGGTTCCGCTCCTGCCCCCCGCCATGCAGCACAGGTTCCGCAGCCACGCGTGAACGCAGATACAGCACGCCAACACCCTTGGGCGCTCCCAGCTTGTGGCCGGAGAGCGAAAGCGCATCCGCCCCCAGCTCCGGGACAGAGATCGGCAGCGATCCACACGCTTGCACGGCGTCCGTATGGAACGGCACGCCCGCAGCGTGCGCCACGGCCGCAAGCTCCGCGATCGGCTGCAGCGTGCCCACCTCGTTGTTCGCCAGCATTACGGACACCAGCGTTGTTGCCGGGTGCTGCTTCAGAACGGCTTCCAGATCCGCAGGCCGCACACGCGCCTCCCGATCAACAGGCAGGTACGTGATCGTGAAGCCATGATGCCGCTGCAGGTAATCGCAGCACGCAAGCACCGCCTCATGCTCAATGGGCGTCGTGACGACGTGACGCCCGCGAGGATTCGCCAGCGCAATGCCTTTTACCGCCAGGTTGTCCGCCTCCGTGCCACCCGAGGTGAAGATGATTTCGTTCGGCCGGCAGCCCAGGACCGCCGCCACCCGTTCCCGCGCACCCTTGAGCGCGCGTGCGGCCTCATCCCCAAGACTGTGATGGCTGGAAGGGTTGCCAAAACTGCCGGCCAGGTAGGGCCACATCGCCTCCAGCACCTCGCGGCGGACCGGCGTCGTGGCAGCGGCATCGAGGTAGATCATCGTCGGGCCTCTCTGCAGCTTATCCCTGCGGCAGGATGTCGAGCCCCAGGTCCAGCGATCGAACACTGTGCGTCAGGGCACCGGCGGAAATCAGATCGACCCCCGTCTGCGCGATGGCAGCCACGGTGTCCAGGCGGACATTGCCGCTGGCTTCCACCAGTGCACGTCCCGCAATCTGCCCAACGGCGGCACGCAGCTGATCGAGGCTGAAGTTGTCCAGCAGAATCGTGTCCACGCCTGCCGCCAGCACAGGCTCGATCTGCTCAGGGTGGTCCACCTCGACCTCCAGATGGGCAGTATGGGGCAGATCTTGACGCGCTTGCCGCAGGGCCGCCGTGAGATCCGTCTGCCCGCTCGCGGCAAGCACCGCCAGGTGGTTATCCTTCACCAGCATCGCGTCGGAAAGCGAGTACCGGTGATTGTGCCCACCCCCGCAACGCACGGCATAGCGCTCCAACAGGCGCAGACCCGGTGTCGTTTTGCGGGTATCCACGATGCGTGCTTTGGTCCCACCCACGGCGGCAACGAACTGCCCTGTCAGGGTCGCGATCCCGCTCAGTCGCTGCACCAGGTTCAACGCCACACGCTCAGCCTGCAGAACGGCGCGGGCAGGACCTTCTGCCGAGGCAAGTACGGCACCCGCAGCGAAGGACGCGCCGTCGGCCTGCGTGAAGTGCACGGCAATGTCGGGATCGGTAAGCTGCATCGCTGCGGTAAACAGTTGCTGCCCGGCGAGGATCCCGGCTTCGCGCGCCACCAGGGAAGCCTTCACACGAGCCTCCGCCGGGATTAGCATTTGCGAGGTCAGGTCACCCCACGGAGCATCCTCTTCCAGGGCCATGCGGACGACGCGCTCAACGGCGGCAAATGGCAGGGGCGCTAGCACGGCACCTGTACCGGACGGGTGAGCACCAGGTGGTGCCGCTCTGCATCGAGTGGCTCCGGGAAATCCAGGCGGTAGTGCGCACCACGCGACTCGCAGCGTGTGCGGGCCGCGGTAACGACAGCCTCGCCCAACTGCAACAGGTTGGCTGTCTCGCGGTCCTGGACCGAGTCGCCCGACGCGCGCCAACGACGCAACTGGGCCTGCGCGAGGGAGAGATCCGCCTCGTCCCGAACAATACCTGCGGCGTTCCACATCAGCCCCTGCAAAGCGGCACGGGACGGAAGCGCCTCGGTGCGGCCTGTGTCGCCTGGATCGAGAGTCAGGGCTTCGGAGCCCGTTTCCGATTCCAGAGCCGTAACGGACGCGGTGCTGTCCGTACGGTCGGGCTTTGCCCCCACGAGCCCGGAGGCATTGCTGTCCAGAAGCAGCTGTGCCGCTCGGTAGGCAAACACGATGCTTTCCAGCAAAGAATTCGAGGCCAGTCGGTTTGCACCATGGACGCCCGTGCAGGCGACTTCGCCTACAGCGAAGAGTCCCGGCAGGTTTGTGCGTCCCCACACGTCCGTTCGAATCCCGCCCATCCAGTAGTGCGCAGCCGGGGCGACAGGAATGGGATGGCGTGCCCAGTCGAGTCCGGCGCGCTGGCAGGCGGCGTTGATGGTAGGGAAGCGCTCAGCCAGAAATGCACCCCCAAGATGGGTCGTGTCGAGCAGCACGGGCTTGTTCCCCTGGAGGCGCATCTGCGCGGCGATCCCACGCGCAACTACATCCCTTGGCGCAAGTTCCGCGTGGGGGTGAATGTCCTGCATGAAGCGTGAGCCGTCCAGCGCACGCAGAACGGCACCATCCCCACGTACCGCTTCCGAGATAAGAAAGCCACCCTCGGCGGAAAGCGCCGTCGGATGAAACTGGTAAAACTCGACATCCGCCAGCTGAGCGCCCGCACGCAGCGCAAGCGCTACGCCGTCGCCCGTGGCTACCTGCGGATTCGTGGTGTAGGGATAGAGGTGGCCTGCCCCGCCCGAAGCCAGCAGCACGGCATCCGCCGGGATCGTCTGGCTGCGCCCGGCCTCCGTGATGACCTCAAGGCCGGTCACACGTTCGTCTGCAAGGCGCAGGTCGGCGGCAAAGGTGTGCTCCAGGACGCGAACATTGGCATCCTGTATGGCGTTCACCAGGGCCATTTCAATGGCCAGGCCCGTGGCATCACCACCGGCATGCAGAACGCGGGCACGCGAGTGCGCCGCCTCGCGCCCCTGCGCCAGCACCCCGTTCTCCTGGTCAAACGCGACACCGATCCGGATCAGGTCGCGGACGCGGTCCGGCCCCTCGGCGCAGAGAATTTCCACAGCCTCGCGGCGGCAAAGTCCTGCCCCGGCACGGAGCGTATCTTCCACGTGCTCCGCAACGGAGTCCTCGATGGTAGTGACGGCCGCAATACCACCCTGGGCATAGCGCGTGTTGCTTTCGGCCAGCCGCGACTTGGTGACAAGGGTGACCTGGTGCGCGCGGGAGAGTTCAATGGCGGCAACCAGGCCGGCAATACCGCTGCCGACAACGACGACGTTCATGCGCGAACCTGCTGGATCGGTGCGGGCTTGGCGCTCAGCATTCGCTCCAGCGCAATCCGGGCGGGAACGGCAACAGACTCCGGAACGACGATGCGATTCGGGGTCTCGCCGCGCTCAAGCGACTCCAACACCCACGCGAGGTAGCCGGGATGGATGCGGTACATCGTGGAGCAGGGGCAGATCACCGGGTCGAGACAGAAGATCGTCTTGTCTGGATGGTCAGCAGCCAGGCGCTGCACGAGGTTGATCTCCGTGCCGATGGCAAAGATGGTGCCCGGAGCCGCCGCTTCCACGGCCTTCTTGATGTAGTCGGTCGAGCCCGCCTCATCAGCGGCGTCCACGACCTCCATCGGGCACTCGGGGTGCACAACCACCCGCACGCCGGGGTAGGTAGCGCGGGCCTGGGTGATCTGGTCGACACTGAAACGCTTGTGGACGGAACAGAAGCCATGCCAGAGAATCACCTGCGCGTCCTGCAGAGCCTCGGGCGAGCTGCCACCGAACGGCCGGCGTGGATCCCAGAGCGGCATCTGCTCGAGCGGGATACCCATCGCCTTGGCAGTATTGCGACCGAGGTGCTGGTCGGGGAAAAACAGCACACGCTGTCCACGTTCAAATGCCCAGCGGAGCACCGTGCTGGCGTTGGACGAGGTGCACACTATCCCGCCGTGCTCGCCGCAGAAGCCCTTCAGCGCGGCCGACGAATTCATGTACGTGACTGGAATCACCGGCTGGCGACCGCTCGCATCCGGCTGATCCAGGCTGGCGCCGAGCACGTCGGTCAGCTCGTCCCAGCACGCTTGCACGGACTCGAGATCGGCCATATCCGCCATGGAGCAGCCAGCAGCAAGGTTCGGCAGGACAACCGCCTGATCCGGACGCGAGAGCATGTCCGCCGTCTCGGCCATGAAATGAACGCCGCAGAAAACAATCGCTTCGGCGTCCGGCCGGGTTCTTGCCGCGTTGGCCAGCTGGAAGCTGTCACCGAGAAAGTCGGCGTGCTGGACGATCTCGTCGCGCTGATAAAAGTGGCCCAGGATCACAACGCGCTCGCCCAAGGCGTGTTTGGCGGCTCGAATGCGAAGGTCGAGCTCTTCGGGGCTGGCATTGCGGTACTCGGACGGCAGCACGCCCTGGCGCGGTGCGTTCGACGCGATCAGGTCGTGAGCGGAGGCTCCAGGCCCATACACCGGCAAAGCGTCGAAGGCCCAGGGATTCTGCGCGAGTGCCGGGTCGCAGGTGGCGGTCAGGGGCTGATCCTTCGAAGAAGTCGAGGGCAGGATGGATAGCAGCGGAGACGGCGGTGCGATCGTCGGCAAGGTCGATTCCTCGTGGTGAGCGTAACGGCCCGACAAAGGTCCAGTCGCCCAGGCAACATCCATTAGAATACGCTGCCGGCTGGAAGTTGCAGGTCCTGCGGGGAACCAAAAAGAGTTGTTTTGCTGCCTCGCAAATGCCTGTGATTTCGTTGCGTCCTGACCCGCACGGGAGCACCCGCGGGGGCGCTTACTCGAGCTGCGCCGGACCGGGCGCCTGGCCCGGATGGTGCGATGGCTTGGCAGGGAAGGCCAGGGAGATGCCGATCGTCGCGCCGAGCAGGCCGAGAATGATGATCAGCGAGTTCATGGGGCTGATCTCAACCCAGTGCGCCACCAGCATTTTGAGCGCGGCGAAGCTGAGCAGGGCGGAGAGGCCGTAGTGCAGAAACCGCAGGCTCGTGAGCATCGCCGCGAGCAGCACATACAGGGAGCGCAGTCCCATCACGGCCATGATGTTGGAGGTGTAGGCCAGAAAGGGTGTCTGCGTAATGGAAAGTACGGCGGGGATGGAGTCCAGCGCAAACACCACGTCCGTGACTTCGACCGCAATGAGGGCCAGCAGAAGGACGGTGGGCATGAGCCTGCCATTTTCGCGGGCGAAGAAGCTGGTCTGACTGGCGCTGACGGGCTGTACCCGGGTGAGCCATTCGAGCCACGTAGGGGGCTTGTCCTCGTCCTTTCTCTTCTCAGGAAAGAGCAGGCGAAGGGCCGCCACGAGCAGAATGGCACCGAAGATCTCTTCGATCCAGGCAAAGCGCTGCATCAGTTCAAGGCCGGCTGCAATGAAGGCGCCTCGCATCACGATGGCACCGGCTACGCCCCAGAACAGCACCTTCTGCTGGCGCCCTTCCGGAACCCGGAACGCGCGGAAGAGAAGCAGGAAAACAAAGAGGTTATCGACAGAAAGCGCTTCTTCGATGGCGTAACCGGCGAGATATTGTGTGGCCGCTACGGCGTGCAGGGTGCGCCAGATAAACCCGGCGAAAACGACCGAAGCTGACACCCAAAGAATGGTCGCAAAGACGGCCCGGCGATGCGGGTCGCCGACGCGTTTGGCCATCAGCCACTCCAGTGCGAGGAGCACGACCAGCGCAATGTGGAAGCCGAACCAATGGGAGAGGGGTGTCATCGGGCAGGTGATTTGATGTTCAAAAAAGATGCTCCGAAACACGGTTTAACGCGTAGAAGTGAGGTTCTGCACGGAATCGACGCTGTGTGTGCAGAAATGGGTGAAAAAGCGTGCTTGAAACGCGTTCTGATGACTCTTTGGGTTGGGGGCGGAGGCCCGAATTGCAGGCTTGTGCCTGCGGCCCTCGCGAGAGCGAGATACAGGGTCCTTCGACTGTGCGCTTTGCGCTCCGCTCAGGATGACGGCAAGCTGGGATTGTTGTGAAGAGCTAGTGGGCGTTGATGAGGCGGATGAGGGCCAGGAAGAGGTCGGCGGAGACCCCGAGGCTCGTTGCGCTGAGCTTGTCGAGGGTGTCGCCTTCGTGGTGATGGTAGGCCTCGGGGTCCGCCTGGGTGCCGTACTCGTAGTCGATGACATCGAGGACGGGGACGCCGCGGTCCTTGAACGGGAGGTGGTCGTCCTGGATCGGCATGCCGTCGGGGGATAGATAACGGGCGTGGTTGGTCTCCTTGGCTGCGTCGACAAGCGCGGCCTGGAGCCAGGGGGTGGAATTGCGCTCGCGGTCGATCTTGAGCTGTTTCCAGCCGATCATGTCGGCGAGGACGAAGGCCTTGATGCGGGCGAGGGTGCCGTCGCCGGACCACTTGGCGGCAAGATGGCGGGTGCCGTAGAGCTGGTCGGACTGGTTGGACCAGTCGCCGGAGACGGACTCTTCCCCGTCATCGAAGAGCAGCCAGACGGAGTAGCCGGTTGGCGGGTGGTCGCGGAGGTATTGGCCGATGGCGATCAGCAACGCGGAGGTGCAGGCACCGTCGTTGGCGCCGACGAAGTTGATGTCGCGGAGGTTGTAGTTTGTCTCGTAGTGCGATGCAAGGACGATAATGCCGTCGCGCTTGCCGGGGAACTTGACCAGCAGGTTGTGCATGGTCTGGGGGCCGGCGGGGGTACTGGCGACGAAGGTGTCGTCGACGAAGTTGCCTTTGGCGGCTTCCGGGGCGAAGTGGTCCGCGATGAAGCGGCGCGCGGCGGCGTGGCCGGGGGAGCCGTTGAAGCGCTTCGGGGCCACGGCGAGGAGCTGTTGGGTGAGTTGGAGGACGTGCTGGCCGGAGACGGCTTGTGCGGGGGCGATCGCCGTGAGGGCCAGGGTGGAGGCGATGAGGGCCGCGGCTTGTCGGATTGCAGAGGAGAGGCGGGCTCGTGCCTTCGGCCCTCGCCCTTTGAAATACAGGGGTCCTTCGCTGCGCTCAGGATG
>CAZZXY010000004.1:0-99053 GCA_964658105.1 Verrucomicrobia bacterium Tous-C9LFEB | reverse complement strand
AGTGCCAGGGGCCATCGAGGGAGGTGACCGTGCGATGGTCGACACCGACCAGCAGCGTCGTCAAGGGTTTCTGCTGCGCGAACGAAGAGCCGGCGGCTGCGAGACAGAGGAGGACGCAGAGGATAGAGCGCAGGCAGTATGCCCAGCATGGCTGGGAAAAGGAAACATCAAGCGCGGATTGCATCATTGGGCCTCATAAGCGGGTATCTTCCTCCAGGTCGGGGCGGGTCAGGGGAGACCGAACCGTTGCAGCTTCTCATAGAGGAGCCTGCGGTGGATGCCGAGCCGGCGGGCGGCATGCGACTTGTTGCCTTTGGAGACCTGCAGGGCATGTTCGATGAGTCTCCGCTCCCATTGCGCGACCGACTCATGGAACGGCAGATCGAGGAGGCTCTCGACGTCTCCAGCGCCGGATGCGCCTTTTGCCCTGGCGAGTTGATCCCCTATGGCGGCGGCTGTGATGGCGCGGCCACCGGCGTGTACGGAGGCTCGCTCCATGAGGTGCTCCAGCTCACGTACGTTGCCGGGAAAGCTGTATTGCTGAAGAGCAGCGATGGCGTCCTCCGTAAGTCCCGACACGGGGGTTCCGTTGCGTTCGGCATAGCGGCGGAGGAAGTGCTCAGCCAAGTGAAGGATATCGGAACGGCGTTCGCGCAAGGGTGGCAAATAGAGGGTAAAGGCGTTCAGGCGATAGAAGAGGTCCTGCCGAAAGGTCTTCTCCTCCACCTCTTTTTCCAGAGAGCAGTTGGTGGCGGCGATGATGCGAACGTCGACGTGAAGGGTGGCCGTGCCGCCGACCCTTTCGAAGGTCCGCTCCTGGAGCACGCGCAACAGTTTGGGCTGAAGAGTGAGCGGAAGCTCACCTATTTCGTCGAGGAACACCGTTCCACCATTGGCCGCTTCGAACTTGCCCGGCTTCTGCGCGACGGCACCCGTGAAGGCGCCACGTTCATGACCGAAGAGTTCGGACTCGAGCAGATCGGGGGGGAGGGCAGCGCAGTTGACAATGGTGAATCCCCGCTTGCTGCGGGCGCTGTTCTCGTGAATTGTGCGTGCGACAACCTCTTTCCCTGTGCCGGACTCTCCCAGCAGAAGCACGCCCACATCGGTATGGGCCACCCTGCCGATGCTCTTGAAGACCTCTATCCAGGCCGGCGAATTGCCAAGCAGCCGGATGTTGCCGGCGACTTCGACATTGAGGTCGTCGGGGCCGGCGCGCTGGTCGCGGAATCTCTGCTCACGCAGGTGATCTACCTCACGCTGCAGTTCCATGTGGCGTAGAGCGCGACTTATGGTTTCGAGCACCTCGTCCATGTCGAGCGGTTTGGTGATGAAGTCGTAGGCGCCGAGCTGCATGGCCTGCATGGCGTTGGGGCCGGTTCCATGGGCGGTCATGATGAGGACGGGCATGGAGGTGAGCAGGCCTTGGGACTGTAGACTGCGCAGGAACTGGTCACCGTCCGTCCCGGGCATCCTCCAGTCACAGAGAGCCAGGTCGGGTGTTGCGGTCCCCAGCGAGGCGAGCGCTTCAGCGCCGTTAGAGGCGCTCCGGGTACGGTATCCCGTGCCTTCAAGGAGATCGCGCAGCGTCTCGCGAAAATTCTGGTCATCGTCGATGATGAGGATTTCAGCCAAAGCGCGCCTCGTTGCCGGTCGCGAGCTCGCCGTTCAGGAGTTCTGACGGGGTGGACGGCAGCGAAATCATCGCCACCGCACCGCCCTCTGGATGGTTGCTGAGCCCGAGCTCTCCGTAGTGCGCCTGGATAATTTCGAACGAGATAGATAGCCCCAATCCGGTGCCGGTTTCCTTGGTGGTAAAGAACGGGTCGAAGGCGTGCCGCAGGGCTTCGGCGCCAAGTCCTGGCCCGTTGTCGCGCACCTGGATCCGGGTAAGACCGTTCTCGCGTCTGGCGCGGATGGAGACGCTTCCCCCGGCGCGGACGGCGGCTGACTGCACGGCATTTTCGAGGAGATTATCGAGCACCTGCAGCATCCGGCTACGGTCGCACAGGATGGTGGCCCCCGACTGCGGTCCACAGGATACCTCGACCCCGCCCGAGCCCTGCCGCTCCTTCCAGCCGGCGGCGGCGGCGAAGCAGAGTTCGTCGGCCGACACCTGGGTCAGGTCGAGGTGCAGGGGGCGCGCGAAGTAGAGGAGCCGATCGATGATGGTGTCGAGGCGGTCGACCTCCTGCAGGATGACCCTGCTGTTGCGGGTGACGACCTCCGCGCCGGGATTGCGCTCGGACATTTGGGTCCGCAGGCGGATAGTGGCGAGGGGGTTGCGGAGTTCGTGGGCGATGCCGGCAGCGAACTGCCCGAGGGCGGAGAGTCTTTCTTTATGGCGCATTTCGGCCTCGAAAGACCGCTCATTCCGGATCTTGTCCCTGAGTGCGGATGCAAGGGTATCGATACCGCGCAACACCCGATTAAACTCCTCGAGATGGGAGTTGGGAGTGAGGGGAGCACACTCAGTGAAGAGGCCGCCCTCAAGAGCCCGCAGCCGGTCGAGCACATCGTTGACTCCGTTGCGAACCTCTCCCGTGACGAAGAAAGTGAGGAGTGCGGCGAGCAGCGCGGCACCGCTGAAGCCCAGGCTGCTCCATAGAAGTTGGCGATTGCGGCCGCCACTTACGCCAGGCAGGCGCTGCATGAGCCAGATCGCTCCGGTGACCTCCGGCTTTCCACCCGGTGGAGTTTCATTGACTGGAACCGCGACGAACAGGATGGCGTCATGAAGTCCTTCGAAGCGGGAAGTCCGGGCCGCGTTCGTGGCGACAGCTCCGCGAGCGAGGCTTTCAATGGTCGGCCGCTCCCGTTGCGGCATTTCCTTACTGGGTCCTGGTCCTTCGTGAGTGGGAAAGGCATAGCCGATAAGGACAGCCGATCGTGCGGCAAAGAATCCGCCCTCAATGCCTACCTGGTGGCGTAGCGCCTGCGCGGTGAATGCCTTCAGGCGATCCTCAGGCCCGGACCGTGGCGGTGGAGGGGGTGGTGGCGGTGTAAGTCCCGGTGCATCGGGGGCCGACCGGCTTGGCGGGGGAGGGGGAGGCAGGTTGACCGAAGCCAGGCTGGGCATATTCGCGGGTCGCTCACTGTAGCTGCGGGCGATGGTCCAGGCCAGCGTCACGAGCTGGCGTTCGCCGCTGGAGAGGCTTGCCGTATGGCTGCTGCGAAGGAAGGCAAAGAAGCTGATTGCGGAGACCGCGAGAAAGATGAACGTGAGCACCGCCAGCAGAAAGATGCGGGAACGAAGGCTCTTCCAGAAACGCTTCGGCATGTGGAAGTTCCTCCTGCTGACCTTCATGTGCATGTTGCTCTCCATTATCGCCAAGCTGGAAGCAGCTATTTGACAGCGCTTTTGTCGCTGGTCCTTTTTGCCAGCTGTCCGCTTCTCGCACACCTGCTGGCCGCTTTGCGAACGTTGTCGATGCTGCCGGCGCTGTGAATCCTTCAAATCACGGTGGAATGGCACTTCCGACTTTGGCCTCTGACTTGCCTTCACCAGGGCAGAGGTAACACACATGCAATCTTCCTCCTCTTCGAAAACTCTTGGCATGAAGACCCTTGCTACCGGTCTTGCTTTTGTCGCAACGGCGGCATTTGCACAGGCACCGCCGCCCAGCGGACCTCCCCCAGATCCGGGCCTGGCCGCGGTATCGCCGGGCATGCCCTTGTCTGGTCAGGGAGCCGGTCAGCCATACACCCGGGCGTCGCGCGTCCGTGCTTTCAGCCCCGGTCCGGAGGGCCAGGTTCGGAGCCTGTATCTTTCGGACGGAAGCGTGGTGCTTGTTCCGCCAAGCCTGTCGCGGCAGATCGGCGGCGCGGTCACGCGCGGTTTGCGGATCCTTGTGTCGGGATACCGCTCTGACCTGGATGGGCAACCGTTGATCACGGCAAGCAGCATTACTGTGAATGGGCAGACGTTTGTGACGCGGACCGACATGGCGGATCTCGCGACCCCTCCGCCGCCACCGCCCCCCGAACCACGAGGTGGGCGTGCACCCCGGGCGGCCGGCATGCCTCCTCCTCCGCTGGGTGCGGCCGGTGTGCGGCCCGCGCCACCTCCGCCGCTGGCCCCGGGAGTTGGAGCGCCGCCGGCAGCACCGCCACCGCTGCCGGCTCCGGATGGGACTGAGCCGCACCTGCCGACCGGTCCCGCCGGTCCTCCCCCGGCACAGGGTGGGCAGCTTCCGTTGAGGTAAGGAAGACTTTCTTTCCCTCGCCCTTTGCGGGTACTCCGGTACTTCGCAGAGGGTCAACCTCCCAGATTTCAGCAGAAAAGGATGAGTATGCCCCCTAGGAAGCAGCCAAAAAGGCCCCGGCCAAACACGCAGACCCAAAATATCAGGCGGCAAGGGACCTGCGGCGATGCTACGAACACCTGGGCCGCGTTGAGCTCCTGATGGGATCTCTCGACAACACTCGATCGCAACACATCCACTCGCTGGTGAAGTTGGCGGAGCAGCTGTTGGTCAAAGGCCACCGGAAGGATGCCGCGGATCTGCTCCGGGCAGCGGAGCATTGCAGCTTCGCGGCGCTTGCGGCAGGCGGGGGAAGGGCAGACAGGGTTTCCGACGAGCTAGTCAGCGTTGTAACGGAGGAATTGGAGCACCTGGAGCGTCGGGCAAACGAACACTGGGACGAGCAGGAGGATCAGGAGCGTCACCTGTCCTTAACGGAGTTGTTCCACAGCGCTTTGAGGGACTCGGCGACGGCCGCCAAGGCAGGGCAGTACCGCCGGGCGCTAGAACTTGCGCGGGGTGCCGAGGCTCTCTCCCATATGGAGAAGCATGGCCGCGACGAACTCGGGAAGGGCGAGGCACGGTTAGAGCTGGCGAAGGTCTGACCGGGACGGATCGCCCACGCAGGTTAAACGACGTGAAGAAGCAAAGCGTAGTGAAGAAGCAGGATCGTTCGCGAGCTCTATGGCTGATCTACAAACAACCGGGACAGACAAAGCTGGCAGCGTCAAAGCGCTGCAGTCCTCGAACTTTTTCCTGGCGGATGTACAGACCGGCCTCGGGCCCTTTCTGGCAGCTTATCTGGCGGGTGCCGGTTGGGCTCCAGGCCGGGTTGGGGTGGTGCTGACCCTAGGGGGCGTGGTTTCCGTGCTTCTGCAAACCCCGGCGGGCGCCATTGTGGACAGGGTAGGGTCAAAGCGCCTGATTTTGGTTCTTGCTTCGGCAGTCCTGGCCTGCGGCGCCGTTCTGCTTGCGATCACGGCTGCTCCAACGTCGGTCTATATCTCACAGCTGCTCATAGGCGGAGCTGGCCCTTTCCTTGGACCGACGCTTGCGGCGATCACGATGGGCCTGGTGGGTCGCGAACTCTTTGACCGGCAGTTTGGAAGAAATCAGTCATTCAGCTCGGGTGGCAACGTCTTCTGTGCTCTGCTGACTGCGGCGGTCAGCTCGGTGTTCGGCAATCGCGCGATTTTCATCACCACGGCTCTGCTGACAATTCCAACGGCAATCTCAATCCTGCGCATCCGTGCGCGGGACATCGATTACGACCAGGCGCGGGGCGGGGTAAGCGGACAGGCGGGGGGCGAGGTAAGCGGACAGGACCATGCCGAGGCAAACCAAACAACGGTGCTAGCTATGCTCTCGGGGGATCGTCCGATGCTGATCTTCCTGGTGTGCGCCTTCCTCTTTCACTTCGCCAATGCCGCCATGCTGCCGGAGCTGGGAGAGATGCTCTCGGGCGTGTCAACAAGTTCCGCAGCACCCTTCATGTCCTCCTGTATCGTGGTCACGCAGTTCGTGATCATGTGTTCGGCAAGCGCGATCGGTCGCTGGGCGGGAGCACATGGACGCAAGCCGCTGCTGCTAGTCGGTTTTGGCGTGTTGCCTTTGCGGGCGTTTCTATACACCGTCGTACACGGCAAGTTCGGCCTTGTTTCGGTGCAACTGCTGGATGGTGTAGCGAACGCCATTTTCGGGGTTGTTTCCGTCCTGGTGATAGCGGACCGGACGCGCGGCACGGGGCGCTTCAACCTGGTGCAGGGCGCACTGGCGACCGCGGTCGGGATGGGGGCAGCTCTGAGCACCACCTTCGGAGGCAAGCTCATCCAGCACGGAAATTACCGCGTGTCGTTCTTGGCCCTGGGAGGCGTTGCCGTGGCTGCGCTGGCGCTGGTCTGGTTAGCCATGCCCGAGACTCTCGCAAAAGCTTCTATCTCAACCACAGCACCCCTGCAGGAGACCACCGCGTGACTCAGTTCTTAAAGCCTCAAAAATTTCTCCCTCACCCGCCGGATGCCGCCGGCGTGCTGTCCTGGATCCACATCGGCGATCTGCACATGCGAGAGGCGGGCCAGCAGAATGACCTCGATCTGGGGGCAGTCGTGGAAGAGGTGAACCAAGTATTCGCCGATTCCATCAGCTTCGTCTTTCTACCGGGCGATAACGCCGACCACGGCGATGTGGCGGGGTACTGCGCGGCACGCGAAGCTCTTGACCGGCTGCGGGCGCCGTGGTGCGCCATTGTCGGCGATCACGACGTGGAGCAGAGGAGCTTCGATCACTTCAAGGCCTTTCTCTCCGAGCAGACGCACTATGCCTTCAGTGTGGGCAAGGTGCGGTTTCTGGCCCTGAACGCCTTTGATGTGCCCGAGCCACCGTCGTTCACCGTTCTGCCCGAGCAGCTGCAGTGGTTCGAAGAGCAGCTGCGGGCGGCGACCGACGAAGGACAGGTGAAGATCGCGTTTCTGCACTGTTACCCGAGCGATCTCAAGCAGGGCGGGGACGAGCTTCGCCGCCTGATCGCGAGGTATGGCGTGAAGCTGGTGGATATGGGCCACACGCACTACAACGAGATCTCTCACGATGGGCAGACGGTCTACACGGCGACGCGCTCGACCGGGCAGATCGAGGAGGGCCCGGTAGGTTTTTCGGTCACGAATCTGGACCGGGGGGCGGTGAGCTGGCGCTTTCTCGAGCTGGGGAAGTTGCCAGCCGTGATGATCACGTCTCCAGCGGATGAGCGCCTGGTCGCGGATGACGCCGAAGCTGCAACGGCGGAGCATGCGGAAATTCGTGTACGCGCCAAAGTCTGGTCGGACGCTGAGGTGGTGATGGCGGAGGCGACGATAGGGGGAACGACGAAGGCTATGCAGCTGGTTACCGGCAGCCAGGTCTGGGAGGTAGCGCTGAGCCGCGAGACAGCGTTGTCCGGTGTTCAGGGCTTGCGCGTGCTCGCAACGGATACACAGGGCCAAACCGCGAGCGACGAAGTGATGGTGTTCTTCGGGGGGAACCGACCGGCACGGGAGCGAGCCGAACGCGATCAGGACAACGCCCTGGAGGCATGGCCGGAGCACGGCTTGCTAGGAACCCAACTTGGCCCCAACAAGAATGGGAGGAAGTGGTAGATGTTTTCTCCACCGGTTGCACATGTTGTGTTGCTTCTCATCGTGGGCATCAGCATTCTGCTGATGCTCATCCGGCCCAGAGATATCGGAGAGGTGTATTGGATCAGCGGCGGCGCGCTGCTGCTGCTGTTGCTGCGCCTGGTTCCGCTTAAGTTAGCGGGCAAAGCGGTCGGCGAGGGAAGTGACGTTTACCTGTTTCTGATCGGGATGATGCTGTTGTCGGAGTTAGCGCGCGAACACGGCGTCTTCGACTGGGTGTCCTCCGCGGCGGTACGCGGGGCGCGTGGATCCTGCGCGCGGCTGTTCACACTGGTGTACGGCATCGGTACGGTGGTCACGATCTTCATGTCGAACGATGCGACGGCGGTTGTGCTCACCCCAGCCATACTGTCTGCCGTTCGGAAAGCGAAGGTAGAGCCGCTGCCATACCTGTTCGTCTGTGCACTGATCGCAAACGCCGCGTCCTTCGTGTTGCCGATTTCGAATCCTGCCAACCTGGTGGTGTTCCACGGCGGTGCGATGCCTCCGCTGGGGCGCTGGCTGCTGTCGTTTGGTGTGCCTTCCATCCTGTCGATCGCCGGGACCTACGCAGTGATGCGGATGCACTTCCGGCAAGAGCTGCAAGCGACGATCGAAGAGAAGGTTGATGCTGAATCGCTCAAAGCCGAAGGTAGATTGGTTCTTGGCGGTCTGGGCTTGATGGTTGCCGTCCTCCTGACGGTCTCCACGCTGAAGATGGATCTCGGCCTGCCCACATGCCTGGCCGCGCTGGCAATTACGGCTGCGGTCTCGATCAAGGCGAACAGCAACCCGTTGAAGCTGGCGAAAGAAATTAGTTGGCCTACACTCATCCTGGTCGCCGGCCTGTTCGTCTTGGTCGACGCTGTCGAGAGCATAGGGGCCTTGGGCCTGACGCAGAGCTGGCTTGCGGCGGCGGAGAAACTCGGGACCTGGGCGAGCACCCTGGTAGTCGGTTTCACTGTGGCTTTAGGAAACAACCTGGTGAACAACCTGCCACTTGGCCTGGTCGCGGGCGGAACGCTGCAGGCGGCGCACATCCAGGGTCTGCTGGCCCACGCGGTTCTGATCGGGGTGGATCTTGGTCCCAATCTCTCGGTCACCGGCTCGCTGGCTACCATTCTCTGGCTGTTGGCATTGCGCAAGGAGAAGCTGAATGTGAGTTTCTGGGACTTTCTGAAGGTAGGCGCGATCGCGATGCCTGTTGCCCTTGTTTTATCGCTGGGCGGCTCCGTTCTCATGCAATCACTTTTCAAAACTCAATAGGAGAGGCTTCATGAAAGCTGGCTGGATCATTCCCTTTATCATTCTCGGGGGCGCGCTGCAGTCGTGCGGCGCCGCGATGAATGGTCAACTGTACAAGTCGCTCCTGAACCCGTGGCTTGCGTCGGCTGTGTCCTTCGCGCTGATCACATTCTTCTTTGTCGGCGCATTCATGATCCTGCCGCATCCTCTGCCGACAATGGGCGACCTCGCTTCGCTGCCATGGTGGGCACCCATTGGTGGGCTGATAGGGGCAGTTCAGGTTTATGCGGGGCTCACGCAGGTGAACAGAGTTGGAGCCGGACCCTTTATGGGATTCACCGTAACCGCGGCGCTGCTTGCTTCGCTGGCGATCGATCACTTTGGCTGGTTCCGAATGGACCACCATCCGCTGAACGTATGGAGGGCGCTGGGGGCACTTCTTTTGGTGAGTGGAGTCACGCTGATCGCCACATTCTAACGTCTGGGCCTCCGGCGCCCTTTTGAAGCCCGACAGAGCTGGACGGCAAAGACTGTCGGTCGGTGTCACGCTTGCAAACTTCGCACTTCTGTGGGCTGACCGGTCACGGCCAGACCGTGGACTATAGCACCTTTTCTGGACCTAAGGGCAGCTCCACGAGCGTCCGCGGACGGCGGAGTCTATGGTGGCGAGCGGTTGCCACAGGCTTAGTCCTTAAGATCCATTCCCGCGATGTTCCCGTGCACTCGGAATAGCGGCAAATCAAGGCCCGCGAGATCGTTTCGCTAGGTCTGGCTCATCGCTTTGGCGCTGGATATGGATGTCAAGAAAACCTCTTTTTGACAATGACGAGCGCGTTCCTTTAAGTTTGCTTACTAATCGATGATATCGATATCAGCAGGTCGCGAAGTTCGGCTACTCTAACCCGTTCCGGGCTTCGCGCAACGCGCTCGGTAATGGTACCAACTCACTTTTCATCACGTTGCCTCCCGGAGAGGAGGCGACCAGAATTCCGGAGACACAATGTCACCAAGGCCCCGCTCGTCAAGGTCTATCGCCTCCGTGCGTCTCAACGCACGCAATCATAAGTTCGCTCAGATTCTCGGGTTCGCAGCCTGCGCCATCGCCCCGGCCGGCATATTTGCGCAGGGCACCACTGCCACCCTCGGCGGAACTGTCGCGGACAGAACTGGCGCAGTCATCCCGAATGCCACAATCCAGCTAAAGAATGAAGGATCCGGCGACACGCGCAATACAGTGTCAAACAGTGCGGGGGTTTTTTCCTTTCCCGCGCTCCCCGTTGGCAACTACGACGTGAGCGTCACTGCTCCTGGCTTTAGCACTTTCCGCCAGAACAGCATCCATCTTGATCCGGGTGATGAGAAGACCGTCCGCGACCTAGCCCTTGCCCCCGGCGCTGAACAGTCCGTGACGGTCACTGATGCTTCGCAGCAGATCGCCACGGATTCTGGCGAGCAGAGCGCGTTAATCTCATCCGAAGACATCAAACACCTCTCGGTTGAGGGTCGTGACGTCACTGAGTTGCTGAAGATCCTGCCCGGTTTCGGCATCGCACGCGGCAACAACTCGGTCGACAACACGTCCTATGACCCCTCGCAGGTCACGATTACCGGTGCGCTTGGCTCCTACGCCGCTAACGGCACCCCACTGAACGGCATCTCCCTGCTTTCCGACGGCGCAGATATCACCGATCCCGGCAACTTCGGTTCCGCCATTCAGAACATCAATTACGAGCAGGTCGCCGAGGTGAAAGTCCAGACCTCCAGCTTCACTGCAGATACTCCTCGCGGCCCGATCGTTATCAACGCCGTGGGCAAGTCCGGCGGCGACAAGTACCACGGATCCCTGTACACCTACGCGCGCACGACACAACTCAACAGCGTGGACGCCTTTGCTGGCGCAACAGGCCAAGGCAAGCCTCCGGACCGTCAGGTGTACCCCGGATTCACCCTGGGAGGTCCCATACCCGCGATCGGCGGCTTAAACAAGGACAAGAAACTCACCTTCTTTGCCGGCGCCGAGGAGTATGCACAGCGCAACATCTACGCCTATGGCAGCGCAGCCAATGCCACCCTTACCGCACTCGTGCCTACGGCCGCTATGCGCAAGGGAGACTTCAGCGCGCAGCAACTCCAGGCCTACCTCGGTCCGAACTACACGCCGACCGCTGGCGGACCTGCTTGCTCCGGAGCGACCGCCAACGTCTGCTACCTTCCCCAGACTGCGCCTAATGGCACTGCGCTCGTCAACAATAACGTCGCGCCATACCTAAACCCCGGCGCCCAGGCGATTATTAACACGCTGCCCTTGCCTAACGTCGCGAGCAATGGCACCTATAACTACATCACCACCAACCTCACGAACAACAACCTTTGGCAAGCCAAGGGCCGCGTCGACTACGCCCTCTCGAACCGCAACAAGTTGTTCATCATCTACTCCACGGAGCGCGGCAAGAACGGCGTCCCGCAGGCTGAGTACTACTCTCCCCGCGGCAACTCCGGTGGCATCAACACGCCGGGTGGTGGTCTGTTATCCACGATCAACTCCGAGCTGGGTTCAGCAAACCTCACCACGGTAGTCACGCCTTCTCTGACCAACGAGCTCCAGATCGCAGGCTCCTGGCTTCAGCAAAACTTCGCTCCCAAGAACTTCACTGCGACTCAAGGCTACCCCTACCAGGGCCTCTTCAACAACGGCAGCTCCGTCATTCCCACGCTCCAGGACTATGGTTATGACGGTCTCCCAATTTCGCTTCTGCCGGACACCTCCGTGAGCGGCATCTTCGCGCGCAAGTGGGTCCGTACCGCGTCTGACAATGTCACCAAAGTGTTCGGCCAGCACACCATTCGGATTGGTGGTTTCTTCCAGATGGATACCAACAACGAAGTGCAGCCTTCTGTCGCCACCAACGGCGGTGTTGAGCTCTACTACTACCCGGAGACCATCACGGACCCCGTCCTCGGCGTGCTGCACAACACCGGTGCAGTCGGGAGCGGTAACGGTGGCAACTACCTCGCCAACTTCCTTGAGGGAAATGTTCAGACCTACCTTCAGACCAACATCACGCCTAAGCCGAACCTCTACTTCTTCAACGTAGACGGTTATGTACAGGACCACTGGCGCGTCCGCCGTAACCTCACACTTGACTACGGGGTCCGCTTTGAGCACCTGCAGCCATGGGGCGACGCACACGGTCAGGGCATCCCGGTCTTTACCGCCGCGAACTACCTCAAGGATGCTCCTTACGGAACCGCGCCCGGCTCGGTGAATTCAGCCTTGCCTGGCTTCCGCTGGCACGCTATTGACCCCACGGTGCCGGTCCAGGGTATTCAGACTCGGAATGCTTTCATTGAGCCACGAGCCGGTCTCTCCTGGGATCCGTACGGAACGGGCAGCACGATCGTTCGTGCCGGCGGTGGCATGTACCGCGCACACGACTCCTACAACGACGCCTCCGCGGGACTCGCCACTGTCGAAGGGGAGCGCACCGCCCAGGTGAATTACATCAACCTTTCTTCCGTTGCCTCGCAGCAGAAGAATTTCACCAACGCCGCGAGCTTCACCCCGGACAGCAACGTCACTGGCTATGACGCCAATGACGATCGCCAGCCGCTCGTTGTCACGTACAACGCCGCAGTCGACCAGAAGTTCGGCAAGAACAACTTCATCGAGATCGCCTACGTTGGCAACAAGAGCACGGACATTCTCAACAACGGCGCCAACCAGAACACCAATCTGGATGACATGAATGCCCTGCCGATCGGCTCGCTTTATCAGGCGCAGCCAAACCGTCGGCCAGATACTGCGGCGCAGGCCGGTACTGTATATCCGCTCTTCGCCCCAACCCCTGGCTGCAGCAACTGCACCGTGGGGACACTCAGCCAGAACTACATCGACACCTACAAGCAATTTCCGCTCTACGATCGCGTACAGATCGCACAGCACAACCTCTACGCCAATTACAACGCATTACAGGCTTCACTCGTTCGGCAGACAGGGCGGCTTCTGTATAGCTTCAATTACACATGGTCCAAGGCGCTCGGGGTTCTCGGCGGCAATGCGAACGGTCTCCCTGCTGATCCGTTCAACTACCGTAACGATTACAACTACGAGACCTTCGACCATCGTCATATCTTCAATGCGTCCTACTCCTACTCTGTCGGCAAGCCCTTCAGAGAGCGCACTCTTCGTTACGTGGTAAACGGTCTTGAAGTCTCTGGCATCACAACCGTCCAGTCCGGCGCCAATCTGCAGTCCATTTACAACCCGGACTTCTCGCTCGGCGGCAATATCACCACACCACAGGGTCAGGTAGGTGCGAACAACACCAACCTGCTTGGCACGCCCGATGTAAACCTGCAGCCCATCCTGCTCTCTGACCCAACTGTTCGGACCGCGCCACACCAGTACTTCAATGGCGCAGCGTTTGGCCTTAACCCGGTTCTCGGCCAGAACGGTGTGTACCGCTTCCCGCACCTTGGAGCCCCAGCGTACCTAGACACGGATCTCACGGCAAAGAAGGCCTTCAGCGTGCGCGAAAAGCAGTCCATTCAGCTTTCGGTTGCGGCCTTCAACTTCCTCAATCACCCGCTGAGCAGCTTCACCTCCAGCTTCCCTAACGAGCTCACGCTCAACACCCAGACCACGACCACCGGCAGCTTGCAGCAGGGTCTGGCCGCAGCCCGCAGCCAGAACGTGGACTTCGGCACGGCCAACTACAAGGAAGGTCGCCGCATCCTGGAGCTAGCTCTTCGCTACGACTTCTAAAACCATCTCCACCTTCAAAGCTGAGCCTTGACGGCTCAGCTTCTAAGGATCTCGGTTCTGGTCCAATATGGCCTTTTCAAAGCCACTGTAGATCACGGAAGCGGGTGCTTCGAATGGTAGGATTTTGGCTGTTCTTCAAAGGAAAGTAGGACTCTTCAATCCTGTTGCTCTTCTGCGTTGCCGCACGAGCCGTGAAGCTAGATGCTTGCGCATCTCTGCCCGCTATTGCCGAGCAAGGATGCCATCATCGTGAACTCAGCACAAACTTGTTGCCTTCGGGATCTTTGTAAATGCCCGATGACCCCTAGGATTCTTTCTGGGACAGAAGTTCACGCCGAGTTGCTTGGGCCCTCGGTAGTCTGGAACACGTCATCGCACCAAAGTGAGATTGGCTGGAAGTGAACACCAACTATGCTGACGGACAACTAACTCAGGCCACCGGATTTACGGCCGCCTTCGGGGGGAGCACCGCTCATTCAAAGACCTTGGCCCCGAACGATAAGGTCTACGTCACAAATATCAACGTGAAACGAGATTCCGTTCTTCTGGAGCTCCTAACCGTCGATGTCACAACGCTTGCCGATGGCCAGGGTACCCGCTATAGGGCAGAGCTCAACGTCAAACTTCCAAGCCTGGAAACCATGAGCCCCGAAGACGTAAAGAAGATTGTCGACACGGTGATCGCCGATCCCGCCACCGCTTCAGCCGTCGAGAGCAAGACCATTAAGATCGGGATGAGTCCTGACGAGGTGAAGAAATCCCTTGGCAATCCGGACAAGATTGTGGACTAGTGCTTCAGCCCTCTGTATTGCTAACCATCTATCGAGCCGTCGAGGGCTTCGGCATCTCCACGGTCCCGTTTTACCCTCAGCCTCTGGAATGGCGAGCAGGTTACCCCCTTGGATCGGTTCATCGCTGCTCGTATACTTGCAGGCAATGGCGAGCGTGAAGCGCTCCCGCACCTCTGCGACCTCCCGTCTGCGTAGGCCACAGCCGAGCAGCAAGGCCAGGATCGCCCGACCCCGCTTGCCCTTCGGGCCACTCTTGTCCGGTACCTGCCATAAGGCCGAGGCTTCACTAACAGTTAGCCAGTTCCCGATCCGCGCGCCCAATTTGCGAGCGCGCCTCACTCGATGGATACCGGCGGCCAGCTCTGGACTGAGCAGCCCGGCATCGGCCGCCTCGAAAGCCAGCCTCCGGACCGCAGCCATGCGGACATTGATCGTTCCAGCCGCTAGTCCACGCTCTTCCAGAGAAAATCTATATCGCAGAACCACCGTCTTGTTCAGAGCCAGCCGGGGCTCGGAACAGTACCAGGAGACGAACTCGTCGATTGCGTGCTGGTACCCTCTCCGGGAGGCCGGAGCGCGTAGACTGCGCAGAACAGCGAGCTTCGAGTGCTCCAGGTCCGGCAGGCCCAGCTTCTGCTTAGGCTTCCTCTGGTTCCGTTTGGTGCGGTGTAAAGGGGACTTGCCCATGGGTCCTCGCCTCCTTCGGGCGGACCATGAGCGTACGCCGCCTGGGGCAAGTTTCCGGAAAGTCCGTTTGTCGTCACTTTCTGCGATTCACCACTCGACAGTGATGAAGGCGATTATTTGCGTGTTTTCGTTCTGCATCCGGTGGATGCCGGGACGTAGCCACAGAGTTTTGCCAGGCTCCAGGGCAATGGTCCGCGACTGACCCCAATGTGGCCCTGCCAAATCGCTCCTATCAATGCGATCCGACATTCGCAAAGAAGAGATCGCGATCAGTAGCGTTCTGTTTCTGGCACTCGCATCTTCAAGTTCTTTGTGGCGGCCGACCTTTGTGGACTGGATTGTGAGCGGCTGAGATGCTGTTCGAACATTTACCACTATCAATCGAACTGAATTGCCCGAAGCGGTCGCAACCGTAAGATGGCGATTCCCTTCGAGCTGCTTGAAGCTCCCGGCCTTTAGTGCAAGACGCTCGCCGTTCACCAACAGCTGCGCAGTCTGTATAGCGGTGAGAACGATCCCATTTTTCGAAAGGGGATGAATTGCGGCGGAAGCACCTTGAGCGAGCTTCAACTCAGAGGTTTGGGCGGGCGTAGCGAGCGTCACATGCTTCACCGCCGGAGCGGAAGCTCCGGAAGGAGGGAGCAACAGTGCGTTAAGCAAGAGGAACAAGGTGACCATCTGCGTAAGCATGCTTTACGACGCCCCGAATCTGAAGTTTGCATCCGCAGTTTCACCCGATTGACAATAACCTACAGGTCGTCGGCCGCGAAGTCGGCTTCTCGTACACTTGCCAGCCTCTGCCGCAGGATTGTTAGAGAGAAAAGCCGTTCCCGTCAGGAGGGTTGTTCTGCTATGGCCAACCGCCAATACACTCGCCCTCACTCTGAAGCCACGACCAGAGGACATTTTGCGAAGGTGCCGTCTCGTCTCGCTCGATCGAAGGTTTTCTTCGTCTTCAACAAAGCGATAAGGACGCCTAGCAGTCTGTCGGCCAAGCCGCGCAGTGCTCGTGCGTGAAGGTGGCCTGCTGCCCGCAATGCGTCGTACTGCTTTCGGCTCCTGCTGTCGCAGCAAAGACTGCTTGTCGCCCAGTTCTTTTCGTCGGCGCACTCTGCAATCAGGGGGAGACTTCCCCCAACGGATATTGCATCAAGAGAAAGCCCCGACCGAAGCCGGGGCCGTGTTCGCATTGGGCTTTTACCTCTACGCGAAACGCTTGCGGGCGACACCGAGTGCACCTAGCAAACCTGTACCGAGCAGGGCGAAGCTGGAGGGTTCAGGGGTGGCCGCTAAAGGAGTGTAGTTGTATGTAACGGTTCCGGTGATATCGGCACTAGCAAGGAACTGGCCGCTAAAATCTGCTGTAGTGTACGGGGAACCAGGACCTTCCACAGACTGCAAGTCGATGGGGTCGGTGGATGTAAGGCCATCGGATACGTTGAAGGTGCCATTACTGCTGAAGAAATTAAGTTGTTGAAATGAAAGATTCCCAAGCTGGCCTTCAAAAGTGGTGGCTGAGCCGGGGCTGTTGGCTATTGTGATTGTTCCTGCGAGGAAGTAAGAGACCGAATTGAGCGTGCCTGACGTGGAGTTGAAGGGGTTGATAGTAGGGGCGGCACTGCCTCCGCTGAAGTTATTTCCGTAAGAAGCAGTAAGCGGCAGGGCGAAGGTCTGGGTGATGGTATCGGCGCGAGCTGCGAGGCTGGCCGAGAGCAGCGCGGCAGCGGCAACGAGAGAGTAAAGACGCATGGGGGACTTCTCCTAAAAACTGAATGGGCGGCAGAAGGTACAGCAGGAGAGACGGTCTGACCCCGACTGCAGCCAGGGCCATGACGTATGGAGAGTCCTTACGCGAAACGCTTGCGGGCAACGCCGAGAGCGCCGAGCAGACCGGTGCCGAGCAGAGCGAAGCTGGAAGGCTCTGGGGTTGTGGCGACGGGAGCTGCAGTGTAGGTATAGGTCAGATCAGATTGAGTAAAGTTCAGTATTGTGCTGCTTGGATCCCTTTGGCTGTAGTCCTGTAACAGGAATTGAGCGGTTCCCGAGCCTGAGATTGCCTGTAGGTCACCGGAGAACAGGGAGGAACCTGAAGCAGAGAATGTGAACGTCCCGCTTCCCGAAGTGTTGGTGTCTACCACGCCGTCAAAAGTCCCAGGAGCTTTAAAGACCAGCTCAGGTGTTTTCCCATCGGTTGAGGTGCCAATTCCAGCGACTGTCAAGGTATAGCTCGTCAAGGTTCCAAGGGCAGGGTTGAATCTCGCGAAAGGATTCGAGTAGCTGCCCTGTCCCCCAAGAACCGTCGGTGAGGGGAAGACTTCAGAGATGGTTAAGGTATCGGCGTGAGCGGCGAGGCTGGCGGAGAGCAGGGCGGCGGCAGCAACGAAAGAGTAAAAACGCATGAGAGAAACTTCTCCTGAATCAGATTTGCGGCAGAAAGTACAGCAGGGGGGCACAGTCAACCCTAGTACAACCTTTGCGGTAGCGAGGTGAATCCGGCATGACTCTTTGGTAACGCGAGTGTACAAGGGCTTTCAGCGGGAAAGTAGAGTAGGGGTACACGAAATCGTGCATGCTTTGCTGGGGCACCATACGAGCGACCGTCAGACGTATTCCTATTCGGAGTGAGAAGTACCGCCAGGAGCGCCTTTCCATCGACATTCGCATTCTTGAAGGTCTGAATGGGAACACCTACGCTCTCACGATCTACTTAGCGGAGAAAGCTGTGGGGGTAGTTCTGGAGATCGCTTATGCAGCTCTGGTTGCTGCACTGATAGCGAATCGCAGCTCCATTTCTCTACGATGGATAGTGTTTGTCACGGGTCTTTCGCTTGCCAGCGGTGTGTTTGGCATTGCTTGGCGCGTGCGGACCGTCACGCGGGCATTAGCCAATTACGACGGTACGATGGCGAAGCTGAAAGCACGGCAGAAGCTGCAACCTTCCCACAACCGGCTAAGCCAGCCGTAGAACAGCGTCACCGAACTTAGCCGTGCCGCCGTTTCTTTCGGATCGGAAGTCCGGCCCGTTGCGGTGGCTTCTTCGTGGCTGGAGCATCATCCAAGTGGATGAACTCGGTGACCGACTTCATCGGCACAGCCAAGCCGCGTACTAGACGGGCGTAGAACTTCGCTTGGTCTGGTGGATCAAAGCGAAGGACGTAGCGCTTCACAAGTCAAATTATCCTCTCCGCAGCTCGTTTCTCACCTCCAGGCCCAATGATCACGACGACCTCCTATGCGGTAGCCTTGCGCCGTGCCAGTTTCGCGGGGGCGGTGGTGGGCGGTTTCTTGGAAGGAATCTCCTCGCCTTCCTTCACTACGTCCAGCGGCTCCTTGTCATCACGAAGGCCAATGAAACTAACGTGCCGAACGTGCTCGCTAGGCGTCCATTCCAGGAAGCGAAATTGCGCGACCATTTCTGGTCGCAACCAGACGCACTCACGCATTCGAGCAACGGTCATGCCTGCCCCCCAGCGCCCCGGACTGGACTCGGGCAGGTTAGTGAACGGGCAAACATCCGTCTCTAAAGGTTTCAGCTTGGAAAAGAGGGAACGGCGAGAGGCCGGGACAAAGCCGTTGCGGACGCTTGCACAAAACGAAGCTGACCATTGCGGTAGAAGCCTAGCTGTACCGCGTCAAAGCCGTGCGTTCCGGGGGTGTACCCTCCGATGACGAACTCTTGCGCCAGTTCAACTCGCATCTTGAGCCAAGCCCCGGAACGTCTGCCCTCTTCTTAGCACTTAGCGAGACGCTTGGCGACCACACCCTCCAGATTGTGTGTGCGAACGAGTTGGAGCATCTGTTCGGCGGAGATCTGGAAGCTCTCAGAGAGTTGGATTGTGTCGGAAGCCCTCAGGTGTTCTCTGAGGAGCGCACGACGTTCGGAGAGTGGTCTGCGCGTCAGATCCTCGCCCCCAAGGGCAAGAAGATCAAAACCGTAGAACACCAGGGGTGCCTATTGCTTCCAGCATTTTGGATGAGGGAGAAGCTTGGGCGTCCTTCTGGATCGAGGGCCACAAGCTCACCGTCAACGGCAGATTCCTTTGGCAAGGCTCTCAACAATGAGGGAAGGAGAGCAGGAAAGCGTATCCCTAGATTCTTGCCGTTTTTGGAGAGGAGCTGAACGGTCGCACCTGTGCGAACCGCCTGGCACAGAGCGCGACGATACGACCTCCGGGCGATGTGTTCGATATCGGCCCCGTCCGCAAACGGCGAATTCATCACGATGCGGTCAAACGGTCCAAGTCCAAAGCACTCCAGAAAGTCACCTTGAAGAACGTTGCGGCTGATCCCTTCCGCCATCCCTTCTGCGGTGTTGATGCGTCGATGTGCGCTCGGGTCTGGTTGGAAAGCACAACGAGTTAGGGGTTGTCCTGTTGACCCGAATGCTGGAGCACCGACGAGGACCGTGAAGCCCACGCCGGTGCCCTCTTCATCCTTCGGGGTGCCTAGCGAATGGCACCTATAGACATGGCCGAAGGGTTGCTGTTCAGTTGCCCTATGATCGCGTAAGCACGGGTCCGAAACGATGCAGCCTGAGACGCACTGAGCATCTCCTGTTGTTCCAGATTCTGCGTAGCCAAGATGAAGTACCGGAGGTAATCGATGGGAATTGCGCTGTCGACGAAAGGCCTGTGTCCACGCGCACGCTGCTGGTTAACGTCGTCAAGAGACGGCGCGCCCCCGTCTGGAGCCGCAGAGAATTGCGATCTCGACTGCAGGTATTGAACCGCCGCGTCCAGCGGTGCAGTCAACGTGACGGATGGCGTCGTTGCGTCCTTGCCAACTACGTCGCGAAAGGCCTGCAGTTGATCTCGCGTCGTGGAAGTTGTGCTCTCCGACAGATTCAAGCTCTGCGTTTGATCACAGAAGCTCGGTTCCACGAGATTATTAGGCATCGGAGAGTCGAGGTTCCAACCCTTGCAGTTCGCCAATAAGTCAGTGTAGATTTGTCCGAATTCAGAGTCAGGATCGTTTCCGACCGCGGTCAGACTGTCTAAGGTGGAGGTTTGCGGGTACGGCCAATTCTTTTGCCTTACAACGATATACGCGATTACATCGCCATCTGGGAAAGAAGGGTTCAGCTCGAAGATGTACTTGGTTGGATAGCTGCCCTGCGGCCAGCAGCCGCCAAAAAACCATTTTATGTCATCCGGAGTGCACCACCATACATGCCAGGCCGCATTGGAAACGGATTTATAAATCCAAAGCTTCTGCCCCTTGGTTCCGCTGACTGCAGCGGCTGCCACCTCGTTCGCCTTCGCTTGCCCCCATTGGTACTGTTGTGAAGTCGAACCAACGCCCAGTTGCTGCAATTTACCCCAGTCCTGTACGTAGGTGGTCAGCTGCTTCGCGTTCTCTAGGGTGTATTGCGAATTAGCATTCGACAACTGGTTGCCAACATTTGCCACTGCTACATTGACATTGTTGTTATTGCCCGAGGTGGCGGCCGCGGCGGTCTGAACGCCAGAACGAATGAGGCCCGTGACTGTTGAGACCTCAGGTTGGCCAAGGACTGAAGCAATTTGAGAGACGATCTGAAGGGCCAATTGCGCCCAATTCAGGTTGACGGAGTCATTACTTGTGGGGTCCTCCGACATGTCGTTGGCAACCGCAGTAAGCTGATAGGGGCCTTGTGTGAAGATAGCATTCGTAAGGTCCGCGTTGTTCTGAAACCAGGCGTGAGCTGCTGCCACGTAACTAAATTCTGTCTGTAACTGAGCGCGAACTCCTTCCCAGTCAGCGGCAGGAATATCGTTCGGCTGCTTGCCGACCTGCTCCTTCATAGTTGTCACGGCGTTGGTCCACACGCCATAGCCGTTGGCTGCCACGTCGTAGGTACAGCGGACGTCGTCCTGGTTGATTACCAGGTTGCTGAGCTGTTTGTAAGCTGCTGTCTGGGCCGTGTTCGCCCAGCTCGGAAAACCTGTATAGTCCGTCAACTTATCCTTTACCAAGTGGTAAAGCTCGACTCCCTCGGGGCTGCGCGCGAACACCATCGTGCTGTTCGCACTCGTGTCATCGGTTGCAACCTTCATCTTCATGGTCTGGATCGTGGAAGCGGAGCTGATCAACCCGTAGCCGCGATCGTCGCTCATGCCTGTCACTAAGTCGGTCTGCCCCCAGCGATCGGTGCTCCGCTCAAACACGTACAGACCTGCGGCGCCGCGCACCATCAACTGCATGGAGCCGTCGCCGCGCAGATCGGCAGCGCGCAACGTCATGCTTTGGCTGGGTTCCGCCCAACCATCACCAGGGAGAGGAATAAGCGCCGGGGGACTCCAGGTACGCGCCTTCGGCTGGAAAGAATAGAGGGCGATTGCCGCGCCAGTGCCACGCGGCACCAGCCCGAAGAGCCAGATACGTCCTGCAGCGTCGGTATAGGCTCGCACTCCTCTGGCCAAGTCGTTGTTCCGGGCATCCTCACTGTTAGCGAAAGGCCCATTGGAGGAGATCAACGCCCAATTCCCATCTTTCCATTGAAAAGCTTGAACCCCGGTCGAGGTGTGCGCGACCAGAGTCGTCGCTGCGCCGGATGTTGAGGTCAATTGGATGGTTTGGGCACCGGGAGAGGAGCCGTTCGACTCGGCCAGGATAGAGTCCTTGGTCAACAGGAACCAAGTCTTCGAATGCTCATCCCACTGATAGGTTTCAAGACCGCTTGCAGTGCGGCCGATCAGCTCATCCTGGCCGTCCTGGTCAAGGTCGCCGATCAGGAGGCTGACCGTTGGCTGGGCCGTCGCCGTTCCGGACGACCCATTACTTGGGGTATCTGGGAATGGTCTCGAATTGGCAGCTGCGGTGAGGTCGCTCCAGGTACGCTGCGCCTGGTTATAGCGCCAGACGTGGATCCCGTCACTCGCGCGGGCGACCAGATCTGCCTGTTGGCTACCAGGCTGCAAGCGGGCGAAGCTGATCGTTCTATAGCGACTCGGGTCATTCCAACCTTGCGCGTCGCTCAGATCCTTCACCTGACTGGTCTCAATCCAGGCGCCGCGAGTGAGTTGCCAGATGTGCAGACCATCCTGGTCACGAGCTACGATCTCATTCTGGCCGTCACCATTGATATCGGCACTCTGCAGTGTGGAGTAGTACTGGGGCTGGTTCCAACCCGCTAAGTCTTGCAGGAGCGGCCCGGTAGGGTAATGGAGCTTTGATGACGTGGATGGGCACTGTGCGAGGATCGCGCTAGCCGGCACAACGAGCATCGCCAGAACTTTGCGCGTGAACCACGTCCATCGTTTTAAGGTTGTAGCAGCGAGATCGAAACGCATGACTCTTCTCCGGGTAACGTGAGGGCTGTCGCTCATCTGCAGCGGTTTAGGGTGTGCAAGGGAAGAGAGCAGCAGCTCACCGGGACCATACACCGTCGCCCGGTAAGCCGCTGAGGGGTCAGTTAGCTCTGGTGAAGCGACGCCGCGTGATTCCAACGATGCCGCACAGTCCTGTCCCCAGCAGTGCCAGCGAGCTGGGTTCTGGGGTGACGGCTGATCCGCGGCTCACCGACAGTGTGATCGCCGGACCGAGATCGTCTTCCACGACGGTGGGCCTGGTGACACTTGTGAAGATGTCGTAGCTCACGCCGCCAGAAAAGAATGAAATCCCGTTGTTATCAAGAAAGGTTGGGGTGAGTGACGTACCCGTGTCTGTGCCGGGGAAGTAAAGAAGTTGGTCTGCGTAGGGATCGTTTGGATCCAGACCTGTGACGGCCACGCCGTTGCGTGTGCCGGTGATCTGATCGATCAGGTACACACCGGGGCTGGTCATAATGCCGTCCAGCGTTCCCGACGCGGAGACTCCATCGCCTGTGTAGGAAAAGGCAAAGGTGTCGGCATGCGCAACCATGGTGAGCGGGGCTGCAGCAAGAAGAAGAGCAAAAAGGCGAGAAACGGCCATGGAGAGTTCCTTTCAATTCGCTGTACGAGTGGAAATGAGACATCGGTGGCGTGCATTGCGGCAGGTCAGGGCAGCCCTCCGCAATGCCGCGAATCGGGGCTAAGCTTCTACGCGCGATGGCAGAGGCGCGTCCTCGACGCCTTCCCCGGATCGGCCCTGCCACAGCCGCCACGTCCGGGTGCAGCCGATACGCAGGCCTTCCAGAGTGAGGACGAGGACTGCCAGGAACGGGAGAATCAGGATGGCGGCAGCGGTATCAGACATGGGTGGCCCTCTTTCGCGAGCGAGAGACTTGTGTGTTGTGCATATGGGCTACGGCGCAGCCCCGGTAACAGAAAAGACGAAGGTTTTAGGGATTGACCTTCTGGAAGACGTTGCTGTATTCGAAGTTGAGGTTTTGTACAGTGAGCGTGTGTCCGCCGTTGCTAAAGGTCACCCCGCGCCGGGTAGCGCCGGAGCTTTCATTGGCGATGAAGTAGGTGTAGGTATCGCCGGTGAAGGGAGACAGCTCGTAGTAGGCCCCGAGCGGAGGCAGACGCAGGACCAGTTTCCCGCCAAGCTCCTCGACCTGCACGTCGCCGTAGTAGGGATTGGTGTAGGTGCCAGCAAGGGCTGACGCCGGAGCACCGGGAGCAGGATTCGATGGGGCAGGTTGCGCGAGGTAGTTTGTTGAGGAATTCAGCGCGCCATCATAATCTTCCTTGAAAAAAGACCGGAGGAGGGTGTAGTAGTCGTTCTGTGGCGTTCCGAATTCGAAGTCATCCAGGAAGTTGAGCGCAACGGTTTCGGGTAAACCCACCGGGGTTCCGTTCGACAGCACAACGATGCCGATCTGCTTGCTGGGAATCATGTAGACGGTCGTCGCCGCGCCCAGCAGGAATGCGCCGCTGTGCGAGAGTTGCAACTCACCAGTCTTCCGAAAGTCGACGTTCCACCCGAGACCGTAGAACTGCCTGCCCGGACAGGCCAGCTCTGATGCCGCGCCCGAGGCAGAGCGGCACACCATGGGCTTGTGAGTCTCTTCCAGGGCCGCTTTCTGCACGATCTGTTCGCCGTTGTAGGCACCGCCTGCCAGTTGCAAACGCACCCACTGCGCAAGATCACGCACGCTGCTGCTGACACCACCTGCCGGTGCTTCCGCATCCGCTTCGCGGAGAAAGCGGGGCTTGAAGACGCCGCCAGAATCGAGATAGTGTGGGGTGGCCCGGTTTGGGCGGTTGAAGTAGTCAGTGAAGCGTGAGCTGGTGTGGGTCATGCCCAGCTTGCGATAGAGCAGATCTTCAGAGAGGTCTTCCCAGGTACCCCCCGAGCTGCGCGTGGCGGCCAAAGCACCTTCGGTGATGCCGAAGTTGCTGTACTGGTAGGTGCGCCGGAAGGTGCCGCGCAGGGCCACCAGGCGCAGCATTTGCAGAATGACGGGCCGGGAATAGCCCAGGGACTCGAGCGTGTCGCCGGCGTCGCCAGGGAGAGAGCTACGATGAGACAGGAAGTCGCGTACTGTCACCTCGTCCGTGACATAAGGATCGGAAAGCTCGAAGTCCGGGTCCAGCGCTTTGATGCGGTCATCCCAGCTCACCTTGCCCTCGCCGACAACTTCGGCCACGACGGTTGTTGCGAGCGGCTTGGAGACAGAGGCAAGTTGAAAAACGGTATCCGGGTCTACGGGCTGGTCTTCGCCTAGTTTCCTTACGCCGTACCCTTTCAGGTAGATGACCTGGTCGCGGTACACAACCGCAACCGAGACGCCCGGGACCCCAGTCTTCTGCATCAGGTCTTTGATCTGGCCGTCGAGCTTGCTGACGGCCAGTGCCGGGCTCCGGTCCGACAGCCCCTGCGCCTGGCAAGGAATGCTTAAGGAGGCTGTGCCGATCCCGAGCAGCAATGCCAGGCAGCTCGCAAAGATCGGAACAGGGCGCTTCGATGCCTTCTGGCGCGGAAGCGTAAAGGTGTGGAATGGACGCTGCTCCCCTCCTGCGTAAGTGGGGCGGAGAAGAGCGCCGGAAGAGAGTGTCACAGCAGAAACAAGAGAAAGACGCACATGGAGCTCCAGGGGGTAGTCTGGCGTCCACAGGGAACTCTGAAGGGGATTGGAGGCCTCACATGAAGATAGGGAGAGCCTGGCTATCGGGATAGAGTAGGGGTACACGAAATCGTCATGCGCCCGAACAAATGTCGTAGACGGCGCTACTTGACAGGCTTGAAGAGGGCTTCGCGCTCGCGAAGGGCGAACTGTAACAACGCGTTTGGTCCAGTCAGCCGGAGCTTGCTGCAGATACGGGTGCGATAGTTCTCCACCGTGCGGCCGCTCAGATCGAGCGCTGCGGCGATCTCGCGAGAGGTCTTGCCCTGGGCGATCGCCCGTACCAAGCGCACTTCCAGAGGCGTCAGATCCTGCAAACCGTTTGTCTCGCTTCTAGCTTTGGCCGCCTGCAACGCGTCCATTGCTTCCTGGCTCAGGTAGCTTCCGCCTCCGGCGACGCGGCGTACGGCCTCGACGACCTCGACGACGGCGGAGCTTTTAATAATGTAGCCGCGAACTCCGAGCTCCAAAGCCTCGGCGATCAGGTCGGCTCCGGTGTGAAGCGTCAGGATGATGACCCCAATCTCAATGCCACGCCGCTTCACTTCGCGCAGAACGGCAAAACCGTCGCGTCCGGGCATGTCGAGGTCCAGGATGAGAATGTCGGGCTTAAGGAATCCGATGCACTCCAACGCTTCATCGCCGTTGGCCGCCTCACCTATGATCGCAAGGTGCTCCTGGCCGACAAGCGACAGCCGAATGCCCTGTCGCATGAGTGGGTGATCGTCTGCAACAAGGACGGTGAGTGAATCCGACGTGGAAGCCTGGGCCGGTGAGTTCATCGTCTTATCCTTTTTGAAAGGTCTGGGTAGCTTCAACGGTGACCGTGGTGCCCACCCCGGGTAGCGAGTCAATCGTCGCACGTCCGTGAAGTGCCTCGGCCCGTTCATGGATGCCCACTAGGCCCAGACCTGAGCCTTTGCTCTCCGAGCTAACGGGAAAGCCTTTCCCGTCATCCTGCAAAACGAGACGCAGAGCGGAGCCCTTACGCGTGACCGTGACACTGGCGGAGTTGGCTTCAGCATGGCGCAGGATGTTCCCGAGAGCCTCCTGCACGATGCGATAAACGTTGATTTCGAGTTCCTTGGGAAAGAAGTCGTCGACATTATCGATGGAACACTGGATCCGAACGGTGCTGCTCTTCTCGAAACTTTCGATCAGCGACAGAACAGCTTTGGTCAGGCCGAGCCGGTCGAGCTGGTAGGGACGCAGGTCGTACGAGATCGTCTCCACTTCCTTGATGGCGACAGCTGCCTGCTCGGCAATCGATTGAAGGTGGCCACCGGGGCCGGAAGCTGAAGTGCTGGGCGGCAGCATGGCCAGCGTACGGATGAGTACAAGGTGCTGTCCAATAGAGTCGTGCAATTCGTGCGCGATGCGTTTGCGCTCTCCTTCCTGGGTGGTCAGCAGGCGATGCGTAAATAGTTGGCGGTTCCGTTGCTCCGCGAGTCTTTGGATACGTCGCTGCGCGACGGCATACACAAGAAAAGACCCGAGACTCAGGGCCATCAGCAACAGAAACCACCACGAACGGTAGAAGGGCGCCAGCACCCTGACAGAAGTGCTGGCTGTGCCGCCAATCCAACCTTCGCCGTCTGTATCGGCTGCCTGCGCCTTGAAGGTGTACGTGCCCGGTGGCAGGTGAGAGTAGTAGGCCACGCGGCGATTCCGGGCATAGACCCAATCGCGGTCGTAGGGCTGAAGGCGATAGCGAAAGATCAGCTGTTCCGGGTGGTCGGAGCCAAGAGCCGAATAGTGGATCTGCAGGTTGGTCTGCCCCGGCCGTAGCACAAGATCAACTCCGGAGAGCAAGCCGGACTGATCGATCTCATGCTCCTCAATAACTGGGTGGGTGTCGGGGGAAGCAGACCGAAGCGTGGAGGGGCGAATGACCGCCACGCCCTGTTCCGTTCCGAACCACAGATCGCCGTCAGGGCGGCGCAAGACACCTTGGTCGCCAAGCGGATCGAAGATCGACGCTGGTAGACCATCGGCCGAGTCGAACAGGGTGACCTGGAGCCGATCGGCAGAGTCATGCAGGTTCCGTTCGAGGCTTCTTCCTCGAACCCGCATCAGGCCCAGATCGCTTCCCATCCAAAGATCTCCGGCGTCGTCGAACTCCAGACTGTAAAGCACATTGGTCGGCAGTCCATCCGCGCTGTTCGCGACGTGAAAGGCCCCGTCCGCGAAGCGGACCAGGCCATGATCCTGCGTGGCAATCCAGACTGCGCCCGAGCTGTCCTGCCGCATGGCCACAATGGCGCCGTAGCTCCATGAAGGAAGCACTTGCTCCTGTCTGCCGTTGCGAAACAGAAGCGGACCTTCGTCCGTTCCGGCCAGCAGCCCTCCGCCGGATAACTGCAGCAGCGAACGAGTCGGCGATGTGCTGACGCGCTGCACCAGCTCGCCTGTTCTGCGGTAGAGGCCGGAGGTGGATCCGATCCAGGTCTCGGCCGGTTGCCTCAACAGCATAGCCTGCACCATATCGGTGACCAGGCCGCTATGCGTAAAGCCCTGCTGGGTGAGCTCTTCTAACCCGGCCACTCCGCGCGAACCGATCAGCAAACCTCCTCGTGCATTCTCGGCCAGAGCTTTGATCTGGATCCAATGCTGCGGCTGACCACGCCTCTGAACTGGCTTGAAGATGATTTTGCCGGATTCGGGGGCGCGGCGAAGCACATGTGTTCCTCCCGCCCAAACTTGGCCGTTGCTCTGGGCAAAGAGGACGGAGGCGATCTCGGGAGTCCCGGCGATCGGCACCATCTTAAAGCTGCGCCTCCGGAATTTGAAGAGATCCGTGCCGGCCGTGCCTGTCCAGAGCGCACCATTGCGAGTCTCAAGAACCTGCAACAGGAACGGAGCCTTCAATCTAGGAAGGGGATAGAGATGTCCGTCTTTCCAAAGGGAGGAATGTGCTTCGTGATCCGTTAGCCAGAGATAGCCGTCCTGATCCTCATAGCTGACGAGTGCATCGGGCGGCAGTTTATCGTACCGACGCAGCATGCCCTGTTCTGCGCAAAACACAGTGTTTGGGTAAGAAAAAAGCGAATACCAGACCCTGTGCAGTGCATCCTGATGAATTTCTCGAACGTCGTTTTCGAATGGCTTCTGGAGGCTGGGAACAGGGAAGTTGGACCAGTGACCAAAAGCGAAGCGTTCGACTTTGTTCCCGTAGCGCCTCCACAGGCCGGCTTTCGCGAAATCTATGGTTCGCTGCCTGGAAAACGAGACTACCGGTCTAGAAGGTCCGTCTTCCTCACCGGGAGCTTCGCGTTGCAGATGGCCATTTCTCCATCGAGTCACCCCACGCTCTGTGTAGATCCAAACGGCGCCGCTCTCGTCCCCATCGATGCGCAGCACTTTACCGCCGGTGAGTCCCTCTTTCTGCTGAAGAGTCTGCCAATGGCCATGATCGTTGCGCAGAACGCCTGAAAAGTCCGTACCGGCCCAAATCACACCTTTCGGGTCTTCCCAGAGTGTGCCAAAGCTGATGCGATCACCTAGAATCCCCGGCGTGTTCTGAGAGGTGAAGCTCGTGAAGTCAACACCATCGAAGCGAAGTAAGCCGTTCCCAGTGCCGAGCCAGAGATACCCTTCTCTGGTTTCCAGCAGTGCAAGCACTGAGCGCTGACGGGCATCCTGGCTCGGCGTCCAGCTACGCACCAGCAAATCGCTGGCTTGGGCTGCCTGCAACAGGAAGCAAACAAACAGCACCGCAATCGCGGCGTACCTGGTTTCCTCGATAAACGTGGCGGCTCTGAGATACCTGTATTCCGGCAACGGCAACTTCCTCGCGACAAGAGCCACACAGCCAGAGTAAGCAAGATGCGTTTCGGGCGCTAGGGTAGGGCTACACGGTTTCCACGTCAGCGTTGCACCAGGCTTGTGCTCGGTGCATCGCGCGCGTATGGGCGAACTGAGTAGTCAGCTTTTGCGCTGTGTTTCTGAGGTCTGCTCGGGGCCGGAGTTTCGCCAATGAGAACAGCAATCAACACCATCCAGTAACGCGGAACGTGGCGCTCGGACTCGAATATCGGGGCTATGGCTTGGGAGAACCTGGCGCAAGAATAAAGCGGGCTCCTCTCATAGCCGCTGAACTCAGCTCCGATAACAACCACAGCGTCCTACGCCGGTTCCGGTAAAAATGCAGCAGAGCGAGCACTCCCTCTTGCGAGTGCCACGAAGGAGTAGCGCTGATATTCTTTGGTCGCCGGCTGTAACCTAAGCGCACGAGACGCAGGCCCTCATCACAAACGAAGGTTTCTGCTGCGTCCTCCGGCAAGAGCATCTTATTAGTCGCATTGGGGGAAAGGATCCAGCTCCGACAACTCACTCAATGGCAAGCGCCGGGGTCAACTTACACCGGGAGCGTTCAAGAGCTGAATGATGAATTCGACGGCTACTGCGAAGCGTGAAGGTGATGTATGGCGCCGGCCCTCATAGCCGAGCAGAGAGAACGCCGCTCCACCAAACGAGCATCGCCAGGAGACCGACTCCTAGAGCAAACGACGCAAGGCTGGTTCGTACCCTGTCTAATTCGATTGCGGTTTCACCACCTTTCGCGATCAACCGTCCGAGCCTTCGGTATGTGTTGACATACGTGATCACTGCCCCAGTCAAGATGACTGTCGCGGATAGTGCCTCTATCAGGAGACCTCTGGACTTTCCGGTACTTGGGTGGTGGTGTGCCAGAACTACGTTCATCCACGGGTAGGACAACACAGCGACCGCACAAACGGCAGCGAGTCCCGTGCGGAGCTTCGCGTAGCCTTCTCCTTCGCCATGAAAACCACTGGAATAGCCATTGTTTCCCAATGTGACATCGACGCCCACCTTGCACCCCTTTGGCCATTACGACACGCAGTAAGTGTACCGTTGTCGGGAGTACTCCAAGGTTCCTCCCGAGGGGTGGTCGACTCGGCAGCTAGTACCGCTATGTCGCATTATGAGAAGCGATCCGGTCGGATCGGACCTTCAGGGAGAGGCGTTCTTCGAGGGTTCAGGTCCGATTGTCAGGTCCAACAGGCTCGAGTGAGGTCACTTCGGATGGACGATATCCATGATGAGGAAGTCGCTGATCTTCCAGGCTCCGTCCTTTTTCACCAGAACCTTGAGGTAATAAGAGTGGCGCGGCGACATTGGCTGTCCGCTGTTGTCGTTGACCAAGCCGTTGATGCGCTCATCACTCCATACTGCAGCGGTGGTTGGCGAGGTTAGGCGGAGGTCCAAGATGGTGGTGGGCGTGGTGCTTGTGCCTGCGCGGTACCCAGGACGCGCCAGGAGATCCGTCAGAAACGTCTCGACCTCCTTCCTGCCATGAAGTCGTACGCCAAAGGGATTCTGCCAGATCACATCCTCGGCATAGGTGGACGTAACTTCCTTTGCGTTGAAAGTGTTCCATCCCTCAGTTTCGCGCGCAAGCACTTGGCGGATGGCCGCTTGCTCAGACGCCGGCTGTTGTCCATGGGCGCAAGAGATCTGGAGGGCAAAGATCACAGCGGAGAGTGCGAGAGAAAGACGCATCAAGGCTCCAGGTTGAGTGACGGAGAAGCGTTAGAGTTCTTTACTGGTTCAATAGACAGATCAGGTGCGGATCTCGCGCCATCCTAAACCGAAGGATCGGTCCTGAGAAGTCGCATTGTCGGAAGCAATCCGGCCAGGGCTTCTCTGGGCCTGAACCCGGGCTCAACTTCCCACAACCGCGTTCCCAGGACCTTTCGCCATGTCGAAGGACCATATCCGTGGCCTCGTTGAGAGTTAACTCATTCCAACCTCAAAGTCATTCTCGAAAAGTTCACGTCTATGCTGTTCGCTTGGTTCAATAGGTCCATGCCCAAATTCCCATGGAACCACGCAGCAGTGCTGTTGTTCTCGCGTAGAAGAACAGTTGCGGGTGCAAGAGTCACCTGGTATGCGCCAATCTTGAGGTCCAGCTTAGAGATCGACACCGAATCAATGCTGGTTGAGCCGCCTGCGCCTGTTAACCGATGTGCCTCGGTCGTGCCTAAGCTTGTGATGTCCGGAAACTGTTCTGCAAAAGAGGGATAGAAGATTGTGTTCTGTGCGCCCGTATCAAGGCTTACGTCAACCCGGCTCCCGCGAAACGTCACCTGGGTGAAGACACTGGTCCCGTCGAAGGCGAGATTAGCAGAGGTCTTTGAGATCCCAGTCGCCCCCGAAAAGACGTGAAGGGTTGAAGCTTTGGGCTGCCATGAGAAATGCTCAAGACCCAACAAGACGGGCAAGCCGAGAATTCCTTGCTTACCCGGTCCAAGCTGGTTGAACGGAGGCTGTTCATCGGGAAGAACGTAGAAGGCTACGTTGCGGAGGAGAGTATTGCCCAAGGTCATCTCCGGGACAACGGTGATGCGAATCTTGACCTGAGCGCCGCTCATGGTATCTATCTGCGTGGAAACGTCTTGCATGGATAGGTTGAGTCGCCGTGCTTCGGATTCGCTCATGCCTGACAAGCTGAATCCGTCGTCAAGGATGTAGTGCCCGGAGCTTGAGCCGATGGTAACGGGAACCACGAGGTTCTGATCGATAAACTCGACAGGCATGACTGAGTCAGTATCGGAAACGACCGTCTGCCGGCCGTATTGTGACAGCATTTGGAGAGCGGGGAAGAAGTTAGCAATGTCCTTGGCACCGGGGTCAGCGGCGAGTATGGAGTGGGCCTCCCGCAATGCATCGCGATACCGTCCGGATCGGAAGTCCATTCCAATCAGCAACTCCCGCGCCTGCAGAAGCTGTTTGGAGTCCGGATGGGAGGCGATGAAGTGCTCAAGATCCGTCCTCGCTCGCTTGTCCTGATGAAAGGCAGTCTCCACGGCCGCTTTGTAGAACAGTGATGCTCCACCACGATCAGCCTGAGTGCGAAGATCAAACCAACGATGCTCGGTATAAAGCTTCTTCAGCGTTCGATCGGTCGATTGGGCGAAAAGGTGCGGTGGAAAGAGACAGAAAGCGATCGCCAACTGGGCTCTGAAGCGCATGCCTCCACCCTAGCATCTGTGTTCTCTAGCCTTAGTTGGTAATGATGTGGGCGGAAGCAATCCGGCTGGCCCGCCCGTCACCACAAACGAAGGTTTATGACAGCGTGCCTCGTCCTCAACTTCCCACAACGGCGTTTGTAGGGAGTAATCAGGTCTGTCAGAACTAGAATTGACGTTAGGAGCGAATATGACGTTGCGGGGCCGCATTGGTGCAGCACTTCTCCTAGCTCTGCCCATCGAAGCCGGTAATCTGCTGCTTGTGGGCATGATGCTTGACCCTGGTCCACTCCCTGCCGGACTGCTCCCTCGGTTTTTAGCTGCGGAGTGGGTCTTCTTCCACTTCCTTGGATTCCGCATGATAGGCCCGGTTCACCAAGTCTTCGGCACGGAACAAGCAGGGCTAATCTTTGCATTCTGCCTGGCGTATGCCCAAACAGCGCTCATCATCTTCCTGTCACTGTTGGCCGTCTCGTTGCTCCGTAGGGAGACGACTCTTCATCAGCATTCGGGGCGAGCACATCAGTCCTGATATGTCGGCTCCTGTTTACCGATCCGGCCCGGACCGGAACCGGCCAACTTCCGCTAGCGGCGTTTGTCTGGCGTAATCTGCAGTCAGCACAGTATGCGATTCGCAGTGGCGTGTCTGATCTTCTCGGTTGCAACCTTCTTGCACGCGCAAAAGGCTCAGCTTGGTCCTAAACCTCGGGCTGCACCGTCCGACATCCGTCGCCTGCAAGCCGTAGTGCTCCCGGATTTACAGGGCGCATTGACCCGAGCCTACGGCGGATCATTCAGCTCCGTGGAGCTAAGTAGGGAGTATAGACACTGTCGGTTTGACTACCTGAGGTTGGGCCGGCTCGGAACAGGTGTGCGCGTGAGTTGGGACGGTGCGCCTGCACCGAACTCGGCCTTCACTGGCCTGTATCTCAAGCGTGGACACCGCTTTCGGCGAGTCTACACAGGTGTTGGTTTTGGCCCGGAAGTCATCGCTGGATCGAAGATCCCTGACTTGGTGGTCGGAAGCACAAATGGTGTCTGCACTGAAACGCTTACCCGACTTCACTTCGACAAGGCGGCGTATCGACCAGACGCATGTATACGACACATTCAGGGGAGCGACGGGAACTGCAAAGCCGTAAGCTGCTCAGACGGACTTCCTGCCTTCCCGGACCCTTACCCGCCTGAGTAAGTCCGAAGTATACGGAGTAGTAGTCTGGTTTCGACAAGCGTTTTCGAAGTCGCTCAGCTTGCGTTAAGTGTGGTCACAAAACCCTACAATTGGTTTCCCTCCATCTCCCGAAGACAGGAGAATCAATGTTCCGCCAGGCGACACTGCGTCTCGCTGTAGGGCGATAACGCTCCTTTCCATGCGCAGAAGCTTGGGTCAGACTTCAGCAATCTCTCCGATTCTTGCTCGTGATATAGACAAGCGGCCTTTATCGCAGGTCAGCCTTTCTGCGCTCTCTGCGAGAATGCAGGCTTCCGTACATGCGAGGGAGAACCAAGCAAAGCAGGACAGCGGTTTCTCAGGATCAAAGGACAGAAGCACGGGCCACCGGGCGAATAGATCAATCGCTTGTCACTCCCTAAACGCCGAATTCGCGAGCTGTGCGGATCAGTCCTCGTAAACGCTATCGTCGGAAGTTTGCTTGACCTCCGGCCCAGATTGGGGTCGCTCGGGTCACGTTACTGCCGCTAATGCGACTTATCAGGACCAAGGCCGGCATCATCCTGGTCTGATCAACAACCCCCAGCTGCTTGTGGGATCGGCTGGGAAAAGTGTTCGACGGAGAGAGATCGCGCTCTGGGTAGGAATCAGAAGAGCATAAGAATCTGCTGGGCTACGGTGGAGGAAACGACAGACCTGATGGCCGTAGCGGCCACTAACGTGGGCCGCTACCTGCGCTTTGCGCGTACATGGCTGAAATCCGCTTTTAGCAGCTTTTCTGACGCACATCGGTATCGAAACGCGCCTATAGGGAATAGCGAATCATGCCGAATCGATCCTTTCTCCCCGGCATTCAGCGCCTATATCATTGGAACAGGGGACACGCAAATGGACACGACACTTCGGATGAAGAAAGTAGTGATCGGCTGGTTATGCCTGGCAAGCACGCTGTGCATGGCGCAGAATGTTCGCCAGCAGCCAATCGCTCCGCAAGGCGGCACGGAGCAGCAAACGCGGCCTATCATGGATGCAGGCTGGAACATGGTCGCGGCCACCGTCGTCATGCCTAAGGGCTGGAAGTTTGATGGCGTCGCGAGCCACGGGGACACTTGCGTCAGCACCCTGCCAGACGTGCGCTTTGCGGCCGAGTCCCCCGACGGTTCGCTGGAGGTACAACGTTATCCCCAGATCCGCTACTCCTACAGCAGCGATCCGCAGCAGAACCAAAAGAGCCAGCGCGAGGGTTGCCTGGTTACCCCACACTTCAAACCGGAAGACTTTTTGACCTATGTGGTCGCGCCTGCTCTCCATCCAGGCGCGCACTTCACTGTGCATCCTATCCCGGATAATGCGAGCACAGTTCAGGAACGCGCCAAAGCACAGCAAACCGACATGCAGCTTTCCCGTGACGGCACGGTATCCCACTCGGAAATCACGCGGCTGCTCATCGGCTTCGAGATGATGCATGGCGGTATGCCTGTGTTGGAAGGCTTTCTCGGTCAGTTCCGCTGTACGCAGACGAACTTCAGTGCGACTCACCTGCAAACCGTTGAATGCTTCCTCGACAATGGCACCACCCTGCGTGCGCCAGCATCGCAGATGAGCAGTCTCATCAATACATCGCTTCTGTTTCCAGTTCTTACTGACCAATGGATGGCGCGTGGCAAGCAGCTGTTGGATCAGCGTTTCGCTCAGCAAAGCGCGCAAATGCAAACGATGTTCCGGAACGATCAGAATGCCTTGATCTCACAGCACAAGATGCTGATGGACACTCAGAACGCGCAATTCGACGCCGGCCAGAAGCGCGCCGCGAATGCGGAAAGCCTGCGCCACGCCGGCGATGTAGCTTCCAGCAACCATATCGGTGACGCAAACGATTACACCGATCCTTCCACCGGCAAGAGTTACAAAGTATCCAATCAGTATTCCCACACCTATCTTGACAGCGCAGGAAAGACGATCCTGCAGACAAACTCTGCGTACGCCCCGGGACCGGAGACGGTCTGGCAGGAACTGCAACCGCATCAGTAACGATGCGGAGTGCACGCTTGTTAGGTCAGCAACGGTGGGGATCGAATAGGGATAGAGACGGTACGATCGAGAGTAAAAGGCACGGAACACACCTGCGCCTGTGGCCGAAGTCTTTTTAGGCCCACGATAGGCAAGGGACACTGACAGACTTGGTGGATGGTTGGGTGTGAGCCGGCGTGCGCGAAGCGAAGTACGCTTCGATCTTGCCATTTTGTTATCGCTTTCGACAACTTGCATCACGGAGCCGCTCTCCTAAGTCCTGAGAAACGCCGTTGTGTTGACTTGAGTCGCCCGATGTGACGAGAGATCACCAGGGAAGCCGTTATTCTGGACGGATGGCGACCATGTTTATTCAGCAGTCCACCCAATACATCCAGCAGATCGAGGCCGAGATCGAACGTTTGCAGCAGCTCCGCGATCAGGTCCAGGCCACGATCCAGAGCGAAGAGCAGCTCGAGAGCAACGAGCAGCCGGCGCGTGAGAAACGTGCCTATACAAAAAGAGCAGGGAAGAAGTCTGCCAGCAAAAAGGTAGCGGCCAAGAAGCGCGGCCGCCCCAAAGCCGAAGTCCCAGCAGCGTAGAACCAACAAAGGAGATCCCTTGGCGATGAAGAAGGTAGCAGCAAAGACGACCGTGGCGAAGAAAGTCGTCGCGGACACCGCAGCCGTGAAGGGCTCGGCGCCCGCCAAAGACCCAGCAAAGGCACCGGCGCCGAAGATGACCAAGACTCAAATTGTCCGGCACATGGCAGAGCGACTGGAAATGCCGGTGGGACAGGCCGCCGCCTTCCTTGGCGGACTGGTTCAGCTGGCAACGGACCAGACCCGCGAGAATGGCGAGTTCACGATCCCGGGCCTGGGCAAGCTGGTCAAGGCGCAGCGTGCAGCCCGCATGGGCCGCAATCCCGCGACGGGCGAGGCGATGGAGATCAAGGCCAAGACGACCGTGAAGTTCCGGCTCGCGAAGTCCGCAAAGGATGCTGTGGTGCCACCCACGGCCTAGTGATAGTATCGGGCGTAAGCTGTTTTTTATGAATGGTTTACGTCCGATAACAAAGGTTCTGTTTCGTTTGTACCTTTGCCAACTAGAAATGTCGTCTTGACAGCACCGTTCAGCGGCACCCGCGGAAGCTGTTTGGCTGCGCTATTCCTAGCGTCTGCTCCCCTTCCAGACCTCCATAGGCACACAAGCGTCAGAGCTGCGCAGGCGGGCATTCATTGAGCGTGTCGTTTTATCCCACTTTTGCCGCAACGCTCTGTAGTCTGGCGATACCACGTGCCACAGAGGTGAGTTCTCTACCCGCTTCAAAACAGCCTGACCGGACGTTGAGGGCAACGCTTGAAGGTGGATCTGGAAGCCAATGCGGGTCGTAGTAGCACCATCGGGAACCGAGCGATATCGATCCTGGCGCTCACTCTGGTTCTTTTCTCCGGGTGCAGACAGAGCGGTCTACGGCCATCCATCTCAATTGACCGCATACCGCCGTCCGGTCAGGGAGGTCCTGACCGGACAGTCTCAATTACAGGTCGAGTAGCGGGGGAACGCCCGGGTCAGAGGGTGGTTGTGTATGCAAAGGAGGACGCCTGGTGGGTGCAGCCGTTTTGGAGCCGCCCCTTTACCTCTGTGCAGGGCGGCGCAACTTGGGCGAACGTAACCCATCTCGGGACGGATTACGCAGCGTTGCTTGTAACGCCTGATTACCATCCGTTGAGAACTACGCAAGTTCTACCCCAGACAGGCAACGGCGTGATTGCCGCAACGAGTGTCCGAGGCAGTGCTACCCCAGCTACTCCCTTGAGGATTCTGAGGTTCAGCGGTTATGAGTGGACGGTCCGCGATGGCGCAGAAGATCGCGGGGGCGACGTGAGCACCTTTGGTCCTCGAAATGCTTGGGTCGATCAAGAGGGCCTTCTGCATCTGCGCATGGGGGACACCGACGGCCATTGGCTGTGCGCAGAGGTCAAGCTCACTCGAAGTCTTGGCTATGGCACTTACCTCTTTAAGGTGCGGGACAGCGCTGATCTGAGCCCCTCTGCCGTCCTCGGGATGTTTACTGTCGATGAGCAACATGGCGAGGAGCCACGCGCTGAGTTGGACATCGAGTTGAGTCGATGGGGGAAGCCGGCGGGCCATAACGCGATGTACGTCGTTCAGCCATACTATGTCCCGGGCAACGTTCATCGTTTTTCAGTGCCTGTCGGTACACAGACACACATACTACGTTGGGGGCCAAGTACTGCCTCGTTCAAATCTGAAGAAGACTCTTCGCCCAAGTCCAAAGCTCGAGATCTTACTGAACACACCTTCACATCAGGGATCCCGGCCCAAGCAGATGAGTCTGTTCACATTAATCTGTACGACTTTTTGCATTCGAGGAACAAGCTGCAACGTCCTGCTGAGGTCGTAATTGAGAAGTTTGAGTTCCTTCCCTGAGGTTGCGATCCGACTTTCAAGCCGCGCGCGACTGCTCATCGGCACGATCCTGACACTGTGTTCGATCACGATGTTGCTCTTTCTCGGTCCTGCAGAAGCTCTGTCGCAATCTCTTCACGAAAGGTGGAGTGCTGAGAGCGGCTTTCCAGGAGGAGCCGTTTTTGCCATATGTCAATCACAGGATGGGTATCTCTGGATCGGCACCGAAAGAGGTCTGGTCCGTTTCGATGGGAGAGACTTCACGCTCATGCAGCGTCCCATCTCCGGATCTTTGCCTATAGGCGCTGTGCGAGGTCTGCTCGCCGACTCCGAAGGCAATCTGTGGATCCGTCTTGACGGACCTCGCCTTCTCCGCTACCGCGACGGGGCTTTCGAGGATACGTTCTCTCGTTTCAATCTGGAGGAATTTGCATTCACTTCAATGGCTTTAGACCTGGATCGCAGGTTGCTTCTCTGGGGTCCTCAGAACAAATTGATGCGCTTTCACCGAAACACCTTCGAAAGGCTGGACACTGCGGACGAGATTCGCAATATCGTTGTCTCTATCGCGGAGACGGATGATCGTCAGTTCTGGATGGGAACCCGCGGGGCCGGGCTTCACGAGGCGGGTGAAACCCATTCCCTGAGCGCTCTGAGCTCCTTGGCCCTCACAAGCATCAACGCTCTCTTGCCTTCCCGTGACGGGCTTTGGATCGGCACCGACTCAGGCATTGCGTTGTGGGATGGTCATCATCTATCGAAGCCCAGTTCCATGAGAGCTCTGAACCGCGTCCAGATAGTAACTCTCATACGCGATCAGCGGGGAGAAATCTGGGCAGGAACAAACCGCGGCTTGTTCAGGATCACACCCGCACTCACTGCTCCAGTTGCTCCGGCAGTCAGTTCGAAGGAAGAGTCTGTCCTTGCAGTCTTTGAGGATCGTGAAGGAAGCATCTGGTTCGGTGGTCCTTACGGGCTCGAAAGACTACGCCAGGGTATGTTCACCGGGTATACGAGTGCTCGGGGACTTCCGCCGGTAAACGACGGGCCAATCTATGTCGATGAGGAGAATAGGACTTGGTTCGCGCCTTCGTCTGGCGGCCTCTACTGGTTAAGGGATGGCCAAGTAAGGAAAGTGAGCGTTTCGGGTCTGGACCATGATGTTGTCTATTCCATTAACGGCGGAGGCGGAGAGGTCTGGGTAGGAAGGCAACACACCGGGCTGACGAAATTGACGATGGAAGATGGATCCTTCGTCGGGCAGACCTTTACGGAGGTGGACGGGCTGGCTCAGAACAGCATCTATGCAGTCCATCGCGATTCTGACGGAACAGTTTGGGCGGCAACCGTGAGCCAAGGCCTCAGTAAGCTGTCTAATGGCCACTTCACGCACTACTCCATCGCGAACGGGCTGTTGTCAAATTCCGTCTTCTCAGCCACCGAGGCTTCTGACGGGACGATCTGGTTCGCCACGTCAGGCGGTCTGCAGTCTTTCGTGGATGGCCATTTCAGGAGTTACGGACTTCGCGAGGGCCTACCCTCATTAAATGTGAGGACGACCTTCGAGGACTCTGAACGCAGGCTTTGGGTCGGAACCGCTGCGGGGCTCGCATTCTTCAGTTCTGGACAGGTGCATGTGCCAAGAGACCTCCCCGATTCCCTGCGCGATGAGGTTTTAGGAATCGCAGAAGACCGATCAGGATCATTGTGGATCTTAACCACCGACCATGTCTTGCAAGTGAGTCGTATTTCCCTGCTAGATGGTTCCGCGCGCGAGACCAACGTGCAAAAGTACGGTCTGGAGGACGGTCTTCCCGGCGTTGAAGGAGTCAGACGAGACCGGTCCCTCGTGACCGACAGAGAGGGTCGGATCTGGGTTTCACTTCGGCGGGGTCTCGGGGTGGCAGACTCCGCGTTGGCAGCCTCTCACGCCATCCCAGCTACGGTCCGAATTGAGGCTGTTCTGGGGCCCTCAGGATTGATCAGCCGTTCAGAGCTGCATAGATTGCCGGCAGGTACGCACAGCCTCACGCTCAGGTATGGGGCCTCGAACTTGGACTCCTACCAAAGAGTGAGGTTCCGCTATCGACTCGACGGCTCGGAGACAAGCTGGAACCCTGACGTGGCCATGCGCGAGGTCGTATACACGAATCTGGGACCCGGAACCTACACTTTCCGTATTCTTGCGTCCGATGTCGCTGGTCGCTGGGATGGACCTGAGACCAGGGTCAATTTCGTCATTCAACCAACCGTCTGGCAAACCTGGTGGTTCCGTACCTTATCCGTTGCGGCTCTTCTCGCGATGGCTCTCCTGGTGCTGAGGATGCGGGCCTTGCAGATCACAAGGAGACTGAATGCCCGGTTCCAGGATCGGCTTGCGGAGCGCACGATGATCGCTCAGGACCTGCATGACACGCTCTTACAAGGCGTTCTTAGTGCCTCGATGCAGTTGGACGTGGTGGAAGACCAAACTCCACAGGACTCACCCACAAAGCAGAAGATACAACGCATTCTTCTTCTTATGGAGCAGGTCACGGAAGAAGGCAGGAATACACTCCGCGGTCTACGAAATCCTCGAATCAGCAACTCTGATATTGAGGCTGCGCTCTCGCAGCTCGACCATGAGTTTTCCCTGCCTGGCAGGGCGGCGTACCGAGTGGTTTCTTACGGCGAGCACCGGCCGCTGTGTCCAACCATTCGGAATGAGGTTTACAGGATCGGGCGGGAGGCTGTAACAAACGCACTTCTGCATGCGAAGGCGGCAGTTGTTGATGTGGACGTAGAATACACAAACGCATTCTTCCGCCTCGTCGTGCGTGACGACGGTTGCGGGATCGAACCAGAGTTATTGCAGACAGGTCGCGAAGGACACTGGGGATTGGCTGGAATGCACGAGCGATCGCGAGCTGTCGGAGCAACGCTGCGGATTCGGAGCCGAGCCGCCGCTGGGACCGAGGTAGAACTTACGGTTCCCGGTGCCGCCGCATACGAACACCGGCATCGGACCAGGTTGTCGCGATTGTCAGCATGGCTCGGCCGGAAATGAGTTGACGCTTACGAAAGCGTCAGCTGAAGGTGAGGTTACATTGCACACGACGTCTCCCATTCGGATCCTTTGCGTTGATGATCATCCCCTTATGCGACAAGGCATCGCCGCCATCATTGGGAACGAAGCCGACATGCAGCTTGTTGCTGAAGCGTCTGACGGACGCGAAGCTATCCGTGCGTTCAGAGAGATGCAACCTGACGTCACGCTGATGGACCTCAGAATGCCTGATATGAGCGGCATCGATGCTCTTCTTGCAATCAGGACGGAGTTTCCGAATGCCAAGGTTGTCATGCTCACGACCTTTGAAGGTGATGTAGAGATCTCTCGCGCGCTCAGCGCCGGCGCTCAAGGGTACATGCTCAAGAACATGCCGCGAAAGCAGCTAGTGGAGATGATTCGAAAGGTACATGCCGGCCGGAAGCAAATACCGCCTGAGGTCATGGGGCAGCTTGCGGAACATATGGGCGAGGAGACATTGAGCAAAAGGGAAGTAGACGTGCTGCAGAAGATTGCGGGGGGAAACAGAAACATCGATATCGCAACTCTCCTCTTCATCTCAGAAGAGACAGTGAAGGGCCACGTCAAGCACATCATGGAAAAACTGGGAGCACGCGACCGGACCGCAGCCGTTGCCATCGGGTTGCGCCGAGGAATCATCCATCTCTAGAAGCTCTTTAAGATTGCAACTTGCGTTAGCGAGTGTTCTTTAAAGCACTCGATCTAGGGGTTCGCGTCATCACTGAGTCGGCTAGCCTGAAGGGTGTTCGTGATTATCCTTGGAGGCGCAAGCTGCAAAGCCTTTTCTCTGCATTTCCCACTGGATGGCCAGGTCTCGGTCTTTTCGTCCTACGGCTCGTCCTAGCGTCCAGCGAATTCAGGGAAGCGTTCTGTTTGATTGTCCCATCCTGCGGGAGGCCATGGGTTAGCCCGTGGTATGGCGTACTCGCCGCGCTCGTCGGTGTAGCCGTCTTCTTAGGCTTTCTTACTCCGATCGCTGCCACTGTAGGAGCTCTCGGATACCTGTGGTACGCCATCTTGCTGGGCAGTGTAGTTGCCCCAAACCACCTTACCGGGGTGACGAACGCACTCGACCTTAGTGCCATTTCTCTGGCCGTCATTTTTCTTGGTCCAGGAGCTTTCTCGATAGACGCTCGTGTGTTCGGACGCCGCGAGATCATCATTCCTGAGAGCGGACGCTCACGCCATCAATGACTCATGCGATGGAAGGAGCCTCGTCATCCTTGCTGCCCCAGACAATACCTTGATAGTAGTCTTTCCAAATGCCTCCGCTTCGGTACTAAAAATGCACTCCGTAGCGGGATGCGAACCGCAGTAGCCTGATTCATCCTCTAGTAGTGACTGTAAGCACGGATCGGAAGGCGCGAACTACACGCTTTTCTGTAGAAACGTCCTCCGTCTCACTGCGCCCGAGGAGTGATAATGCCAGACCGAACGGAAACATCCGCCGCTGTTCCTGTCCTTACGACCTTTCGGGCCGAAATGGCTTTTCCTTTTCTCACTGACGAGATGCTCGTCCGTCTTGCAAACTACGGGCGAGAAGTGGTCTGCGATGCGGGAACAGGTTTGTGGACCAGCGGCGAGCGGGAGGTAGACCTATTCGTGATCCTTGAAGGCGCAGTAGAAGTTTCTGCGCAAGGAGAGGACGGCAACTTCGAGCCGCTGACCACATTGAGCCCGAAGCAGTTTTCCGGCGAACTCGATCTGCTCAGCTCCCGAAGAACTTTGGTGAACGGACGCACTCTGACCCGAAGCGCCCTGTTGCGGATACCCCGTTCGCAACTTCAGCGGCTGATGCGTTCGGAAGGAGACATCGCCAATCTCATCATGCAGGCGACTGTCTGGAGGCGCCTGGGGATCATTGAACGCTCGGCGGCCGGCATCGTCCTACTTGGTGAAAGCGCGGCAGCCGAAACAATTCAACTGCGCCGATTCCTTACCCGCAACAGCTATCCACATCGTGTCCTTGAGCCCACAGCAGATCAGTCCACGAACGACGATGTGTCCGTTCAGGATCACTACCTGTTGCCCGCCGTAATTCTTCCAAATGGGCGCGTCCTGCACCAGCCCTCGCTGGCAGACCTGGCAGATGAACTGGGCCTGACAGAGCTGCTTGATCCTAGAGCCGTTTACGACCTCGTTGTGGTCGGCGCCGGCCCTTCGGGTTTAGCCGCTGCGGTATACGGAGCCTCCGAAGGGCTTTCGACGTTGGTCATTGAGGGCATTGCGCCAGGTGGACAGGCGGGCACCAGCTCCAAGATTGAGAACTATCTCGGGTTCCCTACCGGGGTCTCGGGCCAGGAACTAGCCAACCGGGCTCAGGTGCAGGCGCAGAAGTTTGGTGCTCGGTTGGCCATCGCCAGAGAGGTCATCACGATCGATCAGGTCGACGCTCTCCATGTGCTCACATTGGCCGGAGGATCGACCGTACGGGCCAGAGCAGTCGTCGTCGCAACTGGAGCGCAGTACCGAAAGCTCTCGCTGGAGCACTACGAGCGCTTTGAAGGACAAGGCATTCAATACGCCGCGACCGCGATGGAAGCGCAGTTCTGCCGGGATCAGGAAGCGGTGGTCGTTGGCGGAGGCAACTCGGCAGGTCAAGCAGCCTTGTTTCTCTCAGGCGTCGCAAAGCACGTGCACATCGTAGTTCGCCGAAGTTCTTTGGTAGATACGATGTCCCGCTATCTGGTCAACCGGATCGAAAGCTCCGCGCGCATCAGTGTGCATGCAGAGGCAGAGATTGAACGCATCGATGGCGACAAGGTGCTCCGGTGTGTCACCTGGGTAAATTGCTCCAGTGGACTGCGCGAAACGCGGCAGGTCGGCAGCCTGTTCGTGATGATTGGGGCTGAACCCAACTCCGGCTGGCTGTACGGCACCATTGCCCTGGATAAGAAGGGGTTCATCCTCACCGGGACATCTGACGCGTTCGAGAACACACGCTATGCGACCAGCGCTCCCGGTATCTATGCGGTTGGCGACGTACGGTCCGATTCGGTAAAGCGTGTCGCTTCCGCAGTTGGGGAAGGTTCCGTCGTGATCTCGGATGTTCATCGCTACCTTGCCGCCCGAGCTGAGACTTTGCCCGGCGACGCCATGAGCGTTTCACGACTCCCCGAACTGGCAAGCCTGAGCAACTGATCCTCACCGAACGCTCAAGTGCCCGTGAACACGCGCACTGACACGCTCCACAACCTGAAAGGAACTCACCATGCTTCGTACAGCCTTTTCTATCATCTTCCGCGGGGCCCTTTTCCTACCATTCGCGCTACCTTCTCTTGGTGTCGGTCAAACGGCGGCCATGATGCCCATCAAAAACGTCGTGCTCGTGCACGGAGCGTGGGCAGATGGATCGAGCTGGTCCAAGATCATCCCTCTGCTTGAGGCAAAGGGGCTCCATGTCGTTTGTGTACAAAATCCCCTGACCTCGCTGGCCGATGATGTCGCTGCGACCAAGCGGATCATCGACGCACAGGACGGTCCGGTCCTTCTGGTCGGTCACTCCTACGGCGGTGCCGTGATCACAGAGGCCGGCAACAATGCCAAGGTCGCGGGCCTGGTTTATGTTGCTGCCTTTGCGCCGGATGCCGGGGAGTCCGCCGGAAGCCTCGGCAAGCCTTACGGAGCGACACCCGGAGTAGGTGAACTGCGGCCGATTGAGGATGGCTTTCTCGTACTAACCCCGAAAGGCGTGCTGGAGGACTTCGCACCGGACCTCCCGCTATCTGAAAGAACGACACTCATTGCGACACAGGCTCCGACGCAAGGCGCTGCTCTTGGTGCTCCGATCACCACGGCCGCGTGGCGCACGAAGCCAAGTTGGTTTGTCGTCGCCTCCAACGATCGCATGATCTCCCCGGAGCAGGAGAGAGTCACCGCGAAGCGCATGAACGCTACGATCCTCACGCTCCCGAGCAGCCATGTACCCATGCTTTCCAAGCCAAATGAAGTAGCTGACTTCATCAGCGCCGCGGCAGCAGGTCGAGCAACACCGGTTCCGCCGCAGAACTAAGCGCTCCATCCGCACGCCCGCTCGCCAGGTTCGGAGTCCCGCAGAGGCGCCCAGGTCCCGTCATGTCTCCATGGCGGGTCGATGCGGACCCGCTACAGTCCTATGCTGTTCACCGTTCACAGGTCGATTCACCTTCAGGAACCAAAACCAAGATTTGAGGTGCTCTTATGACAAACAAGGCAAGCATCATGTTGGTACACGGCGCATGGGCAGATGGCTCGTGCTGGGCCAAGGTCATTCTCCTACTGAAGGCGAAAGGATATAACGTCACCGCAGCCCAGATCCCCCTCACATCGCTCAACGAAGACATCGAAGTGACACGCCGCCTGCTCTCCGATCAGCGCGAGCCCACGATTCTCGTGGGACATTCCTACGGCGGAGCCGTCATCACCGGTGCGGCCACCACTACACCTAACGTCAAAGCTCTCGTGTACATTACGGCGTTCGGGTTGGACGAAGGCGAAAGTCTCGAGTCCTTATCAAAGCAGGGGCCTCCCTCTGCCGGCGCTGCCGCCATCCAGCCCGACGCGCATGGCTTCCTCTGGATCAATCGTGAGAAGTTTCACGACTGCTTTGCGGGCGGCGCCACGGACGAGGAAGCCGCCGTAATGGCTGCTGTTCAGAAGCCCTTGAGTATCGCCGCCTTCAGCGGCAAAGAGGCTGCACCGGCCTGGAAGTCGCTTCCCTCCTGGTATCTGGTCTGCACCGACGACCAGATGATTCCGCCACCGGCCCAAGAATTCTTCGCCAACCGTATGAGCGCGACGGTTAGCTCTGTCGCTTCGAGTCACTGCCCCTTCATGTCGCACCCACAAGCTGTTGCTGACCTCATCGCGCTCGCTGCGGACGCAGTTTCATAGCTATCAAGATGAACTGAATGGCTCTTCCGCCAGGGCCAGTCCACCCCACAATCATCGCCTCCGCATAGGAGGAAGAAGCAGGAGCACCATCATGCCCACGAAACCGAAGGTCTTAGTGTTAGGCGCAACTGGTCAGGTAGGGGGAGCGCTTGTCTCCCTGCTTGCGAAACAGGACTCCATCGACGTGGTCGCCGCGGTGCGGAACCCGGAGAAGGCCAAAGATCTCGGCGTTCCTTTCGTTTACTTCGACCTCGACAGGGTCGAGACGCTTGCTCCAGCGCTCGCCCATGTCGACAGACTTTTCATGGCCACCGGATACACGGTCGACATGCTTCGTCAAAGCAAGGACCTTATCAACGCCGCCAAGCTCGCCGGTGTGCAGCAGATCGTGCACCTTGGCGCTTGCGGGGATAACGATACCCACATCGCTCATTACGCATGGCATCAGTTCATTGAGCGCTATATCGAGTGGACGGGCGTGATGTTTACTCACCTTCGTCCAGAGATCTTTCTGCAGAACCTGTTTGGCTATGGCGGTGTGAGTTATGTGAAACAGGGAGTTATCCGACATTATGTGGGTTCGGCGCGCTTGAGCTGGATCGACTGCGATGATGTGGCGCTTGTGGCGGAGGCTTGCCTGCTCCATCCCGAAGCGCACGCGGGCCAAACGTACCGGCTCGGCTACGACGCTAAGACCTTTCAGGATGTAGCCGACCTGCTCTCCGCAATCCTCGGCAAGCCTTTCACCTACGAGGCAAGGCCGCCCTCCGAGTTTCTGGAGAACGTTCTGGCGGCTGGCGCCGAGCCGGCTTACATGAAATGCGTCTTCGACAGTTACAGCGATCTGACAAACGGGAAGGACATCGGCGCCGACGAGGTCTTCGAAAACTTCACGGGCATCACGGGGCGTGAGCCCACCCTGCTCGGGGGCTTCCTCGAGAAGCATCAGGAACGCTTCAACTACTAGGCCGCGAAGCGGCTTCTTCGGGAGGAACCGATGAGTAACGAGAAAGCAATGATCAACAAGTCTATCGTCCTCGAGGCGTTTGACACGCTCTTCAACAAGCGGGACTACGCAGCAGCCGAGCGTTTCTGGTCCCCTCAATACATCCAGCACAGCGCGCACATCGCGGCTGGTCGCGAGGGCTTGTTCAGTCTTGCAGAGGGGCTTCCGGGAACTCTTCGTTATGAGAACGCGATCGCCGTGGCTGACGGAGACTATGTGATTCTCCATGGCCGTTTTTCAGGGCATGGCTTGCCACGCAATTGGATTGTTGCCGATGTTCTCCTGCTCCGCGATGGTGTGCTGATCGAGCACTGGGACGTGATCCAGGACGAGGCGACGAAAGACGAATCAAAGAGCGGCCTACCGATGTTCGGTTCGGCTTTCGCAAGGACAGCATCGGTCGTTGCCGGGCAAACGGAAAATGGCCATGCGGACTGACCTTTCACAACAGGGTTCCCTACTCTTTCAGCCAATCAGGATTGGCAACCTGGAGCTGCCCAACCGGATTGTGATGGCGCCTCTCACCCGCATGCGCGCTACACACCCCTCTGGTGCCCCGAACGAGCTGATGCGCGACTACTACGTGCAGCGCGCTTCTGCCGGCCTGATTATCACAGAGGGTACCTTCGTCAGCGATCAGGCGCGGGGGTGGTTTGGGGCGCCAGGGATCTACACCGAGGCGCAACGTAAAGGGTGGCAGGCCATTACAGGGGCAGTTCACGAAGCTCGCGGGCGAATCATCGTGCAGCTTTGGCATCAGGGTTCCGTCTCCGATCGGGAGATTGTCGGAACGGAGCGTGGCCCGCTGGGACCATCCGCAGTTGATCCAGAACAACTTGTGTACACCGGCCACGGTAAGACCGTACCAACCTCCGCTCCTGCTGCAATGACACGTGGAGAGATCGCTCAGACAATCGGGGACTTCCGTCACGCGGCTCGTGTTGCTCGAGATGCAGGTTTCGACGGCGTCCAGATACAAGGCGGGTTCGTGTACCTCTTCCAACAATTCATGCAGGAAACCCTGAATCTGCGCACGGATGAATATGGAGGGTCACTTTCGAACCGCGCAAGGTTGCTGTTCGACGTGCTAGAAGCCGTACTGCCAGAGTGGCCGACGCAGACTGTAGGAGTCAAGGCCGGTCCCATGATGTCGGAGCGCGGAGGTTTTCGCTCGTTGCCGTCAACTCTCGATGTCGCGGACTACGTGTATGGGCGCCTAAACGACTATGACCTCTCGCACCTAATGGTTATGCGACAGCTTGCTGACCTGACTGGAACACCCCTCGAGAAGATGAGCGGCGACGCCATCCTTTATCACGTGCGGAATATCTACAAAGGCACGATTGCTATGAACGTGGGGCTAAGCGCTGCTCACGCCGACGAATTACTGCAGAAAGGCCTGGGAGAGCTTGTGGCATTCGGTCGTGACTTCATTGCCAACCCCGATCTCCCGGAACGGATCTTGGCCAGAGCCCCCCTGAACCCACAACGCCCAGAGCTCTTCTACGGACCCGACGGGGCTGGCTATACGGACTATCAAAGCATGGCGGAGCAGAACGAGATCATAACGAATGTGGCCCATGGTTGAATTCGATCCGGTCGGAACCATCGCCTTTTTTCGCGAGCGTCATCGTGTAGAGTCACGTATCACCGGCTGTGTCCTAAGAGCCGTCCCGGCTGATCGCCTCTCCTACACACCGCATCCAGCCTCGTCAACGGCAGGCGCAGTTGCATGGACGATCGTCCGCTGTTTGCGTGCATGCAACAGACTTACTGAAATCGACACTGCCGAGATCTCGCTCGATGTCGCGCCAGATCACGCGACGCTTGTCGAAAGCTTCGACGCTGAATCACGAATGTTAGCGGAAAGGCTCGCTGTCCTGAGCCAGCAGGACTGGACGACAGACCGTTCAATCACATCACTGGGTCGTGTGCTGCTCAATCACTCTATGGGCCAGATCTTCTGGCTCTTTCACGTGGATGCTATTCACCATCGCGGGCAAATCTCCACCTTCCTGCGGGGATTCGGAGCGAAGGTTCCATCCATCTACGGTCCGTCGGGCGACTCACAACGTTAGAACAACCCTTCCCAAGGAGACACAATGAAACTCACAGGCAACACGATCTTCCTCACAGGTGGCGGCTCAGGAATCGGGCGAGCGCTTGCAGAGGCGCTGCACGGATTAGGTAATAAGGTCATCATCTCTGGACGAAGGGCTGGCCACCTCCAGAAAGTTCTGGAGGCCAACCCCGGAATGGAAGCGCTGGAACTGGATGTAACCAGTCCAGAAAGCATCGCTAGGGTGTCAGCAAAGCTGATCGAACAACACCCCACACTGAACGTGCTTATCAATAACGCGGGCGTCATGCAGATCGATGATGCGTCGGGCAGGATTGAGGACGAGCTGATTACCTCGACGATCACCACAAACCTCATCGGCCCGATCCGTCTAACCTCCGCTTTGATCGAGCATCTGAGGAAACAGGAATCAGCCTACATCCTGCTTGTGTCGTCAGTCTTGGGCTTCACTCCGATGGCAATGACTGCGGTGTACTCAGCTACCAAAGCTGCGCTTCACTCCTACGCCATGTCTCTCCGTTTCAAGCTCAGGAACTCTTCGGTACGCGTGGTGGAAGTCATCCCGCCCTGGGTGCGAACCGAGCTGCTCAACAGCAGCGAGGAGCCACGGGCGATGCCACTGGAAGAGTTCCTACGTGAAACATTGGAGGCATTGGCTATCGAGGCTGATGAGGTGCTTGTGCCCCGTGCGAGGTTCCTTCGCGAGCAGGCCGGCCCCACAGAGGCGCTCTTCGTGCGCAGCTTCAATGAGCAATTGGAAGCGCCACAACCGTGAATGCCGACAGATTTCAATCCTTGCGACGTAACGCGAGCCGACACCCGAAGGGAAGCGAACATGAACGACCTATTGAAGAAGGCTGTTGACGCACACGGTGGCCTCCAACGTTGGAATCAAATTCGAACCGTAGTAGTTCCAGCATCCATAACCGGTGCGATCTGGTTTGTGAAGAGCCAGGGAGACTACCTCAAGAATGTGGTGATGCACGTGGACACCCGGCGGGAACGCATGGTCACCCTTTTCCCGGGCCAGGACAAGCGGTTCATCTTTGAGCCTGAGAGATTGGTGATGGAGAAGGTTAATGGCACCGTGATCCGCGCCCGGGACGATCCAGAGAGGTCTTTCGAGGGCCAGGAGCGAGAGACTCCCTGGGATGACCTCCAGGTAGCGTACTTTCAGGGCGAGGCCCTTTGGACCTACCTGAACACCCCCTTCCTCTACACACAGCATGGATTCGAGACGGAAGAGATTGCCTCGATCGAAGTACAAGGCGAAACGTGGAGACGACTTCAGGTCACCTTCCCCGACTACATAAAGAGCCATACGCACAAGCAGATCTCTTGCTTTGGCCCCGACGGCCTCTTGCGCCGGCATGACTACACAGTGGACATCCTAGGCGGTGCGACAGGGCTGAACTATGCGTCGGAATACCGAGAGGTGGGAGGCATCATTTTCCCGACAAAACGGAGAATTTACGCATATGAAGGCGACTATCAGCTTGTTCCGGAACCCCTGCTGGTGAAGATCGACATCGGCGACATAACCGTCAATTAGGCCATCACCCGTACCGAATCAGTAAGGACAGCCCCCGATGAGCCATCCCGCATTGTTCAAATCCCTGCAATTGGGAACGATGGAACTTCCCAATCGCGTCTTCATGGCTCCCCTTACCCGCATGCGCGCCGGGGCGAGGAATGTGCCTACGGCCCTAAACGCAACGTACTACGCCCAACGCGCTTCAGCGGGTCTGATCATCGCGGAAGGCACCGCCGTGAGTGAGCAGGGACAGGGATATCCGAGCGCCCCCGGAATCTATACCGAGGAGCAAATCGCCGGGTGGAAGTTAGTGACCGAGGCGGTCCATGCGGTAGGCGGACACATCTTCCTGCAGGTCGCCCACAACGGTCGTAACTCCCATTCGTCCTTGATGCCCGACGGAGGTCCACCTGTAGCGCCATCTGCTGTACCGTCCAACCTGTCGGCGTTCACGCGCACCTTCGAACAGGTCCCGATCGAAGTGCCACGCCGACTTGAACTCGAAGAGGTTCACGTCATAGTTGAGAGCTTCGGAACGGCTGCGGCCAATGCGATAGAGGCTGGGTTTGACGGGGTAGAACTGCAGGCCGCCAACAGTCACCTCATCGACCAGTTCCTGGAGGATGGAACGAACCTCCGCACAGACGGTTACGGGGGCTGCATAACGAATCGTATGCGCTTCCTTGTGGAGGTCGTCGAGCGCGTCACAGCAACTATCGGGGAGCAAAGGGTGGGTGTCCGCTTGTCGCCATTCGGCCAATATGGTGGAATTCGCGATAGCGACCCCACGCGTTTGTTTACCTCAATCGTGGACTGGCTCGATGGGCGTGATCTGGCGTACCTGCACCTGATCGAAGGCCGTGGCTCAGAAATCGGTCTCGGTGATGCGCTAAATGAGAACGCCCTGGACAACGTTCGACTGTTCCGGCCTCACTTCCGTGGGCGACTCATTTCTGCCGGCGCGTACACACCGGCGTCCGCCAGCCGGACTGTCGAGTCAGAGGAGGTAGACGCCATAGCCTTCGGCCGCAGCTTCATTTCAAATCCGGATCTGCCTAAACGCATAGCCGATGAGTCGGGGCTCGCTCCGTATGACCGCCGGACCTTCTACGGCGGCGGGGAGCGTGGATACACCGATTACGCCACTGCCGGAGAGACGCCAGCATGACAACTCAGGATGTTCTTTCGGCACAACGCGAGGTCTTCTACCCAGCACTGATTAGGCAGGACTGGGATGCACTGTCGAGGATGTACGCTGATGATTACACGCTGGTCCGCTCGGATGGAACGCTCCTGGACAAGGCCGGCGTGCTTGCTGACTTGAAGACCGGAGCACTCCGCTTCAACTCAATCGAGCTCTTCAACGAGCAAGTTCGGATCGCCGGTTCGGTAGGGGTACTTACAGGCGAAAGCCGCACGGTTGTTCAACGGAATGCCGTTTGTTTCGAATCACACTTTCGCTTGACGGCAGTTTACGCGGAAGTAGGCGGTGCACTTCGCTTAGTTCACTTCCAAAGTACTGACATCCCTTCATCAAAGATGGCGCCAACGCAAGGCCTGTCGGGACCGGGCCTGGCTCGGAGCTTCGTAGGCACGTGGTCATTGATCAGCTACGTGGATCAGGTTGAGCATCTCGAGCCGATCTATCCGTTTGGAAAGGATGCGAGCGGAGTGCTGATCTATACGGAAGATTGGACAGTCTCAGCACAACTGATGCGGGCGCATCGACCAAAGCTACGAGGCAACAGCTGGGATCCGGCTCACGCTGAAGGGCTCGCCGATCTCGCCGCCGGGTACATCGCGTATTGCGGTTCCTATACCGTGGATGAGCAAAGGATGGAGGTGGTCCACACACCTTCTATGGCGCTCATTCCGAATCTCATCGACCAACCGCAACACCGTGGGTATCTGCTGAACGACACGACATTGGTGCTGCAAACCAGGCAGATCAGCGCGGATCGTGGCCGAGTGGAGACGCGCTTGGTGTGGCAAAAGACGTTATCCGGTCTGCGCTGAGAGGCGACGGTCTTCGCACAGATCAGGCTTGAATCAGAAGAAAGATTCTGTTCCGTTGCCTATTTGCGCCTCTAGCCTCGCTCGAAAGGACTGTCCGAAGTGGCCTCCATGCGTAGAGCTTGGGAGGCGCTAACTTGAACGTACTGGGATCTTGAGACCAACTTCGGGGCAACTAGCCGGACTCAGCGTCGCCTGGAACCGACAGAAACGTTGTGAAGTAGCCGGATAGACTTCTGCCCATATGCACATCACCAGAAGAAGCCGCTCCCTTTGCGGATTGCTCGGCTTGTTGCTTGCTTCCACAGTCGGGGCGCAGGCGCCGAAGGTAGTCCCAGATCTAATACTGCGCAGTGGGCACATCTTCACAGGCGACAAGGCATCCCCGTGGGTAGAAGCTGTCTCCATCCGGGGCGATCGGATCGTGTCCGTTGGAAGCGATGCCGCTGTATTGGCTACTGTCGGCCCACAAACCGTGGTGATCGACCTCAAAGGCCGTATGGCCATGCCCGGCATCAACGATGCACACGATCACGTCGGCGGTGCGGATTTCGGTGTGCAACTGCACTTCCCTCCAGGAAATAGCCGCTATGGGCCGGGGCCCGATCCCTCTGTGGCGGAGCTCGAAACTGCGTTGAAGAATGTGGCTTCCACCGCACCTCAGAGTACATGGATCGAAGGGCCCGTCGGCGCAGCGGTCATCCGGCACCCCAAAGAGACTCGGCAGGCGCTTGACGAGGCCGCCGGAGATCATCCAGCCATCGTGTTCTCGTGGTGGGGACACGGAGCGATTGTGAACTCCCGCGGACTGGCCATGCTGGGACTGACAGATGCAGTGAAGGACCCTGAAGGCGGCCACTACGATCGTGATGCCGCAGGCCACCTGACAGGCCTTCTGGAAGAAGAGGCCGGAAACGAGGTCAAGCGCAGGCTAGCGGATCAAGCAGGCGTACAGGCCTCCGTGAAAGCCTTCCATCGCTACGCGCAGCAGCGTCTGGCCCAAGGAGTCAGTACAGTCCAGGTTATGGCCACGAACCAGCGCCTGAGCTATTTGGAGAGGACCTTCGCGCAACCAGACGATCCCCTTCGGATCAGGATCATGCGCTTCCCGATGGCTGCTGAGGACGCACGCGTAGGTGAAAAGCTAGGGGCTGGTGAAGAGGTCCTAAGTTCGCGAGTCCGTGTCGCCGGTGTGAAATACGTGCTGGATGGCACGCCCATTGAAGAACTTGCTTACCAGACGAAAGATTATGCCGATCGCCCGGGCTGGCGAGGACGTCCGGATTACTCACTTGCATTCATCGATCAGCAACTCAAGCTGGCCCTTAACGGGAGAGACCAGCTGATGATGCACATCGTAGGAGACGCGATGACAGATGAAGTGATGGACGAGATGGAAAAGCTGGCTCCCGCGGAGACCTGGCGTCCGTTGCGGGTCCGCTTCGAACATGGCGATGGTCTGAACACGCCGGAACGGATGTTGCGGGCACATAAGCTGGGCATCGTCGTCGCCCAACCACGCCCCGGTCGACCGTGGAAAGCACTCGAGACAGCTGGCCTTCCATTGGCGTACGGGTCAGACGGCGGCATGGCCCCGTGGTTCATGTTTGGTGTCATGACAGACCCGAACAACCCACAGTCGATTCCTCCCGACGACGCACTCACTATTCTGACCACGGGCTCCGCTTTTGCAGAGTTTCAGGAGACACAAAAGGGCCGACTTGCGCCAGGGATGCTGGCTGACATCGCCGTCCTTTCGCAAGATGTCACCAGAGCACCTCAGGCACCCCTCCCAGCAACGCACAGTGTACTGACTATCATCGGCGGAAGTGTGGTCTATGAGTCACCTGAGTTAAAAGGCACTGACAAGTGAGACTGAGGCAGATGACCTCGCCGGAGGAGCGTCCGATAGTAAACATTCTGAATCGTCGGCGTGTAGGCGCTCGTTAGAAGTGTCAGGTCCCCGCCCATTAGAACTGTCAGGTTCTAAGGATGGCGTGGACGAGGATGAGCGAGCGCGAGGTCAGGCGTGTAGAAGTTCTGAACGAAGTGCAGTCAGGCAGACGTACGGTGGCGGCAGCGGCTTCTATCTTAGGCATCAGCGAGCGCCAAGCGTACCGGCTCTTGGCGCGGTACCAGGAGAACGGCGGGTTCGGGCTGGTGCACAAGGCACGCGGCCGGACCTCGAACCGGAGTCATAACCCAGGTGTCCGGAAGTTCGCAGTCGAGCTGGTGAGGACCCACTACGCTGACTTCGGGCCGACGCTGGCCGTCGAGGTCCTCGCTGAGCAACACGCGATCCACGTAGGTCGGGAGACGCTACGGCGCTGGATGATGGCCGACGGTGTCTGGCTCTCGCGCAAGCAGCGCAAGACCTTTCACCAGCCCAGGCTTCGCCGCGAGTCGTATGGTGCGTTGGTGCAGATCGACGGTTCGGAGCACCGCTGGTTCGAGGATCGGGCCGAGCCCTGCACCTTGTTGGTGTTCGTGGACGATGCCACCAGCAAGCTGATGCAGCTGCGCTTCGTTCCGAGCGAGAGCACGGAGAGCTACTTCGCTGCGTTACGCGGTTACCTGAACGAGCACGGCTGCCCTGTCGCCTCCTACTCCGACAAGCACTCCGTCTTCCGGGTCGTACGCCAGGACACCAAGGGGGGTCAAGGGATGACGCAGTTCGGCCGCGCTCTTTCAGAGCTGAACATCGAGATCCTCTGCGCGAACTCCAGCCAGGCCAAGGGTCGTGTCGAACGAGCGAACCGGACGCTGCAGGACCGGCTCGTGAAGGAACTACGGCTTGCCGGCGTCAGCAGCATGGAAGCCGGCAACGCCTTCCTACCTGCGTTCATGGAGCGCTACAACGAACGCTTCGCCGTGCCAGCGGCACGGACGCAGGACCTCCATCGCCCGCTGCGAACCACCACTCTGCGGCTGAACGATATCCTCTCCCACCGCGAGCAGCGCTACATCGGTGCCCAGCTCACCTTCCACTACGACCGCAAGCAGATCATCCTGGAGCAGACTGACGTGGCGAAGGGCTTCGAAGGCCAGTATGTCGAGCTGTTCGACTACTGGGACAAGCCGCTGGAAGTTCGCTGGCGAGGTCACGTTCTTCCCTACCGTGTGTTCAGCAAGGACCAGCGTGTCAGCCACGCCGCTGTCGTCGAGAACAAGCGCCTCGGCCATGCCCTGGCCATCGTCAAGGCACAGCAGGACCTTCGGCTCACCACCAAGGTCATGACCAACAGTGAGAAGACTGGCTATAAGAAGCGCCCGAGAAGATTAAGCGGTGCGGTTTTCGCAGAGCGTTCAGAACCGCACACGATCTCGGCAGGATGACGGCCTGAAGCGCTACAACGAGACTTGCCCTTGCGCTACCTCTTCATTCTCTTCTAGCGGTTCGGCGTATGCAATTTCCCAGCAGTTTGAGTTCACTCGATACGAACGTACATACCATTTGCAGTCTGTTTCGTGTGCGTCAAGCAAATGAACACGATCCACAGAGACCAGTTCAGGATGATGTCTTGCTATGAGCCTCGCGACATAGTTGCGAGTCGGACTCTTCGTTGACTCCCCCTGAAGGATCTCCTCTCGACGATTCAGCTCGTTCCGCGGAAGTCGCGTTGCACCCAGAGTAGGCGAACTTTCATAATTCTCTCTCGATCGTCCATCCTAACCCGCGATGCGAGACGACTCTGGGCAAGGTGACACTCTGTTGCTGAGTGAAAAATGCGCGCGGCCCGCGGCGGTGGAAATGGTGGAAATCGCCAAAGAGCGGCGATCTCACACATCCCCACCGCACGACGACGACGACGACCCTTATACTGACATTTCTATTGGGCGCATTACCCTGTCATTTCTACTGAGCGCGAACATGGCGTATTAGCGCCGGATAGAAATGTCCTACTCTCGCCGGATAGAAATGTCCTACTCTCGCCCGATAGAAATGTCCGATTGGCCCTCCAAGCGTAGAGTTTCAGGAGTTCCCGTACCTGCTGCCATCGCTCATACCGTCTCTGCCTGTTGACCTGCTGGTTCTGCCGTTCGCGCTCACTCCATGGAGGAACCGGTGTGGGTGGGGACGGCCCGCGGCTGTCCTCGAGTCTTGCTGCCTGCATGAACAGCCGATGATGCGGTGCAAGCGCATGGCGCAACGCCTCACTCAGGTTGCGCAGCAGATGCCATCAGTCAGCCACCTGAACAGCGTGAGGGGCTGCCCTGCGCGTGGCTTCGGCATAGATGCCGCCGCGGTCACGGCTCACGGTCTCCGTGCCAGGATGTTGCCGCAACCACCTGGCCATAGTCTCAGCTCCCGGTCCGGCAGCAGGTCAACCACTCTGCGCTTCTCTAGATCGCATAGGATCGTGCCATAGCGATGGCCCTCCTCCACGCCAGTCATCAATGCCCAGCACGCGTGGCACCTGTACAGGCACGGTAGCTGCTCGCTGGTGAAGACCACGCAACAGCATGCCTCGCAGCCAGCAACCCAAGACGGCATGCCAGACGAGCTCCGGCACGGCCTCCCAGAGCCAGGGTGAGCCAGTTCAGGGCTTCGCTCGATCGGCGGCTTCGTCGTGCATAGCGGGCGACTGTTCCGGGCAGCCGCTCAGTAACGATCTTCTGTCGGCGATGATCACCGACACAGAAGAACTTACGCGTCTGGAGCAGGATCACCACCGGCAGACCCTCCCAGGGCAGATCCGCCAGCCTGCGTCGATAGCGACTATGCACTCGGCGAGATGCTGTTCCACACGCCGGGCAGGTGGAGGAGCTGCGACAGGTTCGTAGCTCCATCTCGATCGCGCCATCCTTCGCGCGAAAACAGACCAGGGCCACTTCCGCGGTGTTCGGGACCAGGCATCCTTGCCTCATCAGCAGGTGCAGAGGCCGCCAGAGCTACCTCTGTCTTACGCTCCAAAACACCGGCCGGGAAGAATCACCAAACGTGCGCCAGAACCGTAGAAATGTTACTCCTCCGCCAAGTTGAAAGGTCGAATTGGGATGGGCTTGGTAACGATGAGCGTGGGAGACCTGCAGCGCATTGAAGTCTTGACGGAGGTCCTGGCCGGACGGCGCACGGTGAGTTCAGCCTCTACAGTGTTGGCGATCAGTGACCGTCAGGTGAACCGGCTGATGGTCCGCTATCGGGATGTTCGGCCATGTACCGAACTAATTGCGTCTTGGTCATCCTGGTCGCGGGCAGCTTCGAGTCAGCATTTTCTTGGGAATAACTTACTTGGCTACCCAAAGCCCAGCCGCTTCATCGATCTTATGGTTAGGAGCAGGAAGCCGAGGCTGAAAGCCCTGCAGAACACCGCGGTGAGAACCTTGCATGCTGCGCCAAGCTCAAGAAGCATACGGTCGCAATCTCACCGGAACTTGATAACGATGGTTGTGACGGCTTGCCATGCAACCACATGCTCGCGATGCCTGGTATCCGGAATGCAAACGAATGCAGGGCCAGGACTCCTGGCCAATTGTCGATTAGCACTGGTGTATGATCTGTTCATCGTGACGAGCACACTTGCATCTCTCGGCGTTTCTCGAATGCTGATGTCTTGTTGTAGCTCCGCGTCTCTCTGTTGTCGCTGACCCCAGTAGCTACAATCTGCGGTCACATAGACAGGAATTCTGTTCCTGCAGTGCTTTACGCGAACGTGCCGCTTCTCCCAAAAACAATACCCTAAGGATTCTATGAGACGGCTTGCGCTCGCAATTGCCTCTCTTGCGCTAAGTGTCTCTGGTCTAGCGCAAGGCAACGTCACCTCACCTGAGCAGGCCTTCGGCTTCGCGCCCGGAACTGACCGTAAGCTTGCGGATTGGACGCAGTTGGTCTCGTACTTCAAAACACTTGGGTCGCAGTCTGATCGCGTCCGGTACGAAGAGATTGGTAAGACGACAGAAGGTCGCCCCTTCATCACGGTGACACTCTCAGCGCCAGAAAATCTGTCGCACCTAGATGAGTACAAGGCTATCCAAGCGCAGCTGGCGGATCCTCGGACCACGACTGAGGAGCAGGCGAAAAGCCTGATCGCCCGCGGCAAGACCGTGTTGGTGGTCTCCTGCAACGTCCACTCCACGGAGATCGCCAGCGCACAGAGTGCCTCGCTGTTTGCGTACCGTCTTGCCACGGAGAACAGCCCGGAGATCCAGCAAATCCTCAAGAACGTCATCATTGTCCTTGTTCCTTCGCTCAACCCGGATGGCGAGCAGCTGGTGGTGGACTGGTACAAGAAGTACCTTGGTACGCCGTATGAGGGGTCCAGCCCGGTGGTGCTTTGGCATCACTACACGGGCCACGATGATAACCGCGACTGGAGCTCATTCACGCAGGTGGAGACACGGCTCGCAGTAGAGAAGGTCATCAATCCCTGGCACCCGCAGATCCTTTATGACATCCATCAGATGGGCTCCAACGGACCGCGCATCTACCTGCCGCCGTGGGTCGATCCGATCGACCCGAATGTCGACCCTCTCCTTGTGCAGGAGATGAATGCATTGGGCACGCAGACAGCGCTCGAGATCGCTGAGACCGGCAAACAAGGCGTGCTGATCCATGGTGTGTATGACTTCTGGTCGCCACTGCGGGATTACATCGCGCTGCACAACGGTCTGCGCATCCTGACCGAGTCGGCCAGCGTCAACATCGCTTCACCCATCGACATCCCCTTCAGCAAGCTCGATCGCGGCATTGGATATGACGCTAAGGTGGCCGCGTGGAACTTCCCCGATCCATGGAAGGGCGGTCACTGGAGCCTGGGCGACATCGTGGCCTACCAGCAGGATGCGTTCTTCTCCATTGCGCGGAACGCCGCGACCTACCGCGAGCAATACCTGCGCAACTACTACAAACTCGGCGAGCACGCCGTTCACCCAAAGGGTGGGCCGTACGCTTATGTGATCCCTGCAGAGCAGCGAGATCCCGCAGCCACGGCACGTCTTGTGAACACATTGATCACCGGCGCCAACGAAGTGGAACAGGCTACGGCGGATTTTAGTGCCGATGGCAAGTCCTTCAAGCAGGGAAGCTACATCGTGAAACTCGCGCAGCCGTACGGGGCTTTCGGCAAATCCATCCTGGAGATCCAGGATTATCCCAACATCCCGGAGTACCCTGGCGGTCCACTGCAGCGCCCCTATGATGTGACCGCGCAAACGATGCCGCTGTTGCTGGGCGTTACGGCGGTGCCTGTGCGGAAGGCCTTTGAAGTAGCGACGACCCCGGTCCACACCGCTGCCGTAACGCCGGGCACCTTCAGTCCGCAGGCGGGTGCGCGCGGGTACCAGTTCCGTGACGAATCCAACGGCAGTTTGTATGCCTTGTTCGCGCTGCTGAAGCAGGGACTCCGCGCCTACCGCGTTGCGGGTGCTGGGCAGGAGCCTGACACCATCTACCTGCCGCAGCAACCACATCTGGAAACCGCGCTGACGCAGGTGGCTGCCAAGCTGCCGGTCTTGGTGCAAGCGGCAACGAGCGCGCCACAGGGCCCAACGTTCAGGGTCAAGTTACCGCGCATCGCTCTTTACCAGAGCTGGATTCCTTCCATGGATGAAGGTTGGACCCGCTTCCTCTTTGACCAGAACGGCATTCCTTACACGCGCGTGGTCGATGCCGACATCCGGAACGGTAATCTCAACGATCGTTTCGATGTCGTGTTGTTGCCCGACAACGCTCCCGGTGCGATCACCAGCGGCCGCTATGGCCGCGGTGAAGAAGGCGAGGGGCCGCAGGTACCGCCGGAGTATCGCGGTGGCCTCGGCGAAGGGGGCATGGCCAGCCTGCGCCGCTTCACTGAAGACGGTGGCACAGTGGTCGCGCTGAACAAGGCTTCCGAGGTGTACACGGGCAAGAGCACGCCCGTGGTCAATGCCCTGGAAGGAATCGCGGCCAAGGACTTCTACATCCCAGGCTCGATCCTGCAGGTTGCGGTCGACACATCGAATCCATTGGCCTTTGGGTCGCAACCCACCGTCCCCATCTTCTTCGAGCAGAGCCCAAGCTTTCGCGTCAGCGGCGACGTGCAGTCGGTCGCCAGCTATACAAGCGAGAAGCCGTTGCTCAGCGGCTGGATCCTGGGAGCCCAATACCTGCGCGGCACATCAGCGCTCGTGAACGAGTCTTTAGGCAAAGGGCACTTGATTTTGTTTGGCTTCCGTCCACAGTACCGGTCACAGTCCGAGGTGACATACCGATTCCTGTTCAATGCACTGCTGTACGCCACCTCGCAGCCTGCCCAAAGCTTCCAGGAGACAAGCGCTGGCAAGGGTGCGCGCAGGAACAGTCAGGTGCAGCATGACTGAACACACGCGGGTTCCGGCCCCACAGACATCGCGTCGTTGTTGACCTAACCACAAGTATTCCGTTTGTCGGTCAGCCTGCTACGGGCTGATCAAGCGTCCCCCTATGCCCTTTCAGCAGTGCCTCTGCTGAAACAGGAGAAAAATAGATCATGTTCAAGAAATCGCGGCGCCCGGTTCTTTCGCCACGTTTCGCCGGTAGCTCCGCCCGGCTTTGGTTCACACCTATCATCGCGCTGGTTGCTCCGGCAGCGATAGCGCAAAGCTCCGCTGGGGTCATCCACGGCCAGGTCACCGATGCTACCGGCGCAGCCGTCCCGGGTGCCCAGGTGGTGGCGCATAGTCCAGCCGTGGGCGGTACCTTTCGTGTCACTGCGGACAAGGAAGGTAACTATCGCGTGAACGATCTGCCGGAAGGCGCTAACTACACGGTAGAGATCACCGCACAGGGCTTCCAGAAGTACGTTCGTGCGGGTCTGCTGGTGCGTCCGGGCCTTGACGTGACCGTAGACATCCCATTGTCAACGGGCTCGCAGACAGAGGTGGTGGAGGTTGCCGGCGACCCGCCGTTGATCGACACGCAGAACCCTGAGCAGGCAGTCAATCTCAGCGGCGAACTGCTACGTAATGTTCCCATCACGGGCCGCCATGACTGGTCCGATTCGCTGCAGATCACGCCGGGCATCACCAGCGCCTCTTCGGATGCACAAGGAGGGCAGACGTATTTCCTCCGTGGCTCAGAGAACGAGAATCATGCAACGCTGTACGACGGCATGGATGTCGGCAGCTTTCAGCAGAACTGGCCCTCCAACACCATCAGCATCTCCAACGAATCTCTGGGAGACATCCAGATCAAGACGGGCGGCAACGATGCCAGCTCACCTGCTGCGATGGGCATGGTGATCAACCTTGCGAGCCCCGTGGGTAGTGATCAATTCCATGGGTCGTTGCTCTGGCTCACCGGGCCAGCTGCGTTGAATGCAAACAACGTGGCTGGCGGCAATGCGGCGGCGTCCGCTGTAGAGCAGCCCGACTTCTCGATTGGCGGCCCGCTGAAACGCCAGCGCGCCTGGTTCTTTGCTTCCGGACGGTATATCCACCGTGATGACGGCATCAGCCAGACCGGCACGCAGACGGCGTACCTCAACAGCTTCGACCCTGGTTTCCAGACCTTCCCTAACGCATCCCGTGGTTTTGTCTTCCTTGGCGATGTTTCCGTGCAGCTCACGGAGAAGCACCGGCTGATGGGCCTGATGCAATATGACAGCCGCAAGCAGGACGCCAACTACCAGTGGTACGCCACGAACATTGCGCATAGCCAGTACGGCGGGGGAGCATATGGGGTGCGGCTGATCTCGCAGTGGACACCACGCTTCAACACCCGCCTGCTTGGCTCCTATAACAACAAGGGGACGAATTCCAGCCTCTCGGCCATTAGCGGCGTGGGCTCACAGCCAGAGCTCGATATCTACCAGAACACCACGATCTCAGGCGGTGTGCCCATTGCGCAGGGGTCCTCGCTGGCGACACTCAACAACCTGGCTTCGGTCTCCACGAATCCGGCGAGCAAGCCGTCTTTCACCGCCGATCTGGAGTACATCGTCCCGAGAGCGTGGGGCGAGCACGATGTGCAGGCTGGCTTCTACCTGCAACCGCACGAACTCAGCAAATCCACGACGTACTACGCAAATAACGGAAGTCTCATTCAGCAGAATGCCGTGCTGATCAATGCCAACAATCCTGCACAGGGGTACAGAATCTTCAGTGCTCAATCAGTGGATCGGAGCAGTTTGCTGACCAACTACGTCAGCGCCAAAGACGCCGCCTGGTACGTGCAGGATCGCTGGAAGCCGATCTCCCGTCTGGCGATCACCGCGGGCATTCGGCCTGACTGGATTTCCGCCTCTGACCGTATCGCGAAGCAGACCATGCAGCATAGCTGGAACTGGGCACCGCGTGTCGCGGGAACCTTCGTGCTCACTAAGGACCAGCGCAATGTAGTGCGCGCCAGCTGGACCAAGATCACGGACATCACCAACGCGAGCTACCTAAGCGCATCTGCGGTGAGTGGCACCAATTCACCGAACGCTACGACAACGTACTTCAACCCGGACGGGTCCGTTCTGAACACGATTACGACACCGGGCACATCGGCCGCGGCGACAGGCCGTACCTTCGACCCCGCCCGACACCAGGGCTTTGTGCGTGAATGGCTGGTAGGCTACCGCGCGCAGCTTCCCCATGCCACCACGCTCGATGTCAGCTATATCGACCGCGAATACCGGGACCGTCCTGCCGCCATCGACACGAATCAGATCTACACGACGACCCCGACGGGCACTGTGTGGAGCGGTCTTGTGAACCCAGCCCTGAACAACACCTACTTCATCACCAACAACCATTACAACTGGCTTGTCTACCAGGGCTACGAGATCACTGTTAGCCAGCAGAGCAAAGCCATCCAGCTCTTCAGCACCTACACGTATTCGCCCGACCATATGGGCGGCACATGGCAACCAGGGGATCCCGCAGGCATCATCGAACCCGGCAAGTTCGCCAACAATAACGGCATCGGCTCGGTGCGCGGCTACGTTACGAACAGCTATACCGGCGACACGCGTGACCGCATGTGGCAGCGTCAGGATCTCCGTGGCGGTGTCACCTGGAAGGCGCCGTGGGCGCTTCGAGTTTCGACCCTGTTCACTGCGCAGTCGGGCACCTCGGGTGGCCCGGTTGTAACCACCTTGACGGCGCTGGGAACGCCTTACAGCAACCAGTATGGTCCTGCGACCTTGCGCATCAACAATCGCACGGTGTCCAACCCGCTCGCTACGGCGTATCGGTTCCAGTACGCCGATCGCGGCACGGGACAGATCTATACGCCGTGGCTGCTGCAGTGGAACGCCCTGGTGGGCCGCGACTTCCGCATCACCGATCGCCAGGGCATCGAAGCCGACCTGAATGTCTACAACATCACGAACAACGGGACCGCACAGCAGTTTGTGAATGGCAACAATGCTGCCTCGGGCACCTTTGGCCAGTTGCAAAATGTGCAACTACCTCGGTCGGCGCAGATCAGTGTGCGGTATCACTTCTAAACAACACGCTTCGGGAGACGTCAGTGAGTACCCTTCACCACTACTGCAAACGCCTGGCTACCGGCGCGACATTGTTCTTGTCAGCGACCCTGCAAGCGCAAACCGCGCCCCGTTTCACCCTGCAGGATTTACTCTCCGTGGAACCCGTTACGGAGACGGCCCTGTCCCCGGATGGGAACACGTTTGCGCTGGTTCGCGGTGACCAGATTGCACTTCTTTCACGGGCGGGCGGCTGGCCCACCACCCTTACCAGTGCGCAGGGCGGGAAGTCGGGCCTGTCGTGGTCGCCTGATGGCAAGCGCTTGGCCTTTGCAAGCCAGGGCAGCATCTGGTCTGTTTCTGTGGATGGTGGCACGCCTCAGCGTCTGACCAGCGCACCCGCAGGTGGCGGTGATCCGCGCCAGGCTGCCGATCGCGACCCACGCTGGTCGCCGGATGGGCACTGGATCCTGTTTACAAGCGGCCGGCGTGGCGTCAACAGCCTTCTGGTGGTGAGTGCTGACGGCAACACCACGAGCTTTTTGACACCTCCGGCAGAAGACGCGGCGGAGGGGCGCTGGTCACCGGATGCCCACAGCATTCTATATGTGGGCCGCTCGGAAAGCTTCTTCAGTGGACGCCTTGAGTTGCTGCGCTTTGACTCGCACGCTGGCAGGGCGGACGGAGCCGTGACCGTGCTGTACACAGCGCCCATCGATCGCGGTGGTGGCTGGTCCATCCGTGGAGCTGAGTGGTCACCGGACGGCCGTACCGCCGCTACCGTGCTGCAGAACGACGGATGGAATCATCTGTACCTGCTGCCCACAGAGGGCGCAGGTACACCGAAGGCGCTCACGGCCGGGAACGCGGAGGACAGCGATCCCCAGTTTTCGCCCGATGGCAGAACTATCGCCTTCACCTCCAACCAGGGCCTTCCCGAAGCGACCAATGTGTGGACGGTTTCGGTCCGCGGTGGCGAGCCGCACCAGGTTGCAAGCTTCACCACGCCAGGCACCACCTCCGACCCAGTCTGGTCGCCCGATGGACGCACCTTGTTCTTTCACCACGGCACGGCGAATGAGGCCACGGATCTGTTCTCCATTGAGGGTGCGGGACACAGCAGTCAGCCGGTTGCGCTCACACACACCACGCCACAAACTCTGGCGCACGCTTTTCAGGTCCCCCAACGCGTGACCTGGAAAAGCGCAGACGGCCAGGAGATCGATGGCTTGCTGTACAAGCCACCGGTTGCGAAATACGGAGGCAAGTTTCCAGCCGTCCTATGGATTCACGGTGGTCCTGAGGGCCAGGACACTTATCACCTCGACGGCTGGGCGCAGTTTCTGGCGCAGCAGGGCTACGTGGTGCTGGAGCCGAACTACCGCGGCAGCAGCGGCTTCGGTGAGGTATTTCGTAATCGCAACGTCGAAGATTCGAACGGAGGCGAGGTGGATGATGTTGCCGCCGGCGCGCGCTTCCTCATCGAGAACGCGAACGTAGACCCCGCTCGCATCGGCATCGGTGGCGGCAGTCATGGGGGTACCATGGTCGCCTACGCGGTCACGCGCTACCCAGACCTTTTTGCCGCGGCAGAAGAGCTCTACGGCGTTGTGGATCGCGAGCTGTTTGTCTACCGTACGAACCCGCAGTCGGCTACACGATGGATGATGAAGATGGGCGGCACGCCTACCGCAAAGCCGGAAATCTACCGTCGCGCAAACGTACTTCTCTCTATCGACAAGGTCCGTACACCCCTGCTCGTTCTACACGGGGAGAACGATCCGCAGGTCCCACCGGCTGAGTCGGAGCTGTTTGTGAAGACGCTGCGCAAGCATGGCAAGACCGTCTTCTACTTCACCTACCCAGGAGAACTGCACGGCTTCTCTCAGCCTGCCCATCGCCTGGACGCCTGGGGCAAGCAATTGGCCTTTTTCGACCACTACCTGGATCCGAAGTTCGGCACGACCTCTACCTCGGTCCAGGAAGTGATCTTTCCGAGCGACACACCCGGAAAGGAAACGCAAGCAATCGCACATCCAACAAACTAGCCGAGGTGATAGGGAGAGGCGAGACACTCCTTTAAGGAAATAACATTCAGGCAGTGAATTCAGCAACATAGTCGCCACAACTCATGAATTCCGAAATCGCGGAATGAGATAGGGCAATCTTCCGTCCTGCCAAACTGTGATCGAACCAATCCTCACAATTGCATTTAGGCCACGGTGGAAGGTAGGTCTCGGGCTACCTCGTTTCGTTGTCGTGCCGTGAGGTAGTCCAGCAAAGGGGTGGTCATGGCGGTGGTCACCAATGCCATGGTCACGAGCAGGGCAAAGAGCACAGGCGAAAACACATGCGCGTTGTAGGCGACGTTCAGAACGATCAGTTCCACAAGTCCGCGGGTGTTGAGTAGGGCCCCCAGCGCAAAAGCGTCATACCAGGATTGCCCTGTCAAACGTGCTCCCGCCACGGCGCCACCGATCTTCCCTGCTATGGCGATGGTCAGAACTACGAAACCAAGAAGCCAAGCCGAGGAGTCGCCCAGCAGATCCAGACGTGTGCGCATCCCTGTGAGTGCAAAGAAGAGGGGCAGCAGCAGCACCGAGACGAGCGGGTCGAAGCGCATACGTAGCTTTTTCTGCCATGTAGGGATCCGAGGGAAGCACAGACCGGCGATGAACGCACCAAAAAGAGGGTGAGCGCCAAGAGCATCGGTACTGGCAGATGACAGCAGCACGAATCCAACACTCAGGCCGAGCACTTCGTAACTAAACGGCAAGTCTGGATACCGGCGCCCGATCCAGCGACCCAACGGGCGCAGCAAGCCCACCATCACTATCAGGTACAGGCCAAGCCCCAGGATCCGTTTCCAGACGTTCGGTTGCCCACCATGTGACGGAAGCAAGGTCAGAGCAAAAGCAAGTAAGGACCACGCAGCAACATCGTCCACTGCGGCACACAGCAATGCCATGGCCCCAAGCGAGGTGCCTTGCATCTGCTTTTCTTCCAGGATACGGGCCAGCACCGGTAAGGCTGTAATGCTGATCGAGATGCCCAGAAACATTCCAAAAGGGAGAATGGGGGTTCCGGTGGGCGCACACTGCCTATACAGCCAAGGTGTAGCCACGGCGGCAAGAGCCATCGGAAGCACAATGCTGGAAGCGCTCGCCAGCGTCGCGGTGAGCTTCTGATCTCTCAAGTGATCGAGATCAAGCTCAACGCCAATGAGGAAGAGGAAGAGCACGAGCCCCAGGGTGCTAAGAATGTCGAAAGCACCTAAAGAACTCTGCGGAAAGAGGACAGCGCTCGCGTGGGGGGCCACCTTTCCAAAGACGGAAGGGCCCAGCAGGATCCCGCCGGCGATCTCCCCGATCACTTTGGCCTGCCCAAATCGTTGAGCGACGGCCCCACAGAGTAAAGCCGTCAAGAGAACCGCAGCAATTTGTACAAGCAACAGCGTCATCGTGGAGTCTTCCCGCGTTGCTTCTCCAACGCCTTCTGGTGGGCATGCAGCAGGACGAGCCCCTCGGTGACGAGCAGAACCAGTCCTGGAATTAGAAGGCGTGAGCCGACCAGTCCCGGCCAACTCAGGCGAAAGTCCGTGCTCCAGTCAATGGCGCAAAGGATCAGGCCGACCGCGAGCATCCCAACGCCTATCCAGCGCCGGACTCTGGGGCTCAGATCACGTTCCCCCTTGAAGGCGCGCCCCGTGACTTCCAGAAGTGGCGCCCCGACAAAACCACGGTCATCATAAAGGCGGCAGCGCACAGTGGGTCGCTGCTCCACCTCCTCGCAGGCGTATTGTTCGGCCTCTTCCCAGGTATCGCAAAGAGCGCACGTCGGTACGGTCCCAGTCTCTTGAGAGAGGTGGACCGCAAACTGTCCGGGATGCATCTCCTCGTGCCAGCTCCGTTGAGTTACAGGATTCAGCAGGGGAGTCTTGCGGCAGCTCATGACGCTTCAGACGCCACAGGGCAACAAAAAGTTAAGTTGGTCGTGGGGCGAATCTGATTTGCCGTGCCCGGACCTATCTTCATCAGGAACGATAAGTCGCATTCTCGTCAGTAATCCAGACCGCGACGATCTACTGCCTGCCTGTTTCAGGCTGGTTTGAGGCTCTTCGCCTTGGCTCGCCGGAAGAATGTCGGGACCGAGATGCTGAACTGTTTGGCGCTTTCCGCTGCGGTGGCGTTTCCGGCGTCCCAAGGATCGCGCATCAACCTGTCCTGCTGAGCGGTGGTCTTCATCTGTCGTGATCGGCGGCGAGGTTTTCAACGCCACCACCGGTCAATGTGATCTCGGAAATACCTTCACGGTTCGGTGTTACGACGGCATGATCTTCGAGGTTTATGGCTGGCTGGTGCGTCTGGTTCAAGCGTTCCATGCCTGCCGACCAGGCGAACGAGAACGGCATTTTCAGCGAGGCGTGCAAGACCGCCAGAGAATGACCGTCTTCTCACAAGAATGATGTGCCTGAGTCGCCTTGTGCCTCGATCCCACATCGTCGAGACATCGTCTCGAGCAGCTTAGGCCGAACACCAGGGCGAGTCCATGGACATTCCGCGATGCAGATGCCGCAGGACGCCGCTTCGGCGAAGTACGGGATGCACTTATCGAAGTCAACGTACCAGCGCTCAACGCCGCGCACCATCTTCTTCTGCGGTGCGATGGCAGCCGGCGGGCAGGCTTGCGTGCAGATCTGACAGGTGGCGCAGAACTCATCGGCACCGAAACGCCTGGGTGGTGTCGGGATCAGGGGCATATCAGTCGTGATCCCTGCGAGACGAACACCTGCGCCGAACCGCGGGCTGATCAACGAGCCGTGCTTACCCAACTCGCCCAGCCCCGCGGCGATCGCCGGCGGAATGAGCAAGAGAGCCGTGGCCATAGGTCCGGGGTAAGGATCTGCTGCATATCCCTGCGACCGTATCCAGTTCGCTACCGCATAGGACGCTCGTGTGCCTCTGGCATACTGGTCGCCGACGTCACACACACCTACCCCGTTGGACTCATCGGAGGGCACTTCCCGCAGCCGTTCGTAGTTGTGCGCGAGTGCAAGGATGATCACCCACGAATGCTCGATCCGATATCCCTCGTAGACGAACGTTGGGTCCATAGCTGCGATTCCAACATCATCGGCTTCGTGATCCAACGCGAACCGCTTTACTTGTGCTGCGAGATCTCCGACCCCAGTAACATTGCGGCCTGCAGCCACGGGCTGTAGCTCAGGGTATGTGTAAGCCGCGGCGAACGCTTCCGTAGAGCCCGGACATTTGCGCGTGCTCTGTCGCGCAACAAGCTGTAGATCCCCCCATGGATGCTGGTCGGGCGAATGCCAAAAGAACGGTGAGGCCTGGCGAGGCGTGATCTCACCAACGCCGTTGATCGGGTTGCCGGAGACGCGCAGCAGTGCGGCTATCTCCGGCCTGGGTTTCCAGATACCGCGCCTGGGCCGTCGCGGATTAGAAGCGTCTGACACGAGTGCACCTCGTCTGAATCGGTTCACGCATTCGCAATGCTACCGCTGACACGATAGCGCACCGATGTAGGTATAGACCCTCCATCAATGGATGGAGAGAAGTTCCATCACAGTGACGGAGTGACAGTCCGATGGCCTTTGCCTAGTCTGTCTCCGATCCCGCAATCACTCATGCAGACGAACGCAGTTAACGAAAGTTCCCCACGGTACGCAGGCTGGAAGGTGGTATGCGCCGCGTTTCTGGGCGTCATGGTCGGCTTTGCCGGCATGGTGCCGTTCACCTTCAGTCTGTTTCTCGATCCCCTCCACGCGTCCTTCGGATGGAAGCGAGAGGCCATTGCGCGATCGTTCGCCATCGCTGCGCTCACGGTGGCATTCGTCTCGCCGCTGCTGGGTAGTGTGCTGGATCGTTTCCCACCCCGCCGTGTCATTCTTCCTTGCATAGCCATCTTTGCAGCCGCAATGACTTCCCTCTCATTGCTGCATGGCTCTCTGGCGCAGTATTACGGGAGCTACTTTGTACTTGGCCTGGTGGGGAACGGCACAGCGCAGTTGTCCTATTCACGTGCCGTGCTTTCGTGGTTTCGGCAGCGGCGCGGTCTGGCAATCGCCCTCATGCTCACAGGCAGCGGTTGCGGTTCCATCGTCCTTCCAATGCTCGCGCAGCACGTGATCACCACAAGCGGCTGGCGAGCCGCCTACACAGCACTTGGAGTCACCGCACTTGCCGGTCTCCCGCTTACAGCGCTTTTCATTCGGAATCGTCCAGGTCTGGAGTCGCAGGGTGACGGCGAGGCAGCTCCCGCAACATCCCGCGCGACCTATCGCACATTCCTGCTGATTGCCGTACCCACGTTGCTGGTTGCGCTCAGCATCAATGCGCTTATTGCGCACTTAGCAGCACTGCTTACGAGCCGTGGCGTTCCCGGGGCCTCGGCGGCAGTGGCACTCTCCCTGTTCGGGGCTTCGGCCATCGCCGGACGTTTGCTGACCGGCTGGCTGCTCGACCGCGTTCCGGCCCCTCTGGTCTCCTGCGCAGTGCTTGCGATAGCTGCGGCCGGCGTGTGCCTGGAGGCGGGAGCAAACTCACCCTTCATGGGCTGGGCCGGCGCAGTTCTCATGGGAGCCGGATCGGGAAGCGAGGCCGATGTTGTGCCCTATATGATCGCCACCTACTTCGGCCGTCGGCATTTCTCAACCTTGTACGGCCTGACCTGGACCGCGTATGCGATTGGCGGCGCAGTCGGCCCTGTTCTGCTGGGCCACGCCTTCGACCGCAATAACGTCTACGCTGCTCCCTTCATCTTTGGCCTCGCGGTGCCCTGCTTTGTCGCTGCACTCATGCAGTTGCTGCTGCCGCGCGCTGCTCCGCTGCCTTCCGTAACGGACGCAGAGGTCTTTGCTTCTGCTGTCGAACCCGCCGTTTAGAACGACTTACAAGGAGACACTTATGCCCCATATCGATCTTCCGAACCTTCCTGGTATTCGCGCCGCCATGGCCTACCGACCTGAAACAGCCAAGCCCCTGAATGAGCTCGTGGAGGTCCTGCTGCACGACCGCGATCATACCCTCATGCCCGGAGAGCGCGAGCTGATCGCTGCGATGGTGTCCTACCGCAATGGCACCCAGTATTGCCATTCCATTCACGGGGCAATCGCAGCGGCGCATCTTGAAAAAGAGCACAGCAATGCCGAGGATCTTGTCGCCGCTGTGAAACAGGACTTCGAAGCAGCCGATATCTCAGCCAAGCTGAAGGCGCTTCTGAACATTGCAGCGAAGGTGCAGGTGGATGGCAAGCTGGTTACCGCGGAGGATGTCGATCGTGCACGGCGCGAGCGCGCAACGGACCTTGAGATCCATGATGCTGTGTTAATCGCCGCGGCATTCTGCATGTACAACCGCTACGTGGACGGCCTCGCTACCATTCAACCGAACGACCCCGAGTTGTATCGCAACCGCGGGCGCATGGTGGCAAAAGGTGGATATGTCGCCGCGAACCTCACGAACCGCCTCAGCCCCGCACCGCAGGATCCTGCGCTTGTGGAGACGAGGTAAGGGATGCCGCACATTGCTTTGCCAGAAGGCATTCCGGGCATCGCTTCGGGCTTTGTTTTCCGTCCGGAGACTGCAGCGCCCATGCGCGCGCTTGCCCATATCCTCCTGTTCGAGCCCGGACCCAACGCTGGCCTGAGTTCGCGTGATCGCGAGCTCATCGCCGCGTTCGTTTCGTCTCGCAACCAATGCTTCTTCTGCCACGCAAGTCACGCGGCGGCGGCTTCACATCACGACGGCGGCAGTGACGAGCTCACGGACTCGGTCTGCGCTGATCCGGAAAGTGCTCCGGTATCGGATCGACTCAAAGCTTTGCTTGCGATCGCGGGCCAGATCCAGGCGAACGCGCAAGCTGTCACGCCCGCAATGATCGATCGCGCTCGCCAGGCGGGGGCCGAGGACCTCGACATCCACGACACTGTCCTGATTGCCGCCGCGTTCTGCATGTACAACCGCTACGTAGATGGGCTTGCCACGTGGCAGCCACGCGGCAAGCAGATGTATGACTCCATGGGCGCGCAGCTCGCCACGAACGGATACCTGAGCCGCACTTGACTGATCACGCTTGCGTACGGGCCCTGCGATACCTCCGAGGTGAAAAGAATGTTCAAGAGTCTTCCTGTCGTCCTGGCCTTGGCCGCAATGACTACGCCGGCTTTGGCACAACAGTTTGCCAGCCTTTCCGTCACGGCAACTGACCCCACGGGTCACTCGCTGTCGCGCTCCCGGATCTCGGTGCGCAATCTCGCCACCGACGCGACTCGCGAGCTTAGTGCGGATGGCGCCGGGCGAGCCACCTTCCAGGGCCTGCCGGCGGGTTCGTACATCATCACCATCGATCAGGGGGGGTTCAGCCGCACGCAAGCCCCAATCACGCTCAGCGTCGCGCAGGATGCTTCCGTGTCCCTGAAGCTCCAGGTGGCCACCGTGGTTCAGACGGTAGAGGTCAGCAGCAACGTGGAAGACGTGAACAGCGGGGATACCCAAACAAGTCAGGTCATCAATCCAAGGCAGATCGAAGACTTACCTATCTCCGATCGTGACTTCATCGACTTTGTCACGCTCACACCTACGGCGAACATCGGGCGCAGCACCAGCACTGCGGCACAATCTGCCTTTCAGGAGACGGTGCTTCAGATCAGCTTCGCTGGCCTTACCGAAACGCACAGCACGTTCTACAGCCTGGACGGCATGGATTACACGACCAGCATCTCTGGCGTACAGCGAGAAAGTCCATCGTTGGACTGGGTGCAGGAGTTCCGCGTGGTCTACGGTCCCAGTACAGCGGCTGTCGGCTTGAATCTTGGTTCGGTTGTCACCACCGTGACCAAGTCGGGTACCGATGCGCTCCACGGCGGCGTTTACGAGTACTTCCGGAACGACGCGCTGGATGCCCGGAATCTCCTCTCCGCCTCTGGCTTCGATGTGCTGCGTTTTAATCAGTTCGGTGCCAATCTAGGCGGTCCGGTGCGCAAGGATAAAGCTTTCTTCTTCGCCGGCTACGAGGGTCAGCGCAGTGCGCGGTCGCCCATCTACTCGCGCTTCATCCTTAGTTGCATCGATACGCCCAACTGCCTCGGCCCAGGGTCACCAAGCATTAATCATGTAAAGCAGGATTTGGGTCTCGCACCGGAAGACCTGAAATCGTTCTTGATGATCAACGACTACGACAAGGAGTTCGGCAAATACACGCACACCCTCAGCGACAAGAGCACACTCAACATCGGGTACCTGTACAACAGCGTACATAACGGCGCTACGCCGGGCGCGTCGCCGGGCCAGGGTATGCCTTCCACGTACCGCGACAACTGGGTGTATGACCAGACTGCTTCCGGCACTCTCTTCCATGTCTTCAACCCACGTCTCAGCTCCGAGAGCGGCGTCAACTACGGTCACCGCACCTTCTTCATGAACCCCGTGGGCGCAGGCTTTGAGCCGGGCATCCAGGTTGCAGACACACTTGAAACAGGCGGCTTCCTCGGCGGTGTCAGCTACTACCAAGAGGACCACTTTGAAGCGCGCGAACACCTGGGCTATAGCCGCAACGGTCACACAGTCGACTTCGGAGCAAGCTATGAGCCGGTGTGGATTCGCGCGCAAACGCCGTACTTCACACCTGGCGTCGGCATCTTTTCGCCGCAAAGCTTCTTTGGCACAGGTTCCTTCACTTCCTTCGGCCCCGCAACCGCCGTGGAGTTCATTTTTCAGCAACCGCGCTCTGAGTTCGGCCAGCAGATTCCAACCCGAACCCTGCCCTTCCAGGCCGGGTTCTACGCAGGGCCTGATGGTGCAAACCTGCAATCTGCAGATGCCATGCGCTTCCTTCACCAGCTCGTTGGTCTTTATGCGGAAGATCACTGGAAGACCACCGACCGCCTGACGCTCACCGCAGGCCTGCGCTACGACATGGATGTCCTGCCTTCCGCGGCGGATCTTGGGATCCTTGGGAATATGACGTCCACGGACTTCGGGGATGTCCAGCCGCGCGTCGGCCTTAGCTATAGCTTCCGTGATGGCAAGAGCGCCATCCGCTCAGGCTTCGGTCTCTTCCGGGGCTCGCGTTCGTACAGCAACCTGCTGAATGGATGGCATGGTGCCTCGGCCTTCACCACCATGAACCAGCCTTATCTCCCGCAGTTCGCCAACCCGTCACAGAGCCTTGTCGGCTTCGGCGAGGCTGGGATGGTCGGGGCCGCTGGGCCTGTCGCGGCAGGCTCGGCGTTCCACACGTTCGCAAAGACCGGTGCCTATCCTGCGCCCGCAAGCCTGGTGCAATTCCCGCTCGGCTTCGTCGCTCGCAGCTACCCGGTACAGCTGGCAGAGCAGGCAAACCTAGATATTGAGGACCAGCTCGGCAAAGACTGGGTTCTTGAAACGGGCTACCACTACCTTCACGCCGATCACCTTCCGAACTCCCTGTCGATCAATGGCGCCCCTGCCGGGACGCTCTCCGATGGACGCCAGAAGTTCACCCCGGCAGACAGCCACTTCGGCTTTGCACTCTACTCCGCAGCCACAGGCTGGTCCATCTACAACGCTGGCACGGTAACCCTACGCAAAGCTGCGAGCCATCACTGGAGCTTTATGGCCAACTACACCTATTCCAAGTCGATCGATATCGCAACGGAAGGCCAGCTTCAGGACGAGCCGCAGAACTACCTCAACCCAAACCTCGACCGTGCCGTCGGAGACAATGACGTACGCCACCGTCTGACGCTGACCGCCATGGCCGAATCATCGGAACGCTGGGGACGGCTGCTGCGCGGGTTTCAGCTTTCCACCCTCAACACTTTGCAAAGTGGGCAGCCGTACAGCATCCTGGCTGGCTCCGACGTCAATGGAGACGGCTTTCCGTTCAATGACCGCGTGGGGAGCATCGGTCGCAACACCTACCTCGGAGCTCCTTTCTACGACACCGATCTTCGCCTGCAGCGCACCCTGAAAATTGGAGAACACGTAAGGCTCAATCTTAGTGCTGAAGCCTTCAACCTGCTAAATGTCGCAAACGTACAGGACGTTGACCAGGTCTATGGAAGCGGCGAATTCCTTGGCCCCATCCCGAAGCACTTCAGCGACGGAATCACCAGCCCGGCAAATCCCAACTTCGGTACACCTACCTTCGCAGGCGCTGCCCGGCAGATTCAGATCTCGGCAGGAGTTAACTTCTAAGCTACAAGTCGAAACTTTGCGAGTCGTCCGAGGTGATACCCTCCAGAATCCGTTCAATTAGATCCACTAAGCTGTGAGCCGGAGATAGCGTCCCAGTCAGGAATGAGAGGTCGACCTGCAGAGGCGTTTTGGTTCGACACGTCTACGGGCCAGACTTCGTCGAGAAAACGCGTTCGCGCACCGCGGTGGAAATGACGGTCTGATGGAAAGCGTGAACGATACCGCTGTCCCACCCTTCCCACAGACCTTGGAAACCGCCAAAGGACGGCGGTTCCCACTTAACGCACCACGCAGACAGCGACGAGGGAGTTAGACTGACATTTCTATCCGGCGCCCATGTAGGACAGTTCTAGCGGGCACCAGCATCGACCTCTGCCCCTAGAACTGTCAGACCCTAGTAGATTCTCGATGTTTTCTTACGTGCGCCCCCTGGCCAGCAGCCGTGGAATTAGAAGAAGGAAACCGAGCACAATGCTGGGTAGCGCCTGAAGGTCGTGGACCACAGTTGTCTCGTCGTTCCCGCCGAGCATCGCGCCCTGCCGCATGGCATACCAGCTAAAAGCGGAAGCTACTGCAGCAAGACAGAACGAAGTGACAAGACCAGCTCCAAAATTTGGAGTCCCCGCAATGCGGTGAACTCCAAACTGCGCGAGGATCATGCTCCCAGGCAGACCGGCCCAGACCAGAATCGCAGTTGCCCAGAGGGGCTTCGCTTTCCTTAATTGCTGCGAGACTGCTCCAATCAACCCGCCGGCAAAGATCGCGAAGAGTGCTTCCACAAGCATGGCCTTCGTTGCCTCCCAACGCCCGGATCGTAGGTTGGTCACGAAGAATGTGCCAGCCCGCAGGACGGCGGTAAAGGCAGCTGCTTTCCAGCTCCAGGGAGGGACGAGCGTCCGTACAGGGCTCCTGAGCATCTGCGTCAGGGCTTGCCACAGATCCTCCGGTGGGGTTGGCGATGGCCTACTCATAACCAACGAATCAAAAAGCCCGTTACATCTGGAAGCACCCCCAACCGGGCTCCGCTAGGGGCACCGACCGTAGCCGGAATAGACCTCCGGCTGTTGCATGTCGCTCAGACCGGCGGCTGCATCCAAGAGGTCAGAATTGGCGGCTCGGACGTTGATGTGCGCCTGAAACGAGGGCATGACAATGATTCCGACGCGAGACCACAAGCTCATCAGGCAATGGGCCGATGGGCACAGCGCCGTTCCCGCCGAGATTAAAAGGCTAAAGCACGACGGTGAACCCGCGATTCTGACCTTTGTCATCGGAATCCCGAATGCCGGCAGACCGGACGTTTACCCTATCCCTTGGGAGAGCTTCTTCGCGCAATTCGAACTTCTGAAGCTCTCCATGGCTTTCGACGAGGAAACGCCCAGGTTCGACATCGTCCGAGTGAAAGAATCGTCCGCATCAACGATGGCGCACTAAGCTGGTTTCACAGCTGACTTGCAGGATCTCGGTTCAGAACTCGTCTGTCTGTAACAAATTGACTGGTTCTGGAGCCGCGTTGCCGAACAGATCGTTCCCCTACCGCATTCTCCTCGTCGATGACGACCCGACCATCCGTCAGGTCGGAATCGCGCTTCTACAGTCCAAGGACTATGAGGTGCTCTGCGCGGAGGATGGCTTTGAGGGACTGGCTGCCCTGAAGCGGTCCTTGCCGGATATCATCATTTCGGATCTCCGGATGCCGAACATGAATGGGTTCGAATTCCTTTCTGTCGTAAGGCGCCGCTTTCCTGTCATTCCCGTTATCGTGATCTCCGGTGAGTTCTCCGGCCTGACCGTTCCAGAAAGCGTATTGGCGGATGCGTTCTTCCCCAAGGGCCAATACAGGGTTGAGGAGCTCTTCGCCAAGATAGCCGAACTCCTTCACGAGCTCCCTACCCGCCCAAGGGTCGGCAAGCCCACCAAAGCGGCGGTGTGGGTCAAGAACGAGAAAGGCACACTCGCGGTTACGTGCACGGAGTGCATGAGAACGTTTCCTGTGGCTCACGCCCTTGCCGGGGTGAATGAGGTGGAATGCGATTTCTGCTCCTGCAGCATCCGTTTCGAGCTCATAGGAGAGCGCTCCGCTTCCGCCGCCCCTCGTCTGTAAAGAAGTTAGTGTGCGAACCTGGGGCTGATTTGCTCGATTCTCCAGATGGGACCGCCCTCGTACATCTGCCCTTCCTCCCGGATGAAAGCCGGAGGCACCCCAGCCATAATCCAGATGTGGTAGTCCGACGGCTCCTTGCCGACCAGCGGTGCAACCACGCCAGTAATTCCGCCCAACTCGACGTGTATAGCGAAGTCCGTGGCCGTGCGTCGTATGCCGCCGACCTTGAAGGGCGGTGTTCCGCTTGGCTTGATCGAGAGGTGGATGAGCCGAGGCTTGGTACCCGGGGCAACGTACGAGAGCTTGGTCTCCGGCGTGGACGGAAGGATGTTGAGCAGCAAATTTGGGGGAAGGCCATTTGAGACATCGTCAGGAAGGTCCAGATGCTCTACGGTCGTTTCTCCACTAGCTGTCTTGGAGGTGATCTGGCCCCTAGCCACATCGATCAGGACATCGATCGGCTTTGGAAAAGACGGACCATGCTGCAGGTGGTGATCCTTCACCAGGCGGAACGTGCCCCGTTGCGTAAAGACGGTAACGTCATCGTCGACAGAACCGTCTCGGAACCGAAACAACAGTCTTGAAGTGACCTCGTCGCCCCGAACGGTCTGCGTGATCTCACCCGTGGCGATGGACTTGCCGTCCTGGGTTTCGAGAGTGACAAAGCCGTGGCTGGAGCCCTGCGGATAGCGGACACGTATAGGTTCCGCGTGGGACATGGATGCAGCAACGAACAAGAAAGGACCGAGAACGCGCGAGCAGCGCAGGAATAGATCAGGCATAACGAACACTCTTCCAAGGGTGAATGGTGCCGCTATGGTAGCTCCACAACACAAGAGCCCCGTTTCGGCGCGACAGGAGATTTAGAACCGGTCCTTTTCTTTGAACCCTAAGATTCCATGAATTCCTCTTCGGTGGCGCTGTTTTCTGTTGCGAGAATCATTCTAGGTTGTGAGCCTGACCCCAAAGCCCTCGGCGACGCGGCTACTTGCATCAGAATTGGTTAGGTGGAGCCGATTAGGCCTGCCCAAGAGCCAGGGCCCATGAAGAACGTGCACTTCGAGAACGCTGATGAGGCCATTGCGACATTGCGCATGGCAACGGAGGCAGCCTGCGTCGGCATATGGGACAGGGATCTGCTTACCGGCCTGATCAGCGGCTCAGAACAGTATTGGAGGATCCTTGACCTGCCTCAAGGGAGTCGTCTCGACTTCGAGGGATTGGTCCACTTGATGCATCCTGAGGACCGCGACCGGGTGACCTCTGCCATCAAGCGCGCTTGTGACCCTCATGACAGGAGCGAGTACCAGATCGACTACCGGATCGTTCGTCGTACTGGGGAGGTGCGATGGGTCTCGGCGAGAGGCAGGTGCTTCTTCGAGGAGCAGACAGACGGATCGCAGAAGCCAGTCCGATTTCTTGGAACCTTCCTCGACAGCACGGAACACAAATTGGCTCAACACGCTCTTCTGCAAGCCGAACAGCTTGCAGCGACAGGTCGGCTGGCTGCTTCGATCGCACACGAGATAAACAACCCCTTAGAGTCGATCACTAATCTCTTGTATCTCCTGCGCAGCGAGGAGAACCGGGAACAACGGAACACTTACCTCAGCATGGCAGAAGCTGAGCTGACCCGGGTGTCGGAGATTTCAACCAACACGCTTCGCTTCTACCGCGATCCAGTCGGCATCACGGACGTTCATCTTCCAGGACTAATCAGTTCCGTGATGAGTCTTTTTCATGGCCGTGTTGCTTTGAAGCAGATCGACGTCGCCTTAGAGCTGGAAAGCCAGGCTACTGTAAGGACCGTGCAGGGCGAGTTGAGACAAGTACTCGTCAACTTAATAGGCAACGCGCTAGATGCTATGCCTACCGGAGGTCGGCTCCGTGTTCGATGCCGTTGTTTCTCGACGCGAATCGGCATGCGCCCGAGCGGCATTGGCATTTGCGTGGCGGACACCGGCACCGGTATGTCCCCGGAAGTACTCAGGCGCATCTGCGAGCCCTTCTACACCACCAAAGGAAGCAGCGGGACCGGACTCGGGTTGTGGCTTAGCTCGGAGATATTGAAGAAGCATGGCTACAGGCTAAAGGTGAAAAGCAGACCGGCGAAAGGAAGTACCTTCGCCGTTTTCATGCCGGATGTGACACCGGAATAGCTGCCTGCTCAGAGCCGCATTGATAACAGGGCCACGATGCCCACCCTTGCTCATCCTGACCCATCCGGCAGAACACCATGGTCCCTTTCTCGCGAGACAGAAAAGCTCGTGTTTAGCCTTCTCCTGCAGTTCAGAAATCCTTAGTGCAGTTCAAACGTTGAATCGAAGAACGACATCGGCCAACGTGCAGTCTGATCCAAGAGATAACCCAGGAAGTGTTCCTCATGAAAATTCACCACAAGTTGTAGGTAGGCCCCCGACTCTCCACAACTTCGACCTGTTTCATAAAATCATGAGTAACGTGACTCTAGGGCGTTCTGTGTCTGATGACCTGATGCACTTCGTCACGCTACTCGACTTTTGTTGTGGCTTGCTTCGTCGGGAGAATGAGCACCTCCTCTTTGCGATGCGCGAGTACGAAGAATCGCTTTACGAGCAGGAGCGACAAGCTGCCTGAGTGTGCCAGATCGCCATTGAAGAGAGACCAATTTGACGCTTGACCAACAGAACACCCAACTATACGAGATGCTCACAGCTGTAGTGCAATCTCTCGTCGACCTTCCCGAAGACGTAGTGATCGACACCAAAGCGGTGGACACTTCCCTCACCTTCTATGTTCGGGCGAACCCGACAGATCTCGGCAAACTCATCGGGGTGAACGGTCGCACGGCAAGGGCCCTCCGTATCATCTTGAGCGCCAACGCGGCACGGTTAAAGCGAAACCTCAGCCTCGATATCCGGGAAATCGGACGTGTAGACGATGACGGCTTTGTCCACTCTGAGTCCTGACATGCCGACGATCGGCGTCAACATGATGCGATCCGCCTGGAGCCTGCGTGTGGGCAAAGAAGTACTGCTCGCGTATGGCGTACAACACCGTTCGTGTCGCCAACTTGCCTAGCTTGCTTGAACTCTTGGCGGAGTGTCGACGCTTCCCTCCTCACCCAAAGGGTTGCGGGAGCCACGAAGCTGCGCGCGACCTGCCTAAGGCGAGCAAAGAAAAGCCCCGGCCGAGGCCGGGGCTCTCGTAGTCGATCGTTTACGCTAAGCGACGCTTCACCGTACCGGCTAAGCCCAGAATGCCGAGGGTTGATGCGCTTCGCATTACCTCACCAATAAGACCGAGGGAAGCTACTCCGAGGAGCTTTCCCAGCTCTAAGCCAAAGTGAGGACACCGGGTGTTGCTGGCCGCTGTTTGTAATAGCAGACCTGCAGCCTGAATCGGGATCGTGTTATCTGGATCTTCGAGAGCCTGAGGCTCTAGATCTGCAGTTGAAAGCACCTCCGGGACGCTACCGTCGAGGCGCTGCACAAAACCCGGAAGCAACGCCAAAATGCCAACACGCTGAAGGGCGTTGACCCGGTTCTCTTTCATGCTTCTGTCTCCGTGTTCAGAGCGACTTTATGTCGCACTTTGCGCACAGGGCAAACGGCGTCGCCTATAGGCGACACCCAGAGGGTGCTCAAGCCACTACAGACTGACATTCACAATAAGGTGCACGACAGCCAAGAAGATGCACAACCTGCACGGGCTACAGCCCGCCGTGTCTGCATACAGTCACCCCGCCGCAAATGTCCGAGACGACCAGTTGCGCGCGCTCCTCTGCAGGCTGAGGGCCGGCGCTTCCCTGCCCGTCCAGTATCGCTACTGAACCATTCCTGTATTCCAGCGGGCAGCCAGACTCCGGCTCAGCGCGTCCAGGTCCTCGGCCGCCTGCACCGGTTCGACCGTGGCTTCCGCTTTCCGGCTTTGTTTCCGTTGGATCCTTTCTTCAGCCAGCCGCGTGGGGTTGATCACCACTGGGCCGCTCGGGATCGTTGCTGCGAAAGCCCGCGCTTGCTCGATGGTTCGAGATTTATCAGCTTGCCTTACCCGCGGCTTGCCTTTATCCGCTCGGGGATTGCGCGGTGGCCTGGACTGCTCGTCTGCTGGGCTGGCAGTTGCAACGCCCTGCACTGTTTCCTCTTCGAGAGAGGCGGGAGAGGAGATGAGGCAGGCAATGACCTCTGGTGTCCGGCTTAACCCGGCGACGATCGAGCGCAAAGCTTGTAAACGAGTGAGCTCACGATCGAACTCCTCGACAATGGACTGCAGTAACGGCATATACGGATTGTAGAGAACTGCACCAGGAGATCCTTAAACGCGCGAGCTCACCCCGTTAAGCTCATCTAGGCAGATAGCCACGTAGGCACCTACGCGGCTTGCGGCTCAAGCTTTACGGTGACCTCTCGAAGGATGGTCTTTGGCGCTTCTGACCCATACTGCGTGAGTTCACGGTCTGTCATGTGCGAGTTGTGACGGAGTCTGGAAGATCAGTCACTTCTTGATCATGGATGTGATCTACCCGAACTCATTCCCTTTCCTCTCCGAACAAAGGGACGAGCTTGGCTGCCGGTTTCTTCAAGGCGAAGTCGAGCTGCACCTGTTCGTGACCCTTCGGATGCTGCTCACGCCAAAGCTCCAGGAGAAGTGGCGGCATGGCGGAAAGGGCCGCCTTGGTTCTATGAACCTTGGCATGGCAGCCCGGGCACAAGGACACCATCAGGTTGAGCACTGATCTCCCAGGTTTACGGTGATGCACGATGATGGATCGCTTATCGCGGCCCGAGGCGTCGCAGACGCGACAACGGTGCCCGTCGCGTTCCAGAACCGCTTCTCGCAATCCCCCGAAGTACTCGTCATCCTGCCGTTTGAGCGTGTAGCAGGTTGAACATAGTCCAAGCGCGAGCACCTTTGCGTTCCCGCAAGGGCAATGCATCACTCTTTGTTGGCTGGTTCTCACTTCCCTGCTCCTGCAGCGTATCTATATAGAGTCTGACGACTGATGCCCAGTTCGCCGGCCAGCGCTGTCTTTGATTCCCCAGCCGCCACACGCCGCCGTAGTTCTTTAGCCTGTGCTGGATTCAGGCAATGCTTCCTTCCAACGTATGCACCCTCTCGTAGCTTCGCCAGGGCGATCCCCTCCCGCTGCCGTTCCCGAATCAGGTCGCGTTCGAACTGCGCGAAGGCTCCCATCACACTCAGAAGCAGATGCGCCATAGGGGAGTCTTCCCCAGTGAAGGTGAGATTTTCTTTTTCGAAGCGCACGTGAACGCCACGGTCCGTGAAGCCAAGGACCACCTTCCGCAAATCGTCCAGGTTACGGGCCAGCCGATCCATCGAGTGGCAAATCACCGTGTCGCCCTCACGCACGTAGCCGGTAAGCTGTTCCAGCTCCGGCCGGTGGAGATCCTTGCCGGATGCTTTGTCAACAAAGCACTTGTCAAGATGGATGCCTTCGAGCTGGCGCAGCTCCTTCTGATCGAGAGAGCTGACGCGAAGGTAGCCGACCGTTTGGCCGGCTCGACGCTTCCCTTTTGTTCCTTTAGGTTCTAAGGCCTTGGCCATCTCATGTCACAATAGCAGGATCGCAAGCCTTGTGAGACGCCTTTGTGTCACACATCTCGCGTACCGCAGGGGTATACCCTTTCACTACAGGCAAGGGTGGCCGACACCTCACCACCCTTGCGCGCGGATCTTCTCCGGAGACCTCCGGCCGCACGACCAAGAGCGAACCCTACTATGGGAGTGATAGTGCCCAACAAAGAGAAGGTCCGTGATGAATGCCGCCTAAACTAACCGAGAAAGAAGTTCACCAGCACATTTTCAAGATGGGCATGGAAGCACTCACCGATCAGGAATCGGAGTGCGTTGAGGTGTGCGTTCCAGTGGAGCCCGGCTCGGACGAACCTGCCTTCGAACTTTGGCGCCTTATCAAGTACCAGACCGAAGACAAAATACGAACCATTCATCGATCCCTGCGCTTCGGAGAATTCATCGGAAGCAAAATCAAATTGCGAACAGATACAACAATGCCGATGGAGTTGGATCTTCTTGGGACCTACGACGATGGCCTGTTCATCTTAGAGCTCAAAGTTGACAAGTCGGCCGAGCGAAACGCCTTCTCAGAACTTTTTGCTTACAGCAACTACCTAGCAGAAATGTTCGCGCTCAGCGGCCAAAAGGACGTCACCAACGTACTCGTCGCCAACTTGGATGCGAAGATTACCAAGAACGCTTTCCTCTACGATCTGCTCATCGCGCAGCGCAACGTAGTCGTTTACCGACCAGTCTTTGTCGATAATGCCGTAGCTAGTCTCCGCCTAGAGCTCTATCTCCCGAGCGACGACGACTTTAAGCAGTTCACCAATGAGCTGCTCTCACATGAGGCTATGGAATGTGTAGTTGTCTCTTTCGACGATGTACCAGGATGGATTGATAGTGAGGAGGACGACGGCGCCCTAAAGAACCACACAGTTGACTACCTTGAGGCAATCAGCTGTTTCTCCGCTCAGCTCATGGAATCGGAGGGTCTGCATGGATTCTGCTTCATGCGCAAGCCGTGGCTGGAAATCCCTCTGTACTACCGCAACAGCTTAATAGTCTGCGCCGTTAATCCATTCCACAACATCAATGGTGACCTTGCTGCCGGGATCTTGAAGCAATTAAATGAAGACGGCACCAGCGCTCTTCGCGAAGCTCCCCGATCGGCATTCACTGGACGGCTGATCCGACTTGCTCGCCGTGCACTAGATGCCACGCTTAGGAACGGCTATTCCTCAGAGTTTAGTTGCCCTCTGTGGAGTGAAATGGTAACGAGCTTCGTTGAGGTCGTGTTCACCCATAATCTTGGGTTCCATCCGACCGGCTTACTTCGCGACGCCTATGTAAGCCACATCAACGCAAAGTATGCGGGCGAGAGCGGAGAGGATCTCTCGATGCTAAAGATCGACGAGGTCACAGATTGGCTAAAAGCGTGGTCTTTCATGGAGGGTTGCGGCTTGACCGACCAGGCCACCTACGATGATGAAGTGAATGACGATGAGTGAGTCAGCCGCTTCTTCGAACCCACAGATCAGCCAGAGGTGGCACTTCAGACAAGATCAGGTGAAGAAATGGGCCAGTACCGTCGAACATTGTAGAACTTGTCAGACTCAGCCTTTGGAATAGGCAGTGCATTCTCAGCGGCTACCGGCTCGGCCCCAGCAGGCTTTCCCAGTTGCCGATTCAGCAATCTCATCTCAATCGGAGTCAGCAGAGGAATCTTGATTTCGAAAGGGTCCGCTTCACTCCTAAAAAATGGCAAGCGCTTGAAATCACACTGATCTACAAGCTGCTCTTGACCTTCCTCGAAGATGACCCAAGCGATTGTGAGCATGGGAGCTCCATCCGCATAGCGAAAGAACAGCACCTGTTGAACGCAATATTTCTCTCCGTCGTTTCTCCCTGCGTTCCGGTCGTTTAGACCGTCCTGGATCTCTTGAGCGAGAATCGAACGGTATGTTGAAGCAACCTTTGCTGCCGGAAGATGTCCCAGGATGGAAATCTCTGTCGGAATCTTGTCCGACGCTCCCAAGCGTTGAATAAGCATGTCTAGCGGCTTCTTCTTGCTCTCTTCTTTGTCAAGAAGGTCCGCATTAACACTTACTGCCAGCAAACTCCCGCTTTTCATCTTCGAGGCGAGATACCTTACATCGGTGAGTACAGCCCCTCCCAAGGAGTTGTCGTAATCGAGCCAAACAACACTGCGTCTATCCCACTCCAACTTTGGGAGTGCAGCATTACTGTGGCCAAACAGCATGTTTATGCCACCAAGCGGCACATTCATCAAGAAGCGCTCTTGAACGGTTGCGTCCTCGGTTCCTTCGATACTCACCATGGCGCCGAATCCGCAGATGGAATGAAAGAGCGTGAAATCCGAGAAGTAAACTGAGCCCATACCCACGTACCGATACGCCTCTACCGCGCCGAATGGCCGTAGCCGCAAGAAGGCTTCCGCCATCATACGGCGTTCAACGGCCTTGGCAGGCCTTAAGCGGTAGTCGATCCGGAGGAAGCTGTTAGCCATCTAGCCCCTCGGATTCGACGAAGTATTTGAAAGTCAGCTCGCCAGCCTCTTTGTTGTTTCTGGCACTCAAGCGCTCACGAACAGCCTCGGCTAGATCATTTTCAACTGTGTAACTAATCCGAGCCTTCCTGGCGACGTCTTCAGTGGGTCTTGCTGTGTAGATGAAGGCCCCGCTAGCCGGAAGTGACATCAAGCTCACCTGTGGAGCTTGATTGACACTTGCTGTCAGCGGCCCCGGATCACTTGTTTCATTGTCCAGTGCGTTTAGGAACTCGACCACTTGTTTGAGCGCTGCAAACATATCTGGCCGCACTTGGCGGTAGGCTGCGGCCTCTATGTCTAAGCCAGTCTTAGTTGTGTTCCAAGGAAGAACATCGGGAGATTCAGACTCGAAAAAGATGAAGCCACGGAAACGACGGAATTGCCAGTGAGACTTAGGTGTTTGATCCTCACCGAGCGCAGAGTTCCATCCTGTCTTGCTGGTCTTCTCTGCACGCTCAATTTGGCGTCCGTTGCAGTAGACGTACCATCCGGCGTCTGCCAGCTTCGCTGGGCCGACTCCTGCATAGAGTCGTACGCTTACGGTCTTCTTGCTGATTGTGAGGTCCCAAGCTCTGCTTAGTGGGACGATCTCCGTGGATGAGCTGAGAAGAGCCGCGCTTCCGATTAAGGGCTGCCGGTTCACGGTTATCTGCAACCCCTGCGTCAAGCTCTCAGCATGACTCTGTGTAAGCGCTTCGATTAAGCGAGTACCGAAATTGGCACTTGCGAACTCCTCTAGGGTGTAGGGATAAAGGTTCGTCACTTCAATGTCAGTGCCGGATGGCAGACCCGCATTGATTCCGCTAGACGCAAAAGGAAAGTTCCACCCGTTAGGATCCTCTTCAGGCAGGTTCTCCCACGTGTCGACATCTACGTTGATGGAAAACTGCTCCGTAGCTGTCCGAGATGTGACGGAGAAATTACGCCCCAGCTTGAACAACGCTCGCTTCATGCCCACCCCGAACTCCCCAACCGATTTTGGTGCGGAGGGAGCGCCCTCAGGACGGCCAAATCGAAACGCATAGTTCTCGGCGACATCAATCGGTATACCTGCTGCGTTGTCACAAATCCTAAAGCGCTCCGCGGAGAACTCGATCTCGATTATGACCTCGTTCAGCTGGCCAGAAAGCTGAGTTCGTGCAGAATCGACGCTGTTGTCAACGAGCTCGACAAGAGCATCCAACAAGTAGATGTCCTTTACTAATACTGCTATAAAGAAACGTTTTGTTGGAGCGGCGCGCGCCACCCTTTGGGAAACGACATCATCCGGCATCAAGTACCTCTGCTACTTTCGTCATGATGAACTCTGAAACGAGCGGGCTTACACTGTTGCCGATCTGTCGAAACGAGTGCCACTTTGTATTGTCAAACTGAAACCAGTCAGGAAACCCCTGCAGCCTAGCAGCCTCACGCGGTGTGATCACTCTCGGTCGCAAGTAGTGTATTGGCCGAACCGCTTGGAAAGAGCCCTTTTCGGGGCCCGTACCCGCCCTCAGCGTTGGGCAGAATCCATCAGGATCAAGACGTACGGACTTTGTTCGACTGTCCATCTTTCCATAGAGTAGCGCTCCGTATCGATCCTCTAGGTCTCTGGAATGGTCCGTTCCAATAAAACCGGTAACGTGGCTTAGGTTTCTAAGAGCTTCAATGGCGGCGACATCTCCGACTCCTGGAGGAATCTTTCCAGAAAGGCGGTCGAAGAAGTGTCCGCTGTGCTTGGTTTTTCGAAGCTTTACCGTCAGGATGACATTTGTTGCTTTCGGGGAGACTGTATCCAAAGGAAGACCTGAAAGTGCGGCTCGCACAGTAGGCGGGACAGGCGTGTCGCTGGATTTACGGCCCCAGAAGTCGCTAGGCACCTTCATCGGCTTGCGGAAGCCAACGATCACGACCCGCTTCCGAGTCGTAGGCGCCCCGGCGTCAGTAGCTTTCAAGAGATGTGGTGGAACGATCGTATAGTGAGGCCGGACCAGATCCAAAGCTGAGTCGAGAACCTCTCTATATTGTGGGCTCAGCAATCCCGGCACGTTCTCGACGACAAACGCGCGGGGCTTTGTCTCTGAAACGAGACGGAAGAAATCATTTAGCCGATCATTCCGGGTATCGGCGACCTGTCTTCGCCCGATGCTGCTAAAGCCTTGACAGGGTGGGCCGCCGATCATGGCGTCGATTTGCCCTTGTCTCCGGCCGACTTGTGCCAAGACCTCTGGGCCGCTGAGAGTGGAAATATCGAGGTGCAGGTGTTTTGTCTTGGGGAAGTTTCTGGCATGAATCGAAAGGGCTTTAGCGTCGAGGTCAGCTCCCGCCAGAACGGAAAAGCCGGCTCGAGCGGCCCCAAGGCTCATTCCTCCGCACCCGCAAAACAAATCCACACATGACAACGCCTTCACAGATCAATCCTACGTTGCGGGCCACGCCCTATACCAGCTTTCGGGATGTCGGCGTACCAAGGAAGTCCTCCAATCTCGCTTCAAGTGCTTTTCGATCAGCTAGCTCACACTCCCAGACAACAAGAACTTCCCAGCCGAGAGCTGCCAGCTTCTCACCTTGCGCTTGGTCCCGTTCCAAATTCCGTGCAAGCTTAGGTATCCAGAACTCATGCCGGGAAGCAGGTGGTCTACCACGTCGGCACACACTGTGTTGATGCCAGAAACATCCGTGAACGAAAAGCGCTTTCGCCCGGCCACGAAACACTATATCCGGCTTACCGGGTAGCTCCCTCGCATGGAGACGGTACCGGTAACCCAAAGAGTAGAGCAGCTTCCGAACCAACATCTCTGGCTTGGTATTCTTGCTTTTCACCCGCCTCATGTTTTCGGACCGCTTGGCCGGGGTAACGGAATCACTCATAGAGTTGTTCGATGTAAGTGCCAGGACGGGTGGCCCATGGCGTGTTGACCACTGACGTTTACGATCTGGGAGACATCGCTGATAGGATTCGGCCAAGTGCGCATTGGCGACGAACGCGTAGGGCTCTCACCGAAGACGAAGGCTGCACGCCCTGGAGCGGTTCATCGTCGAATTGTCGAGTTGATGAAGGCGCACCCCGAGGGCGTTAGCAGCGGGCAAATCAGGAAAGACTTGGGATTTCCCCCCGAGGAGCAGACCCACCTTGACCGTCGCAAGCGCGATTTAAGGAAGTGGTTCTCCATTAGGACAGTCCGGAGCTGGACAGAGGAGGGGAAGCGGGTCACGCTTTACATCTACGAAGGCGATCTACATGAAAGCGAGATCGCCTCCGGAGGAAGCATCAGCAATCGGGTGCGGGCTCAGGTCCTCCACGCCGCTCACGGTCGCTGCCAGATGTGCGGCCGGACGATTGAGCGCCACGGCATCGCTCTCGTGATAGATCACAAGAAGCCGCTGAACTGGGGCGGAACTGACGATATCGAGAATCTCTGGGCCATTTGCGAGGATTGTAACGGTGGCAAGAAGGCGTACTTTTCCTCTGTGAAGGCCGATGCTGCTTTGATGAAGAGGATCACGGCAGAGAAAAGTGTGCACGTACGCTTGGGCGAAACGCTCAAGGCTTTCGGGATCGGGAAGCCCGTACCGGCCTACTTGCTTGAGATCGTCGCAGACCAGGAAGACTGGCGGAAGCGGATTCGGGATCTGCGATATAGCGTTATAGGCTGGACAATCGAAGCCAAACGTTACAAGCGGAAGGGCAAGACCTACGCCGACTACGTCTTGCAAAGCTGGAAGCCTTGGCCCGAGGACCCAAGCGGAAAGATCCGTCAGTTTGAAGAGCAACGAAGGCTCAAGAACCGCGCAGAGGATCAGGACTCAGCCAAGGAAAGCGCGAAGTGATTGCTTCAGTGCTTCATAATTGCCGGTCTCACATTCCCAGATGATGAGAACCTGCCACCCTGCCTCGACTAGCTGAGCGCTGTTGCTGCGGTCCCGCTCTACATTCCGCCCAAGTTTGGGAACCCAATACTCGGGCCTGGTGCCGGGAAACCGGCCTTCCCGGCATTGCTCATGCTGGTGCCAGAAGCAGCCGTGTACGAAAATCGCCCTTTTTCGTCCCCGAAACACGATGTCAGGCTTCCCCGGAAGCTCCTTTGCGTGAAGCCGGTAGCGGTACCCCAGCGAGTGCAGAAGCCTCCTTACCGTCAACTCGGGTTTGGTGTTGCGCGCCTTGATCCGGCGCATGTTCTCGGAGCGTTGAGACGGATTGAGCGGATCAGCCATAAACTTCTCGTGTGACACTCAGTTTTGAGCCATGGAGGGCTGCAGGTTGAGTCCGACGCCGGGTGGGTTCGACGAGTCCCATCAAGATTACGTGCTGATCAAGCGCTTGGAGGCTGCAATCCTGCGGCACGCTGGCGGCCTTGAGAAGTTCAAAGTGGACATCCCGCAGCTGCTACGACGCGCCATTGATGAGGTCATCGATTCAGCGCGTTCGAACCGATTCACCTTGATCGAAATCGAGAAGACGGAAAAGACCTACATCGGCACGAAGATCGAGATTTTGCTCCGGAACCACCTCGGTATGAGTAAGGGAAAGGTGCTGGACCTGTCGATCGACGATATCGAGGTCGACATCAAGAACACGATAGGCTCGAACTGGACAATTCCCAGTGAGGCAATGGGCCATCCCTGCATCTTGCTGAAAGCCCAGGAGAGCACCTCCCGTTGCTCGTTCGGGCTAATCGTCATTAGGGATGACATCCTCAATGCGGGCCGGAATCGAGACGGGAAGCGCACCATCTCCCAGACAGGCTTCGCCCAGGTCTATTGGCTGCTGCGCGATGTGCCCTATCCCGAAAACTTCTGGGAGTATGTCGCTCCGGAGACTCGGGAAGCGATCATGTCCCCTCGAGGTGGAACAGAACGCCTGGCTGCTCTGTTCCGAACCGTACGGGACCGGCCCATATCGCGGCTGCTCGTTCAAGCCGTAGCGCAGCAAGATGACTACATGAAGCGAATCAGGCGAAACGGCGGTGCGCGAGACCTGCTAGCCCCGGAAGGAATTGCAATCCTGTGGGGTCAGAAAGACCGGGAGCTGATCCGGCAACTAGGGCTGCCGGTTTGTGGACCGGATGAGTTCATTTCACACCGGCCGACGGCGCCTGAAGCCGTCAACCTGCTACGTTCCGCCGGTCATATCGACTGAGGCCTAGCTTGCCACCCGTAGTTTTGCCCGGGCTTCCAAGCACTTCTTGATCTTTGTCGCGACGGCGGCGGCGACCGGAGGCGGAAATGCGTTCCCTACTTGCCGGTAAGCGGCGGTCTTGCCGCCCATGAAGTGCCAGTCTTCGGGGAATCCCTGGACCTTCGCTGCCATGGTCACCGTCAACTTGGGCAAGCCCTCGAAGTCTGGATCAGGCGCGTCGTTGGCGATGCCCAAACCGTTCACTCCAAGACAGGCCCAAGCTTTCTTTGCCCGGGTTGGGCCAAGATCCGGCCCACCGTGCTTTTTGCTGCCACCGACGAGGGTGGGTGCTATCAACGACGCGGTGTCCCGCCACGCGTCGGCGCCCTTCCAGCCGCGCGCGGCCATCAACTCATGCAAAGCTTCGCCCACGCTAGGAGTCTTTTGCGGTTCAGGGATAGGCCAATTGAAGCTGTGTTGCAGACCTTCCTTGATAGCTACGAAGTTCACCCGTGGCCGGAGCTGCGGAACGCCATAATCTGACGCATTCAACAAGTTCCAATCAGTCCAGTACCCTTCGAGCTGCCCTTCGATGAAGGTCCGATAGTCCTGGAACACCGCGTCCAGGATGCCGCGTACGTTCTCTATTACGACAGCGCGAGGCTTCAGCGCCTTGATGATCTCCAGAGCAGCAGGAAACAAATTGCGTTCATCGAGCTCGCCGAGCTGCTTCCCTGCCTTGGAGAACGGAGGGCATGGCAGCCCAGCAGCCACCACGTCAACCTTGCCGATGTACGGAGTTGGGTCAAACTTTTTCAGATCACCTTCAAGGACGTTCCATTCGGGCCGGTTGTGCCGAAGAGTAGCGCAGGCGTGATGGTCCAGCTCGACCAGACCAACATGATCGAAACCGGCTTGTTCAAAGCCGAGAGCCTGCCCCCCTGCCCCCGCGCACAACTCAAGAACCGTAATCTTCTTCATCGAATCCCAGACCTTACGTTTCGTAATGCTACTGGATGGAGGCGAGACGTTGTTTGGCAAATGCTTCCGCGCTAGGCCAATCCGGCGAGACATACAAGCTCTCGCTCCGCCCGCCTGCAGTCTCGTTCACGATGAAGAACGACAGCACACTGCCATCTTCCCGGGCCTGCTCGAGCAACTCGTCCCAGAGAAAGGCCTCGCCTTCACCGTCCGGATCGCTGATTGACGGGAGCCCCGCAGGATCGTAAATCTCCTCGGGCTTGAGGGTTTCCCAAAGACGTTGGAGAGCAACCTCGTCCATCCCGCTGAATGCTTCGCGGGCGTAAGACTGATCGTAGGACTTAAGCACCTCGATCCGGGTTCCCGCTGCGGCTTGTTCGAAAAAGACTTCCTGTTTCAGCATGAGCTCTCTCCTGTCCGCCAAACTCCTAAGTTCTTCAAGCTGTGCCCCGGGGCGAGCACCATGCCTGCTTAACTCCGCGGCCGTATACCGTGAGCTAAGGACGCTACCCTCAGCGACTCAACGATCGCGGGGATATCTTCGCTGTCGCTTTCGCAGTCTGTGGCGATCGAGGATACATACTCGCCATCCTCATCACTTACGACAGCACCCCAGTTCACATCCGCAGTCCCCCACGCAATTTCACCGGTCGGCTGCTCGATGATCACGCAAAGCGTTCCCCCACCAGTATCTTGAGCACTCGCTTCGAATCCGCAAGCCCGTAATCCTTTGGCAACGGCTTCAACTCGTGCCTCTTCGTCGATATGTTCGCCAGCTTGTCCGGTCATTGGGTCCTCCTGTATTCGCACGCCTGAGTTCCGGCACTGCCTAGTGCCTACTTCTTCCCTAGTTCTTCGTACACCATCTTGACCTGTGCCCAGGTGGACGATTTCTGCCATGAAGCAATCGGACATTCCGTTCCATGGAAATAGAACGCCATCGCAGCATCGGCCGCCGGTTTCCAGTTCGGGTTTTTCAGCAGGCGTTCGATTCGCGGATCTTCCCGGAGTGTGGCTTCGGTCAGCTTCATGAATAAAGCTTAGCATGAGAAAAAGAGAGAGAAGCTGAGAAAGCAAGAAAGAAAGAGAGAGACAGAAACGCGTACACTGGCGTTGACGAATCTCACGATGGGAGAACACATGTACGTTTCACTTACTCGCAAAAAGGCTGTAGAAGTGGAGAGCTTGTCTGCTGCATCCCTGGCGGTTCGCAAGTTCATCGAGCTAAACGATCTCGGCTCCTCAGATTTTGAAGGAGGAGGAATCTACGAGTCATTGACCAATAGGCTCATCGCTAAAGTGAGCTACAACGGGCGTATCTGGGACGCGCAAGGATCTGAGATCTCCACCGCGTCTTTGCGGTAACCTCGCTAGGCGCCCCCACCACTTGGGGGCTTCCGCGTATACAAGCTGTTGTGTGTCTAAATACCTAGACGTTTAGCAGCCTAGCGTTCTGGATTGTCGACAGACGTGTTGGTGGGCTTGGCCCACATCTCCTCGAATTTCGCCTCAAAACGTTCCACGGCCTCCGGCGAGGACTGGTACAGCAGATCGTTGTCCTGGCGCTTGAGTCCAGTCGGAGACCAGTTTGCGGACCCGGTACGCAGCAAGCGACCGTCAATCGCGTAGCTCTTGAGGTGCATGAGATCCCGTGGGCCTTTGACTCGGACCGCCACACCTGCCGCGAGCAGGATGCCCGTTGTTGTGATCGCGCCCGATTGCTCCTCTTGCGAGAACTGCTCCCGGTCTCGGTAGACCCGGACATGCACGCCCTTACGAGCGAGAGCGGCCAGCTCCTCCGCAAGCTCTCGGTCCGTGAAGCTGTACATTGCCACGTCAACGGTACGGGTCGCGGTTTCAAGCTGGGCCAGCTCGCTCCGCTCCAGGTTGGTCCCCGGCGAGTACAGGTGAGCGTCCGTCTGCGCCGTTCCAGGAAGGGCGGCCAGCAGCAGACCGACAAGAGCTAGCGTCACCTTTCCCATCGTGTAAGCCTACCTGCCCCGACCCCAGGCTGGGAATCATGCAAACGGGCCAGAACTACAGAGGAAGTGTCCCATCCTCAGCCGCCTTCGCCGCGGCTCGCATCATCTCAGGGCCGTTGTTGCGAACATTCCCTACCTTGGGATTGGCCTCATAGACTTCCATCTCCTCCGACTCATACGGGCGCAGCAGATCGAGGGGCAGCCGCTCCGTCTCTTCCCTGTCCAGCCAGCGATCGTAGTCGCGCGCGTGAAGAATGACGGGCATGCGGGGGTGGATCTTGGTCATGAGTTCGTTCGCCTCGGTCGTGACTATAGCGAAGGACTGAAGCCAATGCCCGCTGCTGTCTTTCCATGCGTCCCACAAACCCGCGAACGCAAACGGTCCACCGCTGCTCAGCTCAAAGGCGTAGGGCTGCTTCGGCGGCTTGCCCTCTTTGGGCCACTCGAAAAATGCCGAGGCAGGCACCAGGCAGCGACGTTTCTTGAACGGCTCGCGCCAGGTCGGAGCCTTGGTGATGGTCTCCGAACGGGCGTTGATGGTCGAAAGACCCTTGATGTCCTTGAGATCTTTCGTGAAGAACGGGACCAGGCCCCAACGTGCCAGGATCAGCTCGCGATCTCCCGATTCCCTGCTCTGCCGGATGATGGGCTGGTGCGTCGTCGGTGCCACGTTGTAGTCCGCGTCGGGTAACGGTAGGTCGGGCGGATTCAGCTGGGCGTGAAAATGCTCCGCGAGTTTCTGCTTGTCGCCCCTGCGGACGTATCGGCCGCACATCAGACCTCGCCTATCTCGACGGGACTCGGCTGCTCAAACTCTGTCGCCATTCCTGCAAACAGCGGCGGTGGCTGAGTGAGCATGACAGGTTCAGAGACATCGATCAGATGCGCGACCTTTTCGAAATGCTTATCGAATCGCTGGAGTGTCTCGCATTTTCTGGCTACGGCGGAGGCCGTATGAACCGCATCTGTTGGTTTCAGCCCAGTCTCACGAGATATCTCGCTTGCTTGTTGTGCGATCGCTGGAGTGACTTGGATCAGGTGGATGTAGTCCCAAGCAAACATTCCCTTGATCTGCCTGATGATCTCTGGTGCCAGTTGTTGAGATGGTGTCGTCTGGCGCTTGTAGAAATGCCAAATGGCTTCAAACTCTCGCTGTGCATTTGGATACAAGAGCCCACCCTTCTCATCTACCTGCCCGAGGGCTGAAACCCAACTAGGTAGCGCTACCGGGTCGTATTTCCTCTTGGGCCTGATCACCTCGGCGATCGTCAGCGTCGATGTCCAGATTTGCAACGCACCGCCTTGAGCGTGCGTCAGCACATCTCTACAAGCAGCAGCTCGCTTTGCCTCTCTTGCGTTAAGAAGAGACACGAAGCAACTAGTGTCCCAATAAATCCGGCTCGGCGTCGGCATCGTCCTCCTCCAAATATTCCAATAGGCTGCGTCCCCCGAGCAGATCAGGTACTAGACCAATCATTTCGTCTATCGACGGCAGAGTTTCTCTTTTCGCTAGGTACACGTCCCCCTCAACATCGAGGCGCAGCGGAGAACCAAAATTGTTCGCATGGATGGTTCCTGAAGCCATGACTCTGGCTCCAAGAAGCTCCTTCACCTTCTCCAGGTTATCCTCGTGAAAGCGACAGCGCACTGGACTTCTGGTCTCCTCATCGATGATGCGGAACTCCGAACCAGATCGGATTGAAATTGTGTCCAGACGACCGACGAGAGTCCCCCAAGCCTGAGATCTAGAGGCCGTAAGTTCCTGTACTCTCTGGGCAGTTCCGACATCAATCCGGCTCTGTTTAAGAGGACCATCTTGGCTCCTCGAATAAATAAGCGAAGGGCCAAGCTTTTTACTCTTATCAGCGATGCGTTGGAGAACGAGAAGAGCGGCATCCGAGTAGTCAGGCGGGCGCTCGCCCAGGTTTTTGAGTGCCAGAGAGCCTTCTATTGCGGCCCGTTGAACGGCTAGACTACGGTCTTCTCTGTTCGGTCGCCTGATGGCCGTCACGCCGATCTCTGGCGGGCTGTTTTTCGAAAGAGATGAGATCGTCCAGCGGACTGATCCTTTCGGCTCAGCTGATGCTGTGGCGTCCAGCTCTCGGAGAAGCTTAAGAAGGTCATGGCCGAGCGACAAGAACTCCTCAAGGGTGATCTCATCCTTTTCACCTACTCGGAAGTAAATTGTGGCCGGCATCTTCGCAATCCTTTTTACAACACCGCTCCTATTGGGATAGCGAGTGGGCTTCTGCGTAGACAGCCCTCTGGCATTCCAGACTGCTAGCGTTCTAGTCGTTTAGCACTTTGTACGGGGAAGGTCTGCGTCCTTCCCCGGCTCCCAGCCAGGGCCGGTGAAAAGCGTACCGGCCCTGTCTCGGAGGCTCCCCAACCGAGCGGGGGTACCCCGCAACACCCCAAAAGCATTTCAGCGCAATGAAGCCGCGCCATAGGGAAACCAGGCCTTACTGAGGGACTCCGTCCCTGGCGCGCGCAAGAGCCACCTTTATCTTCCGCGCTGCGCTTGTGCAGACCTCGCTGCGCTCGCCCTTCGGGAAAGGAATCCGGCTCTTGCACTTGCCGCCCCTGCTGGCGTGGGCCAGGGCCAAGGCGTGTTTGAGAACAAACACAGCCAAACCACTCGAAAGCGAGATACCCGATGCTTGAACTCATTCGACTTCTCAGCAAGGTCACCCAGACGTTGCTCACCCATGTCGGCACCACGATCAGGATTGTGAACGGGTCGTACATGCCGCTTACGGTCGAGAACATCGGCCCCGGCCCGAGACGCCTCCCTGCCCTTTCGCTTTGCCATTACGGCGAGCAGAACGGCGACGCGATGCGCGACCCGGAGATGTGCTTCGAGCTGGAGATCGAGGACGGCAGGCTGGTTGGCGTCCAGCCCTTCTACTACCGCAACGATTACGCGGGGGTGGAGCAGTTCGCCCAGAACCAGGAGACCGGGGAGATCGACACGCGCAGGGTCCAGAGCCAGGGCGAGTTCGCCGAACAGTGGAGCCGCGACCTCGTCGAGCAGGGCTTTGTTGCTGTTGCTTCTGCGATTTTCAGTAGCTTAAATGGCTAAACTGCTAACGCTTTAAACGGCTGAAACGAAGATCGCTGTGACACGAGTTTGCCAAAGACGAAACGGCATGCCCGTGAATAGCTGCCTGGTCCGTCCGAAGAACGACCAGTTCGGTTGCCAAACCGCCTTCAATGAGCATAAGGGACATACCCGAACCGTCCTCACGTTCACCAACGAGTAAGGCCTGTATCAAAGCACATCAGGCGTCTGGCTTTCGCCATTTAGTCGCGGCTCTCACCGAAATCCCACATCCGCAAGGGCCCTCCGCAAACCATCCAAGTCTTCCCCATTGCTTCTGTAGACGATCCTGCCACGTTCATCGAGAAGGTAGGTCGCCGGGAAGGAATCAGCTACTTTAAAGCTGGCGAATACGCTGCCACGATCGGGCTCCCCACTCAACAGTGTGGGGAAGCTCAGACCCGCTTTGCGGGCGTAGGAGGCCACAACCTCGCTCGTATCAGCCCTATCGATGGCCAGTACGTCGAGGCCTTGCGCTTCGTAACGCTGGTACAGCTTCTCTATTTCCGGAAACTCCACCCGGCATGGGGCGCAGTTATAAAACCAGAAGTTCAGCAGAACGGCCTTTCGGCCTCGAAGCCTCTCCTTGAGGTCGATTGCGTATCCTTCAGGTGTCCGGAGCTGGAAGTCTGGGGCTTCGGCGCCGACCGTAAGCATCGTGTCCTCACGCCGGGTTGCGATCTGACCACTCGCCGCATGGAAGCGGAACACTTTGCTGTCTATAGGCCTATGGCGAATGTCAGTCATTTTCGCTTGGAAGACTGCGGCACCCGGCCCCTCTCCGAAGCGGACCTCACTCTCGACCAGGTCACCGAGATCATTAAAGGACAATGCTTCTGTGTAAGCACCCATGGGGCTGGTCCCCCTTACCGCAACCTTGTGCCTGGGTTCAAGGCCCTGCTGGTTCGAACCCACGTCGACATAGCTGGCATTGAGATCAGGAGCAGCGCCGAAGGGGTTCACACTCTGTGTGAAGAAGAACCGAAACGGAAGCGCCCACCAGGGGCTGTCAACTCCAGTCCCTGTCGTATCGATCGCGCTCTTCTGGAATGTGGTGTCGTCCGGTACTAAGAAGCGGCTTCGGCCGTCTGAAATAAGCAGGATTTCTGGATAGTCACCCCTTAGAGCGATACGGGCGAGATTGGGTTTTTCGAGCTGTATCGTTCCTCGTGTCTCCCGAGTCACACCCCCAGTTCGCCAGGTCAGAACGATGTTGGCCGACAAAGCCCGTTCAGCTCTAGTCTTGGCGACTGCTCGACCCAACTGTGCACTCGATTCCAAGGTTTGGGAACGACATGACGCCGTACTGCAAGCTACGGCTATGCTTAGGAAACAGGTGGCTCTGACCAGACCGGAGATGAGGAGCATGGGCAAACGTTAATGAATGACACTATCCGCCTGCCACTGCTTTTCGGCGAAGTGTACTCAAGCCCGGGCCAGCGGTCATAACTGGTGCGCGACAAGGGCCTGGCTTCCTGCACGGCTGCTCACGACCTGTGAACCATCAGATAAGGTCAGCACAAAACGCCTGTCACGCTGGAAGAGGGAAGACACATGCGCCAGATTGACCACATCGCAGCGATGCACGCGGACGAAAGAGCCAGGGTCGAGACGCACAGCCATCTCGCGCAGGGCAAGGTGAATCAGGAGCCGTTTGCCATTTACGAAGATGGCTGTGTAGTCGTCATCCGATTCGAGGCGAACGATGTCCTCGACGTTCACTGGGACGACAGTTCCCAGATGACGAACGAAGAAGCGCTTTAGATACCCTTCCTGCGCAAAACCATTCAGACGTTCTTGGGAGCGCTCTATTGTTGCTGAGCCTTGCCGACGATCCCGGATGCGCTGCACGGCAGACGCGAAACGCTCGGGAAGCACCGGCTTAAGAAGGTAGTCGAAGGCACCAAGCTCAAAGGCAGTGATCGCGTGGTCGTCATATGCGGTAACGAAAATGATCGCGACTGTTCCCTGCGTCTGGCGAGCGAGTTCCAAGCCCGACATACCGGGAAGCCCGATATCCAGCAGCATCAGGTCAGGCGCGCTGTTGTTGAGCAAAGTTAAGGCCTGGTTGCCGTTTTCAGCTTCCCCCACCAGTTCTAGATCCGAGTGGCGCGCAATGTAGGAACGGAGGAGGTCGCGAGCCAGCGGCTCATCCTCGACGATGAGAGTCCGGATCATGAAACAGTCACGATCTGTCGTTCCGATGGCCCGCGCAAAGGTCGGTCCTCCTGTGGCACTTCGAACGCAATGCGGCACCCTAGACCCGGAGCCGTACTGGCTGTGAAAGTTGCCTGTCCATTGCTGAAGAGTTCGAGACGCTGCCGTATCGTTCTTACTCCCACGCCTTCGGCATCTAGCAGCGAATCGGGTGAGCCGCCCACTCCATCATCTTCGACCTGAACACAGAGATCGGAGAGGCGCATCTCCGCCCGCACGATCAGGGTGCCACCCCCGTGTCTTCTCGAGATGCCATGCCGTATTGCGTTCTCGACAAGAGGTTGCAGAGTGAGAGGTGGCAGGACACAAGAAAGGGCCTCAGGTGCGATCTCGCGAACCACCTGGAGCCGCTCACCAAGCCGGAGCGACTCCAGCGCAAGATACTGGTCGGTGAAGGCCAGTTCCTGACGTAGGCTCACACCCTCATCTTCGGGATCCTGACGAAGCGAATAGCGTAGCATCGCTGCGAGCTCACCGATGGCACGCATCGTCCGCGGTTGTTCCGGGCCAGCTAATGCAATGATGGAATTCAGCGTATTGAAGAGGAAATGCGGGTTGAGCTGTGCTCGCAAGGCAGACAGTTCAGCACTCGTCTTGAGAGATTCGGCCCGTAGGCGTCCTGCTTCTTCGAGACGGAGCCGCTCATTGACCTGCGCAACGTACATAATGCCGGCGATATTCCCATAGATCATGAGTCCGCTGAAGGCCTGCCACTGCAGCGCGTACGCACTGAAGTAGCCGAGCACAAAACGATGCGTGGAGACCGCCGTCCCAATACTGCTCACGAGCAAGACGCCTCCGTACCAGAGCCCCGAATACGCAATTGCCGAAGCAATCTGACCGGGGTAGAACCACCACGCGTGGTGGAATTTCCAGGAGA
>CAZZXY010000003.1:0-112994 GCA_964658105.1 Verrucomicrobia bacterium Tous-C9LFEB | reverse complement strand
TCGTTGCGGTCTTGGCTGCGCTCTTCCCTAGCGCCACAGTCTTCGCTGCCGATTTCTTCGCCGTCGTCTTCTTCGCTGCGGACTTCTTTGCGGTTGCCATAAGGATCAATCTCCCGCTGTCATTGGAGCACGACTTGCACACCTTTCGTTGCACTGGTCTTCTGCTGCGAAGACTTCTTCAGCGGCGTGTTCTGCGTAGACGCTTCCAGGTTGCAGCGCCTGCTGCGATAAGCAACGCTGCGATGGATGCAAGCAGGCTGATGCGAATCGAGGAAGGAGTGCGACGAAGCCTCCCGGTCTGCCACGCGCTATATGTAGTGTTGAGATCGCTCGCCAATCCAGGGATGCTGACGGAAGAGAAGCTGTTGTCGCTTCCTGGATCCGCAGGCAGCGACCCGAAGATGCGTTCAGGCGGCGGTGCAGAGCCTGCGCGATCCTTAGGAATAGATGCAAACAGGGCATTCACCTCCCCATCTCTGGGATCGTCAAACAAGGTGCTGTCGGCAGTGTTGGGGAAGAGCGTTGACTTGCCTGTCAGCTTCTTCTCAACCGCCGAGACGGGATCCTGGCAGACACCCAGTGTGTAATAGCCGCCAAACGAGAGTGTCGGTCGTCGCGCATGCTGATGCATATACGCGAGGGTGATCAGGCCGATGAGTCGTGTCACTTCAACGGCTTGCGCGCCCGTATAGGTATGCGCGTCGCGCTTCAGAACCCAGGCCTGGTCAAGCGTATCCATCGTGCGCCATTCCGCTTTTCCGTCCACACCGAAGTAGTGACTTACGTCGGCATTCACGTGTGGCCCCCGGATGTGCCACTCGTACTCAGCGTGCGAAACGGGCACCAGAAGCGGACGCGAGCGATGTAAAAATCCGCCGCTGCCTGGGACGGCAATCTGGGTGTTGATCCAGAAGGGCATCATGACGTCCTGGCCCTTGTAGTGCAGGTGGCCGAAGTTCGCGAAATAACGCGCGTCTGTGACGGACACGGTGTGACCACTCGCAACAAGAGCGTCGATCAGGCCTTCCGGGGTCGCGGTCCTCCGCTCCCCGGATATGGCCGTGAATGGCCTGACATCGTTCAACCCATTCGCACTCAGGCGATTGAGAACATTCGCGAGCCGTTGTGACTGCGAATGCTCCGGTGCAAGTTCGTCTGGGCCGTCTCCGCGCACGACCCCTTTTCCGAGCGGCGTGACACTGCCGGTTGTTGGAAAGCCTGGCAGATCTGAAGCTTCGTTCAATGAGATAGCTTGCTCTCGATCGAGAGGGTAAGGGCCGAGATCAAGGAAGAGCCTCACCTGCCGGTCATTCAAAGATGGCGCGGGCGCACCGGGATGCACAGCACTCAAGCCTTCCAGTGCCGGGTCCTTGCCAACAAGCTTGTCGGCAACTCGAACCGTGGGGTTAATCTCCCGCATCGTCCAGCCTGGAAAACGATCGAGGCCCTGCCAGTCCTTGCCCAGAATGCGCTTGCGTAGCTCGTCAATCAACCGAGGCGTCAGGAGAGCGGGCCCCTTCTTGCCGGTGCTACTCGCCTTGGCACCCTCGAGTTGTTGAAGCAGGGTCTCAGTGAAGCCAGGTTCAGCAGAAAGCTCCCGCATCATCTCCGAAAGCAGGACAGTGTTGGGGGGCATAGGTTCTTCAGGGATCGGGCTCCGCGACCGGCAGCCCGCAAGGGTAAGCACGGCTGAAAGCAGGGTCAGCTTCTGCGTGAGGCGCATGTCCCTATAATGCCCGGGTCTATCGGTCTTGGGTAAGACCGTGCGCGCTGCAGGTAGGCACACAACTGATTTGCGTCGTGTGCCTCACCTACCTCTACGCGACGGGAACCGTCACTGCCTGCAACGCAGCCAGGGTGGAATGAGCCTCCGGGACGATTGCTGGATGTGCCGCCAGGTAACGATGAACGTCGGAGATGACCACTGACCCTTCCCCTACGGCCGATGCCACCCGCTTCACAGAATCGGATCGCACATCGCCTACGGCATAGATACCGGGAACGTTGGTGGCGTAGCGGGAGTTCTCAAACGCTTTCTCTGTGCCCGTGACGACGAAACCTTTTCTGTCGAGTGCCAGCGTTCCATAAAGCCAGCCGGTATTCGGCTCGGCACCGATCATGGCAAACATGCTGGAGATCTGCCGTGTGGTGCTGGTACCCGTTCTGCGGTTCACCCATGTGGCGCAGCGCAGCGTGTGATCGCCGTCCAGGTGCTCCACCTCAGTGAAGCTGTGCAGCGTGATATGGGCCGAGTTTTCGATGCGTGAGATGAGGTATTGCGACATGCTGTCCACAAGCGAAGCGCCACGAATGATCAGGTGCACGTGCCGAGCAATGCCTGAAAGAAAGACCGCGGCCTGCCCCGCAGAGTTGCCGCCGCCGATCACCACCACCTCGTTATTGCGGCAGAGCTGTGCTTCCATGGCGGTAGCGGCGTAGTGAATGCCCTGGTTTTCGAAACGCTCGAAGTTGGGAACCTTGAGCTTGCGATACTGCGCCCCGGTGGCGATGATGACCGCCCGTGCACAGATCTTGCTTCCGCCTGCGAGCGTGATCTGGTGCAGGCCGCCCACTTGATCGACGCATGTCGCATCCCGCGAGATAGCAAGCCGGGCGCCGAACTTCTGCGCTTGTACCTGAGCGCGATTTGCGAGTTCCTGCCCCGAAACGCCGGTGGGAAAACCCAGGTAGTTTTCAATCTTCGAGCTGGTGCCTGCTTGTCCGCCCGGAGCAATCCCCTCGATGACGATGGTGGACAAGCCCTCGGATGCCCCATATACCGCGCCGGCCAGACCGGAAGGACCTGCACCGATAACAGCCAGATCGTAGATGGTGTTCGGGTCCAGTTCCTCCGTCATGCCCAGTTCATCGGCCAGGTCGGCAACTGTCGGCTGATGGACCACGCGACCGTCCGGGAACACGACCGCAGGTAAGAGATAGGGATCTGCCAAGGAGAGCGGGTTTCCCTCGGAGCTGGCGTACTGCTCCGCCGTAGGTTCCAGAAGCCGGTGCGGGTAGTTGTTGCGCGTCAGAAAGCGCTGCAGCTGTATTGTGTCAGCGGCTGTCCCGCTTCCGACGAGAACAATGCCAGCCTCCGCTCGTTGCAGGATCCCCAAGCGGCGCCAGATGGTGGCCTGCATGATCAGGTTGGCGATGTCACCTTCCGATCGCATCATCCGCTGCAGTTCTGACCGTGGAATCCGCAGCAGAGTGCAATCCGTGACCGTACCGCCATCAACAAGAGTGCTCCGGGAGCTCAGCAGATCCAGTTCGCCGGAAAACTGTCCATCACCAAGGGAAGCGATCGCTTCACGCCGATCTCCCGTCTGGTCGTAGACCTCCACGGTTCCTTTCAGGACAACGAAGAGATCGACATCCCGTTGACCCCGGGACCAGAGCGTTACTTTCGGACCGACGTGCTCTTCGTGACCATAGCTGTGCAAACGGTCCAGCATGTCACTCGTGAGATAGGGAAACGCCATCTCCGGACGAAACGCAGGAGCAAGACTGGAAGCAAGGAATCCTTTGGGCTCTTCGTGCATAGCACCTCCTACGGATTCCTGGGTTGAACCTTCAGGAACAAGCGCGCCCTGAAGGACGCCTTCCGTGTGCCCTGATCCTACGCCCCCTGTCCAGGCTGTCATCCCTCGATCGTGGGGTGACAGCGATCAGCGACTTGCGTTCTCGAGGATGCGGAAGTTTCCGCTGCAATGCAGCATGCTCATCAGGTAGAGCATCCCGTCAAAGTAGCGCTGATCGCCCACAGGGATGGGTGTGCGCCAAAGCTCTTCCACGAAGGCCTTTTCATGTTCACCCGGCGTCGCGGCAAGACCTCCAACAGTCGTCGCAGCGACCATGCCTGTGGAGTGCCGCGTAGAGAGTGGCTTGCCTGCGAGGGTGTACTGATCGGCAAAGGTGCTGATTCCCTGACCGATCAGGAAGCGCTGAATGCGGTCGCTCAGTTCAGTCTCACGGTCATCCTTGTGCCACCAGCTGTAGTCCACGGACCAGTTGCTGGCAGTGCGCCACGAGTCATAGCTGAACGGCGTCGCTTCGCCGCGCATGTTCACGATCGGGGTCATGTCGAAGTTGTTGCGGTCCGGCGAAAGGCCAGTCTCAGCGCCGACCACGTGGTAGAACAGCTCCCGGCTGACGTCTGCCGCCTTCAACCAGAAGTCACGATCCTCCTTGGGACCCCAGCGAGCAAACAGTTCATAGAAGGCGGGGAGGTGATAAGAAGCGTCCGTAAACCCGTTCCCCACATCGGGAACAAAGCGCACCATGGTGTGCTCCTCCTCCAGCATGGGCCCCGCCGTCTCTGGACGGGATGGTTGTCCACCACGCCACTTGAACGGGGGCGGCGGTGTCTTGCCTGCACCCTTTAGCTCCATGTCCGTGTTCGTCTGTGCCTGCAGGCGCTCCGTGGTATTAAGGCTGGTCAGTCGCGTGGGATCAAAGGCAAACGGCGGGTCCTGAGGGTGAATGCGAAAGGGTCCCGACTCGGTCAGGACGGGGTGATGGCGCATGCCGCGCAGAATGCGTTCTGCCTGTGCCTGGTAGTCATAGATGCCCTGGCCGTTGCCCCACCGGTGCGCGGCAAAGAGAAGGGCCATGGCGTAGTACTCCTCGCCGTCAGGTGCGGGGCCCGTTGATCGTGGTGAGCCATCCGTATTCATTGACCAGGCGAAATAACCCACATTCGGATTCTTCGGATCCGTGATGAGCATGTAGGTGTTCGACCAGTTCCAAAGTGCGTCAAACTCATGCTTCTTGTTCATCTGAACGGCAATCATCATGCCGTAGCTCATGCCTTCGGTACGGGCGTCATTGTTGGCCCAGTCGGTCATGTAAGCAAGCCGCCCATTCGCATTCGAGCCGCTTTCAAAGTACACACGCTCGCTCAGCGGATCGCCGTGGAAGAGCTGCTGGAAGGCCTTGTCGATCCTGGCCTGGGTCTCAGCAGGGGCGTGGCCCGCTTCCGCAAAAAGATCGCGGTACCGCCTGGTCTTGAAGGCGCCAGAGCCATCGCCCGGCATACGCTTGATCTCCGGGGGTGGCCCATTCTTGTGCGGTGCCGGCGGAGAGTACTGACCGAATGCTGCGACAGAGACGAAGGCAAGTGAAAGGGCAAGGGTGACGCGAACAGAAAGCAAGGAGAGCCTCGAACGAACGGAAACTTTGAACGGCTTTCCTATTCCACTACGGTGGGGCCAGTTTCGTCGAGTGCCGAAGTAATTCCCGTTTTGTGCTGGAAGTGGATCCGTGTGCCATCTCGGGGAAGCTTACGCGGACAACCTTCGACTACACGGCATCCAGCTTCTTCACTACCAGTTCGTTGAGCAAGGCGGGGTTCGCCTGGCCTTTGCTGAGCTTCATCACCTGGCCCACAAAGAAGGCCGCGACAGTACGCTTGCCGCCCTTGAACTGGGCAACCTGAGGCGCGTTGGCAGCGATGACCTGGTCGATCATGGTCTCTATGGCAGAGCTGTCGGAGATCTGCTGAGGCTTGTCGCGATCGTAGATGCGCGCGAAATCCTGGCCCTCGGCGAAGCAGGTGTCCAGCAGTTGTTTCAGCTGTTTGGAACTGATCTCGCCCGCTTCTGTCAGGTCCGCAGCAAGAACAATGCCCTCGAGCGTGACAGGCGATTGGTCGAAGTCCTCGATGCCGGCAGCGCGCAATCGCGCCGTGATCTCGCTCAGCAGGATGGCGGCAACGCGGCGCGGGCTCCTGGCCAATTTGGCGGCGACCTCAAACCGGTCCGCGAAGGCACGTTCCGCAGCAACCGTAGCCGCATCCTGCGCGGACAGCCCGTAGTCGGCGATGAGACGAGCGCGGCGAGCCTCCGGCAGCTCCGGCATGGCGGAAAGGATGGCCTTCTGCCATGCTTCTCCGACTACCAGCGGCGGTAGGTCGGGCTCTGGAAAGTAGCGATAATCGTGAGCCTGTTCCTTGCTGCGCATGGAGAAGGTGCGCCCTTCGGCGTTGTTCCAAAGGCGTGACTCCTGCACCACGCGGCCGCCATCCTCAAGAACGCCGATCTGGCGTTCGATCTCGTATTCCAGCGCGGCACGGATGTACCGAAAGCTGTTGACGTTCTTCACTTCAGCTTTCGTCCCGAACTTGTCGGCGCCCTTCAACATGACGCTCACATTGGCATCGCAGCGCAGCGAACCCTCCTCCATGTTGCAGTCGGAGACACCGGTGTAGAGCAGGATCTCCTTGAGCCGGGTCAGGTATTCGAAGGCTTCATCCGGGGTTCGAAGATCGGGCTCGGAGACGATCTCGATCAGGGGGGTCCCACAACGATTGAGGTCGATGTAGGTGCGCGACGCGGAATCGGCGAAGCCATCATGCAGGCTTTTGCCGGCATCTTCTTCCAGGTGCAGCCGGGTGATGCCAATTGTCTTGGGGCTGCCCTCCGCGTCGGGAACGACAATCGTGCCAAACTCGGCCAGCGGCTTGTCGAATTGGGAGATCTGGTACCCTTTCGGGGAATCCGGGTAGAAGTAATTTTTACGGGCGAAGATGCTGGTCGCGTTGATGCGGCAGCCGATCGCGCTGGCTGCGAGGACGGCCTTTTCGACAGCACCGCGATTGAGCACGGGCAAGGCCCCGGGCAGACCAAGGCAGACGGGGCAGGTGTGTGTGTTGGGCTCGCCGCCGTATTCGTTCTTGCAACCGCAGAAGTTCTTCGTAGCCGTGAGCAGCTGAACGTGCACCTCGAGGCCGATCACGGGCTGGTATTTTGCAAGGACCTCAGGGGCGAGCGCAGCGGCAGCGGGCATAGGCCAATTTTATCAACCGCGCCGTGGTTCGAGGCATCGGGCATCTCACGCACACGGAGCAAGCGCACATGGCTGACAACAGGGAACCCGCGGCAGTGCAGGAAAATCCCGCGGACGACAGACGCAACGCCGGGAACGGCAAGGGGCAGCAACAGACCGGCGACGGGACCGAAGATTCACCTGACCCGGATGCTTCTGCCCCGCAGAGGAATCTGCAGCGCCCCAGCGCGGAGGAAATCTATCAGCAGGTCGCTCGCAACGCCAGGCAGGAGCTGAAGCGGCGAAGTGTCTCCCTGGCCGTTTCGGGTTTCACCGGGGGAACGTTTATGGGCTTCTCTGCACTGGGTGTGGGGATTGTGCTCGCGACCCTTGGTTCGGGGCCAAAGGCATTTCTGCTGTCCCGGATGTTTTATCCACTCGGCTTTATTGTGGTGATCATCGGGCGCTCTCAGCTCTTTACCGAGAACACTCTGTATCCGGTTGCATTGGTGCTGGCCGAAAGAAGACAGCTATGGAATACTTTGCGGCTCTGGGCTATCGTGCTGCCCTCCAATCTGGTCGGCGCGCTGGCCTTTGCATGCCTGATCTCGCTCACGCACGCGGTGCCGTCAACCATCGTGCAGGCCATTGCCCAGCTTGGGACGGATGCGGTGCAGGTTCCCTGGAGCACCGTCTTTTGGTCAGGTGTGATGGGAGGCTGGATCATTGCAACCGCCGCGTGGATGGTCTCCGGGTCACACTCGGTAACAGGATCAGTGGCGCTGATCTGGTTACTAACGTTCGTTGTGGGAGCAGGGAACTTCGCACACTGCATTGCTAGTTCCGGCGAGATCCTTACTTCCGTACTTAGAGGGCAGGTTACCTTATCAAAATATTTTCAATGGCTTGGCCCGGCAGTCGGGGGGAACATCTGCGGCGGTGTTTTAATGGTGACATTGTTAGAGTACGGACAAGCAATCTACGGGCAGGCGATAGAGAAGGAGGTCGGCCCAGAACATTGATACGTCGTGTTCACCGCTGATCTTTAAGACGAGTCTCGTCAGTCACGTGACCCATAATCGCCATTCACTACAGATTAGAAAACGATTAACTTCCTGGGTGAAGCTACGCACGAGGCTCTCTTTGCTTAGGGCAAGCATTCCGATGGTTAGCCGCAATCTGTTGGTTCTTGACAGCCGCGAGGCAATCCTGGCGCTTGCACCGCTTCTGGAAGATCTTGCAGTTCGGTGCGGCCAGCCTGGTGCCATGCATTGGCTGTCGTACTTCCTTGACGAAGGCGTGACTAAGCTTCGGGTGCCCTTCCTGATCCTGACGCTTCGCCCTGAAAAAGACGGCAACGGCAGCCTGCATGCCAACGACATAGAGGCTGCGGCCCTTTTCTTTGAGTACCGCTTCTTTGGCATTCGTTCCGGTATTGTGTCCACCGGCGATGCCGTGGGCTTCAACAGTGTGGTGGCTCCCAAGGGGCAACGGGCGCGTGTTGCCGCCGCGGCCGCCCGCGCTCTGGTGCAGCGTGGCGCTGTGATCGTCCTCTCCACCTATGAGAGCGCAGGCGAGCCCGAGATCGAGGGCATGCTCTCCGGCTGGCCCGGCGTATTCTGGGCGTGGCGCCAGCGTCAGGTTGGGCGCATGCTGCCGTTGCAGGCCTCCTTTGACGCGACTCTGGCCAGCCTGGGTAAATCGACACGTTTCAACCTTCGCTACTATCGCCGCCGGTTGGCAAAGGAAATGGTGTGTGAGTACGTCCCGGACGCGGCGCCCTTGTTGCAGGGAGTGGATCTCCGCGCACTCAATGCATGTTCCCTGAATCCAGTGAACCCGGAAGAATTTGAGCGCCGCGTGCGCAGCGCTTCTGACTTGCCTGGCAGCTATCTCAGCGGTTTGCGTGCGCCGGACGGTCGCTGGTTGAGTCTGATCGGCGGCTGGCGACAGGACGGGACCACCGTCCTCTATTGGCAGATGAACTCGCTGGGCTTCCAAAAGCATTCAATTGGGACCGTGATGCGCTCGTTCTACCTGGAGCACGAGATCGCGCAGGGAGCCAGGCGCCTGCTGATCTATGGTGGAACCTCCCACACCATGCGGCACGCATTCACGGAAGAGCCAGTGGCCGATCTGATCGTGCAACGGCGTGGCATCCGGGCCATGGCTCTCCGCAATTTGGCCCGGTTCATGGGATCCCCACGCAACCGGTTTGGACGCACCAACTTTCTCGCAGATACGCTGCGAAGTGCTGACCTGCATTGGCACGCGGGATCTTTGCCTGCACCCTCGCCGGATCCAGCGATGATGGATTCCCCGCACCCAAGAAAGATCGCGTAGACCCTGCTGTTGCGGCTGCAGGCGGTCTCTCCTTCGAAACGATAGAATTAAAGACAGAATGATTCTTCCCTTCGTCCGCGAGTTGATTGCGGATCTGGAGAGCACAGACGCCTTTGCACGTGTGCGTCGTCACCTGGCCGGTGGCGCGGGCCGTCGACGTGTGTCTGGCCTGACTGCGACGGCGCGTGCTCTGTACCTTCCGTTCTTCGTTCGAGCGGCTCAGGCTCCAGCCCTGGTCCTTGTCTCGGACAACAAGGCTGCCGAAGCGTTGCACACGGCAGTAGCGGCTGCATGCGAGTTGACCGGGGCGTTAAAGGCCGTGGAGGTGCTGCGCCTGCCGGCCCACGATGTGCTGCCTTTTGAAAATCTTTCGCCCCATGGGGAGATCCAGGAGCAGCGTGCCGCGACGCTTTGGAAGATTGCCAGTGGTCAGGCGCGCCTGGTCATCGCTCCCGTGGAGGCTGCGTGCATGCGCCTCTTTGGCCGCGAACACTACGCCGCGCTGGCGCTGGAACTCCGGCGAGGGGAGGAGCACATCCCCGACATGCTGGTCGAACACCTGCTGTCGGTCGGCTATACGCGCGTGGATGTCGTGGAGATGCCGGGGCAGGTGACGACGCGCGGCGGCATCGTCGATGTCTACGGCCCGGAGATGGATCGCCCGGTACGGGTCGACTTCTTCGGGGATGAAATTGAGTCCATTCGCCGCTTCGACCCTGACACCCAGCGTTCTTCAACCCCGGTGGAGCATGTGCTGCTCCTTCCGCTCACAGAGACGCCCGCCACAGAGAAGCTGCTCGAGGCCATCAATGCACGGCTCACGCGCTCAGGCACCGCTGGAAGCGTGCTGGAGGGTGGCGAAATGCCCCGCGAGTTGCAATCCCACGTGGCTGGGCGGGAGAGTAACGCGACCATCTTTGCCGGTTGGGAGTTCTACGCGCCGGTCGGCGGTGCTGCTTCATCGCTGATGGAGTTGCTGGGGCCACAGACGCGCGTCTTTGTGGAAGAGCCCGCGATGGTCTCCAACCAGGGCGAACGCTGGTGGAACAAGGTTGAGCAGCGACACGAGCGCTCAGGGATTGGATCGCTGGTGCGCGCGGAAGACCTTTACCTCTCTCCTTGGGAGTTGGAGGACCGGATTCGGCGCATGCCCGGGTGCGAACTGGATCAACTCGGCGCCGTGGATATTCTGGAGAATGACACCAGCGAGGGCTCCGAGATCGAGTTCGCAACGCGTCCCACGCTGCGTTTTCACGGCTCTATACCCGCCATGATCGATGAACTCCGGAAGCTGATGGAAGCGGAAGCGCGCATTCTGATTACCGCGCCGAATCAGGGCGAGGTCGAAAGAATGGCCGGGCTTCTGCAGGAGTACGGCGTGCCGTATCGGCTCGGCTGGCGTTCTGACGCGAGCGCAGGGGCCTCCGCAACGGTGTACTCCGAGTCCAGCTATCTGGCCGGCGATCTACGCACGCCGGTTATTGTCCGTGCAGCCATTGCCAATGGCGTGCAGGTCCTGGACATGGAGCCCCGCAGCGCGCGGCAGTTTGTCGTTTTCGGCGCCAACGATCTCAACGACGACGCCGACGTACACGCGCGGCCGGTGCAGCGAAAGTCCAAGACATCGGCGTTCGTCTCCGACTTTCGCGACCTTGCCGTGGGCGACTATGTCGTGCACGTGGAGCACGGTATAGCGCGTTATGAAGGCTTGCGCTCGCTGGATCAGCCCGACGGCTCCATGCTGGAGCTCATGATCCTGAACTTCGCCGACGATGCGAAGCTCTACGTGCCGCTCACACGACTCGATCTGATTCAGAAGTACCGCTCCTCTGAAGGCGGTCCCGCGCCGCAGCTGAACAAGCTTGGCAACGGGTCCTGGCAGAAGACCAAGGCTCGCGTGAAGAAGGCCATGCAGGACATGGCGGACGAGCTGCTGAAGCTGTACGCACAACGCAAGTCGGCGCTCGGCTTTGCCTTCTCAACCGACACGGCCATGCTGCGCGAGTTCGAAGATGCTTTCGACTTCAATGAAACCGATGATCAGTTGAATGCGATCGCCGACATCAAGCGCGACATGGAATCGCCGCAGCCAATGGACCGGCTCCTGTGCGGCGACGTGGGCTATGGCAAGACCGAGGTTGCCATGCGTGCGGCCTTCAAGGCGGTCCAGGATTCCAAGCAGATTGCCGTGCTGACGCCCACAACCGTGCTCTGCTTCCAGCACTTTGAGAGCTTTAAACGGCGCTTCGCGAACTTCCCTGTAAAGGTCGAGATGATCTCGCGATTCCGCACCGCGAAGGAGAAGAAGGAAGTCCTGGAGCAGGTAGCTGACGGCAAGGTCGACATCCTGATCGGGACCCACGCCGTGCTCGGGGAGAACGTGCACTTTCAGGACCTCGGTCTGCTCGTTGTCGATGAGGAGCAGCGCTTTGGCGTGCGGCACAAAGAGCGGCTCAAGAAGATGCGCGCTTCCGTCGACGTTCTTAGCATGAGCGCCACCCCGATCCCCCGCACGCTGCACATGTCGCTCGTGGGCCTGCGCGACATGAGTGTGATCGAGACGCCACCCAAGGACCGCATGGCTATCCAGACGGTCGTGGCAAAGTTCGATGAGAAGCTCATACGCACCGCCATCGAGGTTGAACTTGAGCGTGGCGGGCAAATCTACTTCGTCTCGAACCGTGTAGAAACCATCTACGAGATGGCCATACGCATTCGTGAGCTCGTGCCGCAGGCGCGTGTTGCCGTGGGCCATGGCCAGATGCCCGAGGCTGAACTCGAGCGCGTCATGCTCGGCTTCATGAACGGTGAATTTGACGTTCTGTGCGCGACCAGCATCGTGGAAAACGGCCTGGATGTCTCGCGAGCCAACACCATCATCATCAATCGTGCTGACCGCCACGGCCTGAGCGAGCTGTACCAGTTGCGCGGACGCGTAGGCCGGTCCAACCGCCGCGCCTATGCCTATCTATTGATTCCACCCGAGCAGCAGCTCACCGAGATCGCGCGACGCCGACTCGCGGCTCTCAAAGAGTTCTCGGACCTTGGAGCGGGCTTCAAAATCGCGGCGCTCGACCTTGAACTCCGCGGCGCAGGCAACATGCTGGGCGGTGAGCAGAGCGGTCACATCGAAGCGATCGGCTTTGAGATGTACACGCAGATGCTCGAAGAAGCTGTCAGCCGCATGAAGGGCGAGGCCCGCGATGAGCGGCCGGCCGTCACGGTAAATCTGGGTGTTTCACTGCGCATCGACGAAAGTTACATCCCCGAGGAGAACCAGCGGCTGCGCATGTACAAGCGCATCGCGGGCGCTGACAGCGAGGCGGTGCTCACCGATGTCCGCGCGGAGCTCGAGGACCGCTACGGCAAGCCGCCTGAATCCGTCCTGCACCTGCTGCACGTCGGTGAGATCCGCATGCTCTGCGAGCGGCTTGGGATCGCCAATCTGGAGCGCAAGCGTGTGGCCGTCGAAGAGCCCAGAAAGGCTGCCCCGGCTCCGGTCAAAGCGCCTGCGCGTCCAGCGACCCCGCCACGTCCGGCGACGCCGCTCTGGGGCACAGCTTCACGCTTCGGTGCGCAGCCCTCACGTCCGCAACAGCCCCTGGCCGGCCGCCATGGCCAGCCACCGCATGTAGCCGCGCTGAACTTTTCCAGCCGCGCGGCCCTGTCCGGCGCCGCCAGCAGCAACGCAGCCAAAGCGGTGCGCGAGTCTGTGGCACCACGAGCCGCGGAGTCACCGGTCGTTGCGAAGGCTGGGCAGATGAAAGCCATGCGCGACATGCTGTTCCTCAGCTTCAGTGAAAAGCTCCATGCCGCACCCGCCGAGCCGGGTAAGGGCATCAACATCGGCGCCATGATGAAGCTCGTCGGCCGCAGCGCCAAGGACGGTGCGCAGCTCACACCGCAGGGCGTCCTGCGCTGGCCGCTGACCAGCGCCAAGGCTGAGGATGTCATCCGGGAAACGCGTGACCTGCTGGCAGCGCTGGAGTTAAGTCAGGGATAGCTGGCGAACGGTAGGATGTTCTGGTTGTGCTCTGCAAGACCGCTTCAACAGCGCGGAGCACCGAGGAGTTCGCCCTTGCGCAAGTGTCTCAATCTGTGTGTTGCCTTGATGGCTGGTTTCTTATCCCTTGCGGCGAGAGCGCAAGAGACGAAACCCGTGCGCGTCGTAATCGTTGGCCTGGTACACGGACACGTCGGAGGCTTTCTACCTGCCCTGGCGAAGAGCCGCGACGCGCAGCTGGTGGCCATCGTCGAGCCCAACACTGCCCTTGCCCATCAATACGCTGAGCGATATCACCTGCAAGCGGGCCTCTTCCGCACCGATCTGGACAGCACGCTCAAAGAGCTCCATCCCGATGCCGTGCTCGTCTACACCACCATCCTGGATCATCGCCGCGTCATCGAGGCCGCTGCCAAATACGGCATCTCTTCCATGGTGGAAAAGCCTCTCGCCACGACCATGGAAGATTCACTCGCCATCCAGCGCGCCGCCCGCGAACACCACGTCCACGTGCTGGTGAACTACGAAACAACCTGGTACGCCAGCAACGCCGAGGCACTCGCCGCAGCGAAGCACGGCGACCTTGGCCAGATCCGCAAGGTCGTCGTGCACGACGGTCATGAAGGTCCCAAGGAGATCGGCGTCGGCCCCGAGTGGCTGCCCTGGCTCACCGATCCAAAACAGAACGGCGCGGGCGCGCTCTTTGACTTCGGCTGCTACGGCGCGGACCTCATGACGGTCCTCCGCAACGGCGAAGCGCCGACCAGCGTGACGGCCGTGACGCAGACGGATAAACCTGCTATCTACCCGAACGTCGATGACGATGCAACGATCATCCTGCGCTACCCGGGCATGCAGGCCGTCCTGATGCCCTCCTGGAATTGGAGCTTCGCGCGCAAGGACATGGAGGTCTACGGCACGGAAGGCTCGATGGTCACGGTAGCGTCCAAAGACGTGCTGCTGCGTCATAAGGGGCAGGACGCGCCCACGCAGCAGACCTCGCCCGCGCTCGCTCCCAGCGAGGCCACCTCCCTGGGGTACCTCGTCGCCGTGCTGCACGGCCAGGTGCAGGATAAGGGCGATCTCTCCGCGCTGGATACCAACATGGTCGTCATGCAGATCCTGACGGCGGCGCGGGAGTCGGCAGAGACAGGCCGGACCGTGACCTTGCATCCGCTGCCGCGGTAACCAGAGGGGATGGCAGGAGGCATCCGGTAGACTTCGTAACTATGAAGTTGCAGAAGATGCTGCTGGTTCTTGTGCCGTCTCTCCTTTGCGGTCTCCCCCTGATGGCTTCGGCACAGCGCGTCTCGGCCGACGGGGCAGGGCAGACTCTTACGTTCCTCGCTGACCAGTATTTCGAGCAGGTTTACTACAAGTTCTCGCCCACAGCGGGCACCAGTGCCGGCCTCCACCAGTACGATCCTCAGCTCGAGGACTATTCGGCTGCAAACGTCCAGCGCGAGATCACGGCGCTCCATGAGTGGGAGCGCAAGGTCAGCGCCCTTGACACAGGCGCGCTGGATGCAGCGCCCGCAGCCGATCGCGAGATCCTGCTGAATCAGATTCGCTCGGTACTCTTGCAGCTTGAGGTCGTACGAGGGTGGGAGAAGAACCCGGACAACTATTCAAGCGGCATTACCGGCTCGGTCTTTTCCTTGATGGAGCGGCCGTACGCTCCGGTGAACACGCGGCTCCGCGCGGCGATCGCGCGTGAAAAACAGATGCCGCAAGTCTTTGCCGAGGCCCGCAAGAACCTGAAAAATCCGCCCAGGATCTACACCGAGATCGCGCTCGAGCAGATCGACGGCCTAGTGAGCTTCTTTCAGCACGACGTTCCGGAAGCCTTTGCGGCAGCGGACGACGCGCCGGCGAAGGCTGAGTTCGCCAAAACAAATGCGGCTGTCATCAGCGCCCTGCAAAGCTACGGTGGGTGGATGAAGACCGATCTGCTGCCGCGTTCAAACGGTGATTTTCGCTACGGCGCGGACACGTATTCCCGGGCGCTCGCCTACAACGAGATGGTGGACGTTCCGTTGGATCATCTGCTCCAGATCGGCCTGGACGATCTGCACAAAAACCAGGCTGAGTTTGCACGTATCGCGAAAGAGATCGACCCCGCCAAGACGCCGCAACAGGAACTCGCCGAGCTTGCCACCATGCACCCGGCACCGGACAAACTTCTGCAGGCATTTCGTGACCGGTTCGACTCCGAGATCAGCTTCATCCACAGTCACCGCATCATCACAATCCCGAGCACCGTGCAACCCACCCTGGAGGAGACGCCGCCATTCATGCGCGCAACCACACAGGCCAGCATGGACTCCCCCGGACCTTTTGAAACCCACTCAACCAAGGCGCTGTTTAACGTCACACTTCCTGAACCCAACTGGACACCGCAGCGCACGAGCGAGTACATGGCCGCCTTCAACATCGGCACAATTGTTTCAACCAGCGTTCATGAGGCCTATCCCGGGCACTATGTGCAGTTTCTGTATCAGCCCCAATTTCCTTCCAAAATTCGCAGGGTCATTGGGGCGAATACCTACATCGAAGGCTGGGCGCACTACTGCGAGCAGATGATGCTTGAACAGGGCTACAACGCTCCTGGAGTCGGTGCGAAAGATGAGCGTGAGTCCAGGCTGATCAAGCTTGGCCAGCTTCAGGATGCCTTGCTGCGGGACGCGCGATTTGTTGTAGCGATCCGCATGCATACCGGTGTAGGCGGGGCACTGTCGACGGAGCAGGCGGTGAACTTCTTCGTGAGTGAAGGCTATCAATCGCGCCCGATCGCGGAGGTCGAGACCAAGCGTGGCACCAGCGACGCGCTATACCTGTACTACACGTTGGGCAAGCTGCAGATTCTGAAGCTTCGCGCGGACGTGCAGGCAAAGGAGGGATCATCCTTCAGCCTCCAGCAGTTCCACGACACGCTGATGAAGATGGGTCCCGTCCCGATCAAAGTGGCTCGCAAGGCCATGCTCGGTGACAACTCACCGGTCCTTTGACACCGGCCGATGCTCACATGGCATCGTGACCTCGCCGGCAATTTATAATCCTGAGGATGCAGAGCCAAAATGTGCAATTCGGCTGCGGCACGACTGCGCCGTCGTCTTGGCTCAATTTCGATGCGGGCCCGGCATTCCTGTTGGAGAAACGGCTGCCGTTCCTGAAGGCGGCACTCGTGCGTCGCGGGTTCCCTGATTACCCCAGCAATATTCATTACGGTGATGTCATCAAGGGGCTTCCGGTGGACCCGGGTTCAGCAGAACGGGTCTACTGTTCTCACGTTCTGGAGCACATCGCTCTGGAAGACTGTCGCAGGACTTTGCGCAATGTGTATAGCTACCTGCGTCCGGGCGGCGTGTTCCGGTTCGTGTTGCCTGACCTTGAGTTCTATGCCCGGCAATACACGTCTTCTGACGCGCCCGAGGCCGCCCAGACGTTTATGGCGGACACCCTGCTCGGCGAGCGGCAAGGGGCGCGCGGCATGAAGTCGCTGCCACGCGCCATCTTCGGTCGGAGCCAACACCTTTGGATGTGGGACTATAAGGGCTTCGTCCCGGAACTCGCCGCCGCTGGGTTTACCTCGATTCGACGTGCACGCTTTGGGGATTCCGGAGATCCGCTTTTTAGCGATGTGGAGGATGAGGGGCGCTGGCTGAATTGTCTCGGCATTGAGTGCCGCAAAGCGGCATAGGGCGTGCAATCTCGATGTGCCCCGGCACACGGGACGGCGAAAGGTAACCTGAACGAACTGACCTTGGTGATGCTGTAACGACCGGCTCTGTCTGGTATCGTCCAGGGAGGTTCGAGCCAAGGTATAGGAAGGAACATCGGCAACATGGCAGTGAAAAAGCTCAGAAAAGCGGTGATTCCAGCCGCAGGCATGGGAACACGCTTCCTTCCCGCGACAAAAGCGGTGCCCAAGGAAATGTTGCCGCTGGTGGACAAGCCGCTGATTCAGTACGCAGTGGAAGAAGTCGTTGCTGCTGGCTGCAACGAAGTCATCATCATCACCGGGCGCGGCAAGACGCCGCTCGAGGATCACTTCGACCGAGCTCCTGAGCTGGAATATCAATTGGAGGCGCGCGGCAAAACGGATCTGCTCGAACTGGCGCGTTCCATGTCGCAGCTCGCGCGGATTTCCTACACCCGGCAACCAGAGGCCCTGGGCCTGGGGCATGCGGTCCTGCAGGCAAAGAATCTTGTGGGAGACGAGCCGTTCTGCGTCATTCTGCCCGATGACATCGTGGACGCCGCCGTGCCCTGCATGCAGCAAATGGCAGAGGCACACTACAAAACAGGGTCCTCGATCATCGCGTCCGAAGTCGTGGAAGGAGCCGCCATCTCCTCCTACGGTTGCCTGGATTTCACGCGGGATCCGAATGATCCCAGGCTTCTCGAAGTTCATAACCTGGTAGAAAAACCCAAGCCCGAAGACGCTCCCAGTCAGAACGCGATCATCGGCCGCTATATCCTGACCCCGCGCATTTTCGAAATGATCGAAAACCTTACGCCAGGGGCAGGTGGTGAGCTGCAGCTCACGGACGCAATCAAGGCCCTGCTCGCATTTGAGAAGGTCTACGGTTTTTGCTACGAGGGCAAACGGCATGATGCCGGGGATAAGCTGGGCTTCCTGAAGGCAAATGTCGAGTTCGCTTTGAAGCGTGACGATCTGGGACCCAAGTTCCGGGAATGGTTGAAAGCGCAGACGTTCTAGTCTCCTGAACCGTCAGGATTGGTGAGCTCGCGGGCCGTTCGACCTAGGTGCGAACGGCCTTGCTTTCTGCAGGGCGCGCTCGGTCACGCGTAAAGAGCCTGAGGTTACATCCCCTTTCCTCGCCGGGTGCGTCTGTCTAGCATGAGTTCGTCCCGGAGAGAGTGTCGTGCGTAGAGCGCCGAAACATCAGGAGCACCTTGCGGGCAAGCGCGTTCGCCTGGGTCCTCCTGCTTGTCTGCCGGGCATCTGCGGGAAGCGCTGGATGCTGTCAGCGGTGTGCGTCCTGGCTGTATCGGGACTACCCGGTGCCAGCCCCCTCGCAAGCGCTGCACAAACAGACAGGCGCCCCCTGCTGCCGTCGGCCACCTCACAAGCGGACAGCGCTCATCACCGCACACGGCTCATCCTCAAAGACGGCAGCTATCAGACCGTGCTCAGCTACCAGGTGCAGGGCGACGTCGTACGGTATCGATCTGCTGAGCGCAATGGGCAGCAGGAGGAGCTTCCACTCGCTCTTGTAGACCTTGCGGCCACCCGGGCCTGGGAGAGCTCCCAGGAGTCGGCCAAAGCGTCCGGGGAGAGTCAGCAGCCGCCAACGGTGCTTAGCCCTGAACTGGCGCGGGAAGAGGCTGCCCGGACCGCAAGGACGCCCGAAGTCGCTAAGGACCTCCGTCTACCGGAGGACAACAGTGTTCTCGTCCTGGATGTCTTCCGCGGCACACCTGAACTCGTGCCGCTTCCACAATATGGCAGCGATCTGAATCGCGAAACGGCACACGCGGTACAGAAGAAGGAGATCAATCCGGCGGCCAGCCCGCACGATCTGTTTCTCCTCAAAGAGGAACGGGCTGACGTGCAGCTACACGTAGCAGACCCCGTCTTCTTCGTGCGACTGGAGATTCAGGATGCCGGCGAGGACGACCGTGGCGGGACCTTTGTCGTGGACACGCAGGGACAACCGGGCAAGGCGACCCCTGGCGGTGGCTCGGCCCGGAGCGGCTATGTGCTGGAGCAGATCGATGTCCGCCAAGGTGCCCGGGCCGTCGCCAGCCCTCGGCTCAAGCTCCTTGGCACCGGCAAGTCGCAACCCGGCATCATCGAGGTCCGCACGGAACTGCTGCCCGGAGGTGTCTGGGTGAAACTCACACCCTTGCGTCCACTGGAGTTCGGCGAATACGCGCTCATCGAGGTCCTCAATGAGCGGGCCGTGAACCAGGATGTCTGGGACTTCGGCGTTCACCCGACGGCAAAAGAGAACGACGAGGCACTACGGCCAGAGCCGAAGCGACCTGTCCACCTGGAAAGGCGAGGCCGGTAGGGGTTCGGAATGGCGATGCGATTGACCTGAAGACCCATCGAGCGCCTCTGTCTCCGTGGCTTCGGACCGGATGACCTTCAAGCAGAAAGGCCTCCGCGTGGCGGAGGCCCTTCTACTTGCAGCAAACAGCTTCTACTTGGTCATATCGATGCCACCGGAAGCCTTGCGCTCCTTCTCGGCTTCATTGGCCTTGCGCGCCGTCATCTCGCGCTGGATATAGTCATCCGCCTTGGCGATGTCCGTCTTTCGAGCTTCGTCGTTCCCGCACTCGATGTCCGCCTTACGACGCCAGACCAGGTTCAGGTAAGACATCGCATCATCGTAGTTCGGATTAATCTCAACGGCGCGGTTCAGGTACTGGAGGGAGCTATCGAGCAGAGAAGAGCTCTCCCCGGAGAGCTGCTGGCAAATCTTCACCGGGATCTTTGCATTGCCCTTGAGGTCATCCGTGATCTTGTTGCTCTTCAAGAGATCAACGGCGTTCTTGTCAGCCTTCTGGAAGTCGATTACGCCAACGGAATAGTTGGCTTCGGAGTCCTTCGGGTCGAGCTGGATGATCTTCAACTCGTCAGATCGAGACTGATCGAATTGCATGGTATTGCGGTGAATCGAAGCGAGCTGCCGCAACGCATCGACGTCGTTCGGGTTTTTCGCCAGAACTTCGTTGAAGCCATCCAACGCCTTCTGTGCCACCGCCATATTCTGCGGCGTGTTGTTATTTGGCTGCACCTGGTAGCTGTACGCCGTCGCCAGATACGTTCTTGCGGGGGTATAGCTGGGGTCGAGCTCAATGGACTGCTGGAAGTGGCCGATGGCGGTCTCGTAATGGCCAGCCTTGAACTCCTGCACGCCCTTCACGAGTTGATCGCGGGCCTTGAGCTTCGAACAGCCGGTTGCTCCCGTGAGGATCAGCAGGAGCGCGGCGCTCCCGGCGATTTGTGCGCTGCGTGCGCTTGCTTTCATCAGAAAACCTTCCTCTATGACGACGGAATCAGAGCAGCCGGTGGGGGCTTCGCCTTGCGACTACAACCTACAGGTCAGCTTGCCGCTTGATTGTAAAGGCATATGGCAAAAAACGGCTAGGGGCTGCTCAAGGTGCAGGGCCGGAACTGTTCGTCTTCGGTACAGTTGAGTGTGCCGCAACTGGCATCCGAAGGCAACAGGCAAGCGGTACATCCGCGATGGAGACGAAAGATGAGCGGAAAGTGGACAGCGGCGCAGATGCCCTCGCAGGCAGGGAAGACCATTCTTGTCACGGGCGCAAACAGCGGAATCGGGTACCAAGCGGCACTGGAGTTCGCGCGGCATGGGGCCTACGTACTCTTGGGCTGTCGAAATGTCACCAAAGGCCAGGAAGCTTTGACTCGGATGAGAGCCGACGTGGTGAATGCGAAAGCTGACGTCCTGGAACTCGATGTGGCCTCACTCGCCTCCGTTCGGGCGTCTGCAAAAGATTTTCTTCATCGATACGGTACCCTCGATGTCCTCATCAACAACGCCGGGGTCATGGCTCTGAATCAGCGCGAACTGACCGTCGACGGCTTTGAACGGCAGTTTGCGACCAATCATCTGGGCCATTTCGCCCTGACCGGCCTGCTTTTGCCTGCTCTCCAGGCAGCTTCTGCCGCCCGCGTCGTGACTGTGGCGTCACTCGCGCACCGTAACGGGAAGATCGAGTGGGACAATCTCCAGGGGGAACGCGCGTATGAGGGGTGGGACGCCTACAACCGATCCAAACTCGCCAACATTCTCTTCGCCAGAGAGCTGAACCGCCGGGCAGTCTTGGCAGGACTCCCGCTTACCAGCATCGCCGTGCACCCTGGAATCGCCCGGACAAGTATTTTCGAGAATGGACCTGGAACTGGCTCCCTGAAAGCACGACTCGTGAGTCTCCTGGCACCTCTCCTGATGCAGGATGATGCGATGGGAGCCCTTCCGACAGAGTATGCGGCTACCGCAGCTGGCGTTGCTGGTGCCGAATATATCGGCCCTGATGGGTTCAAAGAGTTCAAGGGGTATCCCGCGGTCGTTCAGCCCCGACCGCAGGCTCTTGACCAAGCCACCGGAGAAAAACTCTGGCAGGTAAGCCAGGATCTGACGGGTGTCACCTACCTGTAAGTCAGGAGGTGACCTCCTCCCGGTCCAGCAGCACCTCGGGGGAAACGGAGAACCGGGCAGAGTTCCGGACCGGTCTGCGGTCCCGCACGGAGCCCCTGTACTCAAGCATGGCTGCTGACATACTCCGGGCCGAGATGGTGGAGAGGTCAGCTTCCACATCCTCCGGTGAGAGAGGCTTGCTGATCAGGTAGCCCTGCACACACTCACAGCCCATCTCTGCGAGGCCAAGCAGGTCCTGCTCCGTCTCGACACCCTCGGCGACAACTCGTTTGCCAAGGGAGTGCCCCAGGTGGATCACCGTGCGAACAAGCTCTTCGCGATCCGGGTCCTGGTGCATGTGGGAGACGAAACTCCGATCAACCTTCACCTCGTCCACAGGCAGGCTGAGCAGAAAGCTCAATGAGGAATAGCCGGTTCCAAAATCATCGAGCGAGATGCGAATTCCGTGGGCTCGCGCCAGCTGCAATGTTTGCTTCACGACGCTCTCATGGGTCAGCAGGGCTGTCTCCGTGATCTCGAGCCGAAGCAGGTGCGGTGGCAAACCCGTCCGCTCCAGGATTGACAGGAGGCATGTCATCAGGCCTGCATCCGCAAACTGACGCGGCGATACGTTCACGCTGACAGAAAAAGATGTTCCCCAGGAGCTGTTCCAGGTAGCCATCTGCAGGCAGGCCTTCTCCAAGACCTGCGCACCAAGCGCGAGAATAAGCCCGCTTTCTTCCGCTACGCTGATGAACTCCACAGGAGGCACGTTCCCCAGGACCGGATGCGACCACCTGGCCAGCGCTTCAAATCCGCAAATTCCGCCTTTTTCAACGGAGTAGATGGGCTGAAAGGCGACCTGGATCTCACATGCATCCACACACATGCGGAGCTCTGCTTCCATGCGCCACCGGCTACTCATCTGCGCACGAAGAACCGCATCGAAAAGTTGCACCCTGTCGCGGCCGAGTTGCTTGGCGCGATACATCGCATGGTCCGCCGTGCGCAGCAGGTCATCTGCGTTTTCGCCGAGTTCCGCAAGAACGACTCCGATACTTGCCGTGCAACGCAGATCATGCGACCCGAGATAAAAAGGCGCATGCAGTGACTCCAGGAGGGAGCCCGCCGCTGCTTGCGCATCGCTCGCGTCGTGCGCGCAGGTGAGGACAACGAACTCATCACCACCAAGCCGACAAACAATCGATTCGGGGGCCGACGCTTCGCTCAGTCTTCGGCCCACATCAATCAGCAGGCGATCTCCCAAAGCATGACCAAGGCTGTCATTGATTTGCTTGAAACGATCGAGATCAACGAACAGCAGAACGACCTGCTCGCGATCGGCCCCGGTGAGTTGCTCCGCAAGACACCGGCGAAGTTGAAGCCGGTTTCCTAAGCCCGTCAGAGGGTCTCGAAGCACCGTCTCCTCCAGCCGGCTGTGCGCCTGCTGCCAGAGCCGCTCCCGGGCGTTGGTCCTGAAAGCGAACAATGAGAACGCTCCAACGACGAAGATGCCTCCCAGCAGCGGTTCTCGGGTGGCAAGGAACGCGGCAACGCCGATAGACAGGAATGTCATGGCGGCCACGCTGAGGCCCTGCATCGTTCCCACAGCCTTGACGAGGCGACTGGAGTGCTTGCCCTCATGATGCGGTGAGGAAGCGTCCCGTAGCGTGAGGACGACGAACAGGGTGATGGGCGCCGTCCAAACAAGATCAACCGTTGATCCCGTCTCCCACCCATGCCTGTACAACAGCTCACCCAGAGCCTCCATGCTGGCGTAGGCGAGCAGAAACGTCGCCAGGTGCAGGAAGAATCTGCGTTCACGCGCAAGAGTGCAGGCCGGCAGCCGCAGCAGGCAGCAAAGTACAAGCGCTCCATTCTGAATGGAGTAGGACTTGGTCACGGCCAACCGCCCTGAGGGCAGAAACACGAGCAGATAGAGGACGGCGAAGAACAGGATCGCCTGAACTCGATCCATCCAGGCCACACGGTCCGCTTCATGCGAAGTCGTGGTGATGGCCAGCAACAAGGGAAGACCAAACAGCACCCAGAGTGCATCGTCTGGTCGGACCGTCCAGCGTGCCGGCGCTGGGACGTACATGAATGTCAGAAAAAGGCCTTGTGCCAGAGCCCAGATGCCAAATGCCGACGCCACGGCATACCAGCTCCGCCGACCAGCCCTGTTCGGGTTGGATGTGCCCTGGTGGAGGCTCACAAACACCGCGAATAGCGGGAAGCACACCTGGATGATGTTCGACAACACAACTGGCCGAGGCAGAATGAAGATCACGAGTGCATGCAGCACCTGCAGACCAAGCGCCAGGCCCATAAGCGGCTTCGCGAAGGTCTTTCTGCTTCTCCAAGGGTCACGAACTTCAGTATGCATTTCGTCGCCAGACTGCCAGGAACAGGTACAGTGTGGCCGACTTTGCGAAAAGCAGGGATGGAACAAAAGACGCAGCTGAGAGGCCAATCGGGTAAGTTCAACGGCAGATCTGAAAGAAAAAGCTACAGCATCTCGGCTGCAGCTTCGCGATCTGCCTCCGGGAGTCCTACAAGGGCGCCGGAGCAGCCTTCTTGGTAGCAGTCCGCTTCATCGCGGCCTTCTCGACGCCTTGTGTCTCAAACGTCCCACTTGCTTCGCCGGACGCAGCAACGGAGAGCCGGGAAAGCTTGGCCGCATGCGACTCCAACAGCTTCTCCAGCTGTTTGATCAGCTGGGCTGTCTGCATCGGTTTTACAAGCATCTTGTCAGCGCCCATGTCCTGCCAATCATCGTCAGCGACCGGAAAAGCAGTCAACAGGGCTACGGCAGGATGGTACGGGGCAGTACGAGCGGCTTGAATGACCTCACGGCCGGATGCGTCGGACTCCATGCGCATGTCCGTGATCACCATCTGGTACTCGTTTTTCTTGATGCGCAGCTTACCCTCCCGGGCAGAGGTTGCGGTATCGACGTCGAACCCCGAAATTTCGAGAACAGCCTTCATCGTAAGCAGAACGGGAACTTCATCGTCGACGAGCAGAACACGGCGCTTAGGCAAGATGCCTCCTGGAGATGCGAATGCAGCACGGCGAGACGCCAACGGCGTATGCACAAGGCGGCGCAGCATTCGCCCTATGTTCGCAGTTCGTGAGGCACAGGTGCAAGCGGCGACCGGCGGCTCCGCTTGCAGAGTCGACCGCCACAGGATTCCGTATGTTCTCCAGGCGGGATGCTATACTCGCGTGTGCCGTGCCTCGCTGTAGTCGAATCGTCTAGGCACAAACATCATCCAAGTACAAATGGTCCCGGACGGGCCATGGAGGCAATCTATCCCACCGTTTAACGACAAGCGTTCACAGAAGTCTTTTATTCGTACCAACGACCGTATCCGCGCCCGTGAAGTGCGCGTGATCGATGAGACGGGTGCCCAGCTTGGGGTCATGGCCCCTTTTGAGGCGCTCCGGATCGCACGTGAGCGATCGCTGGACCTGGTGGAGATCTCTCCCAATGCCGTTCCGCCTGTCTGCAAAATTCAGGATTATGGCAAATTCCTGTACGAAAAGGACAAGAGCGAGCGTGCCGCCCGCAAGACCCAGAAGGTCATCGTCATCAAGGAAGTGAAATTCTCCGTAACGGTGGACGAGCACGACTACCAGACGAAAAAGAACCAGGCAGTCCGCTTCCTCCATGAGGGCGATAAGGTAAAGGCCAGCCTCCGCTTCAAGGGCCGTCAGATGGCCCACCGCGACCTGGGCTACAAGATCATTAATCGTTTGATCATGGACATGGGTGAAGCCGGAATCGTGGAGTTCATGCCTCGTATGGAAGGCACGACCCTGCATGCGATCCTCGCTCCCAGCAAAAAGGCCATCCCTGTTCAGCCAAAGGCGCCGAAGCCTGTACCGCAGGCTGAATCCGTTCCTATGGCCGTGGCGCCCGGGGCATAACGCACCCTCTGGTATACTGACCCCTGCTGTAAAATCGCTGTTTGTCAGTAGGACGTCCATGCCAAAAATGAAGACCCACACGGGCGCGGCCAAGCGCTTCAAGAAGACTGCTTCCGGCAGGTTCAAACGGGGCCAGTCCAAGATGCGCCACATCCTGACCTCAAAGGACTCGAAGACCAAGAGCAAGCTCGGCAAGATCGTGCTTGTTTCGGTTGCCGATACTCCCAAGGTCGCCCGCATGCTTCCCTACGCCTAAAGCGCGGAAGCTTCCCAGAGTTCTTAGGATCGAGCCGTTTCGTGTAGCTGGCGACAGCACCGGACGAAGGGCCAGAAGGCGTTGAGGCCCCTGGGTCGGCTGATGAGCCAACCCACCGAGATTCCAAGCAGTACGCGAGTGAAGAGGCCAACCTTGCCTCCAGCCGCGATCCCTCACCGGGACCAAGCACAACGCAAAAACAGGAGAACGCGATGCCCCGTGTCAAACGGAGTACAAAACGCAGTGATCGCCGCAAAAAAATTCTCAAGCGCGCGAGTGGTTACTTCCTCACAAAATCCAAGCTCTACCAGGCAGCCCAGGAAGCCGTAGAACGCGGCCTGAAGTTCGCCTATATCGGCCGCAAGCAGAAGAAGCGCCAGTACCGCTCCCTGTGGATCGTCCGTATCAACGCAGCCGCCCAGCTACATGGCCTGCGTTACTCCACCTTCATTAGTGGTTTGAAGAAGGCGGGTGTTGGCCTGGACCGCAAGATCCTCGCAGACGTCGCCGTCAATGATCCCGCAGGTTTCGGTGTCCTGGCAGAGCAGGCCAAAGCCGCTCATGCCGTGGTCACGGAGCAGGCCGCCTAGTTTCGACCCCGGTCAGGAAGGACGCAGCTTCGGCTGCGTCCTTTTCTATTGGCGGCCACTCTACTCCGCAATCAACACAGGCAGACCGCTCTTGCGAAAAGCCTGCAGCGACTCCGCCGAGATGCCGTTATCCGTGATCAGCAAATCAATGTCGTGGACTGGGCAGATCACGGCAGGGCTGGTCATGCCGACCTTGCTGGAGTCCGCCACCACGATCACCTGTTTGGCTCGCCGGGTCATCGCGCGAAAGAGCAGCGCCTCATCCGCCTGGATCGTCGTTGCACCATGCTCCGGGTGAATCCCGCAGACACCCAAAAAGATTTTGTCGAGCAGGATGACGTTGATGCTTTCCAGCGCCATCGGTCCACTCAGCGAAAATGCCCCTGGCCACCGCATGCAGCCTCCGGTCAGCGTCGTCTCCAGGCCATTGCCGGTGCTCAGCTCCATGCTGATATTCACGGCATTTGTGATGATGTGAAGATCCGTCCGCATACGCAGGCTCCGTGCCAGCTGCGTGGTGGTCGTGCCTGCTGTCAGCCCGATCGTCTCGTTCTCACCGACCATGGCCGCCGCTGCCGTCGCGATGCGTTGTTTCTCCTCGGGAAACCGCTCCTCGCGCTCGTTAAAGGACGCATCGAAGCGGAACGGCTCGTACAGCTGCCCGGCCAGCATCGCCCCGCCATGCGTCCGATGCACAAGCCCCTGACCCGCCAGTCGAGCTAGGTCGCGCCGGATGCTCGCTGGCGACGTAGCAAACTGGTCCGTCAGTTCCTCAACGGAGGTCTTTCCGTTCTGCAACAGGAGATGAAGAATCTCCTTAGCCCGTCGTTCGGTCTTGGAAGCCATGGTTGCCGTTCACAATCAATGCTGCAGGTAACAGGATCATTGCACGAACCGCAACCGCGATGCGCAGTGCGACGTGCAGTGCAACGCTTTGGGCGGCCTAACGAGTCACCACAGCCTGGGCAGCATCCACCAACGCACGAACGTCCTCTGCCAGAACACAGCTGCGCGCATATTCGTCAACACCGGCCTCTCCCAGGTGCACACCGGGCATCCGGTATCGCATCGGGCTCTCCTTGGCTCGCCGCATCGAAGAATGAAACTGGGATACCCCCGTCGCCTGCGCCAGTTCCGCAACATTGGCGGGCCGAACCCCACCTCCCGCCATCACGGCCAGACGACCCTTTGCAGCGCGGTGGAGCGCCTCGAGTCGCTCCCGTCCCAGCAATGCGTTTCCCATGCCACCTGAAGTCAGAATGCGGGTCGCACCGCAGCGGTTCACGTCCTCCAGGGCACCCTCAAGATCACGCGCCATATCGAAAGCCCGATGGAACGTCGTCTCCATCGGACGGGCAACGTCCACAAGCCTTCTGGTACGTTCCACATCGACATCACCGTCCGCCGTCAGAATGCCAAGCACGACGCCGTCGGCACCTTCCTGTGCAGCAATGCGAACGTCTTCCTGCATGATCCGGAACTCCTCGTCGGTGTACAGGAAGTCGCCAGAACGCGGCCGAATCAGGATGTAAAGGTCAAGGGCGACACTGGCCCGCACCGCACGGATCAGGCCCAGGCTCGGCGTCAGCCCGCCTTCCCGCAACGCGCTGCAAAGCTCAACCCGCTGGGCCCCACCCTGCTCGGCAGCGATGGCTGACTCGAGGGAGTCAACCGAAATCTCAACTACGTTCATTGGTTCTGTCCAGAGTTAGACACCGAGCCGCTTACGAAGCTGCGGCTCGGCGTGTGTTCCCTCAAGCGTGTGAGTTAGAAGCGGTAATTTGCGGAGAACTGCAGCCGTCGTTCCGTGGAGCGTGCGCTCTGCGTAGAAACGTTGCCGAAGTTTGTGTCCTGAATGCCGGTATCCGGGTTGCCGTAACTCACGATGTTGAAGGTATTGAACGCATCAAACCGGAAACCAAGGCTTTCCTCGCGGAAGGTGTGGAATTCCTTAAAGGCGGACATGTCGACATTGAGGAAACGTGGTCCCCGCAGGCTGCCGTTCGTAGCGGTACCGAACGTTCCCGGGGTGGCAATTCCAAAAGCACAAACACCATTGTCTGTAGCTTGATTGGTCGTCGAGTCCAGGGGGCAGGGCGTTGCGGAAGGATCGGTACCGAACCAGTTGCCCAAGCTCCGGTTTACGACCTTTAGGCTGCGGTACTGATTGGGCCGGCTGTTGCCATAGGAGAGGGTTGCTCCCGTGCCGCTCGAGCCACCCGTTGCCGTCTGCGCGAAGCCGCTGTACGCGACGGCGGCGACGGAAATCTTCCAACCGCCAATCAGCTCGTCGATCAGGTGATTGACATTGGACAGGTAGAGCTGACCATGGCCGACGGGAAGGAGGTAGACGCCCGTACCACTAAAGTTGTGGCGAGCATCGTAACCAGCCGGACCCCAGTCCGCAGCGCTGTTGTAGTAGTTCTGGAACGCACCGGAGAACCCGGACACATTCAGGCCATAGTTGCCCAGGCTGTTCGTCAGCGACTTCGAGTAGGTGTAGTTGGCGGTGAACTCCAGCCCATGGCTCAGGCGCTGCCGCAGCACGGCCTGTAGCGCGTTGTAGTTCATAGCCGCGCGGGATTCAGTGATTAGCAAACTCTGTGTGCCGATACTCACCGATGGGTCAATCGCGTTCACGCCAATGTACTGATTGTTATAGAACGGAGCAGACGTCGGATCATTGGGTACCCGCCACTGGTTTACGTTGCCATAGTCTTCAATGTGCTGGCCCTGCTCACCCAGGTAGCCGATTTGCAACGACAGCGAACGTGAAAGCGCGGTCTCCGTCGTCAGGCTCCACTCCTGCACGTACGCTGGCTGGATGTTTTGCGGGTAGACATTGAAGGTGCCGCCGTACTGCAAGCTGCCGCCAGTGAAACCCTGCTCTGCCGTGCGAGGTGCGCCGCCACTTGTAGCCGTGGGCTGAGGCGCGGTCACGTTCACCGCCTGGATGAAGGGCGTGATGGACGTAAGCCGCTGATTGGATGAGTTGCCCTCGTAGAAGCTGGTCGCACCGTAGCCGCCACGAACCACAAAGCGGTCGGTCGCCTGGTAAGCAAAACCCAGCCGGGGCATGATTTGCCGGTAGTTCGGCTGATAGCATCCGCGGGTGCTGCAGACGCCTGAACCCGCCGGCGCGCCCGTGGGTACGTGGTCGGCATAGATCACTTGCCCTGTCGTAAGGTCGATGTTGCCGGTCTTGTTGTTGACTTCAACCCACGGCTGGTCAAACTCGTACCGCACTCCGTAGTTCAGGGTCAGGTGCGCCGTTGCCTTGAAGTCATCTGCAGCGAATCCGGCAGCGCGCCACTGGCGCTGTCCAACGTTGACGCTGCCCAGGGTCACCTGCGCCTGGTTGACACGGTCCAGAAGGAAGTCGGCCCCGCCGAACGAGGTCTGGATGCCAGCGGCCGAATTCGGATCGCTCGTGAACGTACCGTTGTAGACGAGGCTTCCAAGGAACCCGTCGTTATTGCTGGTGGGGTAATTGTTCTGGTAGCGCAGTGCCTGAGCGCCGAAGCTGAACGTGTGTTTGCCGCGCTGCCAGGTCAGGTTGTCAATGTAGCTATAGGTATTGTCGGTGAGACCACCGAATTGCGCCGGTGTACCCACGCCGCCGCCGCCGGCGATGTTCTGATAACTGAAGCCCTCGTACGATTGATTCGGAAAGCTGATCCCGACTACGGCGTTGCCGTTCGTGCCAAACTGCCCCGTGAAGTCCTGGGGCAGGCCCTCGTTCCACACGGTGCGCGTAAAGCCTACGCGCGCTGAGTTCACGATTGATGGCGAGAAGATGTGCACCCAGTTCACGCCAAAGACCTTCGTCGGAAAGATGTTGACCGAAGGAAACGTGATGTTCAGCAGGGCTGTGTTGCCATCGTAAGCAGTAGACATGGAGTAGAAACCGGTGATTTTGTCACGAGCTCCTGGGTCGTACTCAATCTTCACGTCGCCCTGGTTGTTCGCATGGAAGTTACGCGACGGTCCTTGATAATCATTCGCCGTGATGCCATCGGTAGGCGTCGCATTGGGCAATGGGTACAGCTCAGGGTGCGCAAACAGGTACTTCGCTACGGGATTGATGACAGGAATACCCTGGTCATTCGCATAGGGTTTAAACCCGTTCTCGGAGTCGTAGAGCTGAATCGGATTGGCAGTCTTCAGCAGGGCGGAGAAGTCGCCATTGCGCATCTCCTGGGTGAGAACGCTGGTGGAGGTGGTACCGCCCTTGTGATACCGCGATCCGAGGTAATCGACAAAGAAGAACAGTTTGTTCCGCTTGATCGGTCCGCCGAGTGTTCCCCCAAACTGAGCCTGCGAGAAGGGGTTGATTGGCGTAACCGGGTCCGTCTGCTTGTTGTTATAGGAGTTCGCGTTGATGTGGTAATCCTGCAGGTAGCCATAGGCTGACCCATGGAACGCATTGGTGCCGCTCTTCAGCACGGCTACCACGCCGCCACCATTCACATTGCCGTAGTCGGCCGGCGAATTCGCAGTGAGTACCTTGACCTCCTGCAGCGACTCCGGGGCGGGGCTGTAGGAGATTAGGTTGTTGAACGTCTCATTGATGTCGATGCCGTCCAGCGTGTAGTTGTTCGCCTGGGCCCGGTTGCCATTCACGTTCACCGAATCGGTGTAATAGGTGCTGCGTTCCGTGCTGGTCGTGCCGCTGGTTCCGGCAGTGCTGATCGCACCGGGTACATAGAGCGTCAGCGCGCTGAAGTCCAGGCCGTTCAACGGGAAATTCTGAATGGTGTTCGCGGTGAACGTGCCGCTGAGAGTGGAATCGCTGGTGTTCAGAATCGGGGATGCAGTGGAGACATCGACCGTCTCCGTGCCGCCGCCTGGCATCAGCTTCACATTGAACGTCGGCGTCTGCAAAGCCTCCAGCTGAAACGACGGAACGTTCTGCGTGCCGAAGCCGGCGGCCTGAATCTGGAGTTGATAACGGCCGATCGGCAGGAAGGAGATGCGGTACAGGCCCGCACTATCCGTGGTGGCCGTTGAGTCCACGCCTGTGTCCACATTGTGGACGACCACCTTGGCGCCGGGAATCACGGCTCCGCTTGGGTCCGTAACGTTACCCGTGACCGCGCCTGTCACTGTTTGCGCCAGTGCCGTGGAGCCGCAAAGAATCACGGCTGCGGATGTGCCAGCTAGCTTCCTGAAGTTCGACCTCATATGACCTCACCTTGTCCGGACAGTGCTGCGGTGGGGCTGCTCTGCGTACCCGCTCGCGATGGCCTGTCTGAATCACCTCCGGTGCGTGATCTGTAGGTTCGGCCAGCCTCCCGACGCGCAAAAACGCGCAATCAGGAAAAAGCCCCTCATCTCCAGCCCGGTGCCCTCACCATAAGCTCCGGTCGAGGCGCAGTCCAGCGGAAAATGCGCGAAGCAGACACTCTTTGTAGTCAATCAAGTCACTTTGGACCGTTCGTGACCAAAAAGAGTTACGGGGAGCCCGTCATCTGCACGAAATGGTCACTCTGGTCATCGTGCATTGGGCAGTGCCGCCCAGATTGCCGGGTCTTCTTCACCCAGCACCCAGGAGCACACACCCTCCAGCTGTTTGCCGCGGGCAAGGTCATACCGATCGATAAAGGCGCGCCGGTCGGTATAGAACACCCACTCCCGCATGTCGTCGCGATAATAGAAGAACCACGGCGTGTGATCTTCCTCATCCCACTGTTCTTTCGCGCCAAATGTATCGCGCAACGAGTGCGCGGTGGCCGTCGAGATGTAATCGGAGGTCACGTTCGGCGTTTTCTCTTTTTTGTTCAGTCCCGGGTCGCCCGCATACCAGCGGTACCCATACGCAGCAATGCCAAGGGATAGCTTCTGCGGCGGGACCACCTTCAGCGCGTACTCGAGATTCTTGTTCGTCCAGATCCAGCCGCCGACCGGCCCCGGAGTCGTCCAGTGCGTGCTCTGGTCGTAGGTCATCAGGCAGATCAGGTCGACGGCTTCGCCCAGCGCCTTCAGGTCGTAGCCGCCGCGCCACTCCTGGAAGATCCAGCGTCCGAACTCAGTCTCGCCCGCATGGCCAGGTGCTCCGGGGACCACATCAATGGTCACCAGCAACCCCTCTTTGTGCAGCGCGTCCGCGGTGCGCTTCACCATGGCGGAGAGTGCATCGCGATCGGTCCACATGATGTCTTCCACGTCATAGTTGATCCCTGCGTAGCCGTTCTCCTTGCACTCGCGGATAAACGCCTGGTTCATCTCATCCTGTGCATGCAGATCACCGACAAGGTGATGCGCCTTCTCGGCGTTAAAGAGAGCGAAGAGCGGCAGTAACGTTACGTGTGCCTCGTGGGCGGCCTTCAGGACGGCGGGCTGCGGCTCGCCCGTCACCAGGCCATCCCCATCGATCTGGTACCAGGTGGGCGAGATGATGCCGATCTTGCCCTTGTGCTCCATAAAGGAATTCACGGAGGCGAGTCCGTTGCCCATCCAGAAGAGCACTTGCGGATGGTCACTTTTTGGCGTTAACAACACGCTTTTTACCTGCGCCCCGGCAGTTGTCACCATAAACGCTGTTACGACATGCAAAAGAGTCCTCAAAACGCGTTTCATGCAGCCTTCTTTCATCATTTCGTGAGGTGCTCCCGCGGCCCTGCCGCACTACCCTCAGGTACATCCTTTTCCAGGACAGCCGAATTTGGAAGCTAAAATGTCCAAAGTAGCCAAGAAAATGAACGAGTCTACCCAAAGTGAACAAAGTTTAGGTCGCCCCGTCCAAGGAGCAGGCCCTCTGTACCTGGCAATCGACGCTGGCGGCACCAAGACGGACTACCTCCTCGCAGATGAGCATCAGGAAGTAGCGCGCGTCCGCGGCGGCTGCATAAAACGCATGCGGGTGGACGCCGAAACAGCTGATGCCAACCTGGACGCCGCGCTGCAACAACTGCGTGTGCAAGCGCGGAGGCCCCTCAGCGAGGTCCGGCACACATGCGTCGGCACCGCGGGCGAGACCGTGCCGCTCGTCGTGGACTGGCTGCGCGCAGCTTTGCCGGCAAGGATCTCCGGACAACTCACCATCGTTGGCGACGTAGAGATCGCACTGGACGCGGCCTTTCAAGGCCGGCCTGGCGTGCTTGTGCTTGCTGGTACCGGATCCAACGTGGCCGGTCGGCGGAACGATGGGAGCCTGGTGGGAGCCGGCGGATGGGGACCCCAGTTGGCGGATCAGGGGTCAGCGAATCGGATTGGTCTGAACGGGCTGCGTGCTGGATTTCTGGCCAAGGACGAAGGCCGTGCCACGTCGCTGCTCACGGAGGCGATGCGCTTCTGGGGACTTGGCTCCGAGCACGAGTTGATTGCGTTCGCCAACAGCATCCCCGCACCCGACTTCTCGAAACTCTCAAAGCTGGTGCATGGCTGCGCTCTTGCTGGCGATCCCGTTGCCCAGCAGGTCCTGCAGCGCGAGGGGCAAAAGCTGGGCTACCTGGTGCGACTTGTGATCCGGCGCATCCTGACCGAAGGGCGTGAGGAGAACTCGGCAGGGCTGCCTCCGATGTGGCCCAGCATCGCCTTTGCCGGCTCCGTAATGGAGAACGTGGGAGCGGTTCGAGACGCTCTTCTGCGCGAAGTGCACCAGGAGTTTCCGGACGTCTGTGGACTGGAAGGCATTGTCGATCCAGTGCAGGGCGCGTTGTGGCGAGCGCGGATGGGCGCACCTGCCCGAGAGGTCACCCGCAACGCGAAGTAGACTCGGAGGATGCTTCCTTCCAGAAGACCGGGCCTGCGCTCCTGGCTGACTGCCCTGGCTTGCGGCGGCGCTCTTTCCTTGACGGCACAGACCGCGGATCACAAGGCAGAGCCCGCACCTTCATCGCAGCCCCAGGTAGCGTTCACCTTTGACGATCTGCCGGCACATGGACCCCTGCCGCCCGGCATGGCTCGCCCGGCTGTAGTGAAGAGCATTCTGGCAACACTGAAGAACGAGAATCTGCCTCCGGTTTACGGGTTCGTGAATGGCTTTCGTATCGCACGATACCCGTACCAGATTCACATTCTGCAGGCATGGAAAGCAGCGGGTGAACCGCTCGGCAATCACACATGGTCGCATCCCGAGTTCGACAAGCTCAGCGCCGCGCAGTACGAGCGCAATATCGCGAAGAATGAGCCCATGCTGATGCAGTTGGAGCCGCACGGTGACTGGCGCTGGTTCCGCTACCCCTTTCTGGAAGAGGGCGACACCGTAGCGAAACGCGAACAGGTACGCGGATGGCTGAAGGACCATCATTACAAAATCGCCGAGGTCTCCATCGACTTTCAGGATTACCTCTGGAACGAGCCATACGCGCGATGTGCGGCCAAGGGGGATCAGGAAGCTATCCGTACGCTGCATGACAGCTATCTTGCAATCGCGGATCAATACATCCGTGTGTTTCGCAAGCTGGCACAGAACCTCTACGGTCACGATGTGCCGTACGTGTTGCTCATGCATGTCGGCGCGTTCGATGCCCACATGCTGCCGGAGCTGATTGCTCTTTACAGGGAGCGAGGCTTTGCGTTTACGACGCTGGAGCAGGCCATGGCGGATCCGTCCTACCAGCAGGACCCGAAGGTACCTACGCCCGGCGGGGCCACCTTCAATGAAATGGTTGCTCTGCAGCGCAGGGTGGAGGTCCCGGATAACGAGGAACCGGAGTCCATGCTGGATCACCTCTGCCGGTAGTGCACGTTGCCAGTTGATGGCTCAAGCGCCGGACCCGTGTTTGTCCAAGTGTCTGTATGTATTGGTGTGCGCGGAATTTCGGGAACAATCTTCACCACCGTGCGAACCATCTGCCGTACACCCATTGGGTCCCCCAGAAGGGAGCATCCCGTCTGCGCGCGCACCGCATCACAGGCTTTATTGCAGAGAACATGTGCCGACTGCGTGCGTGAACGGTCTGGTAATCCGAAGTCCCGGTCTGAGGCGTACTGAAGTATGCCCGGTCTCTTGAGGCGCTGCCGATAGCCTCATGATCCACCCCCGGCGTAACGTCCCCTTTTTTGTAGTCCCCCTTTGTGAGGAGAGGCCCCCCTATGTCTCAAGTGAAGTATTCATCACCACTGGCCCCGAGTGAAAAGATCACCGCGGAGCAGTTGGAAACAGACCGTGGCATTGTCGCATTCGATCGGGCAGTAGAACGGTTAAGCCGGCGCAAGTTTCTTGGCGGTCTCTCCGGAGCAACAGCGCTTGCGGTTTCGGCTGGGTTCATTGGCGCGCCCAGACTCTCTGCGCAGACTCCTGCTGGGCCTGCAGTCTCTGACGTACTCAACTTCGCGCTGAACCTCGAGTATCTCGAAGCGAACCTCTACTCCATCGTGACAACAAGTAACCCGATTGCAGCAAGCCTGCAGGGTTCCACACCTGGCACCATCGCGGGTTCTCCCGGGAAGCTGACGCTGGACGCGACGACCGCCGCGCTCTTTCAGGCCCTGGCTGCTGACGAAGTGAACCACATCAATGATCTGCGCACAGCGATTACGAGTCTTGGCGCGACGCCTATCAGCATGCCGAACCTGAACTATGCGGCGAAAGGTACGGTAACGACGCAGGCTCAATTGCTTGCGACCACTCGTCAGTTCACCGCTTTGGGAAACAGCGCTTATGCGGGTGCAGCCCAGTTCCTGGTCAGCAATCCAGCCGTTCTTACGGTTGCGGCGCAAATTCTCGGTGCGGAAGGCCAGCATCTTGGTGCAGTGAATTACCAGTGCATTACGCAGGGCGTGGTTGCCTCGTTCAGCAGCAATCCATTGGCTTACCTGGACGCCTACGATCAACCGCCGAATGCGACCCAGTACTTCACTGTGTTTGTCTCCGGTAACGCGACCAGCAGCCCACTTGGCCTCGCTCCTGCACGGTCGACCACGCAGGATCTCGCGGTGGTGTATGGGCAGACAACCGCTTCCACGACCACACCTCCGACACCGGTCCCGGGTGGCTTCTTCCCGAAGGGCGTGAACGGAACCATTCAGTCCTAACACGCTAGCAGAACGCAGTCGCGAGCCATCAGGCTCGTCAACACCAGGACCAACGTATTAGGAGATTGAACTGTGTCGAATAATTTGGATACGACGCTTGCAGTAGATGGCGGGCTCTCTGAGGAGCAACTCGCGGGACAAGGTGAAGCGATGCTTCGTGAGCGCGTTGCCACACGGATGAACCGCCGCCGCATCCTCACCAACCTGGGCATGGCCGCCGGCGCGGCAGGCATGCTGGGCGTAGCGGGTTGCAGTGATGCGGGGTTCAACCAACCACCCATCGCGAGCCCAACGAGTGCTCCGTCTGTGTTGGATGTCCTTAACTTTGCCTTGAATCTCGAGTATTTCGAGGCAAGTTTCTACTCGTACATCGTGACGGGTTCGGGGCTGTCCAGCGCGGACATGGGATCGAATGCGGGTACTGCCAGCGGTGGTGCAAAGATCACATTCAAGTACAGCGCCATTGCTAACGTTGCTGCCAACCTGATGACCGAAGAGGTACAGCACGTTGAGTTTCTGCGCTCCACCATCGCCGCCGTCGGAGGGACGCCTGTATCGATGCCAAGCCTGAACCTTGCCGCGCTGGGTGCGCCCACGGACGACGCGAGCTTTGTCGCCCTGGCTCGCACGATCGAAGGCGTTGGCGTCAGCGCCTACGCTGGCGGAGCGCAGTACCTTACTTCCAGCATCCCGGCGCTGAACTATGCGGCCCAGATTCTGGATGTCGAGGCACAGCACTCCGGCGCGCTGCGTCAAGCGTGTATCTTCTTCCCGAGCGGTACAGCGGTGGTCTCGCCTGCCTCCGACTCGCTGGACATCCCGCCAACGATGTCGACGATCTTCGAGACCGGACCAACAACCGGCCTGAACCCTGTGCGGACCATCTCACAGGTTTTGCAGATTGTGTACGCCACCCCGGGTGCCACGGGCTCGACCAAAGGCGGATTCTTCCCGAATGGCTTCAACGGGAATGTCTACATTTCGTAGGTCTTTACCTGAAGCAGAAATGCCGCCGGCTTCCGGCGGCATTTCTGTCTTACGCACACATTTACACGTCCAGGCCGATGAGCCGCATCAGGGCAAGGCCGTTGCTTCGTGTCACAACTCCCTCCTGAAGCCTGTAGGTAAAGTGGAGCTTCTCATCGACAACCTCATCCTCGAAGTGGACGTTGCGAACCGCCTGCGCACTGTCAGAAGCCACTGCGGTTAGAGCGAGATCGTGCGTGCTCAGCAGGCCGATGGCGCCCTGCCGCAACAGGTCGTTCACCAGGCCGTGAGCCCCGGCGAGGCGATCGCTGGAGTTGGTTCCGGCAAGCACCTCATCGATCAGGAACAGGACGTTTCCCTGGGTGCGAGCAGCTTCTGTGATGGCGCGTAAGCGGAGGATTTCGGCGTAGAAACGGGATCTTCCAGCCTGCAGCGAATCGCTGACCTGGATGCTGGCGGCAACGGTCAGAGGCGACAGCGAAAGCGTGTATGCACGCACGGGTGCTCCTGCGAAGGCGAGCACGGCATTGATCCCCACGCTACGCAGCAGTGTGCTTTTCCCACTCATGTTGGAGCCGCTTACCAGAAGTAGCTGGGTGCTGCCACCGAGGGAGACGTCGTTGCGCACGCATTGCGCCTCGGGCAGCAGGGGATGACCGAGGCCGGTCGCCACGAAGGTTGCTGCCCCTTCGCTGAAGGAAGGAAAGCGGTCCGCCGGATGCTCATAGCTGTAGCCTGCGAGCGAGAGCAACGTTTCACATCGTCCCAGGATGTCCAGCCAGGGGCCAAGTTGCGAGCCGTAACGGTGTTTCCAGCTTTGCAAAGCCAAAGCTAATTGCAGTGAGTAGAGCAGGGGCCCGTCGAGGATGCGAACGATGTAATTGCTCCGTGCCTCCGACCACAGGACCAGTCCCGCAAGTTGGCCCAATGCAACTGACGCCGACGACCTCCCGGTGAGGAGTGTCGCTTTTGCCTCCGATAGCTCTTCGGCCAGGAAGGGCTCCTTCTCGATGTGCCCGAGCAGGACACTGAGTGTTCGGAGTGATCGGCTGGCCTGCTCCGCTTCGACAAACATCCCCTGGAACGCGCGCTTGTACGTGAAGGTGAGCGTCAGGTCTATCACGAGCATCAGGGTCAGCAGCACCGGCGTACCCGCTGCCGCATAGCGCCACCCCGCACCCAGCGTGAGCAGGACGAGCAGTGGGGCAAGCCAGCGGAACATTTGTGGCAGCGCCGGGCCCGAAGCCTCTCCCCAGGCAGCGAGGGCCGTCCGATCCACCATTGCAAGCGCCGGACCCGGTGCTGCGGCGAAGGCCTCGCGCAGGGCGACGCGCCCGCGTAAATCCGTGACCGCACCCTGGCGCTTTTTGATTTCAGAAATGGAGCCGGGCGCGAGCAGCCAGGCAGCGAGGGTGTCTTCGCCCAGCGACGTGTGTGCCTCGCATAGCAGCTCAAACAGGCTCCCTGACCCGAAGAGGTCGAGGTCGCCGGCGTAGAGACTGGTCGACACGTCCAGACGGGGTTGTCTGGGCCGGAGGCCTGTCCAGCGGTCCTCGATTCTGGCCAGGCCGTGTTCGTAGAAGGCCAGGGCACGCCGCGTCTCCGCCAATCGGGCAAGAATGCGCTGGTGAATGCGCGCTGCCACCACAAACGAAATGAACGGAAGGAGTACCCATGATTTGGGCGGCAGAAGCAGGATCACGATGGCCACGCCGAATGCCAGGCGAAGGTACCCGAGCCGGATGTGCTCGCGATGGAGCTCCCGTTCCCTCCGCTGCAGGATGGCGATACGATCGCGGTACGCCTCGGCAGCCTCTTCGGGAGTTGCAGGGGACGGGCGATCTGGCGGATGTGGGTCTGGGGAGGGAATCATCTTCGACATGCGGAACAGTCCGAGCGGCATGTAGCCTGCCTGTTCCTTTCGTACAGTACCAGCCCGGTCCTTGTTGCAGCCTGCCGGGCCGGTCCCTGGTGCGTTGGTAGCGTCAACCTCCAGGTGCCCGGGCGCCGCAAAGGCCTCTCCGGGACGGCAGGCATCGGCTAAACTGGAAGTATGCCCGCAACATCTGAGCCCAGGCTCGTCAATCCCGTGCCGAGGGCCGCCGCCCCCGAGGAGTCCGGTCGTGTGCCGTTCGAATCCTGGGGACGGTACCCACTCTACGGCGCCGACCTTCGTCAACTGCACTGGCAAAACGATCTGCCGCACGCCATGCAGGGAGCGCACAACGGTGCTCTTCCGGTCGGCATGGGGCGCAGCTATGGCGACGTCTGCCTGCTGAAGGACGGCACGCTGCTGCAGACGACCTCCATGAACCGCCTGCTGTCCTTTGACCCGGAGACTGGCCTTCTTACGGCCGAGGCTGGGATCACACTGGCGCAGATTCTTGATTTTGCCGTGCCACGTGGTTACTTCCTGCCTGTTTCCCCCGGAACCAAGTACGTCACTCTGGGTGGCGCCATCGCGAATGACATTCACGGCAAAAATCACCATGTCGCCGGGACGTTCGGCAACCATGTCACGCAATTCGAGCTGGTGCGCTCCGATGGCAACAAGCTGCATTGCTCGCCGATGGAGAATCCGGATTTCTACTCCGCCACGATCGGTGGCATGGGATTGACCGGTGTGATCACGTGGGCGCAGCTGCGCATGAAGCCGATTGTGAGCCGCATGGTGGACTACACGGGCATCCAGTTCCATGGCATCGATGAGTTCCTCGACCTGACGGAGAAATCTCAGCACGTGGAGTACACGGTGAGTTGGGTGGATGTGAACTCCACGGGCAAGAACTTCTGCCGCGGCATCTTCATGCAGGGCGATCACTCCCAGGTGCCTGCACCGTTGAAGCCGTCCACGGAGCCCAAGCTGGTGTTTCCCATGGAGCTGCCGGGCTGGGCGTTGAACGGCACCACCGTCGGCCTGTTCAACACGCTGTTTTTCAATAAGCAGATCAAGCACCGCGTTGAGGCATTGCAGGACTATGAGCCGTTCTTCTATCCGCTGGATGCCGTGCTGAAGTGGAACAAGATGTACGGCAAGCGGGGGCTGCTGCAATTTCAGTACGCCATTCCGTGGGAGAACGCGCGGCAGGGCACTGTGGCGATCCTGCGCGAGGTCTCCAAGTCCGGCCTGGCGAGCTTTCTGGCCGTGTTGAAGGCCTTTGGCGATGTGCCCTCCCCGGGGATGATGAGCTTTCCCCAGCCCGGGATCACACTTGCACTCGATTTTCCGATCAAGCCGGATGTCAGCTTTGCCTTGTTTGATCGACTCGCCGAGATGACCTATGAGTTTGGTGGCCGGTTGTATCCCGCCAAGGACGCGCGCATGACAGCAGGGCAATACCAGGCGTTTTATCCGCAGTGGGAGCGGTTTGCACGTTACAAGGATCCAGCGATTACCTCGAGCTTCTGGGAGCGCGTTGTTGGGGAACAGGGGCTCCGTCGTTGAGTCCCAATCCGATTCCTACCATTCCAGGACACAACGCCACCGCCGATCTCCCTCTTACGCTGCAGCGCAACCCGAAGGGCCGAGGGTCGGAAGCGGGCAGAGTGGGAGCGCCTCTGCGCATCCTTGTGCTCGGGGCCACCTCCGGGATCGCCGAGGCCACTGTGCGAATCTGGGCCTCGCGCGGTGAGGAGCTGTTTCTGATTGGCCGCAACCCGGAGCGCCTGGCTGCGGTAGCAGCCGATGCGCGAGTGCGTGGTGCCGGCTTCGTCGATACAGCCGTGACGGACCTCGACAAGACACAACAGCACCCTGAGCTTCTCGCCCATGCGATCAATTCCCTGGGTGGCCTGGACGTGGCCTACCTGGCCATGGGCTCCCTGGGCGAGCAGAGCAAAGCCGAGCGGAGCTTTCCGGAAACCGGGCAGATCCTGCACACGAACTACGTCGCCCCGGTGAGCCTGTTGACCTGGCTGGCGAACTACTGCGCGCAGCGGCATGCGGGCACGCTTGCCGTGCTGAGCTCGGTTGCCGGCGAGCGTGGACGCAAGTCGAACTATGTGTACGGGTCGTCCAAAGCCGGACTTACGGTCTTTGTCGACGGTCTGCGCAACCGCGTGGACCGCGAGGGTGTAAAGGTGATGACCATCAAGCCCGGGCCGGTCAAGACGGCCATGACCGAAGGCATGAAGGGCGAGAGCCGCTTTGCTGACGTACGCAAGGTAGCCTCTACCATCGTTAAGTCCATCGATAAAGGTGCCAAGGGCCCGGACGTTCTGTACGTTCCCGGCATTTGGCGGATAATTATGGGCGTGATCCGCGCGATCCCGGAAACTCGCTTCAAGAAGATGGACTTGTAACAACCAGAAGCAGCGAAGATCAATAAGACACCGGCCCTGGCCGGTGTCTTCATTGTTGTTGCTGCTGCGCCTGCTGGTAGCGCCGTCGGGACGGCGGAGCCTGTTCGGGGAGAGCCTGTGCTTTTTCGACGAGGATCGACCAGTCTTCCGGGACGGGCAGTTCGCGGTCCAGTTGGGGAACGCCTTCGCTCGGCGTCACACGGACGGTCACGGTGAGCTCGCTGCGGGTGCGGCCCCGGAACATGCCGTGTGTTGGCGGAACGTCGCTGTAGTCGCGGCCAATCGCGGTGCGAATGTGCCGCTCGCCGGTAACCAGGTTGTTGGTGGGATCGAAGCCCACCCAGCCAAGATCAGGAAGGTAGGCCTCGATCCAGGCATGCGTTGCGGTGTCGTCGGAACGATCCTTGACGTTCTCGCCATGGTAGAGATAGCCGCTTACATACCGGCAGGGAATGCGCAGCTTCGTGCGAATCAACGCGATCGCGATGTGTGCGAAGTCCTGGCAAACACCCGCCCGGCTGGTCAAGGCCAGGTCGATCGGTGAATCGACGCGTGTGGAGTGCGGCTTGTAATCGAAGTAGCTGTAGATCTGTTCATTGAGGCGCAGCAGCACCGACAAGGGATCGTCGCGACGCTGCAGGTCCAGATGGGTGGCCAGCGCCTCGAGCTCAACTGTGGGGGTGGCAAACTCGCTGGGCAGCAGCATTTCCCAGAAGTCTCCATCCCGCACCTCCTCGTCAAGATCTGCCCACGCCTCCGCTGGGAGCGAGCTGGGCGGAGGGGTGTGCGGCTGCACCTCTACCAGCGACTCGGCCACGATCACCAGTTGACTATGCTGCACGGGAATGTCGAAGTGATGCACGTGATTGTTGAGGTGATCGCGATAACTGAACACACGGCATCGGGGCGTGACAGAGAGCTGAAAGGTATGGCAGCGCTGGTTGGCGTCCGAGCGTGGGTGCATGCAGGTCTCCATGATGCTTTCGGAGACCGGGTGCTTGTACACGAACTTCGTCAGGTGGCGGATGGAGAAGTACATAGAACCTCGTCGCAGGGCAGCGGGTGACTTGCGTTAGCCCGCAAGCGCTACCTGAATGGGATAGTCAACATAGAGCTGGTATATGCCGATGTGAATGTCCTGGCACTGCCCCTGGATGGACTTCAGGAAGTCAATCACGTTGCCGGAAAGCAGTTCATCAATGCTGACGAAACCCAGTTGTGCGCTGAGCCGACCGGCGACCCGGTGCAGTTGCTCTCCTCGGCTCTTGACGCTCTTTGGACCGCTCTTGGCATAGATCGCCTCCAGGGCTCGTTCGACAGTCTCGATCGAGAAACGGAGCGAATGGGGGAACTCTGCATCCAGCAGCAGAAATTCCAGAATGCGTTCCGGCGTCAGGTCGGCGGTATAGACCTTGCAGTACGCCTCGAACGCCGTGGCGCTGCGCAGCATGCCCATCCAGGCCAGATATTGATTGCTTTCGTTGCTGTGCTCCGGCTGTGTCCAAAGATCGTCGTGGTAGGCCTCGAGCAGCTTCGCCGTGGTGGTTGCGCGCTCCAGAAAGCGACCCACCTGGATGAACTGCCAGCCCTCACCATGGCTCATGGTCGAGTCGGTGATGCCCTGAAACTCGTGAATGGCCTCAAGCACCTCTTGCATGAAAGTCGAGGGCGCGTCGCTTGTGAGGGCGGCCGAACCAGCCTCCAGGAGATCCCGGCGTTCCGGACGAATCACATCGAGGTACAGCGAATTCAACCGCTGCCACTGTTCTGTAGCGATCTGTTCACGGACGTGCCGGGCATTCTCGCGCGCGGCTGTGATGCAGGAGACCACGGAGGTTTTCAATTCGGGGTCAAAGAGCAGCGTCGCTGCAAGCGCGTAGGGATTGCCTTCCCACTTCAGGCGCTTGGGGTTGGACAGCGACTGCAGCAAACGCATCCACCGGTGGTCGGAGCTGGAAGCGCTTTCGTCGAGCATCAGGCTCAGGTTGACGTCCAGCAACCGCGTGATGTGTTCCGCGCGCTCCAGATAACGTGACATCCAGTAAAGCGAGTCGGCAACGCGTGAAAGCATGGGCCTCCTGAGACGTGGGATCAGTAGGTTCACTGTACACGCACGATCCCGTCAGGGGGTGCGTGGTGATGCCTGCATCAGGTGAGCAAATAGCTCGTAAAAGCGTTGTGTATCGAGGTCCTGCTGAACGTGCACTTTTTGGAGGTCGCTGCGAGGTGGCTTGTGCGCGGCGTCCCAGGTCAGGGTGTCGCCGTAGTTCGGACCACGCGAGAGATCAACATCCACGTACAGTATCTGCTCCCTGGTGATGATCTTCGGGTCAATCCAGGCGCAGGCGGCAAGCTCGTCCCACATGTAATAGAACTCGCCATTTGTATAACGGACGAGATACTGGGCAGCCGGCTGCGAAGACGTGGCAATCTGCTGCAGCAATTCCGCCGAGAACTGCGTCTTGAGCGAAATGTCGACCGGGGTGAGGTCGATGCGTGCCCACCCGGCACGCAGTACGATGTGGACGGCCTCAGGATCGAACCAGAAGTTGAACTCGTGACGTGGATGCGTCGCGTACTCAGGGTCGGTGGTCTGCGGCGCCAGGCTGCCGCCCATGATCACGATGCCGTGCGTCAGTTCGGCGAAGTGAGGGTCAAGGGCAAGTGCAAGGGCTACATTGGTCAGGGGGCCGGCGGCATAGAGCGTGACCTGATGCGGATGCGCATGCACCTGTCGAACAAGGAAGTGGGCTGCGTCTTCGGCGGACGCCGCGGATGTCGGCGTGCCTTCCTTCAGTGGTGGAACGACATCAGCCGCGTGGTAAGGCTCATTGCTGGTGTGGTCGGCCACATCGCCCCAGGCGCCGTACCATGCGAAGCTGCCATCCCGTGTGCGATCCGCAAAGGCTTCTTCACGTGTGCGCAGCAGCGGGAAGGCGGCTCCAGGAACGACAGGGACATCCGTGCGGTGGATGAGTTCCAGCATGCGGAGCGTATGGGCGACTTCTTCGGGCTCCCAGGCGTTGCCGCTTACCATCGTGATGCCCAGAACGCGCACCTCCGGCGCCTGTAGGAGGGCCATGATGGCCATCTGATTGGAGCCGGCTGGACCGGAGCCATCCTGATCGATCAGCACGAGGCGTTCGGCACACAACGCCGGGGTCGCCAGCAAACAAACGCAGGTTAGCCACACCCATAGAGCACGATGGGGATGCTTTGGCGAGCATTGCATCCCATCACTATAAGCGTGTGGGATTCATGGTTTGCGAGCGTGGAAAAGCTTGCAGTGGGGAGATGCAGTGCACGATTCAGGGAAGGCTCGCGCAGCGACCAGCGTCTTTTTTTTCGTGAACGGAGCTGTTGTCGGCTGCTGGGTGCCATTCATTCCGGAGCGTGCGCACGCACTGGGCATGTCCCCGGGGCGACTCGGGACGGTGCTGCTGGGAGCAGGCGTGGGTGCGGTGATTGCCATGCCTGTCGCGAGCAGGGTGATCCCAAGATACGGCAGTCGGCTGATCAGCGCGCTGTGTGGTGCGGGATTTGCGGCCGCACTGTTTTTGAATGTGTCCATGTCGAGCCGCTGGACGCTGCTCCTTGCTCTTGTTGTGTTCGGCATATGTGGCGCGGGCATGGATGTAGCGATGAATGCACAGGCCGTGCTGGTGGAGGCCCGATCCGGCCGACGCATTCTTTCCTCTCTGCACGGGCTTTTCAGTCTCGGCAATGTGATCGGATCGTTTGGGATCAGTGCCGCATTTGCACGGCATGCTGCGCCAAGGGTGCTGGCGGGCGGTGCCAGTCTCTTGCTGGTACTCGCCGTGGTAGCAAGTGCACGATGGATGCTGGGCGATGATGCTCTCGGCAAGGCAAGCGAGAAGGAGGGGAGAAGCTTCGCGCCCCGCCTGCTCTTGCTGGGCTCGCTGGTTGTGGCGGCCATGATCGCTGAGGGCGGTACGGCGGATTGGAGCGGCCTGTACCTGCGCGGTGTGCGGCATCTCGGACCCGGTTGGGCTGGTGTGGGATTCGGCGTGTTTGCCTCCCTGATGCTGACGGGCCGCTTGCTGGGAGATCGTGTTGTCTCACGGCTGGGAGAGGTGCGCACACTCCGCTACGGGGGCATGCTGGCCGCCCTAGGAGCGTTGCTGGTCGTGTTGGGTCCGGGTACGAGCGGTGCGCTGCTCGGCTTTGCTTTGTTCGGTGCGGGCCTGGCGAACTCTTCCCCTGTGCTTTATCGCGCGGCAGGAAAAATGCCGGGTGTCTCTGCCGGCGTGGGGCTGTCGACCGCAGTTGGCATGGGCTATTCCGGCCTGCTGGCGGGTCCGCCCCTGCTGGGCGGGATCGGGCAGACGTTTGGGCTGGGATCGATCTTTCTGGTGATGGCAGGGCTGTGTCTCTTGTTGAGTTTCAGCGCCAGAATCGGCCAGCCTGCCGGCTCCGCCATAACAGGCGAGCTTAGCTAAGCACCCAGGTGTCCTTTGAGCCACCGCCCTGGGAGCTGTTGACGACCAGGGAGCCCTTGCGGAGCGCTACCCTTGTCAGCCCGCCGGGCACGATGCTGACCTTGTCGCCGTACAGCACATAGGGCCGTAGATCCACGTGGCGCGGCTCCAGGTCGTCGCCGATCAGGCAGGGCGCGCGGCTGAAGCTGATCGTCGGTTGCGCAATGTAGTTCCGCGGGTTGGCTTTGATCTTCTCGGCAAACTCTTCGCGCTCCCTGGAGGAGGACTGCGGGCCGATCAGCATGCCGTATCCACCGGACTCGCCCACTGCCTTGACGACGAGCTTGTCCAGGTTCGCCAGGACGTACTCCCGCTCTTTATCGAGGTAGCAGAGATAGGTCTTGACGTTGTTCAGCAGCGGATCTTCACCGAGGTAGTACTTGATGATGTCTGGCACGAAGGCGTAGATCGCTTTGTCGTCGGCGACGCCGGTACCGAAGGCGTTGGCCAGCGTCACGTTGCCGGCGCGATAGGCATTGAAAAGACCAGCGCTGCCGAGAATCGAGTCAGAACGGAAGGAGAGCGGGTCGATGAAATCGTCATCGACGCGGCGATAGATGACGTCCACGCGGCGCAGGCCGCTGGTGGTCCGCATGTAGCAGATGTTGTCGTGGACAACCAGATCGCGGCCCTCGACGAGCTCGATGCCCATCTGGCGCGCGAGGTAGGCGTGCTCGAAATAGGCAGAGTTGAAGACGCCCGGCGAGAGCAGGACGATGTTGGGCTCGGGACGGCCTTCCGGGGCGAGCGAGCGCAGGGTGCTCAGCAGGATCTGCGTGTAGTGCTCGATGGCGCGCACGTTGTAGTTGCGGAAGAGCGCGGGGAAGATGCGCTTCATCACACGCCGGTTGGTGAGCATGTAGCTGACGCCCGAGGGCACGCGGAGATTGTCTTCCAGGACGACGAAGTCGCCGTTGCCGAGCCGGATGAGGTCTGTACCGCAGATGGCGACATAGACATTGCGTGGCACCTGAAGTCCCTGCATCTGGCGGCGGAACTGGGGGCACGAGTAAACGAGCTCGCGGGGCACGATGCCATCCTTCAGGATGCGGCCCTCGTTATAGATGTCTTTCAGAAAGAGATTCAACGCCGTGATGCGCTGGGTGAGGCCTTTCTCGACGCGCTCCCACTCCGCCGCGGTGATGATGCGGGGCAGCAGGTCGTAGGGAAAGATGCGCTCGGTACCTTCATCCCGCCCGTAGACGGTGAAGGTGATGCCCTGGTTGAGAAAGGCGAGATCGGCGGCCTGTTTGCGGCGCTGCATCTCGCCCGGAGGCAGTGCGGAGAGCAGCTCGAGCAGCGGTCCGTAGTGGTCGTGCAACTCCCCTTGCGCGACGAACATTTCGTCGTACGCCGTGTCCAGTTGGTAGCCATGCAAGGACGGCAATTCAAGCTGGGAGGCGCGCGTAAGGTCCATGGGTACACAGAGTCTACAGCACGTCCTTGCGGGCTTTCGCGACGTTCCAGGCGGAGTGTCTCCTCGGTGAGATGCAGCCTGCTAGAATAGCAAGGTTAACGCCTTTTTGCGTTCGCGCCTCCCTCAACCCCAGACAGCGCAGAGCCCCGGATTTCCGCTCGCGCCAAGATAGAGAGAACACTCCCCGTGAGCACCGCAACCGCTATCGCTACGCAGCCCATCCGCAATATCGCCATTATCGCGCACGTTGACCATGGAAAGACCACGTTGGTGGACGCCATGCTGCGCCAGTCCGGCACCTTTCGCTCGAACGAGACCATGATCGAGCGTGTGATGGATTCCAATGATCTGGAAAAAGAGCGCGGAATTACGATTCTTGCCAAGAATACGGCGATTCACTACCACGACTCCAAGATCAATATCGTTGACACGCCCGGCCACGCTGACTTCGGTGGCGAGGTAGAGCGCGCCCTGAAGATGGTGGACGGCGTTGTGCTGCTGGTCGATGCCAGCGAGGGCCCGCTACCGCAGACCCGCTATGTGCTTTCCAAGGCGCTTGAGGCGAAGCTGACGCCGATTCTGGTCATCAACAAGATCGACCGACCCGATGCACGTGCGCAGGAGGTGCTGAACGAGGTGTATGACCTGTTCATCGACCTTGATGCCGACGAGCACATGTTGGAGTTCCCGGTCATCTACACGAACGGCAAAGCCGGCACGGCAACGATGGATCTCGCGCAGCCCGGGACGGATCTGCAGCCGCTGTTTGAGCTGATCCAGAACACCATCCCTTTGGCCACCGGTGACCCGGAAGGCGCACTGCAGATCCTGGTGACGAACCTGGATTATTCCGATTACCTAGGCAGGCTTGCCATTGCCCGCGTGTTCAATGGCACGCTGCGGACCGGGCAGGAAGTGGCCGTCTCCAAGCGTGATGGCTCGCTGCAAACCGTAAAGATCACCAAGCTGTTCAGCTTCGATGGCCTGAAGCGTACCGACATCACCGAGACCACGCTGGGCGACATCGTCGCGATTGCAGGCGTCCCGGGAATCACGATTGGCGAATCGTTTACAGATATAGAGAACCCTTCGCCGCTGCCGCTGATCACCATCGACGAGCCGACGATTGCGATGCAGTTTTCGGTCAACAACTCGCCGTTTGCCGGCCGCGAAGGCTCCTACGTCACCAGCCGCAACCTGCGGGAACGGCTCGATAAGGAACTGCTCACCAACGTCTCCATTCGCGTGGAAGATACCGGCTCCCCCGAAACCTTCAAGGTGCTGGGGCGCGGCGAACTGCAGCTCTCCGTGCTCATCGAGATGATGCGCCGTGAAAGCTTTGAGCTGATGGTCTCGCGTCCTGAGATCGTCACGAAGCGCATCGATGGTGCCCTCATGGAGCCCTCCGAGCAGCTCACGATCGACATCCCCGAAGCGTTTGTCGGCACGGTGATCGAGCGGCTTGGGCCACGCAAGGGCGAGATGGTGAAGATGTCGAATCATGGCTCCGGGCGCGTGCGCATGGAGTTCAAGATTCCGTCGCGTGGCCTCATTGGTCTGCGTAACGAAATGCTCACCGAGACACGCGGCACCATCGTGATGAACTCGATCGCGGCCGACTACATCCCCTACCAGGGCGAGATCCCGCAGCGTCCCACGGGAGCGCTGATTTCGGACCGCAACGGCACAACGACCACGTACGCGCTGAACGGTCTGCAGGATCGCGGTACGCTCTTCGTACCGGACGGCGTCGAGGTGTACGAGGGCATGATCGTCGGCGAGCACTCGCGCGACAACGATCTGGATGTCAACGCTGTGCGTGAGAAGAAGCTGACCAACATGCGTGCGAGCTCGGCGGACGAAGCTCTGCGCCTGGTGCCGTATCGGCAGCAGACGTTGGAGCAGGCTATTGAGTTCATCGCCGATGATGAACTCGTCGAGGTCACGCCGAAGTCGCTGCGTCTTCGCAAGAAGATCCTGCAATCCAATCGGCGTCCTCGCAAAGGCCAGATCGTCGAGTAGCCATCAAGCCGGTCTACCCGGAAGCGGGAGCTCTACGGAGCTCCCGCTTCCTTTTGTGCGTCAAAGGACGGCGGCTCATCCCCTTGTCCTGTTCCCCACTGGTGGTTGGGAGAGTTCGCGAGAGCGAAGCGCAGCGTCCCGCCATGGAGGGCGAAATCTTCGGGTAGCCACGTCCGCGTACTGGGCCGTCCATTCACAGCTAGTCTCTGCACGTAGAAGGCCTCGGACGAAGCCTCCGGTGCTTCAATCGTGACATCGCCTCCGGGGCGGTGCACGAGCACGTGCGAGAAGGTCGGGCTGCCCAGCACAAGTTCCGCGCGACCGGGGATCTCGGGATACATCCCGATGAACGCGAAGACGGCCCACGAGGACATCTCCCCGAGGTCATCGTTGCCGGGAATGCCCTTGGGTGTGGGCGTCCAGAGCGTCTGCAGTACCTGGTGCACCAATTGCTGTGTCTTCCAGGGCTGCGCGGCGAAGTCGTACAGCCAGGGTGTCTCGATCGAAGGCTCGTTATTCAGCTCGGCGTGGAGCGGCCCCGCGTTCGTCACGGCCGGTGCACCCTTTTCGTCATAGAAGAACCGATCCAGACGGGCACTTGCGGTCGTCCGGCCGCCCATCTGCTGAAACAGCCCGGCGACATTGAAGGGCACCATCCAGACATACTGCGCCGCTGTACCTTCAACGAAACCGGCACCCGTAGCAGGTGTGAACGGCTTCACGGCCTGGTCATTGTCGCTATCGCTGTCCTGCTCCGTCGTGGGCCAGCTGCCGTCGGCGTTGCGGTCCATGAAGTAGCCGCCATCCGGCGTTGCATGCGGATTCCAGATATTGCGCCAGTACTGCGCCCTTACAAGAAAGCGCTTCTGCACCTCGCTGTCCCCGAGGTGCCCTGCCAAGGCAGAGATCCCGAAGTCCGCCGTGACATCCTCGAGCGTGTCCGCTGCCGCACTCCACGCCGGAGCGCCCAGTGGAATGTAATGCAGCTTCAGGTATTGGTCCAGCCCCGGCCGCTCGCCGGCGCACTCGACCGGACAACCGGCCTTACTCAGGTCCGCAGCGGTGGGCACCTCGGCGGCGTGCACCAGCGAGGTCAGGGAGGCCTTCGCGTCGAATGCCCTGCCGCCAAACGCCCAGATGTCCGCGACCGCCGGAGCCGCCGGGTCACCGTTCATCACATGCGTTGCACCACCCATATGTGTCCAGCGGTCCCATCGCCCACCGTCCTGCACGGACTGGTTCAGCAGGCTCTGAGCGATGTCGCTGCCAGTCTTCGGGTCGAGCCACGTGACCAGCTGCATTTGCGAGCGGTACACGTCCCAGCCGGAGAAGTTGGCATACTGCGTGGCCTGCCCGGAGGCCAGTGAATGGACCTGGCCGTCCATCCCGCGGTACTCGCCACTGCTGTCGCTGTAGGTCGTGGGCGTCTGCATCGAGTGATACAGCGCGGTAGTGAACACGCGGTGCTGCTCGGGCGTGCCTCCGTCAATCTCAATCTGCCCCAGACGACGGTTCCATGCAGCTCGCGCGCGCTCACTCAGGCTGGCAAAACTTGTGCCCGCAGCACCTTCCGCCTCCAGGTTCTGCGCCGCGTTCGCCTCGCTCACGTACGAGAGCCCGATGCGAACCCCGAGCTCTCCGCCCGTGCCGAAGTTGGCCCAGACGCCGGAGCCGTGCCCCGCTTCCGGAAAGCCCTTGGGTCCAAAGCCTGTTCCGCCCTCCGCCTCCGTCGCATTCGGCAGAAGGGTGGTGTCATGCCAAGCGCCCGTCCCCACCATGGGCCGATCAAAGCGAGCCACAAAGTAAAGCGTGTAGTACGCCCGGCGATCTTCCTTGTCGATATAGCCGCAGAAGTTGCCGCTTGTCACGGAGCCGGCGATCGTGCCGGCAGCCCTATTGATATGCGTTACGGCAGCGGTGGACCCTACCTCGGAGTCCGAGGTGCGCACCAGCAGCGTCGCCGGTTGCCCCTCCGGATAGCGGAAGCTCGCCATGCCCACGCGGGTACCCGCCGTGAGCCGAACCTCTACGCCGTTGCCGAGCTTCACACGGTACAGCCCCGGCTGCGCAGTCTCATCGGCGTGGGTGAAACTCGCAGCGTAGGTGTGCCGGAAATCTGTCGAGGGCGACTGCGTTACAGGCTCGGTGACCGGCATCAGGGGCACATCGCCCGAGCCGCCCGCACACCCCCAGCCCTCGACGTTGGTGAGGCTGAAGCCGCGAAGCTCTTTCGCGCTGTATTCGTAGCCGCCCGGGGCCGAGATCAGGCGTTTGGGGTTGGTGGGCGATGCTTCCGGGCTGAACTGCACCATGCCGAACGGCACGGTCGCCCCGGGAAACACATTGCCACCATTGGCCGTGCCGATTAGTGGATCGACCTCGCTCGCGCGGTCAGCAACAGACTGGGCCCGGATGCTTGAAGCACCCAGACCCAGAAGGCAGAGAAGAGATGCGAGAACAGGACGGCAGATCGTCATCGGTCCAGCCTATCGTGGCAGACCGCTCGATTGGTAGCGTTCCCATTTCATTCCCCTATCGAATCGAGGAGTCCACCTCGGCAAAGTAACTCGCGGGTTTCAGCAACTCGCGTGGCTTGGATCCATCCGCGGGACCGACGAGTCCATCTCGCTCCATCATGTCGATCAGGTGAGCCGCCCGTCCGTACCCGATGCGTAGACGGCGCTGCAACAGGCTCGTTGACGCCTTTCCGAACTCAAAGACGAGGCGAACCGCATCGTCAAACATTGGATCGGCCTCCTCTCCATCGTTGGCGCTCCCGGAACCGCCCTCACCCTTCTCATCCTTTGGCCCATCCAGGAAGCCTTCCACATATTCGGCTTCGCCCTGGGCCTTCCAGAAGGCGGTTACGGCGGCGATCTCCTTTTCGGTGACAAACGGTGCATGGACACGCTGCAGACGACTGGTTCCGGGCGGCAGAAAGAGCATGTCACCGCGGCCCAGCAGCGATTCCGCGCCGTTCATGTCGATGATGGTGCGCGAATCAATCTTGGTCGCGAGCCGGAAGCTCATGCGGGTGGGAACGTTCGCCTTGATGAGCCCGGTGATGACGTCCACCGACGGGCGCTGCGTGGCGAGCACCAGATGGATGCCGACTGCACGAGCCATCTGCGCAAGACGCGTGATGGCCTCTTCAACGTTGGCGCGGTCCAGCATCATCAGATCGGCCAGCTCGTCGATGACGATGATGATGTACGGCAATGGCTCCTGGTTCACGTCTTCAAAGAGGTACTCGGAGCCGTGATCGAAGAGTTTGTTGAACTGATCGATGTTGCGGACGTGATTGGCGGCAAGCAGTTTGAGGCGGCGTTCCATCTCCTTGACCGCGTTCTTCAGCGCATTGGCCGCAAGTTTCGCCTCGGTGATGATCGGTGTGAAGAGGTGAGGGATGCCCTCGTACATTCCGAGCTCGACCCGCTTCGGATCGACGAGGATCATGCGCACCTGCTCCGGCGTGGAGCGAAAGAGCACGCTCATGATCATCGCGTTGATTGCAACCGATTTACCGGATCCCGTCGAACCGGCGATGAGCACATGCGGCATGCCCGCCAGGTCAGCTGTGATGATGCGTCCATCGATGTCTTTACCGAGAGCAATGGGGAGCTTCGACTTGGTAGAAGCGAAGGCCTCGCTCTCCACCACGTCGCGCAACCAGATGGTCTCGCGTTCCGTGTTTGGCACCTGAATGCCGACAGTCGATTTGCCGGCCATACGTTCAATCAGGACCGACTCGGCCGCCATAGCGAGGCAGAGGTCGTCCGCAAGCCCAGTAACCCGGCTGTACTTCACCCCTGCATCTGGACGGAACTCGTATGTCGTGACTACCGGGCCCGGATTGATCTGCTCTACGCGACCGGCTACGCCGAATTCGGCGCATTTTTCTACGAGCACCTGGGCCTCGGCACGCAAAATCTCTTCGCGAACGACGGTTTGTCCTTCACTTGCGTGGAGCAGTGTTGAGGGCGGTAGCTTGTAGCCGCGAATGGACTTCACGGGCTGAAAGCCCTTGAGCTGGTGAGCATCGGACCGCGCGCCAAAGGCGACATTCTGGTCGCGAATATCCGCCATGGGTGAGGGCCTGGCGGCGGGTGCCTGAGGAGCGGCAGGGCGTTGCGCCGGCTGCGCCGTTCGCTCGCGATCGCGCGTTGCGGGAGGTATCGGAACCGAGGGAACAGGCGGCTCAGGCGCGGGTACAGGATCGGGAAAGGGTGACGGCACCGGGTATGGGCTGGGTTCGGGGACGATCTGGGTGGATCCTCGACGAACCAGTTGCGGCCCGGGCCCTGCCGAAGCAGCATCTGGAGACAGGTTTGACGGGTTAGAGGATCGCCCTTCCGATGGCTGCGTAAGGATCGGGGTAATGGTCTGGCGTTCCGGGGCATTCAGCCAGTCGTCCTCCTCGCGCGAGGAGACGGCGGTGCGCGGGGTGAGGGCAGGGACATCTGGCGCGTGAGACGCCGATAAGACCTCCCCGGTGCGCACGGGAATGGCAGCCATCGCCAGTTGAGCGGCAAACGGTGCCGCTGCGGCGCTGGCCGCAGCCAGTCCTTCGAGGTGCGGCGCGTCGACATCCGTGCGCGGCATCGAGTCCCACAACGACACCTGCTCTGAGGAGCTCAACAGATCCGACTCGGTACCCTCGGCCGTTGAGGCTGCATTTTTGCGGCGGAACAGTTTCAGGAAGCCAGAGAGAAGTGAGTGCTTTTCGGCGAACTCTGCAGCATGGTTCCCGTCAGGATCTGTCTCTGCGTGCGAGGAAGCAGGAAACGCGAGCTCTTTGGTTTGCGTTTTGCGCAGCCGCCATTGGGAGAGCTGCTCATGACCGCTCCGGAGGGAGGCAAAATGCCCGGTAAACCAGCCCGGCGCACTGACCAGAGCAAAGCTGGTAGCCAGGTAAAGCGATAACGCCACGACAACCCCAGTGAGAATGGCCGCGCCGGGGGCGTTCAACAGATGGACAAGAAAATCCGCCAGCAGCCGGCCCTCGACTCCGGACAAGGGAAGAGCCCCGTGCCAAAGCGTATGACCAGGAAGCAGAGCGATCCCCGCCGGGGCAAACGCAAGCCACAGCAGCAGGCCAAGAGTCTTGGCGACACCTGCGCCGACATGGCGCGACCGTATCCAGGAGACGCCCACGCGGCCAATTGCTACGGGAACCAAAAGGGCGGCCACCCCCAGGAACTGCAGCACCAGGTCGGCGAAATAGGCACCCGTGAGTCCCGTCCAGTTTCGGGTGGGGTGGGCCAGATTCGAAGTTCCGCCCCCGACGGTATCGAAGCTGGGATCAGCCGGGGTATAGCTCACCAGGGAGAGTATCAAAAGGACAGCGAGGGCCATGACAAAAAGGCCGCATACCTCGTTCAGGCGGCGGCTGCGCGTCGGCGCGTAGGTAAGACGTTGGGATTTCACGTGAATGGATGCGCGGAGACGAGCACGCGTGGGCTGAACCAGCGGCACGAGGGAGGACCTCCCAAAAACCAGAGCAATGTCATTCTTTCATGCCGTGGACGGATTGGCATCCCGAAAACGGGGGAGTACCGAGGGAACCAGCCGTGGTGACTCTTGGGTCCAACTTCCCGGCTGTGAAGGCGGATTCAGGAAGGCACCTACGGAGCCTTAGTGAAATCTCAACCTCATCAGCAAGAGCAGGCAAACATTATGAAAGTAGGCGGCATCATTACAGGGGAAAGCTGACGGGGATGTAACGTCAGCAGAGTTGCGGTGACGGGGGCGGGGGATTTTCGCGATTTCTCCCCCTTGCAGCCGGCGACGGAGAATCGCAGACAGTCGGTTGACCCCGCGCACCGCAGGAAGAATCTGGAGAGAGATCGATGGCGAACGAACTGGACGGATCAGAGCGAAACAAAGAGACGGAGAAGGTTCTTCTCGACGTCATAAAAGTCCTGCAAGATGGACAAAAGGGCTTTGCCGACATCGGCGAACACCTGAAGGACGAGACGCTGAAGCGGTATTTCCTGGCAGAAAGCCTGAAGCGCGCAAACTTCCGGGCTGAGCTGGAAAACGAGCTGCACCGAGCGGGCATGGCTGACGTAAAGGAATCAGGGTCCGTGGCCGGCGCCGTGCACCGTGTTTGGGGCGACCTGAAGGCGCACCTCGGCGCGGGCAGCGATCACCAGCTGCTCGCAACTTCCGAGCAGGGCGAAGATGTTGCCAAGGATGCTTACAAGAAGGCGCTGGAGCATGACCTGCCACTGCCCGTACGGGAACTGCTGACCACCCAACAGGCGCACATTAACAACTCGCATGATTACGTGCGGAACCACCGAGACGCTTTGGCTGGAAAGTAAGTACAACTTAGCGGTAGAGAGAAAGGCGGCCAATGGCCGCCTTTTCTGCTTTGGAACGAGTCTTTACAAACCCAGCTTGAAATGTAGATAGAACACGATGGCGCTCGCGACGAGGCAGTAGACCCCAAACAACCACCAGCGCCCACGCTCCAGCCATGCGCTAAGCCATCGCAGGGCAAGCAAGCCCGCAAAGAAGCTCAGAACCATGCCAATCAGCGACGTCGCAACGCTCGAGTGCAGGTCAATCGGAACTCCCGTTGCCGCGGCCTCATGAGAGGCTTTCATCAGCCGGAGTGCCTCCCGGCCAATGACAGCCGGCGTCAACAACACTGCCAGTGCGAACGAGAAGCGCTCAGCCCGCTCACGGTTGGCCCCGGTCAGCAGCCCCGCAGAGATGGTGGAACCCGACCGGGAAAAGCCGCGAAAGGGTAGCGCAAGGCCCTGGACGGCACCCATCCAACCCGCCTGCCCGAAGGTGACGTTATCGCCGGAACGCGAGGCAGCGCGCTCATAAGCACTGCGGCTGACCAGTTGCTCACTACCTCGCTCTCGCAAACCTGCGATAAGGATCAGGACACCTGCCGCAAGCAGGGCGCCGCCCACCAGGTCCAGCCGTGAGAACAGCATCTCAATCTCTGCCTTCTCCATCCCTTTGAAAGCGGTTTTCTCGATCACCTTGATGATGGGGAATCCAATGATTGCGGTGAGAAAGGTGGCCCAGAGAGCTCTAATCAAGAAGCGCTTGAACGCATCCGCAGTGGCAAAGTAGGAGCGCTTCCACTGGCTCCAGAAGTAAACAATGACCGCAAACATGGTGCCCGTATGCAGCATCACAAGAACCAACGTCATAACGGGACTGGACGGATCGAGTCCCATCAGCTTTTCCGCTACAACGACATGCGCGGAACTCGAAATGGGCAGCAGTTCGGCTAGGCCCTGAACGATGGCCAGGATCAGAATTTTTAGCAGGGGCATACTGGTTCGATTCTAGTCGTCTTGCCACGGCGTAGTCGCATCTGTCTGAAACAATCCGCTGCCATGTCACGGACTGCCAAAGACGCTGAGGGAGAAGCGGCGTGGAGGACGAAGTGAACGCTGATGTCGCTTCGGAACGCAGTCATCCATGCAGATCCCACCAGGCAGATCGTGGTGCGCACTCCGCGAACCAGGATTGACAGCAGAAGCCGCCTTGCGCCGAATCAGGCACACCACTTTGCTGCCTGTCTTTCCCGGGGCGTGTGCAAAGAGCCTGATTTCTCCGACGGAAAGGCTTGCTCTGAGCAAATCCCTTCCAGGATTTGCTTCCGTTTGGTCTGCCATGTGGCTCGGAGTTCCAGCACCACTGTCGACAAATCATCAAACCCCGATCGTGACGGTGCGGTCTGACTTGCGAGAATCTGTCCTCGGAGCCACTGATAGAAGGAGCCCAGACTGGCACTCAAAGAAGGCTCGTCCAGGTACTCAATCCAAGTCTCGATGTGGCCGAGGATGGTAAGCGCACGATTCGACTCGTCGCAGCGTACCGGGATGTTGCGCTGCTCTACCGCGTCACCAGCAAGGCGGAGGTGAAGCGCAAGAGCGTCGTAGGAGAGAAGGAGAAAGTCGATTTGCGTTTCCGCGTCGGTTGACGCGAAACGGTAAGCCCGATCACTTCGTGAACCGTACATTTAGCTCCCCGAATTGCCCCCACCGAGCTGAGCCTGAATCTGCTTCAGTGTCGCCGGCAGCTGTTGTAGGGCTGTTTCTGCTTTGCTGTACATCGTTGTGAGAATCGTCTGCTGCGATGCGATGTAACCAGACTCGAAGTCATTGATGTGGGTTTGCAGGTCGCTATACTCCTGCTGGAGATCGTTCACATCTGCGGCCAACACACCTGAACCAGGGCTGGTGAAGGTCTTGAGTTGCGTCTGGGCGGTAGCCGCAAAACCATTCAGGCCGGCACCCAGAAAGAAGTTCTGAACAGCATCGGGGTTGCTTGTGAGCGCCTGGTTCAGACGGGTCGCGTCTAGGCTTAGTGAGCCATCGTTGTTTACAGAAATGCCAAGAGAAGCCAAGGAGTAAGGGGCTGAGCTTCCGGAGGCGCTCGCCGTCGTGTAGGCAGTCAAACCAAGGAGAGCGCTTTGCAGAGATCGCAGCGCCGCGTCGCTTCCAAGAGCGCCTTGCGAACTCGTCGATGCACTGTAGGTGAACTGCGCGTTCACGAGTGAAAGCGCAGAGTTGTAGTCCTTGACGAACTGCGAAAGCGTCGAGGTTATCTGACTGGTGTTGGACGCCACCTGCAACGTGACTTGATTGCTGGCGGGGATACCCCCAAGATTGAGCGTTATGCCTGGTATCGCACCAGAAATAGTGTTTGACGAGCTTACGACCGGTACGCCATCCACTGACAATTGCGCGTTCTTGCCTACGTTGGATTGAGTGAGGGATAGAGCAGGGTCAGAGCTGACGGTCACGTTGCTCCCGTTCGATGAAACAAGACTCAGGTGCGCACCGTCGGAATCCTTCACAACGTTGGCAGCTAAGTTCAGGCCTAATGCATTTATCTGAGTAGCTAACGTGTCGAGCGACTCCCCGGCAGACACTGAGATGTTGGCAGTTGTAGCACCGTCACTGATCTGCAGACTGCTGCTTGTCAAGCCTGTCGCTCCACTTGCAAGCGAAGCGGAATTCCATGTTGGCCCTTCCGAGGCACCATCGCTCACTGTGAAGTTCGCAGCGCTTCCTGTCCCGTGACTTACCAGTGACAACCGCGATCCAACGGAATCCGAAATGACGGAAGCATCGAGTCCCAGGCCTGCCGCATTGATGGAAGCTGCCAAATCGCCCAGCGACGTGAGCCCGGCTGCCCCAAGGGCGAAGCTCCGCTGGGTACCGCTACTAAGGGCGATCGTTAGCACGGAGGACCCGACCGAAGCGTTTGCGGAGCTCAGCGGTGTTGAATACCACGATGCCGAAGTGGCGAGGTTCGTGACGGAGATCACGTGACTGCCCGCAACCGCAGCAGACGAAGCAATAGCGCTAACTGTGGAGGCATCGCTGGAGGTCACGGTCTTCGCTGTCAGTGCGCCTCCGGGGTCGTTCAAGCTGTCCAGATCCGCTGAAACGCTCCCGAGGGACGTCTGAATAGCCGTCAGCGCCGACACCTGGGATTGGATGGTAGTTTGTTGAGACTGCCACTCCCTCTCCGGGGCTCTCGCGGCATAGATCGCGGCATCCACGGCCGAGGTAACGTCGATACCGACCGAACTCGCACCGGTTGCAGCGGCCAGCAGAGAACTGAGATCGACGGACGAGGAACTGCTCGACGCAGAGCCAGACGATAGAAGCGAATTGAGTGAAGTTACTGAGCTCACGCCAGGATCCTGCTGCCTGAAGAGGCAAGATGGAGGGTGGGCAAAGCGAAGGAGCTCTACCCACCAGTTTGAAACACGCTACTACTGCAGCAGCTTCAGCACCGACTGTTGTGACTGGTTGGCCTGCTGCAAGGCCGCCATTCCGGTGGATTGCAGGATGTTGTACTGCGTCATGCTTGCTACCGTCTTGCCGACATCTGCGTTCATGATGCTGTTGGACGCACTCGTCAGGTTCTGAACCTGGCTCGTCATCACGTTAGAAGCAGCCGTAAGGCGGTTGATTGAAGCGCCAATCGCACCCCGTTGAGCCGACACGGCGTTGATGGCGTTCGTGATGTCAGTAAGTGCCGTCGCAGCATCGCTTGAGTTGGAAAGGTCGACGCTCGCGGCCAACCCAAGGCCTGTGGCCGAGAGTGCCTGAATGCTCGTCTGGATGGTGGTATTCGCCGTTCCGGTCTGCGTGCCGTCACTGATGAAGGTTGTCGTATTGTTCGTGCCCGCGGCTGCCTGCATGCCCCCGAGAGTCGTGTCGCTGCTCGCGATGGAGAGTGAGGCACCTGTCGTTGTCGTCGCGATCGCAAGTTTGCCTGACCCGTTGATGCTTGCAGTGGTGCCTGCACTTAGCGTCCCAGCAGAAACAGCGTTACCGATTGCCGTGTCGAGATCCCCGATCGTAGCTCCTGCTGCCGCCGTATACACGAAAGTTCCACCGGTAGAAGAGTCCGTAATCGTGGTTTTCGAGCCGGTCTGCAGCACTGAGGTAGCTGAAAGGCTCGCCTGAGTGGAGGTGTACGACGTGGGGGCATTGTTCGTGAAGACGTTCTGGCCATTGAAGTCAGTCGTTTGCCCTATCTGGTCGATTTCTGCCTTGATCGACGAGAACTCCGTGTTCAGCGCGCTGGTCTGATTGCTGTCAAGGTTGCCGTTCGCGGCCTCTGTGGCCAGTGTCACTGCGCGATTCAGAAGCGTCGTCACCTGAGACAGCGCCCCGTCTGCGGTCTGCAACATGCCCACCCCGTTGGTGGCGTTCTGACTTGACTGGGTAAGAGCAGCGATATTTGCCTGCATACCGTCGGCGATGGAAAGCCCCGCCGCATCATCCGCGCCGGTATTGATGCGGAGGCCGGTTGACAACTGAGTGAGCGTCTTCTGCAGGTTGGTCTGCGTCAGCGAAAGGGAGTTTTCGGCGCTCATGGCGGACAGGTTGTTGAGTATGGATAGCAAGAGAATTAAGCTCCTTAAAGTTGTTGCTCAAATGTGAAGAAGTCTGGGGGTGCCTTGTGCCACTGATTGTCTTATCGGCCAGGTTGCCGAAAACTTTAGTGCACGCCGCACTTTAGTGGAGATAATTTAACAGCGATTCGGGGAGAACTTTTGCGGCCACCGCTAACACGGCGCTGTTAGCAGTTTGGGCTTGGGTCAGGGCAGTGGCTGAGGTTGCTATATCAGCACCTACGAGAGACTGCTGCTGTGAAGAAAGTGTGACCTTCTCTTGTGAGAGGGCATCCGTTTGCGCTGTAAGCTGGTTTGCTGTGCTGCCATAAATCGCTCGAACCTGATCAACATGCGCAATGGCTGCGTTTAAGGACGCGGTGGCTGTGCCGATGTCTACGGCGTTCCCTGACTGGACCGCAGATAACATTTGTTGCAGAGAGCCGAAGACGTTACCAGAAGGGTTTGAGAAGATCTCATTTCCAGGGACGTTGATGCTGACTGCCTGTCCCACACCAATCGTGGTTTGGTTGACGTTGCCATTTCCCTGATACACGAAAGTACTGCTATTGCTTGGGTCCGCGACAAAAGCCTCTGCTACAGCCGATGTTCCACCAAACAACGCGACGCCACCGACCGCTGTGTTTGCTTGTGAGACAACGCTTTGCAAGACACTCTGGATCTGCTGCGTCAAGGCGTTCCGTTGCGTACTGGTCACATAGGAATTCCCTCCTTCTGTTCCAAGACTGAGGGCGCTGTTTAGAGACGTCACAACACTACTCAAGGCCGAATCTGCCATCTGGGCTTGAGAGAGTGCATCGTCCGCGTTCCTCGTGAATCTGTCCACACTCGCAGATTCCGCAAGGCTCTGGAGGTTCTGCGAAAACGCTAACGGATCATCCGATGGAAGAGAAACCCGTTTCCCTGAGGAGAGTTGATTCATCGCTTTCTGAAGCGAGGACTCCGACGCCTGGATTGAAGCGTCGACGCTGGTGTATATATCTGTACTTGCGCGCATCAGCCGGTCACCGTACCCATATTGAGAACTATCGAGAACAAAGAATTAATCGTGTTGATGACCTGTGCCGCTGCGGAGTAGGCCTGCTGATACCGAAGAAGGTTGGTTGTCTCTTCGTCGACGGAGACGCCAGATTCGCTGCTCTGCTGTGCAGTCAGCTGATTCAGTGACGCGGTCGTGGCCCTAGCCTGCGCTGCTACTCCCGAAGCGGAACTTCCGATCGCTTCAACCAGGCCTGCATAGGCGCCTGTTGGCGTTAATCCTGAAGGCAGCGGATCGGACTGGACCTTCAGCAGATTCGCAAGATTGCCGCTGCTCCCCGCACTCCCGTCCGAACTGATAGCGATACCTGCCGGTGTCGTCAAGTTCAGACTGATGCTCGACGCTGCATTGGTTCCGCTTGGCGGGATGGTGAAGAAGTCGGATCCCTGGCTACCATTGGCGTCATACCCTTTGGCTTGCGCAGTGTTGATCGCCGTCGCAAGCTGCGTAGCGAGTTGGTCGAGTGATTGTTGGACTGCCGGAATCTCCTTGTCACGCATGAGGAGAGACCCGCCCAGCGAACCCCCGCTGATACCAGACGTGATGTCGTTCCCAGCGTTATCAATAATGTGAGTTGTGCTATCCAGACCTTGGACGGCACGCAAGGGGTATGCGGTCCCACCAATAACGAGGGGCGTACCGTTGCTGAGTGCAAGGGAGGGCGTGGATTCAGTGTTGACGGAGGTCAAACCAGTAAGCTGGGCAAGTTGAGTGGTGAGTTCATCCCTTTGATCCTCGAGAGTCCCGCCCTTCTGACCTGAAGTCTGCAGCCCTGCGAGCTGTTGATCGAGACCAGCGATTTGGCTGCTTAGCTGATTGATCTGCTCGACCGCTCCGGAAATGGTCTGATTCAACCCGCTGCTCGCAGACGAGAGACTTGACGCACTCTGATGAAAGGCATCAGTCAGCTGGCTGGCCGCTGCATAGGCAGTTTGGCGAACGCCTGCGTCTGTCGGGGAGGCCGACAGGGCTGACAGGTCAGAAAAGAGATTGGAAATGGCCGCGCCGAGACCCGTGTCTGTTCCCGAAAAAGAAGCTTCGATCCGTTCCCAACCAGAGCTTTGCGCGGTGAGACTTCCCATATCGGAAATCTTGCCGTTGATCGCTAACTGAAGCACCTCATTACGAACACTGGTAAAGCCGCCCAGGCTGACCCCGTTATTCTGGCTTACGCCATTGCTGTTGAGTGCAGACGCGCTGAGGTTTACAAGCTGACGCGAATAGCCCGGCGTGTTGACATTCGCAACGTTGTTGCTCGTGATCGCGATTGCTCCGCTATCGGCGTTCAAAGCTTCAGCAGCAGTAGACAGTGTCGACGTAAGACCATACGTCATAGATCAGGCCTCCAAGGAAAGGGGTACAGCAGGTTCAGGTTCGGGAAGCTGTGATGAATGGCTGTAGCAGAAACATAGCTGGTAGAGGAGCTCGGTCGAAGATCGAGCCTGTTCCACCAGAAGGGCATAAGAGGCGTTTAAGGTCGTTAGCTCCCTAAAAGCATGGATGACGTGCTGGAGCGCTGATCTGCTTAGACCTTTGCTGCTTAGGTTCTGCAAAGATCGCTGCAGGGTCACGCAAAGAATCTGTTGCCTCCAAAGACTGTCTTCCAGTTGTTCCACCGAATCCCCCCCAATCGCAAACAACGCATCGCTGACGGCGCTGCTGAGCTCAGCAAGTTGCTCGAGATAGAGGTCTTCATCAGGAACGTGGGACGGTTTGACGGGATTTGTCATTCGCAGTATGAAGCTGGATAGCTAAGCATGGTGGCTGGTGCTTGTTGTCGTCGAGGTCCACTTGCTGGGAAAAGACTGTTCAGGATCTGTGCCGAGTGTCGGTTTTACCTGACCATCCAGATGGGACCTCTTCCTAGGCTGTCTGATGTTTACATTGATCATTGATCGGCAGTCCCGGTCTTGGCGTGGTCTGCGTGGGCGAGCGCTTTCGCAACCAGGGATCCAATACCAATGCCGCCGGCATCACTCAGCGCTCTTGCGAGAAACTGAGTACCAAAGGCTTTCAGTTGCTCCCCCCCGCCGTCGTCGTCAGCATCGTCCCCGGGGACGCTTGCGAAGCTGCTTTCAGCCGATTGCAGCCACTGCGTGAGAAGGATAGATTCAAATTCCTTGGCGCTGGCCGTCAGGTGTTTGGTACTGCTCTTTTCTGTCGATGTTGACGAGAGATAGGGGGAGCTAGCCATGGGCAGCGGTGAAAAAGGGATAGAACCGTTAGGCATCAGATCACCTCCAAATCTGCTTGAAGGCCACCTGCGGCCTTTACCGCTTGCAATATGGACGCGATATCACGTGCAGTTGCTCCAATCGCATGTAACCCCTTCACGAGTTCCTCGACATCCGCTCCGTTACCGAGCCGAATCGAGCGAGCCTCACGGTCATTCACAGCGAGTTGTGTGTTCGCTGTAGTAGTGGTTGTCCCTGAAGAATAAGGCGCAGGCTGAGAAGTGGCGAGGACGGTATCTACCTGGATCTGCAGCCCGCCATGCAGTATCGAGACCGGGGAAAGCAACACATCTCCTCCCAGGACAACAGTTCCGGTCCGCTCATTAAGAACGACTCTGGCAGCAGTCTGGACATGAACCTGTAGATTTTGAATGCGTGAAATCAGGAGCGGGACTGAACCTAGGTCGGCGGCGCGAACGTCGATATCGATGTGCCGGCTATCGGAAGCAGTTGCGACCGCTTTGTCGAAACTGTGATTGATCGTATCGGCGATATCATGTGCGGTCGAGAAGTCAGCTTCTCGCAGAAGAAAGGAAAGGGAGCGCAGATGAGCCAGGTCAATCTTTACATCCCGCTCAATGATGGCTCCTGCCGGAATGCGGCCGACCGTTGGAAAGTTGACCGCGCGCAACTGACCCTGGACGCTTTCGGAGTAACCCCCTGTAGTCAACGGCCCTTGTGCCTCTGCGTACACCTGCCCGTCGGTCCCGTGTAGCGCAGTGAGCAACAGAACGCCACCTTCCAAGCTCTTGGCGTCACCGATGGAAGATACTGTAATGTCCATTTTCATCCCTGCTTCAGAAAACGCAGGGAGCTGGGCCGTGACCATTACAGCAGCGACATTCTTGACGACAGCGGTACCAACCGGAATCTGAACTCCGAGCCTTTGGAGCGTATTGGCTAGAGTCTGAACCGTAAAATACGTTTGCTGACGGTCCCCCGTGCCTTGTAGGCCAACAACTAGACCATAGCCGATCAACTGATTCTCGCGGACGCCCTGTATGTCGGTTATGTCTCGGATACGTGTTGAATGTGGAGTTGCTGCGAACTGTGGTGTCGCACCGGAGCAGATCAGGACAGCGACCATGCTTGTCCTTCCGATCGCCATCAGGAGCCCTGGTCTCCGGGGAAACCGAAGTCTGTTGTGTGAGGATGTGACTATCAACTTGCGCATTTAGAATCCGAAGACCCACAGCAGGGCTCTCGTAACGGGGTTCGGGGGACGGACACTATCAGAAATAATCCCCTTGCCTTTCAACTCGACTTCCAGCGAACTCAGGGAGGTCGAAGCAATCTGATTCGCAGGGTCAATGTCCCCGGAGCGCGCGACACCGCGGACCACCAGATCCTCATGCTGGTTATTCATGAAGATCTGTCGGTGTGCTTCGACCACCAGGTTGCCGCCAGCTAGCACACCAATCACCTCCCCCGTGAGGCTTGTGCTGAAGGTAGTGTTGGAAGCAGTTTGGCCCTGTCCCTTCAATGCTGTGGACGATTGCGCGGCCAGCAGGGGATTGGTGGCGCTGGGCGCCTTGCCAAAAATGCCAGTCAAGGCAGAACTCGTGGAGAAGTCGCGCGCGTGGTTTACTGATCCGCTCTGAGCCGCCGTAGTTTGGATAGAAACGATGATGGTGAGATTGTCATGAAGATTTCGGGCCTTGTAATCAAGGCCTGGGTCGTTCAGCGTCCCCTCTGGAGTCCAAAGACTGCCCGGAGACCGGGGTTGCGCTCGTTCCGGCCACGCAGACGCCACCTTGTTCAGGTACTCCGACCGAAGCTCATCGGGCGTTTTGACAGGTTGCTTGCTGGCGCTCGACTCCATCCAAGCGGTCCAAGTGACGATGAAAAAGACGATCGCAACGTTCACCTGCCGCGTGCAAATGGCGACCTTTGTCCCGTTCTTCATGGAAGGGCTCCCCGCACGACGGTTGGATCGGTCACTGTCCCGTGATAAGTCTGTTTACGGTCTAAGCTGGCCACCCGCACCTCGCTTCCTATACCGCCAGAGTCGATGGAGATCACTGGAAGGGTGATGCGCATGTGATCGCTTTCCAGCAGCAAAGTGGCTTGTTGGCCGGCATGTAGCGTGGGTCGGGTCATCTTTGCCATCGGCTCATTTGCTGCAGGGTGGGAACGCAGGGTCAGCTGTGTCGCGAGAGCGTCGGTGTGGCTGCCTAGATCGACCGAGGCGAAGAAGGGCAGGCACTGATGCAGTGCTTTACAGGCCAACCGAAGCTGCAGAACCCCAGGAGTGGCCACACGGGTTTCTTCTATCTCGAGCTCCGGTGCGTTTCCCAGCGATGTCATGGCGACCTGCAGCCTTATTTGAGTCGGGTCAACGGCTACCCCCGCGACCCGCAGTGCGATTGCGACATCTGTTGCAGTGATGGCATAACGCTGGGCGGTGCTCTGGCCTTTGCCAGATGCCGAGCTGACCAAAAGTAAACAGCCCGCCAATCTCAGTTTCTTCAACATCGTGCTCGCCCTCTTTACTGCGCCAACTGATTGAGTTGCTGCAACATCTCGTCAACGGCCTTCACTACGCGCGAGTTCGATTCGTAAGAACGCTGGGCAACAATCATGTCGACAAACTGCTCAACGACACTCACGTTCGATTGCTCGAGCATGTTCTGCTGTAGGGTGCCCAGCCCGTCGCTACCGCCGGGTGTACCCACAATCGCGTCGCCAGAGGCGGCGGTGGGTAGATAGGTGTTATTGCCAATACTGTTCAGCCCCCCAGGATTTGCGAAGCTTGCAGTCTGGATGACTCCCACCTTCGATGCCTGCGTTTGATTGGGCAGGGTGACGGAAACCGTGCCGTCGCTTCCGATGCTTACAGCTGTAGCGTTCGGCGGGACGGTAATGCCGGGCTGAAGCGCATCCCCGCTAGGTGTGACAAGACTGCCTTGTGCATCGAGCTGGAAGGAGCCGGCGCGAGTATAGCCAATTTGTCCACTGGGTAATTGGATCTGGAAGAAGCCAGCACCTTGAATTGCAAGGTCGAGCGGATTACCCGTTTGCGTGAGTTCTCCTTGTGTTTGCAGGATCTCTGTGGATCCTGGACGGACGCCAAGTCCTACCTGCATGCCGGCCGCGACGGTTGTCTGTTGTGTTGCGGCCGCACCAGGCATGATCACATTCTGATAAAGAAGGTCGGTGAACTGCATACGGCGTTGCTGGAAACCACTGGAGCTGGAATTCGCCAGATTGTTGGCGATGTTATCCAGATTCATCTGCTGAGCGTTCATCCCGCTCGCAGCGGTGTAGAGAGCGCGAATCATACTATCTCCTCAACTAACGCGTGGTAGGTCCTGAGCCGCGGTCTTGTCCATTTCCGTATCAATCATGGTGAGGACGCGGCGCATCGTTTCCGTGTTGCGTTGCGCTGTTACGAGTTCGACTACGCCGTCGATAGGACTTACATTTGAACTCTCCAGTGATCCCTGGCGCACACCCGTGCCGCTTACAGCCTGTTCCAGAGACGCAGGTGCAGCGTAATAACTGCCCCCTTGCGTTGTGGGTACTGTCCCTGAAGGAAATTGGACAATCTGCAATTTGCCCACGACCGCTCCTCCGGAGGAAATGGTCCCATCGGCGCTAATCGCTGGAACGCCTGGCGGGAGCGTAATGGGACCAGACTGACCCAAAACAGCGTCACCGGACGAGGTCGTAAGCTTGCCCAAGCTTGAGACCTGAAAGCCGCCGTTTCGTGTGTAGACGGTGCCGTTGGTAGTCTGCACCTTGAAGTAACCGGGCCCTTCTAACGCGAGATCAAGTGGGTTCCCCGTATTCGTCATAGTTCCCTGGGTCTGATCCAGTTGCACGCCCGAAAGAACACCATAGCTGTTCGTTACCTGATTCAGGGCCGATAGCCGACCGTGGCGCGCTGCTTCGGCAAGCACTGTCCCAAAGACATTCTTCTGTGCGTGAAAGCCAGCACTGCTGCTATTTGCGAGGTTCGACGCCACAGTATCAAGCTGTTGCGAACGCGCCATCAGGCCAGCACAGGCTGCATAAAGTCCACTATCCATATGACCTCGCTGTCAATAAGTGCAAGCTGCATGCCAAACTACTCGGAAAAAACTTCCGGATGCGGTCGCTTAAAGCGCCTAGCGCGGCCAGAGAGTGCCTACGGTTCTCATTTGCTTGTAATGGAATGCACCTACGACAAGGAAGACTTACAGCCACGTCAGCTCTCCGTGAGCATTGGAAGGAACTTCGCAGAAGGCCATTGTGCAGACGGCAGGTGGATGGTCACTGCCGTTTGCGTATTTCACGAGCTCCAAGAAGTCTCTACTGCGAAAGTGAAGAGGTTTCGCCTTGTGGACCAGAGCTCGCATGCATGCCCTGTATCCGGCGAGCCGCGCCCTCAATCACCTCGGTGACTCGCAACCCGTAATTTCCATCCACGACCACTACTTCCCCGCGGGCAATCAACCTGTCCCCAAGGACAAGATCGACGGGCTCATCGACCTGGCGGTCCAATTCCACCAAGGATCCGGTGTCCAAAGCGAGCACTTCCCTCAGCTTCAGGTGCCGCTGGCCAAAACGCAATGTGACAGCCAGCGGTACATCGAGAACCCGCTCAATCTTAGGTGCCCGGCCATCCCCGTGGTTCGTGTGCGGACTGCCTTCAGCCTTGATGCTCTCGGCGAAGGCTTTCAGGCTTACGGCTAGCTCTGGGCTTGCCGCAAGTGACAAGACGAGCTGACGCCCCCCAGATGCTTCGAGAAGAAACGCACGGAGAAGGATGCAGTCATCGTGAGCCGTCGTCGACTTGCATTCTGCGATACTGCTATCCAGCGTGGGCGCAAGAGCAGCGTTTAGAGACGCGCGGGTGGCGTCCACCAACGCGAACCAACCCTCGGCCGGATCTTGCGACGGTTTGCTCAGCATGCCTTCGAGAGCAGCGGACGACTTTGCACGGAGAAGGAGAAACACCTCACCCTCCAGTGCGCCCTTGAGCCGGAGACTTACCGTCAAGGCAGAATCTAGGCTCAGGTCTGCGTCCTCCTCCGCGGCGGGGGATGGATGCAGAGTCCAGGGGATCGCTGTTTTGGCGGAGAAGGCGTCCCGTATGGATGTAGCGATGACCTCAGTGAAAACACCATAGCCGCTCATCCGGTTGTCTACATTTTGTTCCTGGTTCATCCTTGTACTCCGTCCTGCTGGTGACAGGGTCGTCCGAGTTGTGCTGTTTTGCGTCCCCCACGCCGAACAGGTGTGGCTTCGAAGAGGGGATACTGGTCAATTTGGAGGCGCACAGCCGTGGCTACCGACGCGTGCATATCCAGAACTGTGCCCGCTTCCATCGCGATGAGCTCGCCAACGGAGATCGCGAGTCCCGTGAGTTCAGCGGAGACGAGCATCTCGCAATCCAGGATGCGTTCGCGCAACGGAAGCAGAGTACCTGCATCACCACCCAGGATGCGTGTTGCATCGGGGTGGGTGGAACGTACCAGAGCGTTGCAAAAGGCCAAAGGAAGAATGATCTGCATTCCGGCTGTGGTGCGGGCAAGAGAGAGTTCGAAATTCAGAGCGACAATTCGCTCTTCCGTGACAAACATTTGGCCTAACAGGGCCGACTTGATGGAAGCTGACGGTGTGACGTTGACCAGACATGCCTTCCAGGTTCGTTCCAGTTGCACTCCAATTAATTCCGTGACGCTGCGGATCAGTTCCTCGTCGATTTCGGTGAGTTCCCGGAGTACGTCGAGTGAATCACCTGTACCTCCTAACAGGAGATCCAGAAGGGGAAAGAGCAAGGCATTGTCGAACCGGGCGATCACCCGGTTCTGCAGCGGCATGATCGCGAAGGGCACGAGATAGCTGCCCGGTGCGAGCGAGGTCACAAACTCGCGTGCACCAATCTGTTCCACATTGACCAGCTTGATCTCGATCGGAGACCCCAGGTACAGGTCCAGCGAATGAGAGACGTTCCGGGCAAACGTGTCGTGCATCGTCCTAAGGTGGCGAATGCTGTCGTTGGACAATCGTCCCGCTGACCTGAAATTACAGGGAACGATTTGTGGTTCGGGAGGAAGGCCGGGTGTAGTCGGAGGCATCGTCACGGCAGGAACTCCCCTGAGGGCTCAAGTAAGAAAGTCGGCATCAGCGCACCATGCCGAGCGTGCGAATGGGCGTCACGGACGGAACTTCGGAGGGGGAAATCACGACCACCTTCGGTAGGAATGGTTCAAGCAGGCGTCGCAGGTAGAAGCGGCCGGGTGAGGTGCAGAGCAGCACCGGGGTCGCGCCGCCCAGATCCTCGCCGAAGTTCGTGCGGAGGCTGTCCAGTACCCGCCGTGCCACGGAGACCTGAAGAGCACTGGAGTTGATCTGGCCCGGTAGCAAATTGCCACCGCGAGCGCATTCGTCCTCAAGGGAACTGTCGAGAGTGACCACCTTGAGCTCGCCGTCAGTCAGAAGCGGATGGATCAAGGCCCGACCAAGGCTTTGACGTGCAGCTTCCACCAGCGCTACTGGGTGTTTGTTGTTGGCGGCAGCTTCCACCAGACTTTCCAGGATGGATCCAAGGTCGCGGATGGAGACTTGCTCCCGCAGCAGCTGCTGCAGTACCTTCTGCAATTCGCCAAGAGTCAGCAGTTTAGGGATCAACTCTTCGACGAGTTTTGGATGGGAATCATTTAAGCGATCGACCAGACGCTTCGCTTCCACGCGAGACAGCAGTTCGTGTGCGTGCTGTTTCACCAGTTCAGCCAGGTGTGCCACAAGTACAGAGATCGGCTCCACCACGGTGCAGCCCTTCACAATGGCCTGCGCCTGCAGGTTCGGAGCAATCCATTTCGCCGTGACGCCGAACGCAGGCTCCTTGGTGTCGACACCGGGTACATCAATCGTGCCGGGAGAAGAACTGACGGCTAACAGACAGCCGCGGCGCAGCTCCCAGCGAGCGATCTCCACGCCACGCAGGTGCACCACATACTCTCCTTCACGCAGACCGAGGTTGTCTGTGATGTGAATGGGAGGCACCATGAAGCCAAGCTGCTGTGCCAACTTCTTGCGCAGTGCGCGAATGCGACCCAGCAGCTGCCCACCCTGCTTTTCATCCACCATAGGAACCAGGCCGGCGCCGATCTCCAGCGTAAGTTCATCCAGCTTCAGTACCGCGTCGATCGCTTCTGAGGCGACAATGCCGGGGTCCGAAATGCCCTTCGTCCCGGAATGCTTTGCTGTTCGATCAGCAACTCCTCCGGCATCCTCCTCTACTGGGGCCTTCATGCGGTAGGCCCCATACATGAGGCCGCCGCCCAGCGTAAAGAAGGCCAGCTTGGGTAGACCGGGTATCAGGCCGAATGCACACAGCACACCGCCCGCAATCCACAGCAGCATCGGCTGGCGAATGAGCTGCCGTTGGACATCGACGCCCAGAGACCGCTTGGAAGCTGCGCGCGTCACGACGATGCCACCGGCCACCGAGACCAGCAGTGATGGCAGGATCGACACAAGTCCGTCACCCACCGTCAGGATGGTGTACGTCTTCAGCGCTTCCTCAAGCGGCACACCCTGCTGAAAGACACCGATGAGGATGCCTGCAACGATGTTGATCGCGAGAATCAAGATGGTGGCTAGCGAATCGCGCTGGCTGAAACGAGCGGCCCCGTCCATTGCTCCGCAGAACTCCGCCTCCTGCGCCACGGATTCCCGGCGTGCGCGGGCCTGTTCCTCCGTAATCAGACCAGCATTCAGATCGGCATCAATCGCCATCTGCTTCCCGGGCATCGCGTCCAGAGTGAACCGCGCAGTCACTTCCGCAGTGCGTACAGCACCGTGGCTGATCACAAGGAACTGTATGGCGACGAGAGCAAGGAAGAGAACGAAACCGACAATATAGTTGCCGCCGACAACAAACTGGCCAAAGGCCTCAATCACAGAACCAGCTGCGGAAGGGCCCTCATTGCCATGAAGCAGAATACGGCGAGTGCTGGCAAGATCCAGAGAAAGACGCATCAGCGTTAACAGCAGGATCAGGCTGGGAAAGACAGAAAATTGAACGGGCCGCAGAACCTGGATCGCTGTCAACAACACAAGCAGCGACGCAGCAATGCTGCATGTGAGGAGCAGGTCGAGAACCATGCTCGGCATCGGCACAAGCATGACGAACACCATTGCTACAGCCGTGATCGGGATGATCCACTCAGCTGAGTTCTTGAAGAGCTTGTTCAAAGTCGCGGTGTTCACTGAGATATCACCTCTCCCGCGGCGTTCTTCGCCCGGCGTGCTCGCTCTTGTTCACGTAGCTCTGCTTGAGCCCGGTACACAACCACCAGGACCTCCGCCACGGCCTGGTAGAGTTGCGCCGGAATCGAGTCCCCGATCTCGACTGACTTGAAGAGTGCCTGGGCAAGGGGCTTGTTCTCCATCTGCGTCACGCCATGATCCCGCGCGATCTCCTTGATCTTCTGGGCGAGAAGATCCCGCCCTTTTGCCACTACTTCGGGTGCCGCCATCGGTGGTTCATACCTGAGGGCAACCGCATAGTGCGTTGGGTTCGTCACAACAAGCGTAGCTGTCTGCACGGCCTTCAACGAACGACTCTTGCGCATGGCTCGTTGCAGCTTGCGTATCTGCCGTTTTGTGTGCGGATTGCCGTCATTCTCCTTGTGCTCCTGCTTCAACTCTTCCTTGCTCATCCGCAGTTGGGCCTCGTTGCGACGCCACAGCAGACCGTAATCGATCGCGCACCACAAGAGCAGGACGAGACCGGATTTCCATGAAACGGTCCATGTGATCCTGGCAACCAGCACGGTCATCGCATGCGTATCAGCCTCGGCGAAGCGAACTAACTGAGCCCAGTGATCCGCAATACCCTCTATCCCGATGAAGAGGATGGCGCCAAATGGCACGAGTGACTTGCCCAGGCTGCTCAGCGTCGCGGAGGAAAAGATCTGCTTGATGCGGCTCTGCGGGTTGAGTCGCTCCATCTTCGGTTGCAGCGCTGCAGGGGCGATGTTTATACCGCCTTGCGCAAGACCGGCGGCCACAGATAGCAGCAACGCCACCAGCAGAACCGGTACTGTCCAACGTAGAACTTCGACGGAACTCCAGTACAGCAGGGGACCGTTCGGCGTAAGTGTCTCGCTGCTTGCGGAGGCAAGAGTTCCTGCATAGAAGCTGCGCCAGTGCGCACCCATGTCATTCGCGAGCCACATGCACGTTCCGCAAGCGCCAGCCAGGGCCAGGACGTTGGACAGTTCTCGCGAACGTGCGATCTGGCCTTGTTCCCTGGCCTTCTTGCGACGTTGCGGCGTTGCTTTCTCCGTCTGGTTTGCTTCAGGCATCGCCCTATCTGACCTCCTGCAGCAAGCGGCTGGAGAGATCCATCGAGTGAAGGAAAGATCGCTCCAGCATGGATGGCCAGTACTTCAGCGAAACAAACAGAATGGCAATACCCAGAAGGGTCTTGATCGGAACGCCAAGGAGCATAAGCGGCGCCTGCGGCGACGCTTTGCCCAGAAGCCCCAGCACGATGTCCGTGAGGAATGTTGCGGACAGCACAGGCGCAGCCATCTGCAGCCCAAGGCTGAATACTTCCCCACCGGCATGCACGGCTGTGAGGGTGAACACCCCGGATATGTGAGCGGATCCAGGTGGCACCAAAGAGAAGCTTCGCCCAATCGATCGCAACAGCCAAAGGTGCACATCGAGTCGCAGAAAAATGAGCATGGCGATCGTCTGATGGAAAAGGGCCACAACGGTAGATTCGACCTGCGTCTGTGGGTCAAGGAGGTTGACCAGCGAAAAACCCATCTGGGTGCTAAGGACCTGGCCGGCCATTTGCACAGCGTCAAACACCAGGTTCGTGGCAATGCCCATACCTGCCCCGACTACCATCTCACCCAGGACAAGAGAGGGCCATGCGCTGACATCCAGGTGCGCCAGCATAGGTGAGAGCGTCGGAACAAGCAGAACGCTCATTGCAAAAACGAGGCCGGCCTTCACCCGCGGGGAAAGGACAGAACTGCCGAAAAAGGGTGCGAAGAGCATCAAGCCTGAAAGACGTGTCGCAATGGCCAGAAAGACCACAATTAGTTGCTGCACCGTGAGCCCGTTCACCGCAGTACCTCGTGAAAATCTCCCAGCAGATGAACGGTGTAGAGAGCAAGGTGACGCCACATCCAGGGCATGAGGAAGAACAACGCTAAACCGGTAGCCAACAGACGCGGGACCGCTGTCAGGGTCTGGTCCTGCAGTGAGGTCAGTACCTGAAGAATGCTGAGCAGAAAACTGACTACGACCACCAGACCCAGGACAGGCGCGATCAGGATCGCTACTTCGATGAGCATCAGACGGCCTAATGTGACTACCTGGTCCGTTCCCATCAGGTAAAGCTCCGTACCAGGGCGCTTATCAGCAAATGCCATCCATCAACCATCAGGAAGAGCAGCAGCTTCAGCGGCGTCGAGATCACTACGGGAGGTAGCTGCATCATGCCTACGGAGGTGGTGATGGAAGCTACCACCATGTCCACGACCAGAAATGGAAGAAACAACACTGCACCAATCTGAAAGCCGGCTTTTAGCTCCGAAACGATGTACGCCGGTAAGAGAACACGCATGGACAGGTCATGGATGTCGCGGGGTCTGGGCTCCTTCGCGATCTCTAGAAACAGCGCGGCATCCTTCTCACGAACGAAATGCACCATGAAGTCGCGCATTGGTTCCCTGCCGCGAGCGATGGCTTCGAAGGGCGTAATGGTGCCCGCTTGCAGCGGAACGACAGACTGCTCATAGATCTGCTTGCCGACCGGCTCCATAATGAAGAAAGTCAGGATGAGCGTAAGTCCGATCAGCGTCTGATTGGAAGGTGTGGTCTGAAGACCAAGGGCCTGGCGCAGAAAGTGGAATACCACCAGCAATCGCGCAAACGGCGTGACACAGATCAGCAGTGAAGGAACGAGCGTCAGTGCCGTGAGCAGCAGAACGATCGTCCAGGGCGCGGAGCTGCTGCCAAGGCCGGAGATACGAACCTCGTTTGGCGAAGCGGAGATGCTCACGGGGAAGCTGGTGAGAGGTCCGGGCGGCAGGGAAGATGCCTTGGAGTTGGTGGGGGACGCGGGATTGGTGGAAGGCAGAGCCGGCTGCTTAGGCGAAGCGATGCCCGAAGCGACATTGGCGCTCTGCTGCGTCTGGAGAACGGCAGGTGCCGTCGCAGCGGAAGAGCGAGTGATACCTGCCGCGGGTACAGTGGACGTCTGAGCGCGGCCGGGCAGAACAGCTCGAGCGGTCCGTCCTGGCGTACTCGCACCGGGCGAGGGGGCAGAACGCAAGGGCGCGGCCTCGGACGGGGCTGCCTGAGATCGGATCTGAGCCGGTGTTGCTGACGAAGGAACAGCGATTGGAGCGCCCACCGTTTTTGGAGGAACTGACTTCATTCCGGTCGGGGCCATCGGTGGCAACGTTGAGGTACCTTGGGGAAGATGCGTGACCTCTTTGTGAACCCCCCTTGCCACACGTGAAGATGGGCGGGCAAGAGAGGCGCGCATGAATGGTTGCCGGGCACCACGGGTCATGGCACGCAATGTCGGAGCTTCGGGGGCGCGATGACGCGGGGCAGCGCCAAGCATGGGCACTAGGGCCCCTGTGGACAAGAGTAGAGCCGCCCTCAGCAAGTGCCGTTTCATGCGGGTGTGGTTTCCTGGAGCGCAATCTCTAATGTTTCGTCAAAACGAAGCTCCTGGGCTTTGCCCTCCAGCCTTGTGAGCATCGAAACGTTGGTCGTGCCGCCCCCGATCAGGTATTCCTTGTCATCGATCTGAACGATGCACAGGAAGCGTTTTTCGCCCAGGGAGACAGTCTCGCGAATCCGCAGTCGACGCGATCTTTGAGAGGTGAGACTGCGCGAGCAAGCACGCGTCAGCCAGCCCGCTCCCTGAACGATCCTTTCCACGACGGTTCGCCTAGAGTTGAACAACCCAGAGGGAACCGACCCGGGAGTGACGGATCCCTGGGCTCCCGGAAAGCTCGGGATGCTGCGGTTTAGCCACGAACCAGCCTGCCATGGGCTCATGCGACCCCCGTGAGGCGCACAGCGAGGGTGTCTCCAAGAACGTCGAATTCGACCAACCCGATCGTCTGGCCGTTCACTTTGAGCGAGACGTCTTCGTTGTGCTGTGCGGAGGTGCGAACAATATGACCCGGACGCAAGGCCATCAGTGAAGCTACCGTGAAGTCAATTGCTGCGACCTCCAGCACAAGAGTGCAAGGTATGTCGAAGGCCCGCGCGAGGGGATCGACGCGGCCCACTCCTCTAGAAGGCAAAACAGATGGTCCTGCCGTGTCGCCCTGCTTGTCTGCGTACATCACTGGCGTCTCCCGCTGACGGCGACCAGCATCGTTCGTGCCTGATGCTGGTCGCTGTCATGCAGGAGATTGGCAAGTTCACTTCCATCGTGGGCCGTATGACCCGTTTGTGGCAGGCCACTTCACCGAAGGCTTCCCAATACAGGAATCCATGGTTCTGTGACTCTGGCCCCTGCTCGAGGTCGGGCCCATTCATGAGAAGTTACTGAGAAGCCACCACTCTCAGCCGAGCCAGAATGAGAGTTCTCCCGTCCTGGCTCTCATGCAGAGTTAACCCTTCATCTGAATCGTGTCCTGCTCGATCTGATCAAAGGCCGTGATGGCCTTCGCGTTAGCTTCATAAGAACGCTGCGCAACGATCAAATCTGATAATTCGGTAGCGACGTCCACATTGGACTGTTCGACACTCGAACCCACAATGGTGCCCAGCCCTCCCGTACCTGCGACGCCGACCACGGCCTGACCAGAGGCTGCTGTTGGAAGGTACTGATTGCCGCCTGTCAGTGATAAGCCTTCGGGATTTGCAAAGCTTGCTACGGCAACCTGTCCGATCGCACGCTGCTGTCCATTGGTGAACGTGGCTTGAACAGTACCGTCCTGCAGAACGCTGAAGGAGGAAAGGGTGCCGGCTGCATAGCCATTCTGGACAGCCGCACTTGTGCTGTTCGCGCTAGCTGTCTGTGTAACCAGGGCACCGTTGGCATTCGAGAGATTCCAGGTAGGCGTTAACGTCGTCGCACCATCCGCAAACGGCCCGATCGTGATGGATGCAATGGGCGAAGCAGGAGAAGCGAGCGAACCGTCACTGTTGAAAGTCAAAGTTCCGGAACCAACCGATGTCGATGTTCCTGAACCGCTTTGTAAGTCACTGGACGGCACAGATACGTTGTAGCTCCAGGAATTTGTCGCAGTCTTTGTGTAGGTGACCGAGAGGGAGTGCGCCTGGCCCAACGAGTCATACACATTAATGGGAGTTGGGGAGTAGGTACTTCCGACCGCCGACGAGGCATTGAGGTTGGTGGTGAATGAGAAAGTCGAGGTAGGGGTCGCTGCGGTGGTTGTCCCCTGTCCAACGTTAATGGCCTGGAGGCTCGCGTTGGTGGACACGACACCGCCTACAGAGGGGTAGCCCATCACGAGGTCGCCATTCAGCGCGGTAAGCTGGCCGTTGATGTTTGTCGTAAAGTCCCCGGACCTTGTGTAGCTTAGCGCGCCCTCTTTGTTACTTGTGACGAAGTAGCCGGCCCCGTCCAACGCCATGTTGGAACTGACACCTGTGGAGGAGACCGGGCCATTGGTAAGGTCCTGAGACATCCCCTCTACTTTCACGCCAAAGCCAAGCTGCATGGGATCCGCATTCCCGCTACTTCCCAGGCTCTGATAAAAGACATCCGAAAAGATGGCCGTCTGTGCCTTGTACCCGTTTGTGTTGAGGTTCGCCAGGTTGTTCGAGATGGCCTGCAAAGCATTTGAACTTGCGTTCAGGCCCGACAAAGGAGTGGAAAATAGAGACATGGAAAACTCCGATAGGTGTGAGTTGAACTAATTCAGAGAGAGACTGGGGTCAGTCAGAGACGTACAGCGTCGCGCCTTGGCTCTGCCTCTCCCTCAGCTGTTGCGTCATCAAGACTGTGGGTGCGCAGTGATCGGAAGCAGACTGTGTGCGGGTGTTGAGCTAGCGGTTGAACCGCTGCCGAGTGTGCTGGTCAGCAACTGATTGATGCTGGCGACCTGATCCAACTGATTCAGAGAGATCATCTGTCCAACCATCTGTGTACTGTCCATGGGAGCAGTGGGATCCTGGTTCTGCAATTCCTGAACAAGTAGCTTCATAAAAGTGCCCCCCAGAGAGTCAAGACTGGTCTGACTCGAAGAGGTTGTGGATGCGCTTGCGCTGCTTGCGGCCGAGGCGGCGTGCGCCGAAGCGCTTCGATCAAATGCAATGGATGGGGTGATCGTCATTTTAGTAAGTCTCCGGAGAAAGTGATCAGATCCTGATGTCGAGGCGGTTCGATGTCACTTGGGAAGCCGCCATAACGGTCGTTGAGGACGCGTCGCGAACGGACGCGACCCGCCCTTGCTGTGCAACGGTTAATTTGGTTGCGTTCCCCCGGGCGTCGTTTTCTTTCTGGCGTTCCGCTCCGCTCTGGGCGTTAGTAGATCCTTCAGTGTGGGCCGTGTTTGTCATCGTTATGACACTCCGCAATCCATGCTCTCCATAGAGCTTCTGTTCCGTGGCCGCCAGATGCGAAGACACCATCGCGCCCAATCGAGCATCCTCGACGGAGATCTGAGCTGATAGAGTGTCGCGGCTGTATCCTGCGTGCACCGAAATGCGACCGAGATCTTCAGTGGACAGATTCACTTGAATTTGGCTTCCCTTGATGCTTTGCGTTAACCGCGCGTGAGTCATGAGAGAAATATCCGTCTCCGCGCCAGTTCTAATGGCGGTTGCGGGCTCCTTCAAAGCAGGATCAGCAGCCACGCGGGATCCGCTCGCCTGGTTTGCTGAAAGTGAAGGTGCCGTTTCGGAGGTGATCCATGCATGGCCGGCCATTCCAGGTGTGCCAGCCGCGACAGTGCCGACTTCCGCTCTTGAGACGGACTTGGTAGCAGCGGCCGCAGGCTCATCCGAGGCAATGACACGATCGGAAAAATCATCGTTGGCCTGAGAGGGGCTGGGGCCGGGATACGCCGTCGTATCGAGTCGCACGGCTGCGGTGTTAAGCAGCTGCTTCTCGGAACCAAGGTCCTGATTGTCCGACAAAGAGATCGACAACTCGGCGGAGATCGGCCCAGCCACATTGTGGCGGCCAGAGGGAACTCCTGCGGATGCTAACTGGATCGGCTGCTCATGATCTTCGCTGGATGTCCCTGACCCCGAATTCTTTGTTGCAGGCTGCGAGCTGGACGAATTCGGAACCTGCTCCGGTCCAGAATCTCCAACCACCTTGGCGCGCGCCTTCTGGAGATGACTCGGAATGCTCGAACGAGGCATCTCGACTGCGCGTTCCGCGCGCCAGGCTTCTGTTGAAACAGAAGCGCCCTGTTCCTTCGAAAGCGCTGACTGGACTGCAGTAGATCGTCCGTTCTTGCTGGGGCTAAATACACCGGAATCCAGGGTGATCTGCGGCTCTTCGTGGGCAGATGTGTCGCTCGAGTTCTGCTGCACGCGGTCGGCACCGCCGGAGGAATCGACGGCAGCCAAACAAGGCGGATCATCTGCACCCTGGCGTGGAGGATTGGAGGGTTCCCTCTGTGTTTGTGGTGAGGCCGGCAGGTTGCTGGTGATATCTCCCGAGTCCAAGGCCTGCGTTTGCTCAGAGGTGGTGATTTCTGAACAAACACCCGTCTCGTCTCCCGGGGTTACCCTATCGTCTTGGCCCGGTAGCGCCGTGAGCACGGCTGTCCTGTCGTCGAGAGACCCTTGTTGCACTGAGGTCTGCGAAACCGAAGATCTGTCAATCGCTTGAACCTGTCCGGAGTTCACGGTCGTAATCAGCGGCAGAAGGATCGTTATACCTGGTTCGACCGTCTGAGTTGGGGCGTTTGGCCGTTCTTTGCTTGGCTTGTTTCCACTTGGGGCTGGTCGCTCCTTTGCAGACAAAGCTCCGGACTGCTGCCCTTGGCGTTTCAAAGAAGCAGGGGAGAGATCAGTCGTCCGGAGAGGCTCGTACCCACCCGTCTGGCTTTTCCCGTCCAGAAGATCCTGAAAGGTACGATCAGAGGACGAAACGGCCTTTAGTTCACCAGGATGGGTGGACCTTAAACCTGCTTCTGACCGTTCCGACATGCTCACCTGCATGCGCTTCAATGTTGCAACCTGGGTGCCATTCCGCGCGACCGCGCTGATTTTGCCGGAAGCCGATGAGAAGTCGGTGTTAGAGCACCAGAGATCGATGTTCAGAGCTGAAGGTTGCAGGAGTCGAAGCCAAGGTCGGCAGAAAGTGCCGACCCGATGAACGACTTTTCCTAGTCGCGCGAGGTGTACCGGGCACTGAACAGATCATCGATACGTGCGCGCTCTGCTTTCTCGTCAGCGAGTGCTTGGGATTTCTCATACTTCTCATGGAGCTCGGTGAGCACTTCCCGACTTCTTTTCGCCGCGATGAAGCGCCCAGTCTGTTCCTCCACGCGTTTTTCCAGAAGGTCCAACTGCTGGTGGAGGGCAAGTCCACGCTCCCGTAAATACCGCCAATGTGAGGCGGTCGCCTGGTGATGTGCCGCACTGAACACCGCCTCTGCTTCGGCGGCACGGTCCTGTGAGTGCTGCATCATCTGGCGCGCAAGCTGCGAGATTGCCGCCCGCGTAGCTTGCGCATCCGCATGTGCTGCACTCAACGCGCGTTCCTCGGCTCCCTCTGCTTGTGTGCGTAGGGTGAGTACGGCCGCGAGGGTGAAAGTCTTCCGCATCGGTTACGACGGCAGACTGAGGAGTAGCCGCTCGGCATCGTGAAACGAAGTCATTTCCGAAGTTTCCTGGCGGAGAAAGGCGTTCAACGACGGAAGGACCTCGATGGCTCGATCCAGCTGAGGATCGCTTCCTCGTTGATAGGCGCCGATGCGGACCAGATCCTCTGAGCGCGCATACGTGCTCAGCAAAGAGCGCAATGAGCGAGCTTTGTCCTGGTGCTCCGGTCTGGTAAGCGACGACATGAGTCGGCTGAGACTGTCGAGCACGGCGATTGGCGGAAAGTGACCGCGGGCCGCCAGGGCTCGATCCAGAATGATGTGCCCGTCCAGCAAGGATCGGACGGTATCCACAACAGGATCCTGCTGATCGTCCCCTTCCATCAACACTGTGTAGAAGCCTGTAATGCTCCCGTTCCCAAAGCGGCCTGCACGCTCCACCAGGCGCGCTAATTTGTTTAATACTGAAGGCGTGTAGCCCTTGGCAGTTGGTGGTTCTCCCGCTGCGAGGCCGATTTCGCGTTGCGCCATCGCAAACCGGGTAAGCGAATCCACGACGAGCAATACGTCCTTACCCTGTGCAGCGAAACCTTCTGCAATCGACGTTGCGACCATCGGCGCGCGCAACCTAAGCAGGGGTTGTTCGTTCGAAGTCGACACAACCAACACCGACCGGCGAAGGCCCGCTTCGCCGAGAACCTCCAGGAACTCCCCAACCTCACGCCCCCGCTCACCCACGAGTGACATCACAATCACGTCTGCGGCTGTTCCACGTGCCATCATTCCCAACAACGTGCTTTTGCCTACACCGCTGCCGCCGAAAATACCAAGCCTCTGACCTTTTCCGCAGCTTACAAACGCATCCAGAGAACGAACGCCGCAACCCAGAGGTTCTCGGATAGGAACGCGCGCGAGCGGTTTCGGAGCCTGCCCGTCCACCGGCAAAGTGGTCAAACCGCGGTAAGGTCCACGCCCATCCAGCGGGGAGCCGTTTGCGTCGAGAACGCGACCAAGAAGCTCCATCCCTATGCGCACGGAAGGGCGATCGCCCAGGGCGATGATCCTGTCGCCAAATCTGACCCCAACAGCATCTTCGGTGAGCATCGAAAGCAGCGTTTCCCCACGAAAACCTATGATTTCTCCCCGGAGTACACGACCTGTTGTGGTCTGCACTTCGCAAGCCTCCCCGACGCTGCCGGCAGGTCCTTTGGATTCGACAAGGTTTCCGGTTACCCGCACGACGCTGCCCTCCCATCGAACAAGAGTTTGCCGCGACAGAGCGTGATGAAGTTCAGGGAATGGCGTAGAAGTCATGGCGCTTCGGGCCTTCGGGCGAGAAGATCGATAAAGCTTTGCTCCACCTCTTTTAGCTGGGCCTCTATGCTGATGTTTGCTGTGCCAGCACTGGTCTCAACATAGCAGTCGTCCTTGCCAAGGTTGTCGTCGGCAACAACGCTGAACTGCCCCTCTAGGGGTGTGTCCAACCACGCCCGCTCCCAATCGCCAAGGGCGGAGGAAGCAACACGGATCCGAATCGGCGGTTCGGCTCCTATGCGATCAAGCGCAATCCTCACCAGGCCGCTAAGCAACGTCGAATCCAATTCGGCTTCCCTCTGCAGGATCTTTCTCGCCACTGCGAGAGACAGCTGCACGACCTCTGACTCGACCTTTTTGAAATATGCAGACCGCTCTATTGCGAATTTGTTTAACGCAGAGGAGAGCGTGGCATCCCTTCGCTGTTGCTCCTTGCGGGCCTGCTGATCCCAAAGCTGTTGAGCTTCCTCTAACGCTGAACGCACTCGGGCTTCGACCTCCGCTTCCGTAAAGCGTGTCCCCTCTATCGGGAGTTCGGCGGGAACCTGCGCGACAACCACTTCAGCCAAACGTACTGGCGCATTGATGTCGATGTACTGCCAGGATGCTACGGACAGAAAGGCCGGATTAGACAAACGTCTCTCCCTCGTCATTGCGCAGCGTCATCTTGCCCTCCTCTTCAAGCTGCCGTGCAAAGGCCACCATCTCCCCATGGGCTTTCAGGACGTCTTTGCCACGAACCGGACCAAGCGTATCGATCTCTTCCTTCAGCATCTCGACAGCTCGTGAGGACATCGTCTTGAAGAACCGGTCGCGCAGGTCCGGGGGAGCCCCCTTCAACGCCAGAGCGAGCACCTTCCGATCAATCCCGGAGGCGAGTTCGCGCAACTGCGCAGAGTCGATGCGTCCAAAGTCTTCAAAAGTGAACATCTGTTCCCTGATGCTGGTGGCCAATTTCGCGTCCTGGTTCTCGATGTTCTCCAGGATTTCGCGCGAGGTCTCTGTGTCCACGCTGTTCATCAGGGCAGCTACGTTTTGGAATCCCGAATATGTTCGCTTGTTTACCTCGCCGGCGGAGCGAAGACGTCGATACACCGCATTCGAGATTCGTTCGGCAATCGCGGGGGAAAACTGCCGAAGATTTGCCAAACGTCGAACGGATTCGGCCCGCGCCTGTCGGGGAAGCTGTGTCAACAAGGCTGCTGCCTGCTTCGGCTCCAGATGCCCGAGCACGAGCGCGATAGTTTGGGGGTGCTCTCCTTCGAGTAGACGGGCCAATTGTTTCGGATCCGCGCCCTGCAATGAGCCTGCCGGCCCGGCACTGATTTCCCCGACTCTTACCAACTGATGCTGCACATTCTTGGCGCCATTCTCGCCAAACGCCTTTACGAGTAGCCGGTTCGTCGTCGCTTGGCCACCCTCCGTCAGGTACTCGCGGGCCTGGATCATCTGCCTGTATTCGCGGAGTACCTGCTGACTTATGTGCGCCGGCACAATACCGAGTCCAAGGATTTCGCGTGAAACTGCTTGCAAATCCTCTTCGGGAAGGTTGCGGAAGATGGCCGCCGCCGCATCTTCACCCAGTACCGTTAGCAGAATCGCAGCCTTGCGCGGGCCACTCAGCTTTGTGAACTCCAAGGCGTCGCTCATCCCTTGGTTTCCCGCAACCAGCTCTGCAGCGTGCGGGTCATTGCGCCCGGCTCGGCCATGACTAATTCGTTAAGCTCGCGCCGAACGGTTGCACTCTCAGGATCGGCTTCCAGTGGCAACGAAACCCGGGCCGAAGCAAGCTCAAGCTTGGCCGCAGCATCGTCCATCACGGCTTGGGGCGGAAGGCCTGTTCCAAGCTCCTTTAGCGAAGCTGTGAGCTGCTTCTGCACGGGACGAAACATGAGGCCCCAAACCATGAAGCAGAGCAGTACCAGCGCTCCATAGCGGAGGGGAGTCGAAAATTCACTTGCATGGGTGCGCATCGACTCGACGAAGCCAGGCGGTGTGTCTGCGGCTCTCTCGTCGTTAAACGTCATATTCTGAATCGTGACGACGTCTCCTCTATCCTTATCCGCCCCAAGAACACCACGTGCCAACTCCCCAAGCTGATCCAGCTGCGCCTGAGTCCGCTTGCGAGGCACAGTGACCCACTGTCCTTTCACCTGTTTGTGGTCAGCCGAGTCGTTCACAAGAACGGCCGCTGTGATCCGACGTATTCGACCAGCCGGAGACGTCGTATGACGAATCACCTTATTCACACCGAAGGTGGAATTGTCTGAAGACGAAGTCTGGGCGTTGTCGTCTGTTACTGGTGGTGGCACGGCAGATCCAGTGTTGGGCAGGTTCGCCGCAGTTCCGGCGACGCCACCCGATATAGCTCCTGAGCCCACTTGTTCCTGCGTCTTCTGTGAGGTAAGAACAGCACTCACGGCTGGATCATACTTGTCCTGGCTCTCTTCACTGCTGGTCAGGTCGTACTCGACATTGACGCTTGCGCGAAGGTTCTCGGTCCCCACCGCAGGTCCCAGGGTGGCCATCAAGCGTTTGGAGAGTTCGGATTCCAACTCGCGGCCCTCCATTGTGCCCGATTTGTTGCCAAGAGACTCATTGGAGTCGGCATCAATGATGGTGACATCCCGTGGCGAAAGATCGTCGACCGCACCACTCACCAACCTTGCGATCGCACTGAGTTGATCTGCGGACAGGGAACCACGTTTCATGCGTAGAGTGACCGACGCCTTGGCCCCGCGTTCACGATCCAGAAAGACGGAAGCCGTAGGCATGACGAGATGGACACGAGCACTCTTCACGTCGCCCAATGTCCCGATCGTGCGCTCCAGTTCTCCCTCCAGGGCGCGCTGGTAGTTCACCTTCTCGTCGAACTCCGTTTGCCCCCAGGAGCTCTTGTCAAACAGTTCAAAGCCCATGCGCCCGCTATGCGGGGAACTCTCGGAAGCGATTTCCAGGCGAGCCGCATCCAGTTGGTCCGCTGCAACATTGATTCCCTTGCCGTCGGGAGACAGCTGGAAAGCGATCTTCTTGGCAGCCAGCTGCGCGGACATCGCTTGTATGTCAGCCGCTTCCATCCCCACCATGAGCGGCTTGTACTCTGGGGATCCCAGAGTCTTTGCAGCAAACCCCAGGGTGATCACCATGAGAAGGGTCCCGGCCGCAACAGTGGCACGCTGCCGTGCTGTCCACCTGTTCCAGATCTGTTGTAATTGCGTGATTAAGTTGGTCGACATCGTTTTCGCTTAGAACTGCATCTTCTCAATTTCCTGGTACGCACTTACGACCTTGTTACGAACCTGCATCATGAGTTGAAAGGCGACATCGGCCTTCTCTACGGCGACGGTAATGTTGCCCACGTCCGCCTTCGATGACCCCTGCAGCATTTCGCTGATCTTTGTGTCTGCGCTGGACTGGAGATCGTCCACGTTGACGACAGCCGCTTTGAAAACGTCGCTGAAGCTCGAACCGGCTGGAGCCACAGTGCCAGACCCGCCCAGGCCAGTAAGCTGGGATGCCAGCGATGGAAGACTGCTTCCAATCTGCATATTCGGATTTCCTTAACTCTTGAGAATGTCTATCGATTGTTGGATCAACTGCTTGCTCGCATTGATCGCGGAGGCATTCAGTTGGTACGCTCTGACCGACCCCATGAGATCGACCATCTCCTGCACTGGATTGATATTTGGATAGGCAACATACCCCTGTGCATCGGCGTCTGGATGAGAAGGGTCATAGCGTTGCAGAGGCGCCGCGGTATCTTCAACGACCTGTGTCAATCGCACACTTCCGGGCTGAGCGCGAGATGCGCTGAACGAAGCATTGTTCAGCAGGGACCTGAATCCGCTTCCCCCCTGGCTGGCAAAAACAACCTCGCGCTTGTGGAACGGAACACTGCCCGCCGACGTGTGGGTTGTGTCCACGTTGGCGAGGTTTGTTGCAGCCACCTCGGATCTTTGGCGCTCTGCAGTGAGAGCTGAAGCACTGATATTCAATGCGTCGAAAATGCTCATGGTTACCCTCCTGTGCCTCCGCCGTTGATCGCTGACAGCAATTGGTGAAAACGGGTCTTCAGCAGCTGCGTTCCGATCTGATAGTTCAGCTGAGCTTCGGCGAGGAGTGTCGATTCCCGATCGAGATCGACATTGTTGCCGTCCGGTCTCTCCAGCAATCCTCGGACGTTCTGGGTATCCACCCGCACAGGAGCATCATCGGCACTCGTTGGGATGTGGCTAAGAGTCTGGCGAAAGTCGATGTCCTGCGTGTGGTAGCCCGGTGTATCGATGTTGGCCATGTTCGCGGCAATCACCGTCTCACGTTTGTTTGTTACTGAAAGAAAGCGTTCGAGTTGAGAACTTATTGATGTCATCGGTTCTTAGGCATACCTCCTTGGAGGTAAGTCATACTGCTTGATCTTGCTGCTCAGGGTACGCACACTGATGCGGAGTATGGCGGCAGCACGCGTGCGATTGCCACCAACATGCTCCAGTGTGTGCGTCAGGTGTCGCCGCTCAACTTCTTCCATGGAAAGGCCGGCACACGAACCCACATCAATGGGGCCTTCGCTGCTCCGTAGCTGACGTGACGTCATCTCCTGCAGGATGAAAACCGTCCTTGCCTGCCGCCCGTCCTGTTCGCGCGGGGTGCTAGACAATGCAATACGTTGGACCCTGATCCGGTGCTCTCCCGATGAGCTCTGGAAGCAGAGCTCCTGTTCCTGTGCGCACTGGAACGACGCCGACCAGGTCTGCGGAGGACGGCGAAGATCAAGCCCCGTTCCCTGTCGGATCGCGTTCGGGCTCGGCATCTGGGCCGCGGATAGAGCAAGAAGCCTGGCAGACTCAGAGTTCGCCAGGCAAACCCTTCCGTCCCCGTCAATCACCAGCACACCGCAGGGCAGTGCCTGGAGCAACCCATGCAGGAGATGATGGATGACCTCCTTTTCCGATCGAAAAGTGCTCAGCGCTCGATCCTTTTCCGCAAGGGTAAGTGTCAGTGCAGCAACGGTCGCTTGCAGTTCGCGATAGGAGCGTTCAAGGCGAGCGGAAGCCAGGATGAAATCCGAGAACGCTTGCGTGAGCAGAGTCGGCGGCAGGCCTTGTGCCCCTTCCATCATTGGACTTCCATGAGAGACCGAAACCATACACGGAACAAGTTGCACTTTCGCCGCCAAACGATACGAGATGCTTCGCAAGTTGTATAACGGCTCTGCCTGATCAAAACGGCGTAGGCTTGGGCAACACCTAAAAGAAGACATCGTCGGCAGCAATCTGGCGTCGCTCTTCCGCAAACAGGCTCGCGCGCTCCAACACATTGCGAAGCTCGCGAACATTGCCCGGCCAATGGTGACCGAACAGAAGCCTTCTTGCAGAGGCCGACATCGTGTAACCGGGACAGAAGCGAGTCATGAAGTGCTGAAGTAGATCATCAAGATCCTCCATGCGGTCTCGCAAAGGCGGAAGTGCGATGGGGAAAACGGCAAGACGGTAATAGAGATCTTCACGGAATTGCTTCGCAGTGACTGATCCCTTCAAGTCCACATTCGTAGCGGCGATGACGCGGCAATCAACCTTCAGCGTGTCTGTCCCCCCAATCCGCTGTACCTCCCCTTGTTCTAGAAAGCGCAAAAGCTTGCTCTGCAGGGTGAGCGGCATGTCCCCGATCTCGTCAAGAAACAGGGTTCCACCATCCGCAGCGTGAATGCGTCCTATCCGCGATTGGGCTGCCCCCGTGAAAGACCCCTTGGTGTACCCAAAGAGTTCCGCTTCCAGCAGCGTCTCGGGAATCGCAGCGCAATTGATCACCACAAACGACTGCTTCGAACGGGAGCTCGCTTCATGGATTGCCCGCGCCAGCAGGTCTTTGCCGGTCCCGCTCTCGCCTTGAATCAGAACGGTTGTACTCCGTCGGGCGACTAACTGGGCTGACCGGTAGACCTTTCGCATGGCTTCTGAAGCGCCCACAAGTTCGTGCCAGCTGCGCACCTCGGCACGCCCATCGGGCGGCGCAGCTTTCTGAGCTGGTTGCTGCGCGCGTAGTGGGATGTCCGTTGTCTCAACAACTTCGATAGGCGACACGGCCTGCAACTCCGGGCTGGCAAACGACTGCAAAGTTAAAGTGTCGTGCCCAACGATTTGCAAGCGAGGAAACTCGGCACGCACCATCTCCTCGAACTCTGCTGCATCAAGATCAGGAAGTGGGGGAACAACCAGCATCAACTCGCTTCCTTCTTCCAGGAGCATCTCGAAAGCCGCCGCTCCACTCGTTGCTTCCCGAATCTGCAGGTGTGTGCGGGGCAGCTGATCAAGCCATTGCCGGCGCGCCCTCTCATCCGAACCCACGACAAGCAGCCGCGCCGATGGACCTGTTTCGGTATCCGGCCTACACCCTAGAGCCTGATCGCTTTGCGCCATTGTCACGGAACCTGAGATCTTTCTTGTTTGTTCAGTTGGGAGCACTCGTCGATGCCGCAGAGGTCAGGAAAAGGTCTCAGGCTTCACCGATTGCATAACCCACGCCGCGGATGGTCCTTATGAGCTTGGGTAGACCCGGAAGATCAATCTTGTCCCTTACGTACTTCATGTAAACGTCAACGACATTGCTTCCTGATGGACCGTCCTCTCCCCAGAGGTCCTTAAGGAGCACTGCTCGCGGAACAGCCGTCCCTGGCGAGCGCATCAGGTATTCGAGCAGGCCAAATTCCCGAGGCGTGAGGTCGATGTGCTTTCCATTCCGTGTCGCCCTGAAATCGGCACGGTTCAGAGCTAAGTCGCCGAAACAGGTCTTCGGCAACGCACGCTCCGGGTTCTGACGTCGCAGCAGCGCGCGTAAACGCGCAAGCAGTTCGACGTAGGAGAAGGGCTTCGTCAGACAATCGTCTGCGCCGTTCTCCAGGGCCAGCACCGCACACTCTGACCGGACACGCGCTGTGAGCACCAGGACGGGTAGGAGATGAAAGCGGGACCGCAACTCCTGGAGCACGGCGATGCCGTCCATTTCAGGGAGGTTCAGATCCAGAACCACTACGTCGAGGTCGCGATGGAGAACCTGCACAGCCATAACGCCCGTGTGCGCAATCTCAACCTCAAAGCCGGCAGCTCGCAGCATCCGATCCAGGAACCGAGCCAGTAGCTCATCATCCTCGACGATCAGGGCTCGTTTGCCGGCAAAGCTGCGCACGGAAACTTGCTCTTCTTTTGGAAAAACTTCAGCAGGCTTTGCGAAAACATCAGCAGGCGGCGTAGCGCACGGTTGTTCATCAACGAGCAAAACTGTCCTCCGGTGAGAGTTCTCTGAGTACCGGTTTGACGAGATTAGCACGCGGTATGTGGGAGAAACAGGGAGGATGGAACACTCTGGGGGGTTCTCCTTTGATACAAAAGGGGTAGTGCCTCGCGGCGCACTTCTGGCTATCTTGAGACCTTGCATCCTGCATGCTCCGGAGAAGCGGCGAATGACCGACGTGCACGCCTTCGCCTACCGAGTCCCGCGATTTCGGCTCGACTTGCCGGTCGAGTTCTGGGTAGAAGGCTCCCCAATCTCTGGACGCACCTGCGACCTTAGCGAAAAGGGTGTTCTCGTTCACCTCTGCCAGCCTGTTTTGCCCGGAACGCAGGGTAGAGTGCGACTGCAAATCGACAGTTGCTGCATCGAGCTCGCGGCAGAAGTAGCCTATGCGCAGCTATACGAGGCAGGCCTTCACTTTCGGTTCAGTTCCCAGGCTGAACAGCAGTTCGTGGAGACTTTGGTGAGGGTTGTTTCGCGTAACAAGCGTCTGCAACCCTGACCTCCCGTTCCCTTTAATGAGGCGTCTCCGCACTGGCCGTTTCCGTTGTCGTCGTGTGCGCGTGTTCTTTCTTCGATTCGGGTTCGGTCCCGGCTGCAGGCGGCTGCACCGCGGTTGCATCCGCGTGCACGATGAGTGTGATACGCCGGTTTGAAGCATCCTGTGGATGGTCCGGCAATCGCAGATGTTGATCCGCAAAGCCGCGCACTTCAGCAACCTGATTAGAGCCAACACCACTTGCCTGCATCATGCGGCGTGCCGCATTGGCACGGTCTGATGAAAGCTCCCAGTTCGTATAGCTGGCGGTCGAGTTGTACTGAATGGAATCAGTGTGTCCTTCAATCGATATCTGGTTTGGCACCTTGCCCAGCTCTCGGGACACGACCGTCAGAAAGTCGTTCAACGCGGGTTTCGGTGCGGCACTCCCCAGCTCAAAGAAGGTGCCCCCATTATCTTCAAGCAATTCGATCTCGAGACCTTCCGGAGCGGCGCTGATCTCAATCTGCTTATCCAGTTTCCGCAGGTTGGGCAATTGCTCTGCGGCGGTCTGCAGGCGTTTCTTCAGGTCACCCATGTCCTCTTTGTGTAGCGGCAAAGCGTGCCCCGCCCCCTGGTGATAGCTGCCGGCCATGCTTGCCGTTCCCTTTGGATCCTTGAAGTAAGCCGCGACGGACTGCTTGACCGCATCGTTGCTGCTGATAAGCCAAAGAACGATGAAGAGTGACATCATGGCAGTCACAAAATCCGCGTAAGCCACCTTCCAGGCGCCTCCGTGATGCGCCGCATGCGATGCCTTCTTCTTCTTGATGATGATGATGGGTTCAATTGCTTCGGGCACGGTGTCTCCTAGGTGGCGGCGGGCGCTTCCACGCCTTTGTCACGGCAAGCTTTCTCTACGGTGGAGAAGTTCGGGCGCACGTACTCTGGTATCGCGCGTCGTCCCATTTCGACGGCCAGGATCGGCGTCGTTCCCTTGATGAACGCCATCAGCGTGACGCGCAGCACGTGATAGAAAGCGTGCTGCTCCTCAACACCCTTCAACATGTTGGCCGCGATAGGCCCGATCACGCCATAGCAGAGCAGAATCCCCAGAAAGGTCCCCACAAGCGCGGCAGCGACTTTGTGGCCGATCTCCGCTGGCGGGCCGCCCAGAGCTCCCATCGTGACAACAATGCCCAGCACAGCGGCCACGATGCCAAGCCCCGGCAGCGCATCGGCCATCGAGCTGAGGGCCTGGGTAGGCTGCATGCTGGTGTGGTGATGCACCTCAAGATCCAGCTCCATCATCTGGTCCAGATCGAACGGCTTCACGCCTCCCGTGACGGCCATCCGCATCGTGTCACATACAAAGTTGGCGACATGATGGTCTTTCAGGAACGCAGGATATTTGGAGAATATGGCGCTCTTCTCCGGTTCCTCAATATCCGCTTCAATCGCAACGAGCCCTTCTTTCCGGGCCTTGGTAAACACATCAAACAGCATCTTCAAAGACTCCACGTACCGCTTCTCTGGCACGCCGCCGCCCTTCAACACCCCGAGTACGCCCCCCATGACGCCTTTCAGCACGTGCATCGGGTTTGCGGCCAAGACTGTCCCCAGTGCCGCACCGGCAATCGTAAGAAACTCTGCCGGCTGGATCAGCACGGGGAGCTTACCCTTCTCCATAAGGAAGCCGCCTAGAACGGAGCCAATCACTACAAGAATGCCGATGATGGAAAACATGAAGTCCTATGGTGACGATCGAAGTTCAGTCACAAAGGAGATATCGGCTCGAAAGCGCAAAGCTTTAGCTCTTTCTGGGTCCCGGGTAGCAGCACGACGCTGAAGCCGCTGCCCAGAGACGTCTGATCTCAACGGCGCGCGCCAGGCACCGGTATCCCTCGTTCGTGCAGCAAGACACCGGGTGGCCAGTCCCGTCACGCTGCACGGAACCCATGTATGCCGGGATCAGCCGTCAGGTCCGGTTGTGTCCGGGTCACTCGGTTATTTAGCCGCACTCTCCGTGCTATTACTTCCGAGACTCACCTTCGCGGAAATCCGGTGACTATTTACACCCATCTCTTTGCGATCCTTGCACGTCTTATAGATGAACGTGTTTTCCACCTATCCCATGAATCGTCTGCAACTGAAGACCTCTGATGAAGAGCTTGTGGCGGAGTTTGGACGGGTCATGGACCTGTTCAGCTGCGGGTTCAAGGCACGCTCCAATGGAGCTGCGTTTTTCACGCGCGTGAACGAAGCTGCCGCACAGGGCTTCTCCTGGGTCGATGCCCTGGAAAAGGCCGTCAAAGAGACGGACAAGACACCCTAGGCTATATAACGGTCGCCGGGCTTCCACACGACTTTCTGACCCTGCCCGAGACGCTCACGCGTGATCAGTTCCATAATTTCGCGACGTTCTCTGGACAGATTGCCCTGTTCATCCGTCACTTCGTGAAGCTTCGCGTTCACAACCGCAAGACGATGAAACAGAGTGTCGAGATTTGAAATAGTCACTCGATGTTCCATATGGATGTACTCCTGCTCCGAGTACGGATGGGCGCCGGAATCGGATTGCTCGATTTCGCATCAGGGCAAAAACAATTGCTCATGGCCTAAGCTGCCCATGCAAAAAGGCCCGCCACATGGGCAGGCCTTTCACAGAATCTGGAGCACCGGGTGGGGATCGAACCCACGAATACTGGTTTTGCAGACCAGCGCGTTAGCCACTTCGCCACCGGTGCTCAAAGGCAGGTTTGTCGACGAGATTCGTACGGAGCCCGGAACAGCTCCTGACGCTCACTGAAACCGCCCTTTACCTCGGTTGCGAGGTCGTGCGCAGGTACGGCTTTACGGTTTTGTAGCCCGGAAAAATCCTGTCCGCCTCTTCATTTGAAACAGCCCCCGTAATGATGACGTCGTCACCCTGCTTCCAGTTCGCCGGGGTCGCCACCTTGTGCTTCGCCGTGAGCTGCATGGAGTCCAGCACGCGGAGAACCTCGTCGAAGTTGCGGCCCGTGGTCATGGGATACGCGAGGTGCAGCTTGATGCGCTTGTCCGGCCCGACCACGAACACGGTCCGTACTGGCGCGTTATGCGCGGCTGTACGACCGCCTTCCACATCGCCGGCATCGCCGGGGAGCATGTCATACAGCTTGGCAACCTTTAGCTCTGGGTCGCCAATCATGGGATACCGCACGGGCGTGCCGCCGACGTCTTCAATGTCCTTGGCCCACTTGGCATGGCTCTCCACCGGATCCAGCGAGAGGCCGATGACCTTGGCGCCGCGCTTTGCGAACTCCCCTTCCAGGCTGGCCATTGCCCCGAGCTCGGTTGTGCAAACCGGCGTGAAATCTTTCGGGTGTGAGAAAAGTACAGCCCAGCTATCACCAATCCACTCATGGAAGTGAACCGTGCCTTGCGTCGTCTCGGCGGTGAAGTCTGGAGCGATATCGTTGATGCGGAGTGACATCAGATCCCTTTCCTGTTTTGCAGAATCCCTCGGATTCCGTGCTCTTGGGCGTTGGCCCCTGCGGTTCAGATGGTTAGATTCCGTTTTGTCTCATCGGTCGCTTACGTACAAAGACCCACCCGGCTTTGCCTGGGTGGGTCTGGATTCGCTTCTGACGTTTGTTACCGTCTCGATTCGCTTATCCGCTCACCTCAGCCGGGCCGCAAGGACAGCAGCGGCACTCACAGCAGCGGGTCGGGATGGGGGAGAGGAAGCGCATTGCGTAATGTGCACCGCCGGGGCAGGTTGACCCCTCTGCGGTGAAACCCAAGGTACGGAAGCAAGCCGACTCTGTCAACTCATCCCTTGGTTCAGTGTCTCGTCTGGCTAGACTTGAACCATGCCGGTCGAGCTGCAATACAGCATTGTAGATGTCTTCGCCGAGCGCCCCCTGGAGGGCAATCCACTCGCAATCTTCCACGACGGGCGAGGTCTGACGGACGGCCAGATGCAGGCTCTCGCACGCGAAACAAACCTGTCCGAGACCACCTTTGTGCTCCCGGCGGAGAACCCGGAGGAGGACCGAACGGAAGGGGTCAAGGTGCGGATTTTCACCACGCAGGAGGAGCTCCCCTTTGCCGGCCATCCCACCCTGGGCACCGCGAGCTGGCTCCGCGAGCACCACCCCGCGCTGCGAAATGCCGACGCAATCACGCTTCGGCTGGGGGTGGGTCCCATTCCCGTGCGCTTCGATCGCGAAACGGACGACCTCGCGGCAGGTCAGTACGGCTCCATGCGGCAGCGCGATCCCGTCTTCGGGGCAGAATACGATCCGGCAGAGGTCGCGGGCATTCTTGGCCTGGAGGAGGCGGATCTGCTCCCGGGGTATGCGCCGCAGACCGTATCCACAGGCAATCCGTTCTGCATCGTCGCCCTACGGTCGCTCGACGTGCTGGAGCGTCTCAGCATCCCGCAACGTGAGGCCACGCGTTGGCTCCGGTCGCGGCAGGCACGTTGGTTTTATTGCATCGCCCGGGACTCCGCGAGCGCTGGATGGCGCGCGCGCATGCAGTGGGAGAGTGGTGAAGATCCGGCGACCGGATCTGCCGCCGGACCGTGCGTCGCCTGGCTGGTGCGAACAGGTCTTGTCGGTTCCGGAGCATCCGTCACGTTGCTGCAGGGCGTAGAAATGCTGCGCCCGAGTCGGCTGACGGTCCAGGCGACCCTGCAGCACGACCTTGTCACTGACGTGTTTGTGGCGGGTCGCACCATTCCCGTGGCAACGGGACGCTTTCTCCTCCCGGGGTGACTGCTTTATGCACAGGCGTGTGAACCAGAAACGTCAATAACGGCAACGGTTCCGCATCCGTCGGTGGATTGGGACGTCAACATTGCGTGAATCTTCGCCTTTTGTTCGGGGTTGCCGCGGATGGTTCCTCTACGTATGCTCAGGCAATCGCACCTCGAAGTAACACTTTCGTGGCGTGCGTCCCGAACTTCGGTTCACCCATCAATTCAACCACTTACGCGGTCTGCTGACCGCGCTGCCCCTGTACGCTCCTGAGCATCGACACGCTGCCGGGGCAATCGATTCACGCGCTGCGAGGCTTGCTGCAGCGTTCTGGCACCCTCGCGTCTGCGCCGCCGTTCCTGCGGCTCCATGCGTCATGACATCGCCGGCTAAGCCTTGTGTCCCCGGACGCAGATGCCCCTGTCTGGCTTGAAACACCCTCGGCACGCAACGCGCGAGCCGGGCGAACGCCGGGGTTCCGGCAGAGAGACCACGTACGCTGATGCGCCCTCGCAAGACGATTCTCTGTGTAGAAGGAGACGAACAGATCCTGTCCGTCCGCAAGTTCATGCTCGAGACGCGTGGTTACCGTGTCGTCGGCATGACACATCCGAAGGCCGCATTGGAGCACCTGGAAAGCGCCATGCCCGGATCGATCGACCTGCTGCTGGCCGATGTGGTCCTACCTGCAATGGAAGGCAACGAGCTGGTCCGCAGAGCCAAACAGATGCATCCCAGCCTGCCCGCCCTGCTCATCTCAAACATGGTGTCGAGCTACGACCGGGCGGCAGCAGCGGATGCGTTTCTGCCCAAAGGCGCATGCACACCCGCCGAAATGCTGGACCGCATCCGCGTCCTGGTCACGCGCAAACGAGGGCCAAAGAAGCACGTACCGCCAATGGCAGCCGCTGCGCCGATGGCGGTATAGGCCGAGTCGGTCCGCCCTCACCGCCAACCGCCTCACCGCCGACCCGCCCTACGCCTCCACCAGCCCATAACGCCGCTGCCACTGCTGTTTCAGCCGAGCCCAGACGGCGCCGCGTTCCATGGCGGTAAGCCCCGGATCAGGTACATCGACAAAGCGCGCCGCCTCGGCCTTAGCAAGTTCCAGCAGGTCACGGTCGCGCGACAGGCTCGCGATGCGGAACTCAGGCAGGCCCGCCTGCCGCGTCCCGAAGAACTCACCGGGACCACGCTGAGCCAGGTCAAATTCGGCCAGTTCAAAGCCGTCCTGGGTGCGGACCATGGCGTCAAGCCGCGCCTCCGCCTCAAGCGAGATCCGTTCGCCCGTAAGCAGCACGCAGTAGCTTTTCGCAGAGCCGCGGCCAACGCGGCCCCGCAACTGGTGCAGCTGCGCCAGGCCGAAGCGCTCGGCATGCTCGATGACCATGACACTGGCGTTCGGCACGTCGACGCCGACCTCGATCACGGTGGTCGAGACCAGGACCTGGATCTCGCCGCGCTTGAAGCGAGCCATGGCGACGTCCTTGTCATCCGCCGACATGCGGCCGTGCAGCAGGCCCAGCTTCAAACCGCTGAGCGGACCAGCCGACAGCTCTTCAAACGACTCCGTAGCGGAGCGAAGCTTGGCCCGGTTCTGCGGCCGCCGTTTGGCTCTCTTCTCCACGGCAACCTCGCCCAACTCCTTGTCATTCCGCAGCGCAGCGGAGGAATCTGCTGTCGGCCGATGCTGCGCAAAGAGTTCCGGCTTCGACCTGGCCGTCCTAGCGCCCTCCGCTCGAGAAGACAACGGCTGGGCAACGTCCGCCTCTGCGCCCGCCTCACCATCATGCGCGAAGTCGAGTTCAGGCTGGTCGGTGTTGTCGCCCTCAATCACGGGATACACGATGTAGGCCTGCCGACCGGCAGCAACCTGTTTCCGAACAAAGTCCCAAACCTCGCGGGCACGTGCAGCGGGCATGCGACGGGTGGTGATCGGGGTGCGTCCGGGCGGTAGCTCGTCAAGAATGCTGGCCTCCAGATCGCCGTACATCGTCAGGGCCAGCGTGCGCGGTATGGGCGTCGCGGTCATGACGAGCACGTCCGGTTCCGTGGCCACGCCGTCCGGCCCGGGCTTGCGCATCAACTTGTAACGCTGCTGCACCCCGAAACGGTGCTGCTCGTCCATGATGACCAGGCCCAGATTGTCGAAGTCGACCTTCTCCTCCACGAGCGCATGGGTGCCGATGGCCAGGTCGGCTTCACCACGAAAGATCCGTCCACGCGCGTCGCGCTTGGCACGGGTGTCGAGCGATCCGGTAAGCAGCGTCGTCCGATAGCCGCGCTTATGCGTAGGCGACACGGCATCCGCCAGCAGTTTGCGCGCAGAAAGATAATGCTGCGTGGCCAGGATCTCGGTGGGCGCCATCAGCGCCACCTGGTAGCCGTTTTCAATTGCCACCAGCGCGGCTTCGAGCGCCACGATCGTCTTGCCGGAGCCGACGTCGCCTTGCAGCAGACGGCGCATCGGGCGCGGCTCGCGCATGTCGCCCACAATCTCCGCCAGGACACGTTTTTGCGCCTTCGTAGGCTTGAATGGCAGGACCTGCTTCAGCGCCTCGCGGACTTTGTCGTCGGTCTGAAAAGCCGTGCCCGCGCGCTCGCGCAGCTTCTTGCGCTTGAGCTCCAGGCCCAGTTCGAGATACCAGAGCTCTTCAAAGATCAGGCGGCGGTGCCCGGGTGTGCGCGCCGCCTGCAGCTCGGCAAGCGGCGTCTCCGCAGGCGGAAAGTGGAGGTCGCGCAGGGCCTGCATCCGGCCGGGCAGGCCGAGGCGGTCGATCAGGGAGCGGGGCAGCGTCTCGTGGGCTTCCACGTTGGCCTCCGCCAGCTCGCGGAACAAACCCCAAAGCACGCGTCGCAGCCAGCGCGAGGTAAGCTTCGCTCCCCACGGCGTGGTGCCGCCAAGCGACTGGTACACAGGGACGATGCGGCCCATCTCCAGCGTCGTGAACTCGGCGTCGTCACCGGTATTGCCGCCTGGTTCGGGCAGAATCTCGAACGTGGGCTGGATCATCTTCCACTTCACGGCGCCTGGGGCGGCACCGGGCGCCGTGCCGGAGCGGGAGCCCTCCAGCTTGCCGTAGAGCGCTACCTGCTGGCCGGGCTTGAACCGGTCGCGCAGGTAGGTGCCGTTGAACCAGAGGCACTTCAGGGTTTCCAGGATGGGCGCACTTTGCGTCGGCTCGAGTAGGCCGTTCGGCTCCGCGCTCTGCGATGGCTGAGCGTCGGCAGCGGGACGGGGGCGGATGCCGATCGTCATCTCGAAGATGGGTTTGGCGCGGGTGCGCAGCAGCACGGCACCGCGTACCTCGCCGGTCACGGAGGCCATGTCGCCGGGCTGGTACTCCGAGAGCGGCTTGGGATGGACGCGGTCTTCGTAGCGAAAGGGCAGGTGGTATAGCAGGTCTTCAACGGTCTCCACGCCGCGTTCGGCGAGGCTCCCGGCGACGCGCTCGCCGACACGCTTGAGGAACTTCACCGGGGTGTCGAGCGTGAGGACCACAGCCCTCATGCTAACGGCTGACGTACGCCGGAGGCTCGCGATGGAATAATGGCGGTGGGGCGCTTTCGGGCCGCGATTTGCTAATGGACTCTTTTCTGGGGCGGTTAAAAAATCCGTTGGTATTGCTGGCCGTTGTGCTGCTGCAGACGCTGTGGCTGGCCACACAGGTGCACCATCCCCTGCGGCCGGACATGGCCGTCTCTTCGGGGGAGGATGGCCACAAGATCACGCTGCTCCGCGAGTGGACGATGGCGGTGGCGGGGCCCGTGGAGCACGGCACGCATGGGATCGGCTCGGCGCTCCGGAACACCTGGTCGAGCTACGTGGATCTGCGCGGGGCCAGGCAGCAGAACGTGGCGCTCAAGGGCGAGGTTGCGCGGCTGCGGCTGGAGCAGGCTGCCTTTGCGCAGGACGCGGCCGAAGGCCGCCGTCTGGGATCGCTCCTCCAGTTCAAGCAGCACTACGTGAGCTCGACCGTTGCAGCGCAGGTGATCGGGACCAGTGGATCGGACCGCTCGCACGTGCTGTGGATCGACAAAGGCTCCGCGGACGGGCTGAGGCCGGAGCAGGCGGTGATTACACCGGACGGCGTGGTCGGCAAGCTGCGGGACGTCATGCCGCACACGGCCCAGTTGCTGTTGATCAGCGACCCAAACTCGGGGGCGGGGGTCATCCTCGCGTCGACGCGGCTGCGCGGCATCATTCGGGGCACCTCGGCGGGCGAAGTAGAGATCAACAACCTGACGGCTGATGAACGGATCAAGGCCGGCGAGCAGGTGATGACCTCTGGCGGCGACCAGGTGTTTCCGCGCGGGCTGCCCGTCGGGAGCATCGTGCGGGTCGAGCCGGACGTTAAGCACCAGCCCTACACGCTGATCCACATCAAGCCGGCAGCAAATCTGCGTCAACTGGAAGAGGTCCTGGTGATCACCGGAACCGACCCGACGCTTTCCGCTTCGGCACAGACCGATGCGGCGCAGGCCGAGGCGACGGCAGCCGAGAATCAACGGGCGGCGGACCTGGTAGCAGCGCGTCTGCCCTCCGTGCATGACGGCGCGGACACCACGCCGGCCGGGATCAAAACAGCGGAAGCGGGCAAGGCTGCGGCGGGGGCAGGGGAGACGCCTGGGGCGGTCCCTGGCGTGCCAAACTCGGGCATGCCGAAACCGAAGCCGGCGGCCCACGCGGATCGGTACTCGCCGGGCAGCACGCCCGCGGCAGAAGAACTGACACCCGGAGCGCCGAAGCAGTAGCGGCTCCACCCCTTGCCAACTCTCTGTCAGATCCTTTGGCAAGGGGGAGGTTAGCTACGGAAGGCAAGCTGCGGCGGGTGCCCGGACAACGGACAGCGCCACCATCTCCGGTATGCTCAAAGTCGACTGACTGGAATGCCTGAGCACAGCTACACCTCGCGTCGCGAGCTGGAACAATACCATTTTCATCCGCTGGTGACCGTGCTGGCGCCGCTGCTCTGCGTGCTGCTGGGCGCGATGTTGCCGCGGCTGTGGCCCAGGCTCGACATCCTGGATCTGCCACTGATTGCAACCGTGTTTTTTGCCGTGTCGCGGCGCAGTCCGATCGCCGGAACGCTGACGGGCACGGTTATCGGCCTGCTACAGGATGCGTTTACCAATCTGCCTTTCGGCGTGAATGGCATTGCCAAGGCGATCATCGGGTACCTCGGCGCGAGCCTGGGCTTTGCGCTTGATGTGGAGAACATCTTCAACCGCGTCCTGATGAACTTCGTGGCGAGCCTGCTCCAAAGTGCCATCCTGTACGGCATCACGCGACGCCTCCTGGGCGATGCGACGGTCGTGCTGCAGCCCGTGCATGAGCTGATTCGTGCCGGGGTGAATACGGTCGTGGCGATTCCGATCTTTTTGCTGCTGGATCGCTTTAAGGTGCTGGAAGAGTAGGCGGCTTTGTCGCCTGCACTTCGTCTTGGCACTTCGCGGCGGCGGCTTTGCCGATGGCGCTTCGCGGTAGCAGGAGGGGTGCCCACCTCGGCCAACGCGCAGCGCCAACCCAGCCATCGCGCAGCGCTAACTCCCCGCAGTACACTGAAGTAACGCACGTATGTCCCCTGAGGTCACCAACCTGGCGCGTAAGGAGAAGGTGTCGCTGGCCAAGCTGGCCATCGCCCAGTACGTTGTCGCGGCCGTGCTGCTGGTGCTGGGGATTGGGCTTTGGCGGCTGCAGGTGCTGGGTGCGGCGGAGTACCGGGTGCTGGCCGAGCAGAACCGGGTGCGCAAGGTGCCGGTGCTGGCCGCGCGGGGGCGCATCCTGGACCGCGAGGGCCGGGTCATCGTGGACAACTACCCCTCGGTGACGGTCTACCTGCTGCGCGAGCAGATGAGCGCGGTGGAGCAGGACCTGCCCATGATTGCGGGGGGTTTGCACATGGAGCCGGAGGGGATTCGGGCGATTCTGAAGCACTATGCCTTTGCCCCGAAATACCAGCCTGTCCCCTTGAAGCAGGACATCACGCCGGATGAGCAGGCCTTCCTTGCAGCGCACCGGGACGACCTCCCGGAGCTGGACACGCTGGATGAGCAGCGGCGGCTGTACCCGCGGGACGGGTTTGCGGCGCACATGATCGGGTATGTGGGCGAGGTCTCCGAGGCCGACCTGAACACCTCCAAGTTCGCCTTTTATGAGCCGGGCGATGTGGTCGGCAAGAGTGGCGTGGAGGAGGCGTACGACGCCATTCTGCGCGGGCAGGACGGCTCGCGGGACATGATCGTGAACTCGCATGGCCGCGAGGTGGGCGTGATGGGCGAGGAGTATGCCCGGCCCGGCCAGGATGTGCGACTGACGATCGACCTGGACGTCCAGAAGGCGGCGGAGCAGGCCATGGAGGGCAAGGTCGGCGCGATGGTGGCTCTGGACCCGCACACCGGCGAGATCCTGGCCATGGTGTCGCGGCCTACGTTCGATCCCAATCAGTTTTCGGTGCGGTTGAGCAAGGCATACTGGCAGACGATTCTGGACAATGCGGACCACCCGTTGCTGAACAAGGCCATTCAGGCCCAGCTGGCACCAGGGTCGACGTTCAAAGTCATCATGTCGCTGGCGGGGCTGCAGGAGGGCAAGGCGCAGGACCTCCGTGTGAGCTGCAATGGCGGGGCGAGCTTCTATGGGCACTTCTTTGCGTGCGACCGTCACCATGGCAGTGTCGATATCCGCAACGCGATTCCGTATTCGTGCGACACCTTTTACTACACGCTGGCAAATCGGCTGGGAATCGATACGATCGCGCGGTATGGGACCGAGGTGGGCATCGGCGTCAAGACGGGTGTGGATTTGCCGGACGAGGCTGCCGGCATCATGCCGAGCGAAGCGTGGAAGCTGAAGACGCAGCACGACAAATGGTATGCGGGCGAGACGATCTCGGTAGGCATCGGGCAGGGCGCCATTCAGACGACGCCTCTGCAACTGGCGCGCGCGATCAGTGGCATTGCGTCGGGCGGCGTGCTGCGGCGGCCGCATGTGGTCTTTCCCGATGAGCTTTCGCACACGGAACACGAGGCCCTTGTTGAAAGCTTTCCCGGGTCAGGGGACAAGCGCATCGCGCTGAGCCCGGAGAACTGGGAGACGATCACGGATGCAATGGCCAACGTGACGTCGAGCCCGATCGGGACGGCGTATGCGGCGCACCTGGAAGGTGTGGACTTCGCCGGCAAGACAGGCACGGCGCAGGTGATGAGCCATACCGCACTGGCAAAGACCAGCAAGGGGCACAATACGGAGCCAAACGCCTGGTTTGTCGGCATTGCGCCACGGCGCAACCCGGATATCGCGGTGGCGGTGTTGTGGGAGCACGGGAACTGGGGGAACAATTCGGCGAAGCTGGCGGCGCAGGTGATCACGGCCTATGTGAACAAGCAGCGATTGCGAGCGGGCAACCTGATGCGGGTTGCCGAGGCGACCACGCCGGCTCCTCCGGTGCAAAAACCTGAAGAAAAGCCCGCAAATGTGACCCCGGTGCCCGTAGCGAGAGTGGCGCGGCCAAAGCCTGAGGTGCCGCCTGCACTGGCTTCCCCAACGGGCGGTCAGTAGCGCGCGCCCCGTGGGGTGCGGGTCCTTCCGAGGGCATTTTGCTCCGTTTTCGGGTGTAAAAAGCGCGTCCTTAACCGGCTTATTTGCGTAGAACGTGCTTTCTGCACACCCGAACGGCTTTTTACGTGAATTTGGCGTCCTTAACAGGCTTTCTGCTACACTTCAGACCTGGTTCCAAACGACTGTCCACGCCGGTTCTCACCCTCGGATCGGGTTCGGCAGCCCGCGCAAACTGACAGCTTCGAGATTTCACCCCTGCCCCTGATCCCGAGGGTGTATCTCTGAACAGTCGAGGGGCCGGGCTCCGACCGCCAGCCCCAGGGGGATGTATGCGTCAAGATGCGCTTCTGATTGTGGGTGCCGGACCGACGGGGATGACGGCGGCGATTGAGGCCAGGCGCATGGGGCTGGATGTCCGGATCGTGGACAGGTCCGACCACATGGCGCGGTGGTCGCAGGCACTGGTGGTGCAGGCGCGGACGCTGGAGCAGTTTCAGCGCTACGGCCTTGCGGAAGAGGTCGTGCGCTGCGGGCGAAAGCTCACCGGGGGCCACCTGTGGAGCGAAGGCAAGCAGATCGCCAGCGTTCGCCTGGACAAGGTGCCGAGCCGCTACCCGTACGCGCTGTTCATTCCGCAGACGGAGACGGAAGCCATCCTGAACGCGCATATGGAGTCGTTGGGGGTGCAGACCGAGCGGCAGGTGGAACTGGTGCACCTGGAGCAGACGGACGGCGCGGTGCGGGCGCGGCTGCGTCACGCGGACGGGCGCGAGGAGGAGGTGGAGCCGCGCTGGCTGCTGGGTTGCGACGGGTCCCACAGCACGGTGCGCGACCAGCTGGGGATTCCGTTTGAAGGAAAGGCGATCGCCCTGAACTTCATCCTGGGCGACATGGTGCTGGACGGGCCCGAAGCTCCGGGCAACGAGATCGAGGTGCACTTCCATCGCGGCGACCTGGTGTTCATGGGACGGCTGAACGACCGGGTGACGCGGGTGATCATGGGTACCCATGGCATGCAGGACACGTTCAAGGGCCGTGAGCTCACGCCTGCGGACTTCCAGGGGGTGGCGGATCGGTGCGGTGTGCGGGTGACCATCCATGGCGCCGATTGGATGACGCCGTTCAACGTGAATGACCGGCAGGCCAAGCACTACAGGGTGGGACGGGTGTTTCTGGCGGGGGACGCCTCGCACATCCACTCGCCCGTAGGTGGGCAGGGGATGAACACGGGCATCCAGGATGCCGCCAACCTGGTGTGGAAGCTGGCGGCCGTGGGACGGGGAGCCGACGAAAGCCTGCTGGACAGCTACGAGGAAGAACGCGGTGAGGTAGGCAGGGCTTTGCTGCAATTTACCGAGCGCGTGTTGCAGGTAGGCACTGCATCCGAGCGCTGGGTGGAGAGTCTGCGTGACCTGCTGGTTCCGCTGATCACGCGGCTGAACGTTGTGCAGGAAAAGGCCGGGGGGTTTGTTTCGCAAACGGCCATTCAGTACCGGAGGTCGTCCGCTGTCGTGGATGCCGGCGGGAATGGGACATTGCGGGCCGGGGACCGGATGCCCGACCTGACGCTGCGAAACGCTGAAGGGGAGCGCGGTCTGCTCGCGGACTGGACAGAGCCGGTCCACCTCCTCGTGCTGGTGAACGCGTCGGACGGAGAGGCAAGCGCGGTGCGGTCCGGGTTGTTCCAGGTGCAGGTCACACAGGTTTCGGAGGCCGAGCTGTCCGATGACGGACGGCATCAGCTGGGATTGGGCAAGAAGCTGCTGATCGTGCGTCCTGACGGGTATGTGGGGTACCGGGGACCGGTCGATTCTGAGGAACTGGCCCGCTACGCACGTCGGGAAGGGCTGCAGTCGCGGGCTAGCGCGTGACGGCGTCGAAGGGCAGGAACAGGGTGAAGACGGTGCCGTGATGCCCCCGCGACTGGCTGCTGCGGACTCGCAGGGTGCCGCGATGCCGGGCAACGATCTCCTGACTGATCCACAGGCCGAGGCCGGTACCCGTGATGCCTTTTGTGGTGAAGAAGGCGTCGAAGAGCCTGGCCTGCGTCTCGGCGCTCATGCCCGTGCCGTCATCAGCGACGGTCAGTACGATGCCCACCTGCCTGCTGACTCTGCAGGTGCCCACGCGGCTGCGCAGGAAAAGGCGTCCGCCTTCAGCGGGCATGGCATCGAGGGCATTGGCAATGAGATTGCTGATGACCTGACGGATTTCGGCCTCGAAGCAGCGGACGGGCTGCCTGGCGCGAAGGCGTTGAACGATCTGCACGCGGCTGTTGAGTATGCGTCCATGGAGGATGGTCAGCACCGTTTCGAACAGATCGTCTGCTGTGATGTCCTGGGGGCTGGTGGCCTGCTTGTGAAAGCGCAGGGTCTGGGTAGTGATGGCGGCGGCACGGCGAAGTTCGCGCTCGGCAAGGCCCAGATACTCGCGAATTTCAGCCACGTTCTCGCTGATCTGGGCGAGGTACAGAAGGTTGGTGACGGACTCCAGGGGATTGTTGATCTCGTGGGCGATGGAGCTGGCAAGACGGCCGACGGCGGCGAGCTTTTCACTCTGAATGAGAGCCTGCTCTGCCTTGCGTTGCTGCGTCACTTCAAGCGAGGCCGCGGTGATGGCCTGGATGGTGCCATCGGCGGCATAGACGGGAAAGTAGCTGACGAGCCAATACCGGTGACTGTCGGGATCCGTAGCGAGTGAGCCTTCCAGGGGAAAGTTCATCACCGGTTCCCCGGCGGCAACCTGATCGAAGAGCTCTCTGAGTCCGGGAATCGGAGCCATCTGGGTCAGGGTTTGACCTACGATTTCTTCCGGTTTCATGCCGAAGAAGGCAGCTTGACGCTCATTGAGGCGCACGTAGCGATATTCGGGAAGGTCGAAAAGGGCGAGACCGATGGGGGCGGTGCGGTAGACCGTCTCGATCTCGGCGCGCTGGCGTTCGGCTTCGGCATTCTTCTGGCCAAGAATTTCAGCGGCGAGGCGATCCTTCGTGATGTCACGGAAGAAGATCATGATGCCGTTGTCGGCGGGGTAGCTCTGAACGCTGAGCCAGAAGTTGAAAGGCTCAGGGTAGTAGGCCTCGAACTCGCCGGGGAGGCCCTGCTCCATGGTGCGCCGGTAGTTTTCCACGAAGGGCGAGTTCTCGTATACGGTTGCCGGGAAGGCTTCAAAGAGGACCGCCCCGAGGATCTCGCCGCTGGGAGCGAGAAGTTCCCTGGCGCGACGGTTAAGAAACGTGAAGCGGTACTCGCGGTCAAGAAAGAAGACTGCATCGGTGGTGGCGTCAAAGAACTGCGCCATCTGTCGGCGAAAAAGGTAGTCGGTGGACATGGTAGCGGACCCGACATCCGGCAAATGCATTTCACTTCCTCTGCATGGGCTGCGAATGTCGCTCTGGCCCGATTAGGGGTCGGCTGCCTGTTGCGCCACCGCCCTTGTCATCCATTGATGCTACCGGAGAGCCAGGGGCGGCATGGGGCCTCCAAGCCGATGTGGTTCCTGGGTGAAGGCCCCCGGAACGCCTTGGGGGAGCGAAAACCCTGCTTGGGTACACTGGGCCTGTGTTTCGATCGCGCTTCCGTGACTTTGACTGGACCCTCCTCAGCTTTGTGCTCCTCCTGAGCGTGCTGAGCGTGGTGGAGATCCGCTCGGCCACGGCGATGACCAAGTTCCACGGCTTCCAGTACAAGCAGGTGGGCTTTCTGGCGGCCGGATTTGTGTTGATGTTTCTTACCGCGGCGGTGGACTACCACCGATTGCTGGACTTCGTTCCCTGGGCCTATGGGATCAGCGTCGTGTCGCTGATCGCCGTCAAGGCGGTAGGGCAGAAGGTCCTGGGCGCGCGGCGTTGGATCAACCTCGGGGGCGGGGTACATTTTCAGCCTAGCGAGTGGGTGAAGCTGGTGCTGATCCTGGCGGCGGCACGCTTTTTCTGGACGTTTGTCAGCAATAAACGCCAGTTGCGCTGGCTGGATGTTGCCAAGGCTTTTGCGCTGATCGGGGTGCCGATGCTGCTGGTGCTGGCGCAGCCGGATCTCGGGACGGCCCTGACCTATTTGCCTATTTTGCTGGTGGGGTTGTTCCTGGGGGGCATTCGTGTTCGGCAGGCGGCTGTTCTGTTGCTGGCGTTCTGCCTGCTGGCGGGCGGGATCTGGAAAAGTGGCAAGGTGCTGAAGCCGTACCAGAAGGCTCGACTGACGGCCTTTGCCAATCCGGATACGGACCCGAAGGGGTCGGGGTACCAGATTCGGCAGAGCCTGATTGCGGTGGGATCCGGGGGCATCTGGGGCAAGGGCGCCAACAAGGGGACGCAGACGCAGGGCGACTTTCTACCCATTCCCTATACGGACTTCATCTTTGCGGCCTTCTGCGAGGAGCACGGCTTTGTGGGCGCGCTGGGCGTGCTGCTGTTGTACTTCCTGATCCTGGTGCGCCTGATCGAGAATGCCCAGGTGGCGGCCGACCCGCCGGGAACCCTGATTGTGATGGGGATTGCGTCCGTGATTCTGTTCCAGGTGGCCGTGAATATCGGGATGTGTGTGGGACTGATGCCGGTGACGGGCATCCCCCTGCCGCTGATGAGTTATGGCGGCTCAAGCGTCCTGTTCACGTTTCTGGCGCTGGGGATCGTGATGAATATCAGGATGCGGCGCTTCGTGAACTAGTCCCTCCCGTGTTCAGGGATGGAGGAGCCTGGGGATCAGGCTGAGGGCCAGAACGAACGCAGCGTTGAAGAGACGGAGCAGGCGCATAGGATCCTTTCGGGGGCGGTCCCGTTCGGGTGTTGACAAGGTGCCCCGGGCGGAAGGAAGCCATGCTAGACCTGTGTGCCTGTTCTGTCGCGGCCCTGGTCGACGATGTCTTCTATGGCCGACAAAGTGGGCTGCGGGTGCCCGGGACCGTTTTGGTGCATACTAGAGGGGTCACCTGGCCGGAGGGCCAGGCGAAGCAGACCCGCTGTCCCGGATGCGACCATCCCCGGCACGGCGAAAGAGATTATCAAAAGGCCGGCCAGACGCAGATCCCCTCTTATGCGGCCGGACAGGTTTTGAGCATGCCCGTAAACGGACGGTTAACGACCCCGGCTGAAGTTGAGCCTGTTGTGGTCACAAACTCCGTTGACGGGATTGAGCCCGAAAGAACCCTACGGAGTTTCCGGGCAAAGGCAAACGATCTGGACACACTTGTTTTCAGCGCAGGCTCGCGATCCCGCAGGATGCGGATCGCAGGGCGCGCACGCCATCTGGCTCTTCGGGCCAGGCGGCAAACACAATCCATGCCAGCAAGCGCCTCTCATCGCCTGTCCTCAGCAAGGGAGGTCGCCCCGACGAGCTAAATGCTTGAAAGGGCTTGATCTTTGCCTGTCCTGCCTGCCCGTAACCCGGGCAGAAAGCAGCCACTATGTCGAAGGAAATCTACATCTCCAGCACGCCGCATGAGACGCGGCTGGCGATTGTTGAAAAAGAAGAACTCAGCGAGATCTATTACGAGCGCGAGAACGAGTACACGCTCGCCGGCTCGATCTATAACGGACGCGTGACCCGCGTTCTGCCGGGCATGCAGTCCGCCTTTGTGGACGTGGGCCTGGAGCGCGATGCGTTCCTGTACATCACGGACTTCCTCGAGGAGCAGGGCGAGTCTGCCGAGTTTGAGGGTGGTGGTGGCGAGGGCCGTAAAGAAAGCCGCGAGCGGGGCGGTGAACGGGGCGGCGGCGAGCGGAACGACCGCGGAGAACGCCGCCGTGGCGACCGGGACCGAGGCGGCCGGGGCAAGGAAGCCGAGCCGCGCGAGGCGCAGGCGGAGGTTCCGGTGGCGGCAGCGCCAGCCGTCGAGCCGGAGGAACGGGATCGCGAGATATCGGAAGGTGGAGCCCAGGGTGACGACCCGGGCGACGGCAGCCGTCGCTGGCGCGGACGCCGTGGACGCCGCAGAAGCGGTCGCGGTGGTGAGACTCGGACGCCCGTACAGGGCGCTGATGCGAGCGCCGTGGTCGACGAAGAAATTGCAAGCTTCACCGAAGTGAAGGCGGATCCGGAGCCGGTCGAGCAAATCTTTGGGCAGGCTGAGCCGGCGGAACGTGCGCCTGGCCGGGAGCGTGGCCGTGAGGAACGGGGCGGACGCGACCGGGGTGAACGGGGACGTGAGCGCGGTCGTTTTGGCGATCGTGGACGCCGCCCGGAAGGAGAGCGGGAGGGCGGAGACTCTGGCGGGTTTGAGTTGCAGGCCGGTGCAGAACCGATGATCCTGCCGGGCGAGTCGCTGTCGCGGTACCGTCGCGGGGAAGAGGGCGAGGCGTCCCAGGCAGAAGCGACGCTGAAGGACAAGGGCAAGTCCAGCTACCTTGTGTCGCGGCCCGCCCCCGAGCTCGATCTTGCTGCGGCTGGTTGGGATGGCGGCACGACGATGCCCGGTGAGACGTTGTCACGGCGGCGCTCCCCACAGGAGCGGCCGGCCGAGGTGGCCGCTGAGCCGGTCCACACCGCAGGGGAACGCGCCGAGAGCCCGGACGCGGAAGGAAGCCGGGGATCGAACCGCCGGCGGGATCGCGATCGTCGCCGTGGACGTTCTGGCCGACCTGAGGGAGCTGCCTCGACTGAAGTGAAGGCTGAGGGCGAGTCGACGGGCGAAGATGTCCCGACCTCATATCGCTCTGGTGCGGTGGCCCGTGAGGCGCTGGACCCCATGGACGCCGTCCAGCCGGGGATCAGCTCCGAGCACGAGCCGGAAGCGGCGCCGTTGCCGCTGGGCGAGAGCCTGATGGAAGCGGTAGGTACCTCCGATGATGTGCCCGCCTTTGAGATCGAGGCGTTCGAGGCGCGCAGCGAGGCCGAAGCGACCGTTGCGGACGATGTGCTGTACGAACCGCAGACGGATGTTGCCCCGCCTGCTGATGGACCATCGGCTGCAGTGTTAGAGGCCGTGGAGGCGATGCATGCGGGCGTAGAACTGGAGCCTGCGCATGCGGGCGAGGAGTTGGAGGAAGAGACGCACGAGTATGAGCCGGGTGAGGATGCGTCGGCGTCGTACCGGGTCGATCCTGCGGGGCCGAGCGAGTTCCGGCAGAGCGGCACGGCGGACGATGAGGACGTGAACGAGGGTGATCCGGCGGTGCAGGCGGACTATGCCGGTACCGAACACCAGTACACAACCTTTGGCGATACGGGCGAGATGCATTCGGAGCTTCCGGGAGAGATCGGGGTCCCGGCCTCAACCGAAGACCCGAGCAACCCGATCGAGCACGAGACGGCAGTTCTCTCCGAACGCGCCAGCGAGATGCTGGGCGAGGCAGCGACCTCGCAACCGGCAGACGCCAGTGCACCGACAGGCCAGTCTCAGGGCGCGCCTTTGGCCTTTGAGCCGGGGGATGGCTACCTGGAAGAAGAGATCATCGACGAGGACGACACCGAGGTGCTGGACGTAGCAGCGAGCTACGGAGACGACACCGAGGAGGAGACCTTCGAAGCCGGCGCGGAGATTGGATCCATCGCCCGCGACCGGGCACTGGACCAGATCACACGGGCCGAGATGACCGAGGTCGCGGACGAGGAGGACGACGACGACTTCGAGATCGACGAAGAGGAGATGGAGGAGGACGAACTCGAGGGCGCGGACGAGCTGGCGGCGAGTGATTTTGCGGAAGTTGAAGAGGATGAGGTCCTTGAAGGCGAAGAGGCCGGTTTCGACGAGGAAAGCGGCAAGCCCACTGCGGCGAGCATGGGTGAGTTTCCGGAGTTCGCCGAGGAAAAGCCTGCCCGGCGCAGTGAAGAAAATGGCGGTGGCGAAGGCCGCCGTGAGCCGAGGCGCGGCGGCGAACGTGATCGGGGCACCCGAGACCGTGGCAGCCGAGACCGTCGGGGGATGGCTGGTTCCCGCAATGGTGGACGGGGCAGCCGGCACTCCATGCAGACGACCGATCTGCCCGCGATCAGCGACCTGCTGAAGCCGGGGCAGGAGGTGCTGGTCCAGATTGCCAAGGAGCCGATCGCCAAGAAGGGTGCGCGGATCACCTCGCACATCGCCCTTCCGGGACGCTTCCTGGTATTCATGCCGACGGTCAATCATGTGGGCGTCAGCCGCAAAATCGAGTCCGATGGCGAACGGCGCCGGTTGAAGGAGATCCTGCTCAGCGAGAAGGGCGAGGCCTCGGGCGGGTTCATCGTGCGCACCGCGGCCATGGGAGCCAGCGAAGACGAGTTGCGGAGCGATCTGCGCTTTCTTCTGAATCTCTGGGCAGACATCAAGCAGCGCTCCGAAGGATCGAAGTCGCCGGCGTTGATCTACCACGATCTCAACCTTGTGGAGCGCATCCTGCGCGATCAGGTCACGGACAACTTCTCCGCGATCTGGTGCGATACCGAGACCGAGTACGAGCGTGTGCTGCGCTTCCTGCAGCGCTTTGAGCCGAGCCTGATGCGGCGCGTGAAGTTGTACACCAAGGACACGCCGCTGTTCGATCAGTTCGGCATCTCCGAGGAGATCAACAAGGCACTGCGCAGCAAGGTGTGGCTGAAGTCGGGTGGATCGATCGTGATCAACCAGACGGAGGCGCTGGTGGCCATCGACATCAATACGGGCAAGTATGTCGGCAAGACGGCCCGGCTTGAGGACACGATCGTCAAGACGAACCTCGATGCGATTCCGGAGATTGTGCGGCAGATCCGGCTGCGCGATCTGGGCGGCATCATCGTGATCGACTTCATCGACATGGATGACCGCAAGAACCGGCAAAAGGTGCTGCTCGCGCTCGAGGAAGAGCTCAAGAAGGACCGTGCGCCATCGAAGGTGCTGCAGTTCAATGACTTCGGCCTGGTAGCGATCACGCGCAAGCGTGTGAAGCAGAGCCTGGAACGGACCCTCTCGACAACCTGCGGCATCTGCGCCGGAACGGGCATGGTCAAGTCACCGATCACGGTATGCAACGAGATCTACATCGAGCTGCGCAAGATGCATAAACAGCTCGATAAGGGCGACGTGATGCTGCGCGTGAATCCGGAGGTGGTGAAGCAGTTGAAGTCGAACAATGCGAAATGGCTGCAGGAGATGGAGGAGATTGCGGGCAAGACGATCCTGGTCAAGTCCGATCCGAGCCTGCATCCGGAGCAGTTCGACATTCACTAGGACAAAGCCGATTTACGTTGGAGCGGCGGCCTTCGGGTCGCCGCTTTTCTGTTGCGGGCGCAGCAAAGAAGCTTGGCCGATGCGAGGCAGCATCTGTGGGCGAGGGCGGCCGTGGAGGATGTTACGAAGGTCGTACTTTGTTGGCTATAGGCGACATTCAGGACAGGGAGGCTACTTGGCTGCTACCTTGGGCATCTTCATTGGATACGTCCCAGCCAGTGTGAACAGAGCTCTCGACTTCAGGTGCTCAGCACGCTATTCGGCAGGTTCGTAGCTTCGTCAGGCCCTGTTTTACGTGACTCTGTTCGTCTGCCCTCCGGTACGCCCCACGTAGCCCGGAGATGTTATGAAACCTCACTCGAGTTCGTCTCGCTCCCTTGCCCGAGCGGATGCATGTTGCCCTTCCGGCGTGAACCGGTGGCGCACACCCAAATGCAGCAGAATTGCCGCCAACGGCGTGACCGTCCTAGTCACGTCCCTGGGGCTCCCTGCCCTCCAAGCCGCCTCCCTGCAAACGGCGGGCTCGAACCCGTGTTGCTTCGACTGAGCTAAATGGACGCCCCTTTGCACCACGCTCGTTTCGGTGACAGACACGCCGGTTTGTTTGATCGCTCCTGTGCGGGAAGCGACCGCGTCTGCGTGGCGGAGTTGCCGCGAGCTTTGTCTGGGGGCATGCGTCCCGATGCCGGCACGGACGCCTTCACGCAAGGCGGCAACAAGTTTGCCCTGTTTATCTCTTCGAAACCACCGGCAACGGTGATGCCTTCAGCTGGAACGCACAGGTCTTCGCCGCTTTCGTTGCAGCGGACGCCTGGACGTGCCCACCTTCTGGTGCACCGTCGCCACATCACTATCCATCCCACCCCCTCCATCGTGAGGGCTGTTTCTGCAGCAAGGAGAATGTATGTCTGAGAGCATGATTCAAGAAGTAGTCAAGGCCTCCCCGAACCGGCGCAAGTTTCTGAAGGTGCTTGGCGTGGCTTCGGCCGCGGTGGGCGCGATGACCGTGGGAGCGTTGCCAGCGGAGGCGCAGAGCTCGACCGAGATCGATGTGCTGAACTTCGCTCTGAACCTGGAGTACCTTGAGGCCGAGTTCTACACCTACGGCCGTTACGGGTACGGCATCGAGCGGTTCGGGATCAAGACCTCCGGTGTCGCGACCAATGGCACCAGCTCGCGGGATGGCGGCAAGACGGTTGGCGGCAAGCTGGTGAACTTCACCAATGATTCAGTGAACAGCTACGAGATCATCACCCAGATCGGTTCGGACGAGCGTGCGCACGTGACGCTTCTGCAGAGCTTCCTGGGCCGCCTTGCGATCGCGAAGCCCGACATCAACCTGAATGCGCTGGGGATCGGTTTCGGCTCCCAGGCGGAGTTCCTGACGCTCGGTCGCATCTTTGAGGATATCGGTGTATCCGCGTACGGCGGCGCTGCCCACCTGTTGACCACGCCTCTCGTGATCCAGACGGCCGCGCGCATCCTTGCCGTCGAGGCCCTGCACACGGGTTCGCTGCACACGCAGATTGCGGCACTGAAGATCACATCGCCGAAGATCGACGGTGCGGATCTGATTCCGCCGCCCTCCGGACCCATGACGCAGTACCTGCCGATCAACATCTCGAACGGCCTGCCTGCGCTGCGGACCGTGACGCAGGTGCTGAACCTCGCGTACGGCGGAGCAGGCCTGACCAAGGGTGGCTTCTTCCCGTATGGCATCAATGGCGCGTTCAGTGGCGTGCCGAGTTCGGCTGCCGCGACTGCGGCGAACCTGGAGACGCAGCCTGCCGGCTTCGCATAAACCGCGCAAGCTGGTTGAGGTGGAAAGGAGAGCGCTGGCCTTCACGGGCCAGCGCTCTTGTTTCTGGGGGCAGAGATAGAGCGTCGCCGGGTTAGATCCGCTTCCGGTGCAGTTGGGGAACCGTGAATGCAACAACCCTCCAACTTTTTTGGCAGGGGACTAGACAAGGTGCTGCGGAACGGATACATTAAGGAAGTCGTCAGTGAGTGCTGGTCGAAACAGTGACCGCCTCCGCATAACCAAGCGTTTGACCCACGAGGGATCTGACCAGTTCGGTCCCGGGTAAACCCAAGCTCATGCAGACAAACTTTCGGCAGTGAATGGGATCTCTCATTCCTGCTGAAATCGAGAGCAAGAAGCTTCGGCTTCCGTTCTTGATCCAACCCGACGGCTTACGCCGATCTGGTGAGGATCTTTGACAACTTGATTGAACGTGCCAATCGTGAGAGGCAGGACCTTATAGGTTTAGCCAATTCTCACAAGTTATACCCTCCACTCCATCGAGTGAGTGGGGGCGCTCAAGGGTCTCGGACCTCCGTC
>CAZZXY010000002.1:0-128785 GCA_964658105.1 Verrucomicrobia bacterium Tous-C9LFEB | reverse complement strand
AGCGCCAACTCCAGCCATCGCGCAGCGCCAAACCCAGCCACCTTGCTAGACTGAAGGTGTGCAGGCGGCCGGATGGTCGCCGCCACGCGTGGCCGGGTTCGCCCGGACGTCGCGTGGGGGAGGAAAGTCCGAACTCCATAGGGCAGTGTGCCGGATAACGTCCGGGACCTCAGCGTCAAGGCTGGGGGACGGCCAGTGCAACAGAAAGTAAACCGCCAGCCGCGGCGCAAGTCGCGGAAGGTAAGGGTGAAAGGGTGGGGTAAGAGCCCACCGCGTTGACGGCAACGCCAACGGCACGGTAAACCCCACACGGAGCAAGACCAAATAGGCAGGAAAGCCATCCGCTCCTCTTCAGGCGGGGCTGCGTAGCGGCCCGCTGCGCCATAGGCGAAGAGAGTCCAACCCCCAGCCATGCAAAGGGAAGGGCAGCCGGAACCTGCGGGTAGGTTGCTTGAGTCATGCAGCAATGCATGGCCTAGAGGAATGACCGTCTAGAACAGAATTCGGCTTACGAGCCGCCTGCACAAGTTCTCCACGGGACACACAGAGCCCCGCCCCGCCCGCGTGCATCTTTTGTGGCACGGTCATGTTACCTACGTCATCGTAAAATCCAGCAAACTGCTATGACTTTCTCAGCTGAGCTCCTCCGGCGTCTCTCGCTCTTCGGCTCGCTGACACTGGTGCTGGTCCTCTCCGGCTGCGGTGTTGGCACTGTAACCACGGAGACCGGCGGTTCGCTCGCGATCACCGGCAGCGTTCACGGCGGCGTGCAACCCATCACGGGTGCCACCATTCAGCTGTTTGCAGTAGGTACAGGCGGCAACGGCTCGCAGGCTACCAGCTTGCTAGCGAATCCAGTTGTGACGGACAGCCACAGCTACTTCAGGCTGACAGGCGACTACAGCTGCCCCTCCGCCAGTGCCCAGGTGTACCTGGTGGCGCGTGGCGGCAACCCCGGCTTCTCCTCCAACGTGAACAATCACGCCTTGATCTTGCTCTCGGCCCTAGGCAACTGCGGCGATCTGCTGGCCAACCCGAACCGCTTCATCTCCCTGAATGAAGTGTCCACGGTGGCCGCGGTCTACGGCCTGGCCCAGTTCATGACGGCATACGATCACGTCGGCGCGACTGCCACCAACACCACGGGCATAGCCAACGCCTTTCTGGATGCCCAGCTTCTTGCGGACACCTCCACCGGTTTGGCACCGCAGCTGCCCTCGAATATCAGCGTCGAATCCGGCAAGCTGTACGCATTGGCCGATGTCATCGTGCCCTGCGTGAACTCGGATGGTGGCACAGCGTGCGCTCCACTCTTTGCCGCAGCGACGCCGGCCGGCGGAGTCGCGCCAACGGACGTGCTCGGTGCCTTGCTGAACATCATCAAGAACCCCGGCTACCATGTCGCGGCTGTCTTCAACGCAATCACTTCTACGCCACCGTACCCCACGACCCTGACCTCGGCGCCGAGTGACTGGACAATGAGCCTCACCGTCACTGGGGGCGGCATGGTGGAACCCACCCAGCTCGCCATCGACAAACAAGGAAACGTCTGGGCTGCAAACTATGGCGACCCCGGCCCGGCGGGCCTTGTGGCCTTTTCGCCCCAGGGCACGCCGCTCTCCGGCTCGCCCTTCGGCGCAGGCTTGCAGACCAACGCTTACGGGCTTGCGCTGGATAAGAATGGCGACGTCTGGGTCACCAGTGCCGAGAATCTGAACATAGGAAATACCGTTGGCAGTGTGGCCAAATTCCAGGGGGCAAGCTCACCTTCTCCCGGCGCCCTGGTCGGCCAGTTCTACGACAGCACCATCGACTGGCCGGAGTCCGTCGCATCCGACCCCGCTGGTTCGGGAACCATTCTGATCGGCAACTATGTCGGAGGCACAGTCACCGTCTACGACCTGAACGGCAACTACATCAACAACCTCGGTAGCCGCGTCCCTGTCTTTCCGGTTGCGGTTTCGTCCGACAATGCCGGTGGTGCCTGGGTAGGCGATCAGGGAGATCAAAATATCCTCCATCTCTTTGCGAATGGCACGGTGCAGGCCGTCGCATGCTGCAATGGGGCCCAGTCCGTTCGGCTGGACCGCCATGGCAATGTCTGGGCAAGTAACTACTATCCCTTTGGCAGACCTCCGGCGTACTCCTTTAGCGAGGTGGCCGCGAACGGTGCCGTGTTGATCAACAAGCGCTCTGGCGGCGGGCTGAACTCGCCCGGCGGAGGCGCACTCGATGCTGCCGGGCAGTTCTGGGTGGCGAACTACAACGGCACAAACGGCGCGCGTTACGGCACGCTGAGCGAGATTGCCGGCAACGACGCGGGCGTGGCAGCGGGTACGCCCTTGAGTCCAGCCTCCGGCCTGGGACTCGATGCAAAGATGTCTCTGGCATACACCATCGCACCGGATGCCAGCGGCAACATCTGGCTCACGGTGCGCAACGGCAACAGCCTGCGGATGTTCTTCGGGCTGGCGGCACCCACGGCAACGCCCGCAACGCCGATCCCTCAGGCTCCGTAGAGTCTACCGCGATACATTGCGTACGCTGCGGCCGATCAGCAGGCGGTTCATGGGATAGCTCGTGGAAAAACCGAGAACCATGGCAATCTGCATCGTCAGCCAACAGCGTGGGCCCAAGGTGTGCTCAGACTCATCGTATGTCGCCTCCGTTCTCCTCTCTGGTTACATTCCGCGGCGTAGGCGTGCCGAGCGCGTCTTCCAGGGGATCTCGCCTCGTCTAATCCTCTGTGAGAAGGTTCGCTTCGATGTTGGTTGCTTCCGTCAGCGTGGCATGGCCATGCCTGCACGGACAGTCTGTTCAACCCGCCAAAGGGGCCCAGTTACCACCGTTTGAGCTGCTCACCCATCGTATGGATGTCGATGTGGATGGAGCGCCAAACGCCTACGGACCCCCGGGTAGCCGGGCGCTCGATTCGTTGAAACACGCGCACTACCGTGGCTTCCGGAACGCCGAAATCGTTGGTTATCTTACCCAGGACGATCAGCCGCACAAGCCAGTCCTCCAGGGACCGCATGATCCGTATCCCGGGCTTTACATTTCGCAGACTGCATTCACAGACCCTGCTCGCACCCGGGAGAATGACGTCTCACGTTACGTTGACGCCACGCGCGTCAGTTACGTCGTGCTGGGCGATGCGGCGCGTCGCGGGGGCGCGCGTCTCGGGGACTTTGTCGCCGTGTATTCGCGCGCCACACACCGCAGCGTCTTCGCCATCGTGGGAGATGACGGCAACCCCAGCGGCGATGAGGGCTCGCTGCACCTGCTGCAGGCACTCGGCTACCCCTTTCACGATGGACGGCACGACGCCGTGGAGTCGCCGGAGGTGATAGTCCGCTTCTACCCCGGTTCCAACCCGGGCCACCTGTTCTTCCGCTCGCACCATGACCTTGACGTTGCCGCCGAGCACAGGGGGATCAATCGCGACTTCGCAACGAGTCCTCTGGCGCAAACCCGGCATCCAAACCCGCGTATGAAGTGAACGAGTTGCGCACAGAACAGCGCCTTTCCGCACTTCTTCTCGAATAACCAAGAGGTTCTTTATGCAATTTCGTCAGCTAGGCCGCAGCGGCCTGAAAGTACCCGAACTATGCTTCGGGACCGGCACCTTTGGTGGCAGCAATGAGTTTTTTCAGGCCTGGGGCAATACCCAGGTAGATGAGGCCCGCAAACTCATCGACATCTGCATGGAGGCTGGCTGTAACTTCTTCGACACCGCGGATATCTACTCCGACGGCACCAGCGAAGAGGTCCTCGGCCAGGCCATCAATCACCTGAAGCGCGAAGATGTGTTGATCTCCACCAAGGCGACCTTCCGCAACGGCAAGGGACCGAATGATGTCGGCAGTTCGCGCTATCACCTCACGCAGGCCCTCGAAGGCTCGTTGAACCGGCTGCGCACGGACTACATCGACGTCTACCATCTACATGCTTTCGACGCACTCACGCCAGTTGAGGAGACCCTCAATACGCTGGACAAATTCGTACGTGAAGGCAAGATCCGCTACATTGCGTGCTCCAACTTTTCCGGCTGGCAGCTGATGAAGTCCCTCGGTGTGAGTGAGCGCTATGGCTGGGCGCGTTACGCCGGCCACCAGGTCTACTACTCGCTTGTGGGCCGCGACTACGAGTGGGAGCTGATGCCGCTGGCCCAGGATCAGGGCGTAGGCGCATTGGTATGGTCGCCACTCGGCTGGGGACGTCTCGGTGGCAAAATTCGCCGCGGCCAGCCCCTTCCGCAGGAGAGCCGCCTGCAGAGCAAGACGGTCACCGATGCCGGTCCGCTGCCTGACATCGAATACGTGTACAACGTCGTCGATGCGCTGGATGAGGTTGCCGCGCAGACCGGCTACTCGATCGCACAAATTTCGCTCGCCTGGCTGCTCGCCAAGCCGACGATCTCCACGGTGATCATCGGGGCGCGCGACGAAAAGCAACTGCGCGCGAACCTGGCGTCCGTCGAAATCAAGCTGACGCCTGAACAGATCACCAGGCTCGATACCGTGAGTCAGCCAAAGCTCGCTTACCCCTATTGGCATCAGGTGCAGTTCGACGAGCGCAACCCCTTCCCGGTGGCGCAGACGCACGCGTAAGCACGTCGTAAACGGGAACGGCGCAGGCTGTTCCCGTTTACGATCTCCCTACAGTGGAGCAACAGAGATATCACGTGGGTACGGCCGGATGGACGATCCCAAGGGTCAATGCAGACGCCTTCCAGGGCAGCGGGTCGCACCTGGAACGCTATGCCGGGGAGATGAACTGCGTCGAGATCAACTCGACCTTTTACCGGCTTCCGCAGGTGAAGACCCTGGCACGCTGGGCCGAGAGCACGCCGGAGCGCTTCCGCTTTTCAGTCAAACTCTCAAAGACGATCACGCACGAGAAGAAGCTGGTGCGTTGCGGAGCGGAACTGGCCGCCTTTTACTCGTCCGTGCAGGCACTTGGCGCGAAGCTCGGCCCAACACTCGTACAGTTACCGCCGAAGCTGGCCTTCGATGCGGGCACCGCGCATGAGTTCTTCACCACCCTCCGCGAGATCTACGGGGGATCCGTGGTCGTGGAGCCTCGCCACGCATCATGGTTCACCGCGGAAGTCGATCGGCTCCTGCGCGGGTTCGAGGTGGCCCGGGCGATGGCCAATCCACCTGCGGGCTCCGCGTCAGCTGCTGTTCCTGGAGGGTGGAAAGGCCTGCGCTACTTCCGGCTGCACGGCTCTCCCCGCAAGTACTGGTCAGCGTATGAGGAAGGCTCTCTACGCGAGGTGGCAAAGGCCGCCCAGGCTCCTGGAAAGGAAACCTGGGTCATCTTTGACAACACGGCGCAGGGCCATGCACTGGGCAACGCCCTCACGCTGAAGTCCATGCTGCAGCCGGCAGCGACAGTCGCTAGTGCCCGGCGCTCGCGGCGGCATTCCTCGGTGGCCGAGGAATAAAGAACAACAAAGGCAGCATCAGGCCGCAGAAGATGGTCAGGTACCGGATGATGTCGATATAGGCCAGTGTCGCAGCCTGCGCGTGCATCAGGTTGTAGATGTAGCCCTGGGCCTGGTGAACAGCCCCGTCAGAGGCGCCCCCGAATGGCCCGCCAGTGGCCCCCGTACCGTTGCCGCCCTTGAACGCGCCCGAAAGCGCTTCCACACGGCTGCTGAACGCCGGATTGAGCGGTGTCATATTGCGGATCATCGAGCTTTCATGTGCCTGCGATCGTCGCACCAGCAGCGTCGCCATAAACGCCGTTCCGCAGGAGCCGCCAATATTTCGGGCAAGATTTGTCAGGCCCGAAACATCGTTGTTCTCAGTCTGCTTCACGCCCACATAGGCGATCGTGTTGATCGGGATAAACAGAAAGGCAAGGCCTGATGCCTGGAAGACGCGCATAAAGACCAGCTCGCCATAACTGACACCGAGATTGATCTTTGCCATGTAGATCAGGCTGACGGTGAGATCGAAGAACCCAAAGGCAATCAGCTTACGAGGGTCCACCTTGCCGGACAGGAAGCCCACCACGGGCATCATGGCCATCATCATGAAGCCTGCCGGTGACAGCACAAGTCCAGCCAGTTCGGCCGTGTAGCCCAGCAGCGTCTGCACAAACTGCGGGATCAGAATGGTCGTGCCATAGAGCGCAAATCCCAGCACAAACATCAGCACAAAAGAGATCGCAAACGACCGCCTCTTGAACAGGGTCAGGTTCAGGAGCGGTCGATTCCCATCGCGCAACTGCTTGATCTCCCACCAGATCAGCGTGACAAACGCCACGACCATGACGACCGTGAAGAACGTGATCAGGTGCGAGCCGAACCAGTCATCCTCCTGCCCCTTGTCGAGGATGAACTCCAGCGACCCAAAGGTCAGGCCCACAAGACCAAAACCAAGGAGATCGAGTTTGATGCCACCCTTTTTGGACGCCTCGACCTCCTTCTTCACATACGGTGGGTCTTCCACGATCCTGTGCGTCAGGAACAGCGACAGCAGGCAGATGGGCACGTTGAGGAAGAAAATCCAGCGCCAGTCGAAGTTGTCCGTGATGTAGCCGCCCAGTGTCGGTCCAATTGCCGGGGCCACCACAACCGCAAGCCCGTACATCGCAAAAGCCTGGCCACGCTTTTCAGGCGGAAAGGTATCGGCAAGAATGGCCTGTTCGCTGGGCGCCAGCCCACCGCCGCCGATGCCCTGCAGGATGCGAAAGAAGACCAACAGCGGCAGACTGGGCGCCAATCCGCACATTGCGGACGAGATGCCGAAGAGCGCCACACAGATCATGTAGAACTTCTTGCGCCCAATAAAGGTGGTCATGTACGCGCCAGCCGGAAGGATGACAGCGTTGGCGACCAGGTAGGCGGTCAGCACCCAGGTAGCCTCGTCCTGCGTCGCACCCAAGCCGCCGGCAATATGCGGCAGGGCCACGTTCGCGATCGAGGAATCCAGCACCTCCATGAAGGTGGCCAGGGTCACGGTCATCGCCACGATCCACGGATTGATCGATGGGCGCCAGGGCTTTTCGGCCGGGGCGGCGACAGAGTTGGTGGTCAGGTCTGCGGTTGCTGCGGCGGCCATAGATGTCTGACTTCAGATTCCAGGGAATCGGGGGTGGATTCAGAAATGCCACGTTTCCGTCGATTTGTCCCAAAACAGAAAACGGCACACCTACCTTTGCGTCCTGGCAACCTGACGAGTGCTCTAAGGAAGTGCTAGGCTTCTGCTTTGCCGCGCAACAGGCTGTGTCCTCCTGGGGATACCCTGCATTTCTTCTGACAGGGAGCACGATGAATCCGGATCTCGAACACCTCATCGTGCTGCAGGCGCAGGATCTCGACCTCGCCCGACTCCGCACAGAGATCGCCGATGCGCCGCGCCGCGTAAAGACCGCTGAGACCGCCATGGCGGCTGCCGAGAAGGCCCTCAGCTCCATCCGTACCTCGCTGGCCGGTGAAGAAAAGCTTCGCCGGGGCCAGGAAAGCGACGCAGGGACGCAGCGCACCAAGCTCAATCGCCTCCGCAGCAATCTGGATGCCGCCACCAGCTCGGCGCAGGTCTCCGCCTTTGAGCACGAGATCCGTTTTGCGCAGGCGACCATCTCCAGACTGGAAGATGAAGAAATCGCCTCCATGGAACGCGCCGAGACGCTGGAGTCCGACGCAAAAAGGGCAGAGGCACTCGCCGCACAGCGCCGCGCGGAGCTGGATGCAGAACGCGCCCGCTCCGCACGTACGATTGCCGAAAATCAAGCGGAGATCGCCAACATTGAGCAGCAGCGTCGTGAACTGCGGGCCCAGGTCAGCGAAGATCGGCTCGCGACCTATGACCGTCTTTCCAAGGCCAAGGGCACTGCCGTAGCCGAAGCCCTGGGGAACACCCTGGTCGGCAAGTGCTCTGCGTGCCAGATGGGTGTGCGGACGCAGCGCTGGCAGGATCTCATCGGCCGAGATCACATGGACGAGATCTTTCTCTGCGAAAGCTGCGGCCGGATGCTTTTCTGGGATCCGCGCCGCGATACACCCAAGCCCTGGGAGGCAGGCGATCGTCTGCGCCGCGCCCAGACGGGGGGTGCACGATGAGTCTCATCGCAGCCCCGGGACACGAGCGCAAGATCATCTGCGTGGATATGGATGAGGTCATCGCCGACGCTCTGGGCGAACACCTTCTGCGCTATAACCGCGACTTCAACGAGAAGCTCACCATTGCGGATCTGCACGGCCGGTGGATCTGGGACTATGTCCCTCCCGAGCGGCTGGCCCGCCTCGAACACTACATCCGGACAGATGACTTCTTCGCGAATCTGGAAGTGATGCCGCATGCACAGCGCGTGCTGGAGCGCCTGCAAGAGCGGTACGACATCTTCATCGCCACTGCGGCCATGGAAGTGCCCACAAGCTTCACAGCCAAATTCGATTGGCTGAAGCAGCATTTCCCGTTCATCCGGCCCTCGCATATCGTCTTTTGCGGAGACAAAGGCATACTCCGCGGAGATTACCTAATCGACGACAATCCCCGTCAGTTGCGCCGTTTTCGAGGGGAAGGCATTCTCTTCAGTGCGCCGGCCAACGTCCTCGTGACGGGATTCCGCCGCGTGGACAACTGGCCGGACATCGAGAAGCTTTTTCTGGGCTAGCCCTTAACGCCGGCGCTTGTTGCCGCCGCCGCTCGCAGACTTTGAGCCCCGCGAGGGTACCCGGGAACCCGTGTGGTGACCGCGTGGATGCTCCTGCATCGTGATGATCAGGGCCTCGCAGTTATCTTCCCCGACACGCTCGTAGCTGTGCGTTGCGCTCGCGTGAAAGAAGACCGCATCGCCATGTTCCAGGTCCTCTGCCTGGCCATCATGATTCAGCCGCAGACAGCCTGAGAGCACATACAGGAACTCCGCCCCGGCATGGGCATGCGAGCGCGGCTGACGCCGGTCTGTAGCGGGCAGGAACTCGGCCACGTACGGTGCAACCCCCCCGTCGACCGGGATATGCCCCAGGCTCTCGAAGAAATACCCGGGATCGTCCACACCCGTCTGCGGCAGGCGCTGACGCTCCGCCGCGCGCAGGACGCGGAAGAATTCGGGCCGTTCCGGCTCGAAGAAGTAGCTCATATCTTTCGAGAACACCATGGCGATGCGCGCCAGGTTGCGCAGCGTAGGCACCACGCGACCAGTCTCCAACTGCGACAGGAAGCTGGCGGACAGGCCGGTGTGACGTCCCAGCTCCACCAGTCCCATCTGCTTGCGTTGACGCAGGAACTTGATGCGGTCCCCGATACGTTTTCCTTCAATGAAGGCTTCTGCGACCTCGGGATCGACGCCACCGGACTCCGTGATCTCGCGATCATCCGCCTCGGGTGCACCTGGCAGCAGGCCTACAGCATCCGGCGCGCCGTCCATCGCAGCCTCGGACGACCCGTTCCCATTCGTTGACTTTTCCAAAAACGGGCTCTCCATCAAACTCATCCGTCCACCGTTTTGATGGGCCTGCTGATCTGTAGCTTGCGACTTCTTGGGCACACAACTCTCCAGCGCAGGCTCTTTGCTCGCAAACCTGCTTTACATAATGAAAGACGTTGCGATGAGACCAAAGGGATGCTTCGGGCCGCAACGGAACCGGCACGACCACACGGCGGTAACCCGTTCTCTTCGCGGAGGGTGCTAGGCTCAAACGCATGCGGTTGCAAGGGTGCCGTTTCGGAGTGCGGCCCACGAGTCTGTTCGCAGTCCCGGTACTCCCCTCCCTGGTTTTGGTTCTGACGCTTGGCTGCGCCAGTCCCGGAGCGCCTCGGGCGCCCTCTCTTCAGTTGCCTCAGCTGGTCGGGGATCTTGCGGCCACCCGCTCCGGCGATGACGTCGAAATCCGGTTTACGATCCCCTCGCGAACGACCGATGGCTTGCCGCTCCGGAGCGGTCCTTTGTTTGCGACACTCTGTCGCCGGGTCGCAGCGGGCGGCGTCTGTCAGCCCGTGAAGAGCCATGTCCCCCTCAGTGCTGCCAGCCAACGATCAGGTCCGGACACGGTACTTTGGACGGATCGGCTGCCCGGCGATCTGCTGACCGGTGCCGCACACGCCATTGCGTACCAGCTGCAGGTCAGCAACGACGCAGGGAAGTCCGCGGGCTACTCCAGTCCTGCTTACGTGGCAGGTGGGGCAGCGCCGCCACGCGTCGAGATCCTGCAGGCGCAGGGAATCCGTTCCGGTGTGCTGCTCCGTTGGTCCCCTGAACCCGGTGCAGGCGAGGTTCTGCTGCAGCGCGAGCAGCTGGACCCATCACCGGCCAGCGTCGGCATGGCATCCACACCGCCGGCCCAGGCACCCTCCCGTAAAGCGCGTCCACAGGCGGGTACGGCGAGCGGAGCAGTCTGGCTGGGGGCAGAGCCGGGCAAGACCGACTCGGCTCAGATCATCGATGCCACGATGACGGAAGGCGTTCGGTACCGCTACATCGCCGTACGCAGGACGGTCGCACAGGTCGGGGCACGCACATTGGAGTTACGCAGTGCACCTTCAAATCCTGCGGAGATCGCCTGGCACGACATCTACCCGCCACCCTCACCGCAGGGACTCACGGCAGTCGGCTTCGGGCAGATAGCCGCAGCTACAACCGGGGCTGGTCCCTACGCGGTAGACCTGATCTGGCAGCCCGTCATCGACCCGCGAGTGACGGGCTACAAAATAAGCCGTGTGGCGCTGTCTTCTGCAGGCGAAACGCAGGGTGCAGCGGAGCTCTTGAACAAAGAGCCCGTTACCTCGCCATCGTTCCACGACGCCACGGCCCTTCCGGCACAGAGCTACCGGTACACGGTCACTGCCGTCGATGGAAGGGGCAACACCAGCGCGCCAGCCGAGACAACGGTACAGGCATCACCAGAAGGCCAACGCTAGGGCGGCCTAAGCCGTCATCCTGAGCGCAGCGAAGGACCTCAGTATTCCTGCGCAGCGGCACCGCGGCTTGGCAGGCCCCTCACCCGCCAGAAATCAACTACCGCCCGAAGCCTTCCGTGCCGCCTCGAACTCATCCCCCGCGTTCCACTGAACCGTCGTAGGTGCCGTCAGTACCTGCCAGCCAAGATCCATCCCGAATCGGACCAGTTTGGCATCCCCGCGGAAGTCCCACTTCGGGTCGAACTCGTCGGAGAAGTTGTGATAATGGTTGTCGTTGAAGTCCTTCTCCTGCGCCTCACCCCACGCACGGTCATGCCCCTCGTACAGCGTGCCTCCATCCACGGAGAACGCCGGGATGCCAACGCGCGAAAGTGAGAAATGGTCGGAGCGGTAGTAAGAGCCGGCCTCCGGTCGCGGGTCAGGCACAATGGCGAGATCAAAACGCTTCGCTGTGGCCTGGACGTTCGGGTAGAAGCTGGTCCGCTGCGCACCGTTCACGTTGATCTCCTTCTGCACACCCAGCGGCAGAAGCATGTCGTAGTTGATGTCCAGGGCAACCTGGGACGCCGGAACAGGCGGGTGCTGCCCCAGGTACTCCGATCCCAGCAGACCCTGCTCTTCCGCCGTAACCGCGGAGAAGATCACCGAATGCGGCAAGGAGAGACCGCCGTCGACAGCCGCCTTCCAGCCCCGCGCCATCTCCAGCAGCATGGCCACACCTGTGCCGTTGTCCGCAGCGCCGTTATAGATGTTGTCGCCGGACTTGCCGGGCACAATGCCCAAATGGTCATAGTGAGCGGTGTACAGCACGGCCTGGTCAGGCTGATGGGCCGCATGACTGGCGCCCGGCAGCATGGCGACCACGTTCGGGCTTTGGAACGGACGCACGGTGCTCGTGACCGTCGCCTGCAGGTGCACCGGTAGCTCTGCGGCCTTGAAGCCGCGCTGACCGGCAGCGGTGAACTCCTTGTCGAGGTCCGTCCCGCCGCTGGCGAAGAGCTTGCGCGCTACCTCCAGCTGAATCCAGCTCGCCGCTTTCACGTGCGGGTTGGCATCGTCACGCAGATACGTCTTCTCGGACGTGTTGGAGTTCTGAACGACGTTCCATCCATAGCTGGCCAGGTCCGTACGATGAATGATCAGCGCGCCCACAGCGCCCATGCGTGCAGCCTGCTCGAACTTGTAGGTCCACCGGCCGTAGTAGGTCAACGCCTTGCCACCGAAGAACTTGGGGTCATCTGACGGTGGATCGCCGACGATGCACAGGATGACCTTGCCCTTCACATCCACGCCGGCGTAGTCGTTCCAGCCGAACTCGGGCGCGGTGATGCCGTAGCCGACAAACACGATCGGCGCGTCGAAGGTGGCCAATGGCGTCAGGCTCTGGTTGGAGACCGTGTAGTCATCACCATAGGTCAGCTTCAGCGGAGCGCCGCTCCTGGGCTGCAGCGTAAAGCTGGTCTGCTCCGGGATCGCCTTCATGCCGACGAAGTTCACCTGCTGCATGTAGCTGCCATCCGTCCCGCCGGGGGCCAGGCCCGCCACGGCGAACTGGTCGGCGATGTACTCGGCGGCGAGTGCGCCCCCGCGCAGGCCAGGATAGCGGCCTTCGAAGATGTCCGAGGAAATGAACCGGTCGGTCTCGCGGATCCGGTCGGGGCTCACGCCCGCCTCGGCTTTCGCGAGGGGAGCCGGATCGCCGGCTGCCGTTTGCTGGGCTGGAAGCGTGCTGGCCAGAGCAGGGCTTAGCAGGATGGCGGCGGCACCGCGAAGAAACAGGTTGTTACGCAACAAAGAACCTCCAGCAGGCGCGTCCGTTCAGCAGCCTGCATGTTTCTTTGCAGTATAGGGACAGAGCTGTGATGCGGTTAGACGGACCGGCCGCCGCTGAGCCGGACATCCCCCGTGCTCATCAGGCCGAGCCGCTGCAAGGCCTTGCGCGCCAGTCCGGTCAGGGGCAGGCTGCCCAGCTTCTGCATGGCGACCCAGCGCAGATCGGCGTCGTCCGCCGGCACCTGGGAGCGAAGGCTGAAGCCGCGGCCGCGTTCGTCCGCCGGAGCGACATAGACGGCCTCATCCTCGTTGAAGGCCTCCGGATCGTCCGTCTGCGGTGCGTCCACAAAGAGGGTCTCCACCTCGTCCGTCTCCGGATCGTCCGGGTGGACGAAGGCGGCGTCCGTTGCCGGTTCAGCGAAAATCTCGACGTAGTAGTTGGTCGTGGTGATGCTGTGCCGAAGCCGCAGGATGGGCTCGCGCGCGGCCGTGGCATCCAGCGGCAGTGGCGGCAGCTCGAGCATGCCGGGCATCAGCGAGGCCTCGGCGGGGCGCCGTTCTAGCAGCACTTCGGTGCGTGTGCCGCGCTTGCGCGTCGCCAGCAGGCACGCGATGTGCTGACTTCGAAGCTTCTTCCGCGCCGGTGTGGGGTGCTCGCCGCGGGTCTTGCAGAAGTCGAGCACGGGGCACTGCAGGCACAGCGGGCCGCGGGGCAGGCAAATGGTGGCGCCGAGCTCCATCATGGCCTGGTTGTGGTCGCCAGCCGGGTTGCCGCGGCCTCGACGCTTCGGCGTCGCGGGGATGAGGTCGTTTGCGGTGCGGAGCAGCAGGGAACGGCTCGCAGCGGACTTCCCCTCCGGGAGACCTAGAATTCGGAACAGCACACGTTCCACATTGCCGTCGAGCACGGCGATGCTTTCGCCAAAGGCGATGGAGGCAATTGCGGCAGCGGTGTACTCGCCGACGCCGGGTAGCGTGCGCAGTTCCGCGGCGGTGCGGGGCAGATCGCCACGGAGCTCCCGCTGGACAAACTGGGCGCCGCGGTGGAGCATGCGGGCGCGCCGGTAGTAGCCGAGCCCGCTCCACAGGGCCAGCACCGCGTCTTCGGGCGCAGCCGCCAGCGCGGCGACGGTCGGGAAGCGGTGCAGAAATTGCTCGTAGCGGTCGAGGACGGTGGCCACCCGGGTCTGCTGCAGCATGATCTCCGAGAGCCACGTGGCGTAGGGGTTGCTGATGCCGCGCCAGGGCAGGTCGCGCGCATGCTTCGCGAACCAGACGCGCAGGGCGCCACGAAACGGCTCGGGGTCGAGCGGCTCTGTGGGCGGCATCGCCACGGCTGGCTCAGAGGGGGTGTCCCCCCCTCCCCTGTTTGTATGCAAAATCTTCAAACGGAAGGAGTTAGCTCTGGATCAAGGCGCTCGCCAACGCAGACGGAGCGGTGGGGTGCCCTGTACAGAGAACGTTTCCATTCTACGTGCGGACCACGCAATTGCACGCAACCCGCGTCATCGTGCACCGCAGCAGATGGCTGGGGAACTCGAGACGCCGGGACGAAACCCCGGGCGCAAATATGGACAGGATCTGCCTGAGCACGTAACCTAGGGCGGAGTTACGCTTCCAAAAGGTGCTCTTTCTTGCTGCTGAGTAAGCCCGCCTCCGTGACTGCTGAAGACCAGCGTCCACCGAGCTCCGCACTTCGTTATCTGAATCTGGTCGTCGCCCTGCTCGTTGTGGGGCGGTGCGCCTGGGTTTTTGGTGCCCTGCTTCGGTCACCCGACCTGCCACTGCGCCTCGCGCAGGACGACTTTTACTACTACTTGAAGCCGGCGCAGAACCTTGCCTGGTTTCACGAGGCGACCGCCTTCGGGCACACGCTAACGAACGGCTACCACCCGCTCTACTTCGCACTCATGACAGTCATGTCGCTCTTTGTGCGAACACTGCCTGGCGTCTTTCGTTTTCTGTGGGTGCTGGATACGCTCAGCGCGACAGCGATCTTTTGCATTACAAGGCGCCTCTTCTCGCGTCTGAGCTCCCCTATCCTGGCCAATGCGCTGGCAGTCTTAATGACTGCCCTCTGCCTGACGCAGATCTGCGATCAGATGGAGGTGACGCTTGCCCTGCCGATTGGTTTCGGCTTTCTGCTGACGGGGTTTGTGCCCGCCTCGGAGTTCACGTCCAAACGGTCTGCGCTGCTTGGCTTTTTGGGGGCTCTGACGTTTCTGTCGCGGCTCGACGCCGGCCTGCTCGTCGGCTTCTTTGTGCTCGGCCTGCTGTGCTCCCGTGATTATCGGAGCGCCTTCACTTCAAAAAAGATCGCCAGCTTCCTTTCGGCGTGTCTGCCTTTGCCGTTGCTGTACTTCTGGCTCAATCACCATTACTTCCATACGCTCCTGCCGATCTCCGGAATGGCCAAAGAACTGCGCCATGGCCATGTGCCCAGCGTTCTTCTGCCGGCATCCTTCAACGGAACGACGGAAATTCTGGTGAATGTGGCAATCGTGACCGCGGTTCTTGGATGGGCTTGTCGGAGGTACCTCCAACCACGTGAGAGGGTGTTTCTCTTTGCGGTCGTGGCCACGCCGTTCGTGTTTTACGGGCTCGAGATGCTCATCAGCGACTGGCCTGTCTGGAACTGGTATTTCTACATCCTGCGTTTCGCGGCTGCAGGATTCGGCATCCTGCTATGCGTTGTTGCTCATCGTTCGGTATTGCCGGAGCGGTACCCGCGGCTCCGGGCGCTGGCGGAGGGCAAGGCGCTCGCGACCGTCCTGTGCTGTGCAGCGCTTCTCAAGCTCTTCCTTGCAAACTACAACGTCGATCACTGGATGGTGGAGATCCAACACGCTGCCGGCATCCTGGACCAGTTCGCTGATACCCATCCGGGGGTGTATGCGATGGGGGACCGCGCGGGTATGTTCACCATCACCACGGCCAACCCTGTACTACAGGCAGAAGGGCTGGTGATGGACCGTCGCTATCTGGAGCACATCCGCGCTCAGGACGATCTGCGTTCGGTGTTGCAGACCTACGGCGTGAACTATTATGTTGCCTTTGTCTTCAAGCACAACAACAGGACCCAATTCAGCGGGAACTGCTTCCACGCCATGGAGCCATCCATCGCGGGGCCTTCGTCCCTGCGCATGCGTTCAGACTTTTGTGGGGCTCCCCTTTTCCAATTCCCGGGTTTCGACGGCAAGTACCTGATTTATGCGATCGCTCCAAAGTAGTACAGTCTGGTCAGACGGCTGGAAGCTTTCCAATTCTTGATGCCCCGCGATCTTCGCACCTTACCTCGTTTTGACATGCTGATGCAGGCGCTCCGGGGATTGTTCCTGTGCACGCTTGCGGGGGCGCTTATCTATTTTGTCGTGAAGACCGTGCACTGGCCGATGCTTGTGAATGCTCCGGTCATGCATTACGTGAACTTCATGATGGGGCAAGGTTTGCGGCCGTACAGCGACATCACCGACATGAATATGCCAGGCGCTTACCTCCTGGAGCACATAGGGATGTCGCTCTTTGGCGGTGGCGATCTGGGTTGGCGTGTGTACGACTACTTCCTTGCGGCGGCAACCATCGGCTGCATGGTCGTGATCGCCAAGCCTTACGACTGGCTGGCCGGGGTCTATGCGGGCGGGATCTTTGCGTTGCGCCACGGCAGTGAGGGCGCGTGGTTTAGTGGCGAACGAGAGCAGGAGATGATGGTTCTGCTGGCCGGAGCGTGTGCCCTGCTGTTCGTCTCGGTACGGCGGAAGAAGCCCGTTGTGACGTTTGGCTTTGGCCTGCTTGCAGGCCTCGCTGCATCCATCAAGCCGACGCTTGCGCCTTTCGGACTGCTATCCCTCCTCATTCTGTATCTTGCCCTGCGGAGGCAGGGCGTTGCCTCTAGGGGCTACCTGCTTTGGGGCTTGAGTGGTCTTGCCGCGCCGCTTCTCTGGGCACTGCTTTTTCTGGCGCACTTCCATGCCTTTCAGGCTTTCTTCTTCGTACTGCATGCCGTCACGCCTGTGTATGCCGTGCTGAACAATGCGACCTGGCAGTTCCTGATCAGGCATCTGTTTCCTGATGAGTGGATCGCACTGATCCCGCTAGCGGCGGCAGGCCTGATTCTCCGTAGGCAATGGAATTGGGAAAAGAGCGTTCTGTTGCTGGCGACGGGATGTGGCCTGCTGTCCTATTTTGTCCAACACAAGGGTTTCTTCTACCAGCGGTACACGTTTCTAGCGTTCGCGTTGCTAATGGCCAGTATCGAGATGCTGGCCCCCGCCCGATCGCTTGCCCTGCGCGTGGTTGCCTGCGCCGCCTTGCTGTTCGCCAGCCTGTACCTTCTGCCCCGGTACGTGCGTTCGCTACGATACCTGCCCACGTTTAGTGCGCTGACGGCGTCACTGGAGAACGACCTGCAAAGGGCGGACGAGAGGACCCTGCAGGGGAAGGTGCAGTGTTTCGACGTCACCTTCGGGTGCCTGAACGCGCTGTATCATCTTCGACTACAGGAAAACACCGGGTTCACGGGCGACCTGCTGCTCTTTCCACAAAAGCCGAACGCCGCGACGACCTACTACCGAGACCTTTTCTGGAAGCTGCAGGCACAAAACCCGGCGGATCTGCTGGTGCTTACCAATCAGGAATTTGGCGCGCGCAATACCTACAACCGCCTGATGCGCTGGCCCGAGTTTTCCAGCTATTTGAGTCAGAACTACCAACTGGCAACGGAGCGCAGGTTTCCCTATGAGGACCGTTTTGTCGGCCAGCCCGCGTGGCCCGATGAGATCGCGCCGGGGTACCGGATCTACGTCCGCAAGCGAGTCCCGAGTCTCTCGCCGCCATAGCAGAGGTGGAGATAGAATGAGTGCATTCCGAAGCTGGTCGCAAAGACTGGCAACCAAGAATGCGCCATGTCCCTTCCTCGCACCGACCTCTTCAAGATCTTCGGCCTGCTGTCGTTGCTGCTAGGGATAGCGCTTCTGGACCGGAGCTTTGCAAACTGGCGCAATGATTTCCGGAACTTCCCGGATGCCAACGGGAACTATCTGCCTCCAGAGAAGGATGCGCCGGCACAAACCTTCTTTCAGCAGCATCGTGTGCTGAAGACAACGACATTCGCGGGCCTTGGCATGATGATTGTGTCGGTGGTGTTGCTGGGCAAAGAGACAGGTGAGCCGTCGACGCAAAATGGCGCGGAGGTTCAAGCCCGTGGCAGCGGTCTGTGATCAGGCGGGGTGTTCGTATTTCCAGTTGCGGCCTTTGCCTTCGGTGATCCACTCGAGTGCGGTCACGATGCGTTTGGTGCGGGTTTCTTCCCGTTTTGCGTCGGCGATCCATTCGGCGTACTCGCGGCGGCAGCTGGGGCTCATGCCCGCAAACTTTTCAGCGGCAACCTGGTTGGTCTTGAGGGCCTGAGCGAGCGCTTGAGGCAGCTGCGCTTCGTCGCGGGCGGGTTTGGCGATGCGCTGGATTGATTTGGTGCGCGTGCCCTCCTGGACCAATGCAGCGGCGTGGCGGAGGTGGCTTTCGAGCTCGGGTGTGGGCGGAAGGTCTTCGAGCGAGGTGAGACGCCCGAGGGAGCCCATCGTGGCGCCTGCCGCGACGCCGCTTGCGCCGAGGGTCGCGGCCAGCTCCTGCCCCCAGAACCCGAAGGAGGCGTGGCTCTTATGCCCGGCCATGTTGGCGAGGATGACGCCGCGGTAGAGAAAGAAGGGCATCGACCACTTGATGGTCTCTTCGACCTCAGGGAGGACGCGATGGATGGTATCGCGCAGGTGCGTGAGAATGGGTTGCGCAAAAGGTTGTGCCTTCGCAATGTAGGCATCGACCTGCGGACTGTACGTGGCAGTGGCGGAAGCGTTCACGCGGAGAGGATACTCCGGGTCTCGTCGGATGCAAACAACCGAGTTCCCTCGGCCTGCGTGGATCGAAACTCATTGTGCGGAATGGGGTCTTCTTGAGTAGCTGCAGGCCCCAGCAAGGACGCGGTGTTGCTGTGATGCGACGGCGGCCGTTCCTTCAGCCTACGAAAAGCGGGTCCAGATAGCGGTCAGATGGCGTCTCGATGGCTCCATAAGCTAGCATCGGAGAAAATATGGCGTTAGTGTCGGCGGACCAGAACGAATTGCAAGAGATGAAGAGCGGCTTCCCCTCCTCCTCCGGGGAGATGTTTCGCGAGTACTTCGTGGAGCATAAGGCCTGGGACTTCAAGAAAACGGGCCTTCTGGACGCGCGTGCGCGGAGGATTTTCGAGGGGACGGCCCTTGCCGTAGCTTCGGATGCGTACCCCTTTCACATGCCGCTCGAAGCCAAGGCCGGCCCGTGCGTGACGGCGGATGGTCACGAGATGCTGATGATGTCCTCGTATGACTACCTGGGCCTCATCGGACATCCGAGGATCGACGAGGCGGCGACGGAGGCCATTCACCAGTACGGCACCAGCACCAGCGGCGCCCGGCTGCTGACGGGAACGCTGGATGTGCATCGCCGGATGGAGGCGGAGCTTGCGGCCTTCAAGGGCACCCAGGACGCCCTGACGGTCAGCTCCGGTTACATGGCGAACCTGGCCGTGATTTATGGTCTTTTCGGACCGTCGGACCGCGTGATTATTGATGAGCTGTGCCATCGCAGTCTGCTGGATGCGTGCCGGATGGCCGGTGTGCAGCTGCAGCGGTTCCGCCACAACGACGCGGAGTCCGCGCGAGACGAACTGAAGAAGCCTACAACGGCGAATCGCACCCTGCTGGTTTCGGATGGGGTGTTTTCGATGGACGGCGACATCTGTTGCCTGCCCGACCTGATTGCGCTCAAGAAAGAGTTCGGGTGCTTTCTGCTGATGGATGAGGCGCATGCGTCGGGTGTGCTGGGCGCGACGGGGCGGGGCACGGATGAACACTTCGGGGTCGCGACCGACGATGTGGACATCTGGACGGGTTCGCTCGCCAAGTCCATCCCGGCAAGCGGCGGTTTCGTCGCGGTGTCGCAGGAAGTGGCGATCTTTCTGCAGCATGCCTCGTCGCCGTATATTTTCTCAGCGGCGATGGCGCCGTCCTCGGTTGCGGCGATACGAACAGGGCTGCAGATCCTGCACGAGGAGCCCGAGCGTGTCGCATTGATCAAGCGAAACGGGGACTTTCTGCGCTCCGGGCTGCAGGAGCTGGGCTATGACACGGGCCTGTCCGAGACGGCGGTTATTCCGGTGATCCTGAAGAATGAGGCGACGACCGCGCTGTTCGCGCGCAAGCTGCGCGACTTCGGCATCATCGCCGCGCCGGTCATGTTTCCGGCGGTAGCCCAGGGGCAGGCCAGGCTTCGGCTTTGCGTCACGGCGGCTCACACCATGGACCACCTTTCGTTTGTGCTGGACGTGTTTCGCAAGCTGGCCGAAGGCTAAGCGGTGCGGGCCGTCGTCACCGGAGCGAGTGGGTTTCTGGGAGGCCGGCTGGCTCAGCTACTCGCCGAACGCGGCGACGAGGTAACGGTGCTCGCGCGTCAAACCTCGGACCTGCGTCATCTGCCTTTGGCGCGCCTGCGTGTCGTGCAGGGTGACCTGCTGGACGAGGCGTCGCTCCGGGAAGCCCTGCAGGGCGCTACGCATATTTTTCATTGTGCGGCGTGCTCCACGGACTGGGCGCCGCTGAAGACCTATGTTGCGGCGAACGTTACCGGGACTCGGAACCTGCTGATCGCGGCGCGCGATGTGCGGGGGCTCGAGCGGTTTCTCCATGTGAGCACGACTGACGTTTATGGGTACCCGAAGGTGCCGCGCAGCGAAGACGGACCGCTGACGGAGACGGATCTGCCCTACAACAGGACGAAGCTGCAGGGAGAACGCCTGGTCTGGTCGGCGGTCGAGGAGCATGGGCTGCAGGCGACGGTGGTGCGGCCCGGGACCATTTACGGGCCGCGCGGCAAGGATTTTACGGTGGACATGGCCAGTCTGCTGCGTGGACGCATGATGGCCGTGATTGATGGCGGTGCCGCGCCGGGCGGGTTCATTTATGTGGACAATGCGGCACGGGCGATGATGGACGCCGCGGCGAGCCCAAATACGATTGGGCAGGCCTATAACCTGGTGGATGGCACCGGCGCGACGTGGAAGCAGTACCTCGCGATGTTTGCGGAACGGCTCGATGTCAAAGAGCCCTGGATCGACCTCTCGTTCCGCAGCGCCATGGCGGTTGCGCGTTTGATGGAGGTTCCGCATCGTTTCCTGCCGCTTCCCGGCAAGCCGTTGCTGACGCGGCATGCGGTTTACCTGCTTTCGCGGAACCAGGAGGTGCCCATCGAGAAGGCGCGCCGGGACTTCGGGTTCGCACCTGGTGTCGGGATGGAAGAGGGGCTGCGGCGGTCGGTGGATTGGCTGAACGAGATAGCGGTTCCGAGGGCTGCCCGGTCTCATCCGTAAGGTCCCTCTGACTGAGTGAAGACTTTGGGATTTGGCTTGGGGAGCTGTGTTGGGTCGGCAGATACCGAGGTCCTTCGCGTTGCTGAGGATGACGGTTGGTGGGTTTGGGGTGGGTCGCCGGGTATTTGCTCTGGGCGTGGCTTGCAGCCCGAAGCGGAATACTGAGGTCCTTCGCGTTGCTCAGGATGACGGTTGGTAGCTTTGGGTGTGTCGTCGGCTGGTAGGGTTGGGGTGGGTCGTCGGGTATTTGCTCTGGGCGGGGGCTCGCAGCCCGAAGCCAAATACCGAGGTCCTTTGCGTTGCTCAGGATGACGGCTCGAGAGGCGCTTGTTTAGCGGAAGCTAGCCGTCATCCTAGACGTAGGCCTTGAACGCCAGAACGGCATTCAGGCCGCCGAAGGCAAAGGAGTTCGACAGGCAGGCTTCTACCGATGAGGTCCTTGCTTCGTTGGGGATCACGTCCAGGTCACATTCAGGGTCGAACGTTGTGAAGTTCGCGGTTGGTGCGAGGATGCCGTCGCGCAGGCTTAGCCCGCAGACCACGGCCTCCAGGGCGCCGGCGGCTCCCAAGGCATGACCGTGCATGGACTTGGTGGAGCTGACGGGTAACTTGTCCGCGAGGCTACCGAAGACGCTGCGGATCGCAGCCGTTTCGCTGCGGTCGTTGGCCAGGGTAGCGGTGCCGTGCGCGTTGATGTACCCGAACTGCTCCAGGGCGAGCCCGGAATCTTCGATGGCGTTTCGCATGGCGCGCGCGGCCCCGTCGGGTGACGGCTGTGTGATGTGGCCCGCGTCGGAAGACATGCCGAAGCCCACGATCTCCGCCAGGGGCCGCGCGCCCCGGGCGAGCGCGACTTCCAGAGGCTCCAGGACCAGCATCGCGCCGCCCTCACCCAGCACCAGGCCGGAGCGATCGGCGGAGAAGGGACGGCAGGTGTCCTTGCTGACGACGCGCATCGCCTCCCATGCTTTCAGCCCGCCAAGGAACAGTGGAGCCTCACTGCCGCCGGTGATCGCCATGGGAGCCGTGCCGGCGCGCACCATCCAGAAGGCCTGACCGATGGCATGGGCGGAGGAGGAGCAGGCCGTCGAGATTGTGTAGGCCGGGCCCTGGATCCCGTAGCGCATGGAGATGTGACTTGCGCCTGCGTTGCTCATGCTGAGCGGAATGGTCAGCGGATGCACGCGGGTGCGGTTGTGATGAAAGAGTTCCCAATAGCCAGCTTCTTCGGCACCACGTCCCCCAAGGCATGATCCGGTGATGATGGCAGTCCGTTCGCGCAGGGCGTCCGTCCAGACGATGCCAGCCTGCCTGAGGGCTTCGTCGGCAGAGAGGAGAGCGAACTGGGCAAAGCGGTCGAGGAAGGCGAGCTCTTTGGAGGAGAAGGCCTTTTCGGGGTCGTAATCCTTCACCTCGGCGGCGTTTCCAAAACGCAGCTGCGAGGCGTCGAGAGACGTGATCTCCCGGATGCCGGACTGGCCAGCCTTGAGGGCACTCCAAAACTGCTCCTGATCCGCTCCCAGGCCGCTGATCACACCGGCGCCGGTGATGACGACTCTGCGGTTCACTGGGCCTCGGGCGCTTTCTGCTTGGCGTCCAGCAGTTGCTGTATGCCGGCAATCATCTCGCGCATGTTCGTGACCTTTTTCGCTTCTTCGTCGTCGATTTGCACGTCGAACTCACCCTCCAGTTCGAAGAGGAGGTTGAGCCGATCAAGCGAATCAATACCCAGTTCCTGGAAAGTGCTGTCCGGAGTCACCGATTCGGGCGGCAGACGCTGCTTGACCGCGATGACACGAAGAACCCGTTCCTGAACACTTTCTGACATAACAGCCACCTTACCCGGTCGTCGTTCAGCCGGCCAGCGCACGCTAAGGGACGCTGGCTGATCATATTGTTCTTTGAGGCGAGTAGCCAACCGCCGCCTCTGATAGATGCCGATCGTGGCTCAGGCTCGTTGCGCACCGGCAGAAATGTCCGGCTCACAGGATGGCGGAGTCCGCACCCTTCACGAGCCCTGGCGGGACGTTCGTGCGGAAGCGAGAGCGGCGCTAAGCACCGGAGCTGGAGGTGGCGAGCGCGTGCAGGGCGATGGCCGGAAGGCGAGTTACCGAGGCAGCGAGGCGCAGCCCCCCGGGCCAGAGGCGGGCGCAGGTGGTGAGCAGGTCCCTGGTGGGCGTGTGTATCAGCGCACGGGAGAGCGCCGTGGCGCGCGTGACCTGCCCGTGAAGGGTGCTGCCCAAGGCACGTTGAAAGGCATCGGCGGTCTCGTTCGCAAGGAGGCTTTCTGCAGCCCGGCAGCCGGTGTAGAGGGCGATCGACATGCCGTCCCCGGTAAAGGACGGGATCACAGCGGCCTGGTCGCCCACGGCCCAGAGATGCGGAGCAACTGCACCCTTTCGGACGAAGCCATACGGAATGGAGGCAATCGCCAGCGGCTTGTCGAGTAGAGGCTCGGCGTTGCGGAGACGCCTGGCAGCGTGGGGATTGGTGCCCCGGATCTCAGCCAGGAGGCCGCCCCACCCTCCCAGGGTCGCCAGATGTGCGCGCCGGACGAGAGCGGTGACGTTGGCGGCACCGTTTTCCACGGGCTGGAGCCCGGTGTAGCCATGTGGGTGCAGCAGGAGCTCCACGGAGTTGGCCAGGGCAGCGGCTTCGTCGGGAGCGAGGCGGAAGTACATCTTCAACGCGACGAGGTCACCCTGAACGCCGGGCGGGCGGGGAAAGCCGCGCAGGTCGTGCTTGCCTGTCGCAAGGATGGCTTGCCGCGCGCACACGGTCCCCCCTGTGCTGAACCCGGCCTGCCAAAGGTGGTTGGAGCGCGTAAGCGATTGGACGCCCGTGCCACGGAGGACGCGGGCACCCGCGTCCTTCGCGGCATCGAGCATCAGGGTGTCAAGGCAGCGGCGCGTCAGAGATTGAGCGGGAAACGGCAGGGCAGAAGGGACGACGTGGCCTCTGGAGGCGAGGCGTACCGTGCCAATGCGATGGGCGCCATGGGCGAGAGGGTCTACGCTGAGCTGCGCGAGAAGATGGAGCGCCTCGGCGCTCAGAAACTCACCGCAAACCTTGTGCCGTGGCGTTGGTTCGCGCTCTACGAGGGTGACGTCACGACCGGCCCTGGCGAGCGTCACTGCGGCTGCGCAGCCGGCCAGTCCGCCGCCGAGGATCAGTATGTCCGATTGCATGTCTTTGGCCAGGGATAACCGAGCACCCGGCCCGGAGTGTTCCTTTGCCTGCAGCGTTGTGCGTTGTCACTGCGGCTCGGGCGCGCGGCCGGGCTGTTTCCGGAGCTAAGGGGAGACCTGCTCCACGCGGACTCTGAAAATTTTGCTGTCGACCGTGATTTCCTGGGTGAAGCTGCTTTCACTGGAGCGGGTCATGTCCTCGACGAGCGCCCGGATCAGGCTGAGCCTGCTTTCCGCTGCTCCGGCCTCCGCCGAATCGTCAAACTCCACTGCACCCTGCCCGCCTGCGGCGTATGTATCGTTCATGGACGGCTTGGAGTCGAGAACGGAAGGGATGTGTTGCCTGCGGCCCAGAATGGTTGCGGCGCAGCCCTATTCGGCCCACCCCAGGGGCTGCGTTTAACGCAGGCGGGTCAGGCAGAGCCGGCCTAGCGCGCAGCGCTGGATGCGGACCGCGTCGGCGGGTATGCCTGCGGCTGCAAGAAGGCGCTCCCAGTCAGGTTCACGGAAGGCACGGCGGATGGACACCAGACCGTCGTTTTGAACAAAGCGGTGCCAACGCATCAGCCGGGACAGGAGACGAAAGGTGCGGTAGGAGCGAGGGCTGCGAACGAGGTCGGAGATGAACCAGCCGAGACGGGCGTGATCCTCGCTCCAGCGGAGAAAGCGAACGATTTCGTCGTCCCGCATGTGATGGGTGACAAGGGAACTGAGGACGATGTCTGGCGATTGGGTGACGGGGCTCGTGAAGACATCGCCGGTGAGCCAGTGGATGCGGCTGTAGCGAGAATCGTGCGCAGAGAACTCCGTGGCCGCGCGGGTGGCATACGGGTTGAGGTCGATGCCGGTGAGCTGGACGGAGATGCGGCGACGCCCGGCCCAAAGAGCGAGGCGGCGCAGAACATCACCGCCACCCGACCCTACATCCACGACATGGAGCGGACTCCGGGACGTGTGCCTGGCGAGCGCCCGCCGACAAAAGCGCATGGTTGGGCCATAGCCACCGGTAAGGCGGGTTGTCGCGGCGATGTCGCGGACACAGTCATGGAAGTCGGGGTAGGAGCAGGGCTCATCCATGAGCTCCGGAAGAAGTGCGGGATCGAGCCGATGGGTGAAGTCGGGCACGTCCGGGTGCGGCAAGGTGGTGCTGGATGTTGCCATCTGCGTGTGTCTATGGGATGCGGCGGAGGCGCTTTCCACCTCACAAGCCGCACAAAAAGCATTGCCGCCGCCCCGAAGAGAGTTCCAGGCGGAGGGGGTCAGGCCGCGTGGAAGAGCATGGTCTCGGCGGTCAGGCCTGGACCGAAGCTCATGGCGCAGCCGTGCTGCCCGGGCTGCGCTTCCCCCAGCAGGCGTTCGAGGACAAACATCACCGTGGCGCTGCTCATGTTGCCGAAGCGGTTCAGGATCTCGCGGGAGCAGTTCAGCGCGTCCCGGGGCAGCCCAAGGCCGCGCTCCACGGCGTCCAGAACGGACTTGCCGCCGGGATGAACGGCCCAAAGGTCAATACCCGGCCTTTGCTCGGCATGGACCACCTGGTCGCCAACCGTTTCGAGGGCCTTGCCGATCGCGGCAGGAACCCGTCCGGAAAGGAGCATGTCGAAGCCGACACCACCGATCTTCCAGGTGATCAGGTCGCGGCTGGAGGGGATCAGGACGGCGCGGAAGCTGTCCAGGGCGAAGCCCTTGGGGTCAGTGGAGAGGAGCGAGGCGGCGCAGCCGTCTGCAAAGACAAGGAAGCTGAGCACCTGTTCAAGGTCGGTCGTCTCCTGGAGGTGCAGGGTGCAGAGCTCGAGGTTGACCATGAGGACGCGGGAGGCGGGCTCGGAGCGGAGGATGTGGCGGGCGGTTTTCAGGCCGTTGATGGCCGCGTAGCAGCCCATGAAGCCGATGACCGTGCGCTCGACGTCGGTGCGCAGGCCGAGATGCTCAACCGCCTCGAAGTCCAGCCCGGGCGCGTACAGGCCGGTGCAGGTGGTGATGAGGACGTGAGTGATCCCCGCGCGCTCGGCTGGGGTGAGGGCAAGCCGGTCCAGGGCCCGACGCATCAGCACGGGAGCGAATTTCTCAAAGACCTCCATCCGCTGGGCGGTATGAGGAAAGCTGCCGGTGCGGTAGAAGTCGTGCGCGTTGATGTGAAATTCCGTGGAGGCTTCGTTCGGTGTGAGCACCGAGTAGCGGTGCTGGATACCGGAGCGGTTGGCCATGCGGTTAAAGAGGGCGCTGGTACGCGCATCTGCGCCGGTGGCGAGCAGGTTATCCGCAAAGGCCACAAAAGCCTGGTGAACGTCGTGGTCGGGTACGGCCGTGGCAATGCGGTTCAGAAAGGCCTGGGGCAAGCGTGAAGTCTCCGGGAATGTAAGACGTTGGATGCAGCGGGTTGGCGTCAGTCAGGGAAGGCGGGGTGTCGACCGCATGAAAATGAGGATCGGGCTGCTGGAAGGGTGCCGGGCAAGAAGGTCTCCGCTTGCCAAGACAAAGATTCGCTTGCGGAGGTGCACGGTACGGGAACCAGACACCCGGGTTGGACGTACAAAAAGGGGAATACCTGTGTAGCAGGCGAGTAGACTCGTTCGTACATGCCCATGGACAGAAAAGACGCATTTCGGATGGCGCTCGCGTCGCTGTGGGCGAATAAGCTGCGCAGCGTGCTGACGCTGCTGGGCGTGGTGATCGGTGTGGCCAGCGTGATCGCCGTGGTGACGCTGGTCAATGGCGCCAACAAGTTTGTGGCGACCAAGATCAATCAGTTTGGTGCAGACATCTTCAGCGTGGCACAGATGCCCAGCGTGATCACGAGCTACGAAGAGTTCCTGAAGTACAACAAGCGCAAAGTGCTGAACCTTGAAGAGTACCGGGCGGTTGCAAGCGGGTGCAGGAGCTGCCTGGAGGTCGGGGCCAGTTCCGGGACAAGCGGCAAGATTTCAGTCGGACGGCAGAACAGCACGGGATCCCAGATCCGTGGCTACACGGCGATGATGCCGGACATGAGCAACCTCAACATCACCGAGGGCCGCTCGTTCACGCAGTCCGAGGAGGACCATGCCACGCACGTTGCCATCATCGGCACGGATGTGGAAGAGAACCTGCTCCAGGACGCGGATCCGATCGGCAAGGAGATCCGGGTGGACGGTGTGCCGTACACCGTCATTGGATTGGGTGAGAAGCAGGGCAAAACGCTGGGCCAGAGCCAGGACGACTACGTGGCCATTCCGTTGACTGCGTACCAGAAGACCTATGGCACCTCCAAGACGATCGACATTGCCGTGAAGGCGGGAGCGGGCCCGAATATGGAGCGTGCAATCGACGAGGTGCGCCTCATTATGCGTGGCTTGCGGCACGACCGGCCGGGCGAGGATGACAGCTTCACAACCGAGACCAGCGACAGCCTGATGTCGCTCTGGTCGCAGATCTCGAGTTCTTTTGAGCTGGTCGCCGTTGCGATTGCCGGGATCTCGCTGGTCGTTGGCGGCATTGTGATCATGAACATCATGCTGGTGAGCGTGACCGAAAGAACCCGCGAGATTGGCGTGCGCAAGGCGCTGGGTGCGAGCCGGGGCGACGTGCTGCTGCAGTTCCTGATGGAGAGCGCCGCGATGGCGCTGGTGGGTGGGTTGATTGGGGTGATTGTGGGTGTGGGCGCGGCCGAAGGCGTGACTGCGTTGCTAGGATTCCCGTCGAGCCTGGCGATCTGGAGCATCTTCGCGGGGCTTTTTGTGGCAACGTCGGTAGGCATTTTCTTTGGCGTCTACCCTGCACGCAAGGCGGCCAGCCTGGATCCGATTGTGGCGCTGAGGAGCGACTTCTAGATGGCATCATCGGCAGTCACACAGCAACGCGAGGCGGTGGGCATGGCGCTCGATACGCTGCGCTCGAACAAGCTGCGATCAGGGCTCACGGTACTTGGCATTGTGATCGGCGTGATGACGGTGATTGTGATCTCGTCGGTGATCAACGGGCTGAACAACAACGTTTCGGGACTGGTGGAGTCGTTCGGTACGAACATCCTGTGGATCACGCGTCTGCCGTTTATTGGCGTGCGCCCGACGACCGAGATGCTCCAGCGCAAGTACATGACGGTGGATGATGCCGATGCCATTGCGCACCTGCCGCATGTGGTTGCCTGCGCGGCCAGCCTGCGTTATCAGAACCCTTCGAGCTTTGGATCGAGCAAGGGGACGGCGAAATATGGACAGCACAAGGCGGAGAACCTGATTGTCTCAGGGGATAGTGCCGCGAGCGCCACGGTGTACGACCAGAAGGTCGCGGACGGCCGGTTCATCTCGCAATCCGACCAGGACCGTTCGGCCGATGTCGCCCTGCTCGGCTATGACACGGCCGAATCGCTCTTTGAGGGCGAAAATCCGATCGGCAAGGAGATCCAGATTGAGGGTCGCAGCTTCACCGTCATTGGAGTAATGGAGAAGCAGAAACGGCCGTTCGGCAGCGGCAAAAACCCGCAGGATAACCTTGTGAACATGCCGGTAACAACCTTTCGCAAGCTGCATCCGGAGGTGCTGGACTACTGGATCAGCGCGAAGTACGACGATGGAAAGAACCGGCCCATCGTGGAAGACGAAATCCGCGAACTTCTGCGGCGCCGGCGCAAGGTAGCCAACAGCGCGGACGACAACTTCGTTATCTCTGGCGCGGACTCGCTGACAAAGCTTTGGGGTCAGATCACGGGAAGCCTGTTCTTCCTCATGCTGGGATTGAGCGCTGTGGGCCTGATGGTTGGCGGGGTGGGTGTGATGAACATCATGCTGGTCAGTGTGACCGAGCGCACACGGGAGATCGGCGTGCGCAAAGCGATCGGGGCAACGCGCGGAACCATCATGCTGCAGTTCACGGTGGAGGCCGTGGTGCTATGCGCGGTAGGGGGTGTCCTGGGGATTACGCTGGGATCGATTGTGGCGCTAGTGATCAAGCTGGTGATCAGCTCGCAGGTTGGATGGATGTGGGTGGTGGCCGCCATGCTGTCGTCCTGCGGCATTGGGCTGGTGTTTGGGATCTACCCGGCATGGAAAGCAGCGACACTGAATCCTATCGAAGCGTTGCGGTATGAGTAATGGCGTCCACCGCGCGGCAGCGAGCCGACCCGCGTCACGGGGCAGTCGGGCAGATGCCGGGCACGCTGCTGTGGCGTGATGCCGGGGTCTTGCTCAGCTTTGCCGCGCTCCTGCTTCTCCTTCACTTTCTGGTGGGCAATGGCTATGGCTTTCATCGAGATGAACTGCAGTTTCTAAGCGATGCGCGCCACCTCGACTGGGGCTTTGTGGCGTACCCGCCGCTCACGGCCTTCTGTGGTCGTGTGGCTATCGCGCTTTTTGGGATGTCACCGCAGGTGCTGCGCCTGCCCGCTGCCGTGGCCAATGGCGTAACGCTGGTATTGGCGGGTCTGCTCGCACGGGAGCTGGGCGGCCGCCGCGCAGCCCAGGTACTTACTGTCTGTGCGATCTTTCCGCTGGCTGTTGCCTTTAGCTCGGTCCTGCAATACAACACCTTCGATTTGCTGGCCTGGACCCTGATGGTGTTCTTTACGGCGCGCGTGTTGCGCACCGGCGACGAGCGCAATTGGGTAGGCGTGGGGGTCGGTGTTGGCCTGGGTGTTCAGTCGAAGTACGCTATCGCCTTTCCACTGGCGAGCCTGCTGCTAGGGCTGGTGATTCTGCCAAGACAGCGACAATACCTCCGCAGCCGCTGGTTCTGGTGGGGCGCCCTGGTTGCGGTGTTGCTTGCGGCGCCAAACCTGATCTGGCTGATGCGGCATGGCTTCATCACGCTCCAGATGGAGCAGTTCATCCACAAGCGCGATGTACGTCTGGGGCGGGCGAACGGCTACTGGACCGACCAGATCAAGTTCACGATGCTGGCGCTGCCGTTGGCGATCTTCGGTTTGGTGACACTGTTGCGCAACGCGAGATTCCGGTTGCTGAGCGCCTTCTACCTGGGACCTCTGCTCCTGATGGCATTGGCAAAGGGGCGGGGCTACTACCTGCTGCCGGGCTACACCGTGCTGTATGCCGCGGCGCTGGCGGCCATCGAGGCTGCCCTGCGGCAGCGAGCCCGGTGGATGCGCATCACGGCGGAGTCGGCGATTGGGATGGCGATGGCCATCAATACCGCTGCGATCTGTTGGATCTATCTGCCCATCTTCCCTGTGGGGTCGCGAGGCTGGAACTGGCAGATGGCGAACAGCAGTGATCTGGCCGACGAGGTTGGCTGGCCGGAGCTTGCCGCGCAGGTCGCCGCGGTGCGGGACCGGCTACCGGCCGAAGACCGCACACGGCTGGGTGTGCTGGCCAACAACTACGGCGAGGCGGGTGCACTGGAGCTTTATGGGCCGCAGTATGGTCTGCCGCAGCCGATCAGCAGCACGAACTCGTTCCACCTGCGAGGGTATGGGCCGTATGAACCGGAGACGGTGATCGTGCTCGGCAGCCACCTGGAAGACCAGAACCGGAACTTTCGAAGCTGCCAGGTAGTTGGGCAGGTGCGGCTGCCGTTCGGGGTGCAGACGGAGGAGACGCGGGATCATCCGGAGATCCTGGTGTGCCGTCACCTGCGGCTGCCGTGGGCGGAAGCCTGGAGCCGATCGCAGGAGTTCGGGTGAGCGTCCCGCCCCCTTGACGATCCTCAGGCTCATGCCATGCGCAACCTGCATCTCAGGCAGGAGGCATGCAGGATCAAGACGATTTCAATCTCAACCGCTTCGTGAACGCCCAGGAATCAACGTACGCGCAGGTGCGTATCGAACTGGCGGCGGGGGAGAAGCGTTCGCACTGGATGTGGTTTATCTTTCCGCAGATCCGGGGGTTGGGGTCCAGCGCCATGGCGCAACGGTTTGCCCTCAGCGGTCTTGCGGAAGCCAAGGCTTACCTGGAGCATCCGGTGCTTGGGCCCCGGTTGCGGGAGTGTACGTCGCTGGTGAATGCGGTGCAGGGGCGAACGGCTTCCGAGGTCTTCGGCTACCCTGACGATCTGAAGTTCCATTCCTCGATGACCCTGTTCGCCCAGGCAGCGGTGAATTTTTCGTCGGAGAGTGCGGTTTTCTCCGCCGCACTGACGAAGTACTTCGGTGGGCAGCTGGACAAAGGAACACTGCAACGGCTTGGCTAGGCCGTTGTACACAGATATCTTGAGGAACTTAAGGTAGAGCTTAGGGTCTGCCGATTGCCTTCTGCTGCGTGCGGGTGGCACCGGGACTTAGCAACCTCGAACCACCGGGGTACGCCGGGACAGGTTGGCCCAGTCCACCAAGGCTTCCACCGCGGGACGCAGGGCCAGGCCCAGCTCTGTGAGGCAGTAAACGACTTTGGGCGGAACCTCCTGAAATACAGTGCGCCCGACCAGGCCTTTAGCCTCGAGATCGCGCAGTTGCTGAATCAGCATCTTCTGCGAGACGAGAGGGATGGCGCGTTCGAGTTCTGAGAAGCGCAGCTTTCCCTTGTCGAAGAGATGAAACAGAATCATCATCTTCCACCGTCCTTCCAGCAGCCGAAAAGCCTCCTCTGCCGCGTCCGCGGACCAGTGCTGGTCTGTAGCGGCGAGCGCTTCGCCCTTCCATCCCGATACATAACGTACCCGCTCATCCACTCTCAGCATCAGGCGAGTGTACCCCCGCTTGTCGCCGTTGCACCCACGTTTTGGTTCAGCCTTTGGTAACGCCGTTTGGCCTACCAGAAGGCCCTAGCTGTGCTGTTTTGGCAAGCTGCGGCGGGTCTTTCGTTGCCCTCAGGATGCCGGCCTGTTTGTGCACCTTGTGGCTGACTTCTGGTGGGGATCGCCGTTGGCTAGACTAGAGGCTGGTGAACGCTTTCTTTAAAGTTGTGCCGATGCTGACGGCGCTGCTGACCGTGTGCGGCATCGCTTACAGCCTGCTGGCGCTCTGGGGCCTGCGAAGCTTTCGGCAGTCCGCGAAGCGAGCGGGTGGGACGGACGCGGCGCCCACCCAGGGCGTCTCGGTGCTGAAGCCGTTGCGCGGCACGGACCCGCGCCAGTATGCCGGCTTTGCCAGCCACTGCCAGCAGCTATACGCCGGTCCCTTTGAGCTGCTGTTTGGCGTGTCGTCACTGGAAGACCCCGCCGTGGCTGCCGTGGCGCGCCTGCGCGTGGAGTTTCCGGAGGTGTCGGTCCGGCTGATCGAGTGCACGGAGCGCCTGGGAGCCAACGGCAAGGTATCCAGCCTTGTGCAAATGCTGCCCCACGCACAGTTCGAGCACGTGGTGGTGAACGACTCGGACATCCTGGTCTCCCCTGAGTACCTCACGCGCATCATGCGCCCGTTTGCGTTGGGGGACCCCCGGGACAAGCCGCTGGGCCTGGTGACGGTGCCGTACATCGGGCAGGCGGAGGGCACGCTGTGGTCCAGACTGGAGGCCCTTGGCGTTTCGACGGATTTCATCCCCGGCGTGCTGGCGGCGCGGGCGCTGGAAGGTGGGCTGCGGTTCGGGCTCGGTTCCACGCTGGCAACGACCAAGGCCGCGCTGGCGGCCCTGGGAGGCTTTGAGGGTCTCGTCGATCAGCTTGCGGATGACTACGAGCTGGGCGCGCGTCTCTACGCGAAAGGGTATCGAGTGGAGCTGGTGCCCGAGGTTGTGGCTACCAGTGTGCCGGCATACACGTTCCGGGGCTTTGCCGACCATCAGCTGCGCTGGTCGCGCTCCACGCGCGATTCACGCCGGGCGGGGTATCTGGGGCTCTTGTTCACCTACGTGCTGCCGTGGTCGCTGGCGACCGTCCTCTCGAGCGGGGGTTCGCTGTGGAGTCTTAGCCTGTTCAGCGTGGCGCTGCTGGTGCGCATGCTGCTGGCACTGAACGTTGGCGTGGGCCTGCTGCATGACGGACAGGTCCTGCGCGACATTGTGCTCATCCCCTTGAGGGATCTCTTTGGACTGCTGTTCTGGGCCTGGAGCTACGCCTCCGACGTAGTGGTGTGGCGCGGCGAACGGTTCCGCTTGAAACGTGGTGTGCTGGAGCGCGTATAAGGCCTGCATTGGCCTCCGATGGCAGGATCACCGAGGGAAAGCAGATTCGTTCGCTGGCTACGGGATGACAACTTGGAAGCGTGCTTCTAGTCTGGTACGCCTATGAACACCCGTGGAATGCACACACCCGACGCTGGCTGGGCAGGCACGCTTGCCTCTGTCCTGAGATACGGCTCCGTTGTCCTAGCAGCCGGCTTTTGTCTCCCTGCCTCGATGCAGGGGCATGGGCAGGGGACCCAGGGACCTCAGCGCAGCGCTGCGCCGGCGTACGAGTCTGTCGCCCTGTCGCCCGAGTACAAAGCCGTGCAGGCGCACCTGGCGCAGGGCTGGAACACGTGGGACGTCCACAGCGTGGCGACCGAAGTGCTCCTGCCAGAAGGACTGGCCATTCATCTTGGCATGAAGAGCAACAGCACGGAAGGCAGTGAGGCGCTGCTGACGGATCCGCTGATTGGCCGACTCGCAGCAGATGCAGAACAGGTCTTTCCGGGACCGCACTCCTGGGATGGCAGCTATTCCGACCTGCGCATTAGCTGGAAGGGGCGCAGCTGGCGAGTCGTGAGCGCCCATGCGGGGCAGGATCTTGTGATGCTGGCCACTCCGCTCCCTTCTGCCACCAGGGCAGCGCTCCCGCCGACCGTGATCTTCTCCGTCGACTTCCTTTGGAACCGGCGGGGGACTACCACGAGGCTTCCAGGCGTGATCGAGACGGCAGGGGCAGACGGAACCGTTCGTGTCTACTGCACCTGTGAGGATGAAGCAGGCGGGGGTCCGACCCTGCGCCCTGTGCTGAACCTCTCGCCGATGTCCGGCCCCTACTTCGCCGCAGACCTCACGACGCCGGTTGCGATCAGCACCGGCAAGCGACGGAGCCTGGCGGAGGTGACGGACGCACTCGCTCACGGGCGCGAGCTCTACATGCACTCGCTGCCCGACAACCCAGCCACGCGGCCCATCGCCGACGCCATTCAGACCACGCTGGGGTGGGACACGATCTTTGAGCCAGAGAAGCGGCGCGTGATCTCCCCTGTGAGCCGTGTGTGGAGCGTGACCTGGGGAGGCTACGTCATCTTCGACTGGGACACCCTGTTTGCCGCAACCATGGCTTCCATCGGATCGCGCGATCTCGCCTATGCGGATGCCGTGGAGACGCTGCGGGAGTCCACCGAACAGGGGTTCGTGCCGAACTATGCGCGCGCGGGCAACTGGAAGAGCTCCGATCGTTCTGAGCCGCCGGTGGGTTCTACGACGGTGCTTGGGCTGTACGAGAAGTTCGGCGACCGCTGGTTCCTGGAGCAGACTTTTCCCGCGTTGCTCCGCTGGAACCGCTGGTGGGCAGCACATCGCGACATCGACGGCTACATGAGCTGGGGCAGCGACGGCGATAACCAGCCGCGCAACCTGGATGACAACAGCCCGGGCACACGCTTCGGCGCCATCCTGGAGTCTGGCCTGGACAACAGCCCGATGTATGACGACACCACGCTGGATCCAAAGACGCATCTGCTGGAGTTTGCCGATGTCGGTCTGATGAGCATGTACATCGCCGACTGCGATGCCCTTGCTAGGATCGCGGACGTGCTCCACCGGTCGGCGGAGTCGAAGGAGCTGCGCGATCGCAGCGCAAGGTACGGCCGGAAGCTTCAGACCCTTTGGAATCCCGAGGCCGGCATCTTCCTGAACAAGGACCTGCACACGGGCAAGTTCAGCACCCGCCTGTCCCCGACAAACTTCTACCCCATGCTGGCGCACGCTGCCACCCCGGTGCAGGCTCAGACCATGGTCACGAGGCACCTGCTGAACACCGAGGAGTTCTGGGGAGAATGGATCCTTCCTTCGATTGCGCGCAATGACCCCGCCTATAAAGACCAGAATTACTGGCGAGGCCGCATCTGGGGTCCGATGAACTACCTGGTGTACCTGGGCCTGGAAAATTACGACCTTCCGAAGGTCCGAGGCGAGTTTGCAGACAAATCCTATGCGCTCTTCCTGAAGGAATGGCAGGAGCATGGCCACGTGCATGAAAACTACAACAGCATTGTCGGAACCGGGGACGACGTGGCCAACAGCGACCGCTTCTACCACTGGGGCGCGTTGCTGGGTTACACGAAGTACCTGGAGCAGACGAGCCCAGAGCGGTAGCGCGCCCTAGCTGAGCAGGTCATCGGGGTTGCGGGGCTGGTTGGGGGAGCGCAGGCGCTCGTCGATGTCATCGATTTTGTCCTGGAGGAAATGCAGCTTGCGCGCAAGAGACTGAATCTCCGTCTCCGCGCGGCGGTTCACGTCGAAGTCGAGCTCGGAGCGAAGGCGATCGCGAGAGTCCTGTCGGTTCTGGCTCATCATGATCACGGGTGCCTGGATGGCCGCCAGCATGGACAAGAACAGGTTCAGCAGGATGAAGGGGTACGGATCCCAGGCCTTGCCTCGCAGGACCTCGTTCACGGTGGTGTAGACCACCAGGATGGCGCCGAACAGGATGATAAAAGTCCACGAGCCACCGAAGGAGGCGACGCGGTCAGCGATGCGCTCGCCGAAGGTCTCGCGCTCGTCGATCAGCTCATTGGGGTTCCGGGCGGACCGGCCTTTCACGAGCTGCTGCGTGGCGTGAATCTCGCGCGCGACCACGGTCAGCAGGTCCAGACCGGCAAGCGGCTTGCGCTTGAACAACTCCGTGAGATCGTGGCGGTCCACCTCGACGCAGGACGTCGGCTCCATGGCGACAGCAGCGGTTTGGTGCGGCGCGTTATCGAGCATGGAAGCGAAGCCGAAGAAGTCGCCGTGCTTGGGTTCCGTGAAGAGGATTTCCTGCCCGTCCTCATCGACCGAGGTGACGCGCACTGCGCCGGCGAGGACGATAAAAGCACGCGCGGCCGGATCACCGATCTTGTAAATGCGCTGGCGGGGAGCGAAGTCGCGAAGCTCGACCTGTTGGGCGAGAACGCAGAGTTCGTCCTCGTCGAGGAGGGAGAAGAGCGGGACGTGGCGAAGTTCTTTCGGGTCGACGGACATGGATCAGGATGGAACGAAGTGGTGAGGGGTGAGTAGGAAGAGTGAAGGGCTGAACTCAGGTTATTGCGGGTGGTGCGAAGTCATCATAGCGGGTCGACGTTCTCAGGGCGTATCGACCTTGCGTTTCACCGACGCACCGGGCTGTCTTGCTGCTCTTCAGTCCTTCCGATTACTCACGATTTGTTTGCCTCCACTTCTCGCCAGCACATAGACCGGCCCTGGAAGCGCGGGCAAGGTATTGGGCGGGTCGGTGAGCGACTGCCAGAGAAAGATGCGTTGCGGGCCGGGCCACCTGGCTGCGAGGGATGCGGGGCTTTCGAAGAGCGGCGGCGCGTCGGAGAAGAAGGAGCCGTACCAAAGGTTGGAGCTGCGCCCTTCGAGAATACGAATCGGGTTCGCGGCGCGGGGCGCGTAGGCGCGTGGTCGGCCGAGGTAAAAACCCAGCGTCGAGCCGGCTTCGTATTCACCATGCAGGACAATGAGGTCGCCCGGCTCCAGTTGCGGGCGGATGGCCTTTGCGAGCTGCGCGGACGAGAGTACCGGGGCAAAAATTTGCAGGCCGAGGTGAGCCGCCAGCAGAAAGCCAAAGGTGCTCGCGGCCAGGACAAGGTTGGAGGCATGCACCTCGCGACGGGTGCGGAGATACCAGGCCAGAGGCCATCCCAGGCCGAGTGACAATGCAGCAACCGCGAGTGGAATGCGAAACATTCCCATCGCGCCCGCGTTCAGGTCGAGGAAGTGGCCGAAGCTCAGGGCGTACTCGCCGGGGTTTCCCTGCAGCAGTTGGGCCAGGTCGGTGCCCGGGGCCGGCCTGCGGGTGTGCAGGATGAAAAAGATGCATGTGGCGGCCGCAACGACTCCAATGGCCGCAAGGACAGCGCTGACGCGCCTGCCTGCCTGTCGATGCGCATCCGCGACGGGTGCGTTGACGGCCCGGTACGCGAGCCACCCACCGATCAGGATCGCGGCACCGGGCAGAGCGGGGAGAATGTAGTACTCCTGCCGTGTCGACAGCGAAAAGAAGAGGGGAACAAAAGCAGCCCAGACCACGAGCAGCAGGCGCCCGCGACGCCCCAGCGGCAGATCGTGACGACGGAACTGGCTGCGCCAGCGTCCTGAGCGCAAGGGAACAGCCCAGCCCGTCGCCTTGAAGGCAAAGGCCGACCATGGCATCAGCCAGAGGAGGCAGAGGCCCCAGAACAACGCCAGCGGGACCGTGTCATAGTCGCGGGGCACACGGAGGTTCAGGTACCGCAGCAGGTGCTCGTTCATGAAGTAGAACCACGGCCAGCCGCGGACGTTGCCGTCCGTGGGCAGCGGCACCTGCCAGTGACCCCATGGCAGCACGGCGCCTGGATCCTGGATGAAGGTGAACGGGGCGGGATGGCCCTGCGTGGGATTGGCCAGACCTGCTGCGATGTGCCACGGGGCCGCAATGGCCAGAAACACCAGCAGCGAACTGAGTGGATGCAGGTTGCAGATCCGTCGGAGGCTCCGGCGCAAGCCTCGCGTCAGCAGCAGGTAGACGGCAACAATGCCCACCGGGAAGACGATGCCGATCAGACCCTTGGTCAGCACGTTCAGGGCGCAGCAGGCGGCAAAGCTCCAGCACAGTGAGCGCACGCGATCGTAACCGCGGGATGGGCGCGCTGTGCTTCCGGGCATCTCCGTGCCCCAGAACGCATACAGCGAACCAGTGATCCAGAGGCAGACCAGGGCATCGGGAATCGTGATGCGCGTGAAGATGAAGACGCCGAAGCTGGATAGCAGGATGAGCGAGGCGTACAGGCCAGCGCGAGCGCTCGAAAAGATGTGCCGGGCAAAGCTCTCAGCCAGCAGTGCCAAAGCCAGAACGCTTAATGCAAGAGGGACGCGCGCCGCCGCTGCGAGGATCTCCGGCCGGTGTGCCCCCAGCAGGCCGGCGATCCGCATGCTGACGGCCATCAGCCAGTACAGCAGCGGGGCTTTTTCGAGGTAGCGGATGCCGTTGGCATACAGCGTGACAGGGTCATGGCGCAGCAGCATTTCCCGCGCCACCTCGACGTGTACGGAGTCGGCGTCGTCCAGCAGCGCGGGCCGCAGCAGGGTAAAGCTCGCATAGAAGACGAGCCACAGCGAAAGCGTGATCAGAAGAGTGGAACGGGGCCTCGTGGGTACGGCGGTGGGCATCGGCCTTTAGTGTACGAGGGGTGATACAGGCTGGAGTGAACCCCTGAGCCGCTCAGGGTTGCGGGTCAGCCTCATGTCCACTCCGTTTCATGTTCCGGAGCCATCCATGTTGCGACTGGTCTAGGCGGCGAGAGGAGGTGTGCGGCTCCGGCAATCCCGCCAACGCAGCCGCAAGCTCAATGGACGCAAGCAGGCGTAGATCGTCGTCTGGAACCCGCGCCAGCAGCTCTTGTGGATTCAAACTCCCTCGCTTGCCAGCTTGGAAGAGAACACTACGAAACCTCGCAGCGGACGGCCACAGCACCTTCGGAGCAAAGTTCGGCCGCTCGGCATCCATGTCTTCTTGATAGAGCGTCTGGGCAAAGTCCATGGCACTGTGGAAGTCGCCCTCGTTCAGCGCGAACTGGAACCCAAGTTCTCTGGAGACACCTCCCCTGACGTACTCTCTGCCACCGACGGCGGTTCCCTCACGAGTTCGACGCCCTTGCTCTTTCTCGTCCTCCTCCTGAATGGAATACCACCCATCCGGGTAGCGTCGGGCAGCCGCTGCCAGTTGCTCATGCGTTGCGAGCAACTGGTCTGTGAGCTGGGGGTCCAAGCGTCGCAGAATATGAAGAACCTGGAAGAGCGTGTACTCCCGACCTGACGTGAACCGCAGCCGACCCTCGTCGAGCGACACTGTCATCGGCCAGTCCGGCTCACCCAAGGTGGAGTGCACTACCGAGCGCACCATCGTGAACGCCTCCGCGACGGGCAGCAGTGTCCAGTGCTTTTCAAAGAGCGTTATGAAGTCCCGTTCCTTTGTCTGCTCCCAGGCTTTCGCCGCGGTCCGCATCACGGTCAGGCGTTGTCCCTGATCCACACATTCGTGCAGTAGACGCATAGCGAAGGAGAAGGGGAACGCAGAAGCATCTCTGCCTTCCAGCACGAACCGGAGTGCAGCTTCGGCGTGCCCGTGATCCAGCATGGTGGTGCCCAGCACCCAGCCGTCATATCCGGGCGGCCAGAGCGAGTCATGCGGTATGCCGGGCAACAGGGAAGGTTCGACCGCAGCCGCAAATACCCGAGCATGATCAAACAACATCGTCCGTTCCGGTTCGGCCAGAGTGGCGACGTCTTCAAGCGCCTTGTCTAGCGTGATTCGTCCCCTGGCGTGATCTGTCGCAGCTTCCACCCGTGCGATGCGCAGCCTGGCCGCAGCCCGGACCAAGGGTGTTGCACCGTCGGCCTGCTCATGCGCCCGTTGTAGAAGTTCCAGAATGCCCATCTGTAGCTCCGAATCGCCGGGTTCGGTCCGCAGCGGCAGGATCGCGGACGGCCCGATCCTATCCTTCGCGGCGCGTACGAGCTGCCCTACTTTGCGCTACGGGCCGATGGATCGGTTGAACTCTTGCTCCACACGGGACTGACCAGCTCGGTGCGAAGCACGGGGCCACCCAGATATAAGGGGCTTTCTGACTTGATAAAGGCGGGCACCTCGTCTGCACTTACCCAGGCATAGCTATCGGCCGGCTCTTTGCCGAGCATGGGAGCCACGAGGCCCATCATGCCGCCGAGATCAACATGAATCAAAAAGCGGTGAGCCTGGTTTATGCGCCCTGCACTGCGAAACCTCTCGGTCCCGGCCGACCTGAGTGAGAGGTGGATCAGTCGCGGCTTTGGTGTGGCAGCAACATAAGTGAGCCGGGTCTCCTCAGCTTGCGGAGAGACGTTCTTAACTACGTCGAGAAGGATGCCGTTGGATAAATCGTCAGGCAGATCCATGTGGGTGGTTTCGATCTTCTCTTCGCCGTTGGCTGTGTAGCGTACGGTCACCTCGCCTGCCCCGCTTTGATCGTCAGATCGCTCGGTTTTGGAAACATCGGCCCCTTCTGCACCCGGTGGTCGCTCACGAGGCGGAAATAGCCGTTCTGCGTGAACACTGCCGTGTCGTCGTCGATCGAACCGTCCTTGAAGCGGTACACGAGGCGGGAGGTTAACCGGCCGTTGTGAACGGTCTGCATCAGGTCACCGGCGGCCAAGAGCTTTCCATCCAGGGAACGCAGCGCGAGATAGCCATGGACCGATCCCTCCGGGTAGCGGACGGGCACAGGATCTGCACCTGCAACGGAGGAGGAAAGAAGCAGAGTCAGCAGCAGACCGGGGAGCAGTGCGTGACGTGCGTGCATTCGTAAAGGATAAGTCCACAAAGGGGCGGCATACCCGGTAGAAAAGCGGGCTTCTGTATGATTTCCGAGTGAGCAATAAGACATGGGTGCGGCCGCTGGTCGTAGGGGCCTCCGGGCAGGTAGGGGTTGAGCTTTGCCATGCCCTGGAAGCGGGTGGAGCCGAGCAGGTATTCAAGAGTGCCCGCGTTCCGCGGGAGGGCTGGCTGACGCTGGACCTTGCAGCCCTGCGAAGTCCGGAAGAGGCTGCTGAACTTCTGAAAGGCACGGAGCCGGACCTGGTGATTTGCTCCGGTGCGATGACGTGGGTCGACGGATGTGAGGACAAGCCCGAAGAAGCGTACCGGGCCAACGCGCACGGACCTTCTACCCTGGCCTCGTACGCGCGGCAGCACGGCATCCCCTTTGTCTTCTTTTCTACGGATTATGTCTTCGACGGGACGGAGGAGCAGCCCGGGCCGTACGTCGAGAGCGCACCGGCAAATCCGCTGAGCGTGTATGGCATGAGCAAGCTGGAGGGTGAACGCGCCGTGCTGCGGATATACCCCGAGGCCCTGGTTCTACGCACCAGCTGGGTGTACGGACCGGATGCCGCGGGCAAGAACTTCATCAGCGCCCTGCAGCGGCAGCTGCGTGGCGGCGAGCGCATGCGCGTTCCCGCCGATCAGGTCTCCACGCCTACGTTCAATCGCGATCTGGCGCAGGCTGCGCTGCAGCTGGCCCACGCGGGAGCGAAGGGGATCTTTCACATCACCGGGCCGGAACTTCTGAATCGATACGAACTGGCGCGAGAGGTCGCGGCGTTTTTCTCCCTCGACGCGGATCTGATCGACGGAGTGAGCACAGCGAGCCTGGGGCAGCGTGCGCCCAGGCCATTGCAATCCGGTTTGCGTAGTGAGCGGCTTGCCACTACGCTGCCCGCCTTTCGCATGCACACGCTCCAGGAAGGGCTGCAGGAGACCGCAACCGCTTTGCGGAAGCTGCATCACGCATGACCCTACGTCAGCCTGAACACAAAGTGCGGTAACGTTCTCGAGCCGGTTCGGGACGTCGACAAAGCAGGGTAGAGATTGACGCAAATGAACGTGGAAGCATGGCAGATCCTGGATGTCGGCAGCATCTGGATGCGGGAGTTCGCTTCCGCAATGGCGCGGGTGCAGCCTGTTGTCGCATGGTGGCCCGAGACCCGCACGTTTGGCGCTTTTGAGAGCTGGGAGCGGACTGAGCGGATCCCCGAACCCGCGCTCGAGGTTCTGCGGTACCCCCTGCAGCGTGGCTACGCACGTGCGCCGCTCCGCCAGCTGCTGCCCTTTCAGATCGCACTGTTGAAACGGCTGCGTGGGCGCTGCCGTGAGGAGAGGACAACCGCGTTGATCTGCTCCACGCCGTTCTACGCACCGGTGGCGGAGGCGTGGAAGGGCCCAGTGGTGTACTACGTCACAGATCTGACGGCAGGGTATGCCTCGCTGGACGGCGCGCAGGTGAGGGCACTGGATAAGCGGATGTGCCAGGCTGCCACGAGTGTGTGCCCGAATTCGCGGCGCATTGCGGACTACCTGGTGGCCGAGGCAGGCTGTGCACCGGACAAGATTACGGTGGTGCCGAACGCCACGCGCGAGAGCAATATTGCGCCGTCACCTCTGCTTAAAGCGGGCCCTCTTCCTCCAGAGGTGGAAAGCCTGCCGCGGCCCATTGCCGGCGTGATCGGCAACCTCGCGGGCAACATGGATTGGAAGCTGCTTGCCCCCGTGGTGGAAGCGACTCCCTGGCTGACCTGGCTCTTTGTCGGCCCAGCTTCGCCGATGCGTGATCGGGAGCAGGAGGCCGCAAGGAGCCTCGTGATGGGTTCGGAACGCGCCCACTTCGTGGGGTCAAAGCCCTATGGCGAGCTGCAGGCGTTTGCGCGAGCTTTTGATGTCGCCATTCTGCCGTACCTCAAAGCGGAGCCGACGTACTCGGGCAGCTCGACGCGCTTCTACGAGCATGTCGCGGCGTGCCGTCCCATGCTAGCTACGCGTGGTTTTGCGGAACTGCTGGAAAAGCCGCCCCTGTTGGAACTGGTGGATACGCCGGGCGAGGTGATTGCCGGCCTTGAGCGGTTGCGTGGTGTTGCGTTCCAGGATGGGTTGGAGGCGGCGCGCTGGGAAGCGAGCCGGTCTGGCACATGGGAAGAACGCGTGCGCATGTTGATGGGCACTCTTCGCTGAGCGCTGGTTGAAGAGAGCGGGGAGCGCTAATGGCGGCCTGTCCAGCGGAGTATGGGCAGCAGGCTGGAGTACCCGTCCGTCCAGAGGCGCACCCGCGGGTCCGTGGTGATCGGGTGTGCGGCGGCGAGTGCCGGCTGCGCGAAGAAGCGGGGATCTTCAGCGAGCAGTACCCAGAACGCGCGTGATTCGCCGTGCTCTTCATCGGGGCCGCTGTCGACCTCGCGTGCGAGCAAGGCTCCTCCCGGAACGGCCTGTGTGGACGCGCTGAGGCGCGCCAGAACGGGAGCGAGGTCGAGGTACTGGTTGGAGATGTGGAAGGCGAGGATGCCACCGGGCGCGAGGTGATGCAGGTAGAGGGTCAGGGCCTCGCGGGTGAGCAGATGCGTGGGGATGCTGTCGCCGGAGAAGGCATCAACGACGAGAACATTGAAGCCCTGGGGTGGTTCGGCTGTTAAGGAGAGACGGGCATCCCCGGGCACGACCGTGACGGTGGCCGGCGTGTCGCGTGTGTAGGTAAAGAGGTGCTGCGCCACGTCGGTGACAAGCGGATTGATCTCGTAGAAGCGCAGCTGATCACCCGCGTGGCCGTACGCGGCGAGGGTACCGGCACCAAGACCGATGATCCCGATACGTCGTGGTTGTACGGGGTCACAGCAGTGATCCAGGGCGAGTCCTACACCGCTTTGGGGAGTGTAGTAGGTCAGCGGGGCATGGTGGTAGTCGGTGCTGAACCATTGCATGCCGTGCTGGATGGCTCCGTTAAAAAGCGTGCGCGAGAGAAAAGCCTGGGGCGGAAGTTGGGTTTGCCGGACCCGGAGCGAGCCATAGAAGTTGCGGCTGCGAAACAGGGCGTCATGCGTGTAAGCGGCATGAAGCGTGTACAGCAGAAAAACGCCGAGGACCGTGCTTGCTGACCAGAGCAGGCGATGCTCCCATCCTGCCCTCCAGGTGACGACGAGGATCAGCACGGCTGTGACGAGGAAGCAGAAGGGCAGATCGAAGTTGGAGTCGGTGAACAGCGGCCCGAGGACGACGATGGCGAGCGTGCCGGCCGCGCCACCGGCGGCGATGTGCAGGTAGAAACGCGGAGAGAGTTCAGGCTGCTGCGGGCGCAAGGCGAAGAGCTCGGCGTGGCAGAACCAGGCGGCGAAAAAGAGCTCGATGGTGAAGAAGCCGATGCTCAAGGCAATGGGCAGATTGACGCCGACCTTTGCGAGGAAGTAGCCGAGCGAGAAGAGCAGCACAGCCAACATCCGCAGCACGGGGGTGCGGTGGTAGAGGCGGGGCAACTCAAAGGCGAGAACGAAGCTGAACAGGTAGGTCGCGAGGGGCAGCACCCAGAGCAGAGGCATCGAGGCGACGTCCTGCGTGAGGTGGGCGGTGACGGCGGCGAGCTGCATGGAGGCAACGGCTGGCAGCGCGAGCCAGAGGAGGCCGAGGCTGCGTGGGACCTTGGCCACAGGCTGCGCGAGTTCCATCCGATCAGCGGGTGCGGCGGAACGCATGCGTAGGGTCAGGGCGGCCGCCAGCAAGGTGTACAGCAAAAAGGCGGTCTTCCAGAGCTTGAACTGGACGTCGAGCGGCATGTGCGGCTCAATGAGGGTGGGATACGCGAGGAGGGCGAGCAGCGAGGCCAGGTTGGAAAGGCCGAAGAGACGGTACGGTACGGCTGTCCGTTCGCGCTGGGCGTACCAGGCCTGCAGCAGGGGTGCCGTGGTGCTGAGGGTGAGAAAGGGTATGCCGATGGCGAGGCACAGCAGCGCGAAGAGGCGCAGCTGCGGACTTTCGGGAAGGATGGCTCGGGTTCGCTGCATTCCGGTGAGGAGCAGCGAGATCGTTGCGAGCGCGAGCAGGCACAGGTGGGCGGCCCAGGCGTAGCGAGATCGTTCGGTTGCGCGCGTGAGGAGGACCGTATAGGCATAGCCGAGGAGCAGGGCGAGTTGAAAGAACGCGAGTGCGGTCATCCATACCGCCGAGGACCCGCCAAGTTGCGGCAAGAAGGCGCGCGTGATCATCGGCTCGACGCTTAACAGCAGAGCGGCGGAGAGCGCGATGGTGAAGCCGTAGAGAGCTTTTGTGGAAGGGGCCGGCTCTGGGTGGGTGGGGTGCTGTTGTTCTGGCAAGGTGATGCCGAGGGTAGCTTGCGGTTGCGGGCTGATGCAAGCTCGGGGCTTTGGGTGGGTTGCGGTGTGGAATGGGTGGGGCGTGGTCTGGGGACAGGCTCGTGCCTTTGGCCCTCGCGCGTTGCAATACAGAGGTCCTTCGTTGCACTCAGGATGACGGCTGGTGGTGGGTGGGTTTGCTAGGACCGGCTTGTGCCTTGGGAGCCGGCTGCGCGGAAGGAGCGGAGTCTCTTGCGCGCTCTGGGGGCCAGCTTGCGGTTCCAGAACATGAGGAGGCCTGTGCAGGCCAGCAGCGCCGGTGCAAGGCCGGCGAGCACCCACACCAGTTTGACCAGCAGGCCAAGTGGACCTTCGCCGGCGAAGGAGCCGAAGTGCAGAGCGAAGGATAACTGCAGCAGGCGTTGGCCGCTGGTTTGCGTGCGCGTGTCGCTCCCGGAGAGCAGGGTGCCGGTTTGGGAATCAAAATTGACGCTTACCAATTGCGAGTAAGGCGCCGTGCCTTTGTAATAGCCGGTGGCGTAGATGGGTGCGCCGGCGTGAGAGGGAAGTGCGAGATAGTCAGGTGGTGCGGCGGCGGGTAGGAGCTGGCGGGCTCGCGCTAAGGCCTCATCCGCGGTCATGGGCTTCTCCACTGGCCGTGGCTCGGATACGGGATCCTGTGTCTGCTCGGGGACCGGCTTGCTTCGCGTGGCGAAGAGCGTGATCTGCGTCATCTGCTTTGGAAAAGCAAAGTAAAGGCCCGTGATGCTGAGCAGCAACAACGATGCGGAGAACCAGAAGCCTACAACCGAGTGGAGGTCCCAGTTGAAGCGGCGCCAACGGACGTTTCTGCGCAGGACCAGAGCCGATCGCCAGCGACGAACACCGGGCCACCACACCACCAGGCCGGTGAGGCAGAGGACCACCAGACCGAGGGCCATCCAACCGCTGACGAGCAGGCCTGTATGGCCGGCGAGGAGGTAGAAGTGCAGGTTGCTTAGCCAGCCTAAGACGCCTGCGAAGCGCATGGTGTCGGCCAGCACCTCCCCCGTGTAGGGGTTGATCGAAACGGCGCGATAGTTGGCATCCAGACCGCCGCCGGTGCGGCGTAGAAGGAGCGTTGTCGCTTCCGTGCTCTTGCTGAAGTCACGCAGGGACGCCACCCGCCAGCCGGGCCGGTCCCGTTCTACCCTCCCGATCGTGTCCGCAAGCGTGACGCGCTGCTGTGAGGGCGTGAGATGCGCCAGCTGCGGTTGCAGGTGTCGCTCGATCTCGGTTCTGAACACGAGTGCGGCACCGCTCACGCCGATGACGATGGCGTACAGCGTGAGCAGAAGCCCGACCCATAAGTGAACCTGGAAGAGCGCTCGGCGCAGCCAAACGCGTCGTGGCGTGTTCTGCCACGACGGCGGCCTTGGAGAACGAACTTCTGGTTCTTTCGGAATGGCTGGAGCGGTGCTCATGGAGGAGGCCGTTGGGGAGGAGCTGGGTAGCTCCTCCCGTGGTTAGAAGTGCAGCTTCAGCGCGACCTGCAGGGAACGTGGACCGCCGACCTGATAAAGGGAAGACAGGCCGCCCAGCTGATTGTTCAGGGTGTTATAGGTTTGCCCGAAGAGCGAAGGGCCGGAAGACAGTGCGTTGTAGATGCTGCCATAGATGGGGTGGTTCAGCAGGTTGTAGGCTTCGGCGCGGAACTGAAGCCCCACGCGTTCGGTGAAGGGGAAATCGCGACGTAACGTCAGGTCGGTCTGGACGGCGTTGAAGCCTCGCGCGGCGTTGCGGCCGGCATTGCCATCGACGCCGGTCTGCGCGGTGGGGGTGAAGGCGTTGTAGTTGATGGCGCGGCCGCCTGGATACGCGTTGCCGTACACGTAGAGAGGCTGGTTGAGCACGCGGTCCGGGTGGTACTGCTCGGCAACACCCGAGGTGCTGTCAAGAGTCTGCGCCTGGAGCACGTCGACGGGCAATGCCGAGCGGGCCGAGATGCGTGTGTCCAGGGACCAGTGCTCCAGCGTGTACGCGACAAACGGATTGCTGTAGCGACCGGCGATGTCATAGCTCGCTGCAGCCTGGAAGCTCTGGCGGATGTCGTAGTCCGAGTCGGACCGACGCAGCTCGTACACCGTGAAGTTGGAAGTCGCGTTGTCAAAGGCATGGGCCCATGTGTAGGTGCCCAGAACCTGCAGACCGCGGGACAGCTTGCGATCAAATCGAACCTGGAGCGAGTTGTAGTCAGAGCTCGCGCCATTGTCCGACACGTAAAGACCTTTGCCATCCACGAACGCAGTGTTGCCAAGGTTCTCGGGGTAGAAGAGGTGCTGCGCGAGCAGACGACGTCCGGCGGAGGCGACATAGTTCAGCGTCATCGACTGCTTCTCGCCGAGGGCCTGCTCGATCGCGACGTTCCACTGCCCTGTATAGGGCTGTTTCAGGTTGGGATCGAAGGCGTAGATGGGCGCATTATAGGGCGCTGCGGCCGAGGGCGTGGGTGCCGCCTGCACCTGGGTCTGCGTGGCAGGAAAGGCGGAGGTGTAGCTGGCAAAGCCGGTGGTGCCGATGCCGTAATAACCCTGCGCCGAAAGGGCCAGGCCGGTGTCATAGAAGAGGCCGCCGCCGGCACGCAGGACTGTCTCCTGGCCCGGGGTGTTGTGGAGGCGATAGGCGACGCCGACGCGTGGGGCGAAGTTGTTGTAGCTGGTCTGCCAGAGTGCAGTGCCCCTGGGGGCGGCGGCCGTTGTGGCAAGGTCGGTGACCTGATTGGCGGTATAGGGTGTGTTGCCGTTGGCGTCCGTGGGGGGTGGATTCAGGTCCCAGCGGAGACCGGCGGAGATGCTGAGGCGTTCGCTGACGCGCCATTCGTCCTGCGCGTATGCGGAGAACTCGTGCTGCAGCGCCTTCATGTTGATGTTCTGCGTGTACACGTAGAGACCGGCCGGCGTGTTCTTCAACACCTGGCTTCCGCTGCTGTAGAAACCAACTTCCCAGAGTGGCGGCAGGCCCTCCGAGGTGACGAGGCGGCGGTAGTCGACGCCGTATTTGAGCGTGTGACGACCGAGAGTCTGCGTGAGGGAGTCGACGACGTTGATCTGGCGCTGACGGTTGGATTGCGGCTCGACGAGGTAGTACGGGTACAGGCCGTAGAAGAGGAAGAATGTCATCCAGTCGCCGTTGGATAGACCCGGGGCGGTGCTGATGGCAAGCGGCGTTGCCCCGCCGAAGTTGTCGAGGCGACGATCGGACTTGTAGTCGTTCCCTGTGAGGCCGAAGCGGAGCTCGTTTGCCAGGGAGTTGCCCAAGATGTTGTTCAGGCCCAGCACGAGGGATTTGACGTTGCGCGTGGTGGCGTTGACCTGGGCGAGATCCGTGGGCTGCCGGGAGGTGCTTTGGGAAGGCACGTCGCTGTAGCGGCCAAAGAGCCTCATGCGGTCGGTGATCGCGTGGTCGATCCGGATGCTGGAGGTGTCGAGGCGGCTGGGCGCGGAGTAGCCGGCGTTGTAGTACGCCAGCCCATTGCCGAGATCCGCGCCGGAGGTGACCGGAAAGGCCGAAAGAAACGGCTTCAGAGCCGCGGGCGCGTTTGCCCGGAGGTCATTGCTGGGCACCTCATACAGGGCGGAGGCGACGGGATTGGTGAGGCGCAGGCCCTCGTAGGAGAAGAAGAAAAAGGTCTTATCGCGGCCGTTGTAGAGGCCCGGGATGCGCAGATAGCCGCCAAGCGTGCCGCCGAAGTCGTTCTGCCGCTCCGGCAGCTTGACGGTGTCAAAGGTGTTCTTCGCATCGAGCGCGTCGTTGCGCAGGTAGTCAAAGGCGGAGCCGTGCCACCCATTCGTGCCGGAGCGCGTGCTGAAGTTGAACTGGCCGCCGGGCGTGCGGCCGTACTCGGCCGAGTAGGAGGAGGTTGCCGCGCGGAACTGCTCGAGGGCGTCGATGGAGACGATGCTTTGTGTTGTGCCAAGCGCACTGCCCTGCGGCGTTGAGCCGGAGAAACCCGCACCGGGCGTACCCGAGGTTGAGACCGTGGCGCCGGTGTTCGCGCTAATGCCATCGATCGTGTAGTAGTTCGCCTCAGTGCGCTGGCCGTTGACGCTGATCTCTCCGCTGGAGCCGACGCCCTGGGACGGAACCACAAGCACGCCGGGCGCGAGGGTGATCAGCGACTGGAAGCTGCGGCCGTTCAGGGGGAGGTTCTCGACGAAGCGCCGATTGATGACGGTGCTGACCGTGGCATCGGTGGTGTTGAGCTCCTGCTCGCTGCCGTCTACCTGAACGGTCTCTGCCTGGGAGCCTATGCCGAGCGAGATGTCCCGTGACAGCTTGCTGCCCACGTCCACGGTGAGGTCGTGCACCTCTTCCGTCCGAAAGCCCTGCGCACTGACCCCCATCGTATAAAGCCCAGGCTCGAGCGCGGGCAGTGTGTACAGACCGGTGCCGTTGCTGCGGGTACGAAAGCTCCCGTGCGTGCGCTGATTGGTGAGGACGATCTCAGCGCCGGCGATCGCCGATTTTGAAGGGTCTCGCACGACGCCCGTGATCTGCGCGTTCTGAGCCCACGCAAGCATGGGGGTGCCACACAGAACGGCCAGAGCCGCTCCTCGCCAAAAATACATGGATCCGCCTATCTGCAGCGGTAACAAAGGGCTTGGGGGATGCGTTTACAACGGGCCCGTGCGATCTCCACGTCACCGCGACGCTTCGCCAAAAGACTCGCGGTGACATTCCTTGTTTGCTGCTGAAACGATCATATACGACTTCATTGGTCCGAGTTGTACTGAACAGCAAGCCATCACAGTAATCGCTGCATGGGGGAGAGAAAGAGAGGCAGGAGAGCCTCCGCGATGTCTTTTTTGGCGAAGCGTCGCGGAGGCCCTGAGATCGACAACCTGTCGGCTGGCGAGTGCTGCCCAGTATACGTGGCGGCTGTTTCGGCTGGAGATTGTTGCGTCCGAGGCCTGCCTCTTTGAGAGCTCGCATGAAGCTGTCATCCTGAGCGGCGCGAAGGACCTCGGTATGTTGCTTCGCGCGGCGGTGCTGCTCCCGGCAGAATACAGAGGTCCTTCGTTGCACTCAGGATGACGCTTGAATGGTGCTCGAATGGGCTGTTTCAATGTTTGCGGGTTGTTTGCGCCGCGGCTCTAGCTCTGGGCTGCGGCTTTCTTCAGACGGCCGAACTCACGCCATACGAACGAGCCTAGATACCAGCCATCGAGATACTTGTATGGGAATTCGCCGGTCGTGTAGTGGCCGCAGGGCAGAACCTTCACCGTGTGGGGCACGTTGCTGTCGCGGAACCCCTGGATGGCGGCGAGCGAGCCGGATCGCGGGAAGGTCAGGTCGTAGGTGGCGTACACCACAAGCGTCTGGCGATCCACGGCGCGGCTGGTGGCTGCGTAGCGGTCGACATAGCTGGACGGGCTGATCGCGCTGAACAGGCTGCGGACGGTGGGCTGATCGAGGCCGGCGTGCTCAAAGGCCGACTGGACATGACGTGTGCTCTGGCCTTCCCAGACGACGTCGCCGAAGCTGGTCGAGGCGTGGTTGAAGGCGCAGACACGCAGGCGGCTATCCATCGCTGCGGCGAGGTAGGCGTAGCAGCTGCCCAAGCTGGTACCGAGCACGCCGATCTCGGTGTACCCCTGGCTTTCCAGCCAGTCGCAGCAGGAACGGATGTCCGCGACGGCCTGCCGGGCGGCCTGCAGGGTACGCCCAATGTTGGAACTTACGGCATAGTCCGAGCGCTCCAGCTCAGCTGGCCGGCGGATGTCATGGTAAGGCTTCGACAAGCGAAGGCTTGAAACGCCCCATCGCAAAAACATCTCGCACAGGGCATTGTGGCTGAAGGCGTCAGCGTTCCACTGCGGGAGCACGATCATGGCTTGCCGGGGCCGCTGGCCTCCTGGCGTCTTCGCCTCGTACCAGCGGGCGTTGACCTGATCGTTCTCCGGGTACTGGGTGCGCACGGCGGAGGTGAAGCGGAGAAACGGTGCACGGCGCAATTCGCCCGTCGTGGCCTGGCGACGAAACTCGGCTGCCTGCCGAAGCGTTTCGGGCCGGACGTTGGTGGGAAAGAGCTCCGGATGGCGCTCTTCCAGACGGAAATCGGCGGGTGGGTTGTAGCCGAACATCTGCTCGGGGTTCGCCACAAGACGGTCGTTGAGGGCCGCCATGGCCTCGACGGCGGAGATCTCACCCCGGGCGACCCGGGCGGCTGCCTCGGTTCCGCACACGTCGGCGAGGTGATCGAAGCCCCACTCGAGGGGGCGCTCAACGCGGTTTTCGTCACGTGTTGTCAGCGCGGTCTCCCACGCGTACATCCACCTGGCATAGAGCCCTGAAAGCATTCCTTCAGTGTAGCGGGTGCGCGGGCCCTGGAAGTCCTCACAGTGGCCGGTGCTGTCTGTGCCTTGAGCGCGGACCGGAGCCAGGCAGGAAACGTCCCTTCCCAGTAACGGAGGGAGCGCTTGCACAGGCGGTTCTTCCAGAGATAATGGGGCGGATCCCCGCAATGTGAGCCGGTACGTGCCCAGCTTCGGGCGGGTTCTTGACTCGCTGCGCGAACCGATGGAGAGCTGGGTTCAAAAACCATATGCAAACCGGTCCACCCGTTCTAGAGCAAGCCGGCGAAGTCCCCCTCGCAGCCACGACTGCGACCAGCCTGTGCCAACCAGTGCCCGGCAACAACCCGGCCTGCCCAAGGGGTCCGCGGCCTGCTCTTTTCGGCGAGCTGTTTCGCGAGATCTGGGAGGGCTGCTGGACACGGAGCGAATGGACGAGGCCCGCTTTACTGCGGCTCCTCGCAGTGTTCTGCTTCGCGGCGCTGTGTTCCTGGGCGGGCATCGCGCTGTCGCGCCAATCGGAAGGTGTCGCGACGATCTGGATCTCGAACGGCGTGATCTTCGGGCTGTTGATTACCCAGTCTCCCCGGCGCTGGCTGCCGTACTTCCTGGCAGGGCTGACCGCGGACACGCTGGCGGATGTGATCTATGGTGACCCCTTCTTTCTGGCGTTGGGTGTCTCCGTCGCAAACTCGGTGGAGGTGGTGACCTCGGCCGTCGTGCTTACCCGGCTCTTTGGAACACCATTTGATCTGAGCAGGCGCCGCCCCCTCGTGGGATTCCTTGGCGTCTCCGTCATTGGGGCAACAGCGATGACGAGTGCGCTGGGGGCGAGCTGGACGCTGCTCTTCCAGGCCGCCGGCCCGTGGTGGCAATTGTTCCGCACCTGGTGGCTGGGCGACATGATCGGCCTGGCGGTGCTTGCCCCGCTGACCTTTATCCTGAACCGCCCCGCTGCGTACGCCACGCTGCGCCCCGGAGAACTTCGGCATACGCTCCTGGTGCTGCTCGTGCCGGCCCTGGCTACCGTGGCGGTGTTTACACACAACGGTGATCCGCTCATCTTTCTGCTGTTTCCGGCTCTGTTGCTGGTGGCGTTCCGACGGGGATTCTCCGGGACTGTTCTGGCCATCGTGCTCATGACCCTGCTGGCCATCGGCTTTACGGTCAAAGGACACGGGCCGTTGATGCTGATTCCCGGGCACAACATGCTGCTGCACCGGATCGTGGTCGCGCAGATTCTGGCGGCGGTATCCATTTTCACTATGTTCCCGGTGGCGGCGCTGCTGGAGGAGCAGGAAGCGCTGAAGCAGTCCCTGGCTGTCAGTGAGGCGCGCTACAAGCAGCTGGCGCAGACCGATGCCCTCACGGGTCTGGCAAACCGACGGGCGTTCAACCTCCGCCTGGCAGCGGAATGGGAGGCAGCCCTCGCAGCACAGTCGCCTCTCGGGCTGCTTCTGATCGATGCCGACCACTTCAAGCAGTACAACGACGTGTTCGGGCACATGGAGGGTGATGAGTGTTTGTGCGTCCTCTCAAGGATCATCACGGAGGCGCTTGAAGGCGGCCCGGCACTGGCAGCCCGGTACGGCGGCGAGGAATTTGCTGTGCTGCTTCCACGAGCGGATGGAGAACGGGCGCTGGTGATAGCGGAACGGCTTTGCATGGCGGTCACGCGCAAACGGCTGCCCCATCCGACCGGACCTCTCGGTGTACAGACGGTGAGCATCGGTGCGACCTCGGTCGTGCCTGCTCCGGGTGAAGCAGCGACGGTCCTGGTGAAGCGTGCGGACGAGGCGCTGTACTGCGCGAAGCTCGGAGGCCGGAACCAGGTAGCACAGACCTGAGGCTTGGAAAACAGGTGAGTGTGGTGTTGTCACATTTCTGCATCCACATCGACTCAGATTCGTCTAAACTGGAGCCGCCGACGCAGTACGCCGCGGCGAGGAGTCTGCAGACATGGCGATGAAATGGGACAAGCTGACCGTGAAGTCAGCGGAGGCTGTGCAGGGGGCGGCGGGCATGGCCGCTGAACACGGCAATCCAGAGGTACTGCCGGTGCATTTGATGGCCGCGCTGCTGGAAGACAAAGAAGGGGTGGTACTGCCGGTCCTGGAGAAGGTGGGGGTGCCCGTCCAGCAGCTTTCGGTGCAGATGAATAGCGCAATGGCCAAGCTGCCCAAGGTGCAGGGGGGCAGCCAGCAGCCTGGGGTGGGCCAGGCACTGAGCAAGGTCTTGGATGGCGCCTTCAAGGAAGCGGAAAACTTCAAAGACGAGTACGTTTCGACCGAGCACCTGCTGCTCGCACTGGCAGCGCTGAAGGGTGAGCCTGTAGCGCAGGCCTTGGCGGCGCAGGGTGCGGACTACAGCGCGATTCTGAAGGCGCTGCAGGCGGTACGTGGCTCCCAGCGGGTGACGGACCAGAATCCGGAGGGCAAGTTCCAGGCTCTCGCGAAGTATGCCAAGGATCTGACCGAGCTGGCCAGGCGCGGAAAGCTTGACCCGGTGATCGGGCGCGATGAGGAGATCCGGCGCGTGATCCAGGTGCTGAGCCGTCGAACCAAGAATAATCCGGTGCTGATCGGAGAGCCCGGTGTGGGCAAGACGGCCATTGTCGAAGGTTTGGCGCGGCGCATCTTTTCGGGGGATGTGCCAGAGATTCTCCGCGACAAGCGTGTGATCTCGCTGGATCTGGGCTCCATGCTGGCGGGCGCGAAGTTCCGCGGCGAGTTCGAGGACCGGCTGAAGGCCGTGCTCAAGGAGATCGAGGAGTCGAACGGCCAGATCATTCTCTTCATTGACGAGCTGCATACGCTGGTCGGCGCGGGGGCGGCTGAAGGCGCGATCGACGCCAGCAACATGCTGAAACCGGCGTTGGCGCGCGGCGAGTTGCGCGCAATTGGTGCCACCACGCTGAACGAGTACCGCAAGTACATCGAAAAGGATGCGGCGCTGGAGCGGCGCTTCCAGATCGTGTATGTCGGCGAGCCCAACGTTGAAGACACCATCGCCATTCTGCGCGGCTTACGCGAGCGTTATGAGACGCACCATAAGGTGCGGATCAAGGACTCAGCGATTGTGGCTGCAGCGGAGTTGTCGCATCGCTACATCTCGGACCGGTTCCTGCCGGACAAGGCGATCGACCTCGTCGATGAAGCCGCTGCGGCGCTGGCGATCCAGATTGGCAGTGTGCCCGTGGAAATTGATGATCTGGAGCGCAGGGCGACCTCGCTGGAGATCGAAAAGGCGGCTCTGAGCCGTGAAAACGATGTCAATTCGCAAGACCGCCTGCATGCCGTGGAGCGCGAACTTGCGGAGGTGGGCGAGCACGCGGCTGGCCTGCGTGCGCGCTGGCAGAAAGAGCGCGGCGCCATAGGTGAAATTGCCGGGCTGAAAGAGAAGCTTGAGGCCTTGCGCTTCGCCATGCAGGAAGCGACCCGCAAGGGGGACCTGCAGCGTGCGGCGGAGCTGCAGTACGGCGAAATCCCCGCGGCAGAACGGCAGCTCAAGGAGCTGACCAACGCGCAGGATGACGCCGTAGCGGCGGATAAGACGCCCATGCCCTCCGGCAGTGACAAGCAGAGGGGGCGGACGCCCAGCCGGCTGCTCAAGGAGGAGGTCGACGAGGAGGACATCGCCAGCATCGTCTCCAAGTGGACTGGCATTCCCATCTCAAAAATGCTTGAAGGCGAGATTCAGAAGCTGACAGAGATGGAAGGCCGTCTGCGTCAGCGCGTTGTCGGGCAGGATGAGGCTCTGACCGTGGTGGCGAACGCGATTCGCCGTTCGCGTGCAGGTCTCAGCGATCCCAAGCGGCCCATTGGCAGCTTTATTTTCCTGGGCCCTACGGGCGTGGGTAAAACCGAGACGGCGCGGGCGCTTGCCGAGTTCCTGTTCGATGACGAGAACGCCATGGTGCGCATTGATATGTCGGAGTACATGGAAAAGCACGCCGTGGCCCGCCTGATTGGTGCGCCTCCGGGATACGTCGGCTTCGATGAGGGCGGTCAGCTCACGGAAGCGATCCGCCGCCGGCCCTATGCTGTTGTGCTGTTTGATGAGATCGAGAAGGCGCACCCTGATGTATTTAACGTGCTCCTGCAGGTGCTCGATGACGGTCGCCTGACGGACAGCAAGGGACGCACGGTGGATTTCAAGAACACCGTGCTGATCATGACGTCCAACGTGGGCGCAAGCCAGTTGATGACTGCCTGGGCGGAGGGCGAGGACGGCTTTGGCGAGGCGAAAGAGCGTGTGATGGGCGAACTGCGTAAGCAGTTCCGGCCGGAGTTTCTCAACCGCGTCGACGACATCGTGGTCTTCCACCCGCTGGGCGAAAGCCAGCTGACGCACATCGTCGACCTGCGGCTGAACGATCTGCGTAAACTGCTCGTAGATAGGCGCATCACGCTGGATCTTACCGACGCTGCCAAGGAAGCGATCTTCCAGGCAGGCTACGACCGGGCTTATGGTGCCCGGCCCCTGAAGCGAGCCATTCAGCGCATGGTGCAGGACCCGCTGGCCATGCGGATCCTGGATGGCCGCGTGCTGAACGGGGATCGTGTCGTTGTGGAAGTCGACGGTGGTGGCGGCCTGGAGTTCGCCACGCCGGATCGCCAACAGGTGGACGAAGTCGTATTGGCGTAGGAAATTTCAGGGAGACAAGGCCTGGGCACTCAGCCCAGGCTTCTGCACCTAGCTACTCTGAAGCAGCCACGGCCTCTCAGGCCGGGTGAACAGGCAGGCTTTGCTCCGTCCGATGCTGCTGCTGCGCTGGATCGGCAGTGTCAGGCTTGGCTACGAAGTATCGCTTCAGCCGGAGGAACGGACGCTCGAAGCCGTAGTAGCTAAGTGTGGCGATGATGAGGGTCGCCACAAGTGCGACAGCGGCGGACCCGATCCCTCGGTAAGCAGGGAGGCCGAGCTTCGCGGCTACCCGGTCGTACATGTCATGGAAGAGGTCATGAAAGACATAGAATCCGTAGCTGATCGTTCCGATATACCTCAACGTACGGTTCTGAAGTACGTGAGAGAACCTGGTGTTAGGGTCAATCGCGAGAAGGACTAGCGCCATCGCCCAGAGGTCCACGCAGGTCATTCCGACGGAAGCGAAGATCGGCTGGCCAATGGCGGGACTCAAGGGTAGGTGGTACAGCTTCACACACAGGATCTCGGACACAACGACGATGCCGCCCAAGGCGAGTAGAGCCTGCTTTGCAAGTCGGGTGAAGTCAGGATGCGGACCCCGCATCCACAAAGCAAAGAAGGCGCCGATAAGCAGGGAGTCAAACTGTAGGAATGAAAAACGCTCTTCGAAACCTAAGTCGAGAAGGTGGTAATCGACGAAGAGAGCAGACAGGCATCGGGCGACGGGAGTCGCCACGATAACTACAGCGCAGATCCTCATCAGGGTTTCGCGCCGTTTCACGGCGAAAACTGCAAGGGGCCAAAAAAGATAGAACTGCTCTTCGATGGCTAACGACCAGAAGTGTCCGTATCGCAAGCGGAACAAGGGATGCGTATAGCGAGTCGAGATGAGGTGGTCGAGTACACCTGAAACGGCAGCACTAGGCCAAATGAATCGAGAGAAATTCTGAAGGTAGATCGGCCAGAGCCACAAAGAGGGATGGAGTGCCCATCGGAAGAGGGGGTAAAGCGAAATCCCGACAAGCAAGACACCATAGTAGAGAGGGAAGATTCTCAGCGCTCGACGCATGTAAAACACCGACCAGCGATGTTTCGAATGCCTTGTGTCATACAAGATACCGGTGATCAGAAAGCCGGAGAGTGCAAAGAAGATTCGAACGCCAGTCCATCCCCATAGCGCCCAATACGGGGTAGCAATGTAATGCTGCTCCAGCACCATTAGAACCGCGATGGCCCGCAGGCCATCCAGTCCGGGGTAATGTTTTTGGTTTTCTGGCTTGGGAGTCTCGCGCAATGCTTATCCGGAAGAATGGTTCGGTCCAGATTAGCAGAGCAGCGAGACCGGACTGCCAAACGCAAGCCGGTCTTCTGTTCCGGATCTCTCGCGCAAGAGCAGCCGAACTCCATCTGCTGAGCGAGCGTGGGATACTGGCACGAACTCTCCGGCACGGAGAGAGCAGGAGTAGATGGCGCGCAAGGCAATCATTATCGGGGCCGGACCAGCTGGCCTGACGGCGGCGCTGGAGCTGCTTCGGCGCACAGATGTGCAACCCATCATTCTGGAGGCCTCCCAGGAGATCGGCGGTATTTCCCGCACTATCCGGTACAAGGGCAACCGGATGGACATCGGCGGCCACCGTTTCTTTTCCAAAAGTGACCGCGTCATGCAGTGGTGGATGGAACTCATGCCGCCCGCGAGCGAAAGCAGCGATCACCCGGAACCAGTCCCCCTAGAGATTACCTATCGTGGCAAACGCCGCTTGGTGGAGCTCCCTGCGGTCTCACCAGAACATCCACCGTTGCGCGGCATGGGTCCGCTGGCGACAGTGGAGACCGACCCCGAAGAAATGGACGCCGATGCTGACGGGCCGCTCGTTGCTGGTTCGAGTGAGATCGTCGTTGTCGATGCGCCGGAGCCCGAGGATGCGGACCACGTCATGCTGGTGCGACCTCGGCAGAGCCGGATCTACTATCTCCGCAAGTTTTTCGAGTACCCGATCAAGCTCTCCGGCACGACGATCTCCAACCTGGGCATTGTTCGCATGGTGCGGATCGGTCTGAGTTACGCCATGGCAAGGCTTCGGCCCATCCGACCAGAAAGGAGCCTTCAGGACTTCCTCATCAATCGCTTTGGACGCGAGCTCTACCTGACCTTCTTCAAGAGCTACACCGAGAAGGTATGGGGCGTGCCTTGCGAGCAGATCTCTGCGGAATGGGGAGCCCAGCGCATCAAGGGCCTGAGCCTGACAACCGCTCTGCGCCACTTTTTGCGCAAGGCTTTCAACCGGCGCAGAAGCTCTGCGGCAAAGGTCGGTGGGGATCTTGCGCAGAAGAAGACTGATACATCCCTCATCGAGCTATTTTTGTACCCAAAATTTGGACCGGGCCAGTTGTGGGAGCATGTGGCCGACAAGATCACGGCCGCAGGCGGTGTGCTTCAGAAGGGCTGGACGGTGGACCGAATCGATGTGGAAGAGCACGGCGCCGGAGAAGGGGGTAGTGCACACGTCGTGGCCGTCGAGGCGGTGAACGCTGAGGGGCAGCGGCATCGCTTTGAGGGCGAGTTTTTTCTTTCCACGATGCCCATGCAGGAGCTGACACGAGCCTTGCAGGGCGGGGGGGCGCGCCTTTCTGACGAGGTGCGCGACGTCAGTGAAGGCCTGCAGTATAGAGACTTCGTGACGGTGGGCGTGCTGGCCAACCGGCTTCATGTAAAAGAACCAGACGGCGGTCTCATTCGAGACACCTGGATCTACATCCAGGAGCCCGACGTGCAGTTGGGGCGCTTGCAGATCTTTAACAATTGGAGCCCATTCATGGTGGCCGATCCCGATAAGGTCTGGCTTGGCCTGGAGTACTTCTGCTACCAAACCGACCCGCTCTGGGCTATGCCCGATGAGGAGCTACAGCGATTCGCCATCAGCGAGCTGGAGAAGATAGGCATCCTGCAGGCCACGGAGGTTCTCGATGCGCATGTCGTTCGTGTACCGAAGACGTATCCGGCGTACTTCGGGACCTATGACCGCTTCGAAGAACTCAGGCGCTGGACAGACCGCTTCGAAAATCTCTATCTGATCGGCCGCAATGGCATGCACAAGTACAACAACCAGGACCACTCTATGCTGACAGCGATGACGGTGGTTGACGGTATCGCTGCCGGGCACGTGGACAGGGCTGCGGTCTGGGCGATCAATACAGAGCAGGAGTATCACGAAGAGAAGGACAAAGCGGCATCGCACTGACCGCTGATGGCAGCCTGGGGCGAAAGCAGATCCCCTCGCTTCGCCACGGGATGAGATCAACAGCAGGGGATGAGGTCAGTCGTGAATGTGATTATCACAGGGATGAGAGTGGAACGTAACGCATGAAGAAGTGGGTTCTTATAGCTCTGGTGATCGCCGCATACTTCGCGTATGTCAACCGTCTGCGTCTGTTCTTGAGAGATCCCCTTGGGTCGGTCCTGCGCGATGGTGTGAAAGAACCTGGGGCGCAAGTCTTTATCAATTACGACAACGATGTCCTGCTTGAGAACGACAACGCGCCGATGTACCTGAACATACTTCAGCATGGGCAGCCTGTAGGCGCCCCCGAAACCTTGAAATGCTTTCATTACCTGCTCTGCCTGGCGAGTGGCTATCCTGTGCCGCAGACGCTGGCGCTGCCGAATGCGCGCCTTGAATCGATGACGCCGCAACAGGTGCGGTTCAGAGACAGTGAGGGTCGTGAAGTACAGATTCGCTTGCGTTAAGCCGTCCCAGTAGCTCCAAGGCTGTGAGGCACTGGATGGGATGAATCATCTCCGGAGCGACCTCGGCGAGAGGCCCCAGAACGAAGGCGCGGCGATGCATCTCCGGGTGGGGCAGGACCAGGTCTGCATCCTGCAGGATGAGACTATGACCCTGTTCGTCTTCGTAGAGCAGCAGATCCAGATCGATGATCCGTGGTCCTTTAGGCGGGGTATCTGCTGTGCGTAGACGGCCCATGGAGGCCTCAATCGCCAGCAGTCCACGCAGGAGCTCGACGGGACGGAGGTCGGTTTCTAGGATTGCAGCCGCATTTAGAAAGCGTGGCTGATCCGTGTAGCCGACAGGCGCCGTGTCGAAGAAGGATGAGATCTTCGTGACCTGGCCGAGACCGCGGAGGCGGTGGAGCGCTTCCTGCAGGTTCGCGGCCGGAGCGCCGAAGTGGGATGTCAGGTTGGATCCAAGAGCCAGGGCTGCGCGCATGCAACCTGTCAGGCAGCTGCCCAGGCATGTTGGGGTGCGCGGGTGGATCTACCTGTGGGCTGCATGGTCGCTTTGGCGACGGGCATCGTAGCCATCTCCCAGGCGCTGCGATCGCGTAGCAAGCGTTGCACCAGCGCGGTGTGCATGGCATGCCCGGCACGCTCGGCCACAACCCGACCCCAGAGCCGGCGACCAGCCAGGGCGAGATCGCCGATCAGGTCAAGCACCTTGTGCCGCACAAACTCATCCGGGAAACGCAGGGGGCCATTCTGAATGCGCCCCGATCCGATGATGATGGCGGAGTCCTCCGAAGCACCACGAATCAGACCCATGTCACGAAGCTTTGCTTCGTCTTCGCGGAAGCCAAACGTGCGTGCCGGCGCGATCAGGTCCGCATAGGCGCCGGCCTCCAGATCCCCTTTGAAGCGATCACGGCCAATCGGGGCTGGAAAGTCAATGGTGTAGTCAATGGAGTAGCCGTCACCAGGATAGACGCCGATGAACTTGGCCCCGGAGCCCTCGCCATCGCGTACCTCGACGGGCTTCAGAATGCGGAGATACTCGCGCCTGCGCCGTTGCTGCCGAAGGCCTGCCGCCTGGATCGCGCTGACATACGGGCTTGCAGATCCATCCAGGATGGGCACTTCAAGGTTGTCGATCTCACAAATCACGTTATCGACACCGAGACCGATCAACGCGCTCAGCAGGTGTTCCGTGGTGGAGATCAGCACGCCCTGTCGCATAAGGCTGGTGGCGTAAGACACCCTGGCTACGTTGCGCCCTGTCGCGGTGATCTCGTAGTTCTCGAGATCAGCACGGCGAAAGACGATGCCCGAACCCGCAGGCGCTGGAACGAGGCGAAGATTCGCAGGTGCGCCCGAGTGTAGACCGACACCCGAGAAGCTGAGAGGCTCCTCAATTGTGCACTCGAGTTGATACACAGTGGCCAGCGGGTAACCTTACGTGCGAACGGCGCGACAAAGTAGAGATTACACGGGTGTGAATCGGCAGAACTGTGGCTTATTTGCCACAGTTGGCGGGCGAGACCCTTAGCAAGGTGGATACCTGGCCCTTTCGTCCCGGGATCCCTCGAGGGCTCCCGCCTCACGCAGCAACCGTACCGTAGCCGCCACGGGTAGTCCGACCACGTTGAAGAAGTCGCCCTGGATCCGGGTTACCCAGCGTGCGGCATAACCCTGGATGCCGTAAGCTCCCGCTTTATCGAACGAATCGCCGGAAGCGAGATAGGCGGCGAGTTCATCTTGCGGAATAGGGCTGAAGGTCACGTCCGTCGTCTCTACATGCGAGAACTGATGACCGGCATAAAGCACCGCGATGCCTGTGCACACTTCATGTGTCCTGCCGGCAAGGGAGCGCAGCATCTGTTCGGCTTCCGCAGCGTCCGCTGGCTTATTGAGAACGAGCCCATCCAGGGTTACGGTGGTGTCCGCGGCCAGGATGCAGCTGCCCGGATGCTGGCTAGCCACGGCAAGGGCTTTCTCTACCGCCAGCCTGTGGACAAAGGCCTTCGCAGGCTCATCCGGCAGACGTGTCTCGTCGATGTGCGCCGGGTAAACAAGGTGGGGCAGATGCACCTGGGTGAGGAGCTCTCGGCGTCGTGGTGATGCAGAAGCAAGGATCAGCACGATGACGTCAGTCTGCCTGCACAGCCAGATGCATGGTCATCGTGTACGCCTGGCCCGGCTCCAGCATCACGGCGTTCTCGGCGGCATTTGCGGTCTCCATGCAAGCGAAGTGTTTCCAGCCATCGGGTGCCAAATCCGGGAGCTTCGCCGTAAGTTCAGCCGCAGGGTTCCAGATCACCGTCGTGTGCGAGTTCGTTTTGGTCAGCACGAGACGACGTCCCAAGGCAGGGTCCATCAGGGTAACGGGCGCCGTCGTGTTCAGGTAGGGACGATCGATCTCGCCGGTGAAGCGGATCTCGGGGTCGGTCTGCGTTTTGCGGCGAAAGCCGTCGGGCTTGTCCAGGTATTCAGTGCCCACGAGCCCCTCAATCGATACCTGGTGGATGTCACCGACCTGCAGATAGGCATGTAGCGCCTCTTCTATGAGGAAGGGCCTGGCTTCCGGGCCGGAAGCCGTATTTGCGGCACTCAAACGGACGGTCAACGTCTCGCCCAGGATGAGGTCCAGCCCCAGCTGCAGGAAATCAAAGCCCAGCGCATGCAGGCGGTCGTTATGGTCGAGTGTCAACGAAAGGTGAAGATCATTGCCCGCGACTGCGGCGAAGCGCAGCGTCCAGGGCCAGACACGGGCATAGCCGTGCGATCCGGAGCCGGCAGGCGGGTGCACGGGCGAGCTCTCCGGTGCGCCAAACCATGGAAAGATCACCGGGATGCCTCCGCGAATGGCTTTGCCCGGGGTGAACGCAGAGCGGTCGGAGAGGAACAGCACCGGTGCCTGCCCGGCTGGCTGCCACTGGGTCAGGTGCGCGCCCTGCAGGTAGAGCTCGGCATGGCACACGGGGGAGCTGATGCGCGCGCGCGGCATACCAGGGTGAGACTCATCGAAGCTGAGGAGACTCTCGATACAAAATTCTGCGTTTAGCTCGTCTGCGGTTTGCATAGCTGTCCTGTGGTGTTGCGATGGATTGGGGAGAAAACTCCTCCACTCTGTCGTGGGAGGGCTTGTCTTAGCGTGGGCGTCCGAGCTGCCATTCCAGATGGGCACGAACAGCGGGCCAATCGGCTGCCGTAATCGAGTACACGCAGGTGTCCCGTAACGTGCCGTCCTTCGCGACCGAATGTGCGCGAAGGATGCCATCCAGCCTGGCACCCAGACGTTCAATGGCTCGCCGGCTCCCGTGGTTCAGAAAGTGCGTACGAAACTCGACGGCAATGCAGTGCATCTGCCCAAAGGCATGGCGAAGCAGCAGCAACTTGGCTTCAGTGTTCAACGCAGTGCGCTGCACCCGGGCGGCATACCAGGTCGACCCGATCTCCACGCGACGATTGGCCGCATCGATGTTCATGTAAGTGGTCATTCCCACGATCTCTCCTGTATCTGCATCCACAACAGTGAAGGGGAGCATGGTGCCGTTCTTCTGTAAGGAGAGGCGGCGCGCGATGTCCTCCTGCATGCTCTCTGGACCGGGCACGTTCGTGAACCAGAGCTGATCGAGCCGGCCGTCCTGCACCGCTTTCACCAGACCATCGTGGTGCTGGGGGGAGAGCGGGATGAGCTCGACGTGAGCGCCCCGCAGGCTGACAGGTTGAAGAAGATCGCTGGCCATGAACTCACTGCCGGAATCGTGATTTGAATCAGAGGCGCTCCCAGCATCCTAAACGGGTGAGGGACAAAAATGACAAAGGCGCTACTGTGCGACATCGATGGAACGCTGGTTCAAAGTAACTGGCTGCATGCAGAGGCGTGGCGCGTGGCCTTCGCCGAAATGGGCCTGGAACTCGATCTTGAGGCCATTCGCCGCCAGATCGGCAAGGGCGGCGACGAGCTCATCCCTGTCTTCGTTCCGTGGTGGAAACGCCCGATTGTAGAAGAGCCTCTGAAGACCTACCGGAAGTACGTCTTTCAGAACGGACTGCGACAGAAGGTCGAATCGATTCCAGGGGTCCGGGAGCTGCTCCAGCGTGTGCGGGGTGCTGGCATCAAGGTTGCAGTCGCAACCTCTTCCGAAAAGGACGACCTGAAAGTGTTGCTGAGTGTTGCGGGCGTGGATGATCTCATCGACGAGCAAACGACAGCAGACGATGCCAATCGCTCGAAACCCCACCCTGACATCTTTGCGGCCGCGATCAAGAAGTTCGGTCTGCGTCCGGAGGAGTGCCTGGCCCTTGGGGACACGCCCTATGACGCGGAGAGTGCTGGCAAAGCAGGCATCCGAACCATTGGCGTGATGACGGGAGGATGGTCACGAAGCGAACTCTTCGATGCCGGTTGCGTGGAGGTTTACGAGAACGCCGCTGATCTGCTTGCTCACTTCGAGGACAGCGCACTGGTGAGGACGGGTTTACGTGTTCAGGCTTGAAAAAATGCAGACATCGGCACCACGTCGCCTCAGCCGCCCATGGGCAGGCTGGATGCTCGTCGCGGCAATCGCCGCGCTCACGGCACCGCTCTGCCAAGGGCAGGGAGCCCTCCCGGACGCACGAGCATTGATTGCGGCGCAGCAGGCAAAACTCGGTGCTGCGCCGGGCGTGATCGTTCTGGACCGGCCGGCCCGCCTCGAAGGCGAGATCACGCTCGGTGTCGGGCAGGATCTGCGCATCGACGCTCCCCTGTCTGTCGGGGGAGCCACGGTGCACCTCAAGGGACATAATGCCGTTCGTTGCGAGGCCGCTGTGAGCGTGGACAACGCGACCGACTTGTTCGTCGCCGACGGCGCCCAGGACATCAGCGTACGGGATTGCGACGTCACGGTGAAGGGGCGGGTCGGCGGCTATCTCCTCACCGCTACGCGGTCCGCACGCGTGAGTGCCAGTGGCAATCACCTGGTCGATATGGCGCTTTTCAGCACGCATAACCTGGGCGGTGACGGAAGCCGCACCATCGACGTCAGTCTGAATGGAAACAGCAGCGTCTTTACGCATACCGCTGGACCCATTGGGGTCTACCTCATGTATGTCATTCGTGCCACGGTCTCGAATAATCGCTTTGCCGGAACAGGTCATGGCATTGAGTGGTGGGGCGGCGACGGCAACCTTGGCTGGCGTGGTCCGGCCGCCGTGAACGCCGCGGGCGATCTCAGCATCACCGGCAATCAGTGCTACTCCGCGGGTGGAGCCTGTGTGTGGGGCTCCATGGGTTTCAACGTGACGGTGAGCGGCAACAGTGCCGATATCTGCAGCGACGTCTGCTTTGATACCGAAGGTGGTGTGCGCAACCTGTTCACCGGGAACGTAGCCCAGGCGTGCGGGAACGGGTGCTACTCGGCGCAGATGGAAAGTGTCGACGTGGTCTTCTCTGGGAACTTCGCCTACGCCGACGCGAAAGCTCCCGCACTCGCACTGGTGCTGATCAAGCACCGCAACGAAAACCCGGCACCTCATCTGAACCTGACCGTCACCGGGAACACGCTGAGCTGCGGTTCACTTTGCACGGCCTTTCATTCGGAGGGTGAGAACGGGCTGGACCTGTCGCACAACACCGTCACGAATGGAGTCATACACTTTGCCAATTACACCAACTCGGTGCGGGTGGCGAACAACAGCCTGCACTTTACGGTGCCCCTCGGCGCGCAGGCGGCCATTGGAGGCCCCTCGTTGGCTGGCGGGCACGTCTCCTTCATTGAAGGCAACACCCTGCTCTACGAAACAGGCGAGCCGGCTCCAAACGGGGCATGCATCGCGCAGTCGTGGAGCGATAACAACAGCACAGACGAGATGCACATCACCCGAAACACCTGCGTCGGCTTTGGAGCGGGCGTGGTTACTGAGACTGCGGGACACAACCCCGGTGCACCCACGGCTCTTTGGAGTCTCGATGGCAACATGTTCTCGCGCACACCGCCGGCTCAGCAATTCATCCATCACAAGACATCCGGCAACGAGATCTACACAGTTGTAGGAGCTGCAACGCGTTGAACGAAAGGGGTGCAGCGCACGGCGAGTAATGCGACCAAAGTCCACTGGCGGGTCCCCACGCGCATGCTTTCTAGTAGGTATCAGTTGCTGAACCTGCCGTACTTGAAAGGATGACGCGTGTTACCTACTGAGACTGCGCGCTGTGCCGATTGCTACACCGTTCTGTTTGCCGATGAGATGAACCAATGCTCTGCCGGGCACTTCACCTGCCCGGGCTGTATGTGCGATTGCGCCTTCCTGGCCAGCAACAAGATGCATGTGCCGTCTTGGCTACAGCCTGAAGAGGAAGCGCTTCACCCTTAGCCATCGTTGTCCGCACGGGCATTGCTTAATGCGTGCCCGGAGCTGAAAGAGTCAACTCGGCTGTGTTGCGGTCACCTGTCGGGCACAGCTTCAGCAGAGGACACTCCAGGCAGCGTGGACGATCAAAGGTGCACAATGTCTGTCCATGCAGCTTGACCAGCGAGTGATGTTCGTCGAGCATGGCGGCGTCCCAGGTTTCTGGCACAAGCCGCATCAGGCGCTCCTCCGTGGTGGCCGCATCTGCCCGGGGCACCAGACAAAGCCGCTGAACCACGCGAAGATGATTGGCATCGATCGAAAGTGCCCGGCGGCGCAGGCTGGAGAAGTTCACCACGGCTGCCGAGATCTGGGCTCCCACGCCCTCAAACTGCTCCAGCCAGCTCCGGATCTTGTCGGTTCGATACCGCGCCAGAAACTCGAGAGATAGCGTGCCCGTACGCGCCGTGATCTGTTGCAGAGCAGTTTTCAACCGTGGTGCCTTCAGCTCAGGAAACGTCACGGCAGCGATAGCACGCTCCAGATCGCCGACGGGGGCGTCGCGGACCAATTCCCATGCGCCTGGGCCGGCACCCGGAAACGCACGCTCCAGATCACGCATGACCTGGTGCGCTTGCGGTGTCTTTGTGCGGGAACTCAGCAGGGAGTAGATGAACTGCGTAAGCGGATCCCAGACATCGCGCGCCTTCGGTTCGCCATAGAAGCCAAGAAGCAGACGATGGATATGCGGTAGCTTATCTGCCTGCTCCGCACTTAACGGCCGGCGTAGCGCTTCGACATCAGACGGTTCGGAGAACAGATCAGCTGTCATGCCGGATCAGAGGACACGCCGCGGGAAAGCGGATTGGTGACGCGCAGGGGCACGATGGAAAAAAGATCCAAGTTTGGCTACAGGGCCTGCTTGATCTCAGAGGTGAAGGTACCAAGTGGGTTAGTCATTGCCTTCTTTGCGATGGTGGGGAGTGACTCGCCGCGACGATACATAAGGTACGCGGCAGTGGCTCCGGCGGCGAGGGTGATCCAAAAGGAAAGGCGTTTCATAAGCGCTCCAGCGAGGATGATCCTCTTGCGCTTGGATGCAACGTGCACCATGCGGGTTTGTGGAAGATGGCAGTCTTAGTCCTGAAAGGACGTGCCCCGGTACTTCCCTGACGGAGTAGCGTAACCCCAGGCCATCCGGGGCGTGTTGTGCGCCAGGCCGATCTGCCCGTTCGGGCCGAGCAGGATGATGCCCCCATGACCGCCCAGCCTGCGAAACAGGTAGGCGATCGCCTCGTTGGCGGCCTCCTGGGCGCTCATGCCAGCAGCCACGCGATCGGTAGCCCACTTTCCAAGAACGAGTTTCATGATGGGTTCGCCCCAGCCTGTCAGAGAAACCGCAGCCGAGCTGTTGTCTGCATAGCACCCGCAACCAATCAGCGACGAGTCTCCGACACGCCCCGGTGCCTTGGACAGCGTTCCTCCGGTCGACGTGCCCGCAGCAAGCTTACCGTCTGCATCGAGCGCCACTGCACCTACGGTGTCGTGGGAGTGAAGCGTTGGGTCGTCGATCCGAAGGGCAGACGGCAGTCCCTGTTCAACCTCGGCGACGATCGCCGCTTGCTCGCCGGGGACCACGGTCCCTGGCGTGCTGCCGGCAAAGGTGAGGTCCGGAAGACCCGCAGCTTGTGCCTGTTGAAAGTCTTGAAGGCGTCTCAGTTCACGCGGAATGACCAGTTCGCTGTTGTCGATCAGCCCCACCCCATGCTCGGCAGCAAAGGCCTCTGCGCCCGAACCAACGAAGTAGACGTGAGGCGACCGATCAAGCACGAGTCGCGCAGCCTGGATGGGATTGCGCAGGCGCTCGACACAGGCTACGCCTCCAGCCCGCAGATCAGAGCCGCTCATCATCAACGCGTCCAGTTGTACATGACCGTCACGGGTGAGAAAGGAGCCACGCCCGGCATCGAACGTGTCATCGTCCTCCATGACGGTGATCGCCGCTTCCACGGCGTCGAGCGCAGACCCACCGCTGGACAGTACAGACCATCCGGCGGAGAGGGCATGATCGATGCCATTTTCATGGGCGGCAACGGCCTCATCGGGCATTGCCCAGGCACCGCCATGCAGCAAGAGAACTGGTTGAGGCACGATGCCGATTGTACGGTGCGACCACGCGTTTAGCTCGCCGTCCTTCCCGTAGGTAACCCCATCCAGTTACTAAATACGTGTATGCCGTACCACATTCTGGTGTCGGATCGGCAGGTCCCGCGGCGTAGAATCCGTGTCAGCTACCGGCCTCTCTACGTTTTCAGCTGATGATCTCAAGCGACATGAGTGCACGTATGCCCCAAGTGAGCCGTCCACCGTTGTTCCCAAGCCCCGTTCAATCTATCCCGCGAAGCGAGTCGCTTGCTGTGAAGTCGGACCGTGCGGGCGGCCAGCTCCCCACGTTTAGACGCGAAATCGAGCTGGACTTTATACGGGGTCTGGCGATCCTGATGGTCCTGGACTTCCACGCACCCGTACGCTGGCTCTCTCGTCCGCTGGCGTGGCTTGGTTTCCCCAACTTCGGCTGGGCGGGCGTAGACGTCTTCTTCGTCTTGAGCGGCTTTCTGGTCGGCGGACTCCTGGTAAAGGAGTGGCGCGTCAAAGGACGGATTGATAGCCGCCGGTTCCTGGTCCGGCGCGGATTCAAAATCTGGCCTCAGTATTATGTGTTCCTTGCCATCATGCTGCTCACGCGACATCGGACGCTGCACGATCTCTGGGGCAATCTCCTCAATATACAAAACTATGTCGGAGGCGTCCCGCACACGTGGAGCCTTGCGGTCGAAGAACACGCTTATCTTTTCCTCGTGCTCTGCCTGGCTTTGGCCGCGTGGGCCCGTCTGCAGGTCAGGACACTGGCCATCGGGTTCGGCGCGCTTTCCCTCGCTGTTGTCCTCGGCAGGCTCCTCCTGATCGAGCATGGATACCAGGTCGTCAACCGGACCCACACGCGGATCGAGGGCATCCTGTACGGCGTGCTCCTCGCTATGCTGTATCACTACCGGCCGGAGATCTTCCGGCGCTTACAGGCCCATTGGTGGCTATGGCTCGGAGCCCTGCTCGCTGCGGTGGCTTTCTTCCGCTTCCAAACCGCGTCGCCGTGGTCTGTTTCATTTGGCTGGGATGCAGCCGATCTGCTGGGCATCGCTCTGCTGATGTTGCTCTACCGTCCAGGGCCATCGGGCCGCCCGGCCGCCTACCGCCTCATTGCCTGGATCGGCGTTTATTCTTACGGCATCTATCTATGGCATGTGTCGGTCATCGCGCCGGCGGTCGCCGTGGCTGCGCATCTGCCGCAAAGGCTGGCTCCCGTTTGGCTCGCCATGGCGCCCATCCTGGGGGGCATTGGGCTGGGTGCCCTGTTTACCAAACTCGTGGAACTACCCGCATTGAAGCTGAGGGATCGCCTTTATCCTCGACGCATCGACTCGCCTGTAGGATCTCCGGCGGAGACGGAACGACGGAGTCAGCTCCAGGATCTGGAAGCCACGCCCCAGGCAGCCGGAGCGTAACTGACGCGCTCCGGCCGCCTGGCTTGTCCCCCACAGGGGGTCACATCAGCTTCCTGAACTCTTCGGCCATCTGCCCGGCCGAGTTGGCCCAGGTGTATCGCGAGGCGCGCTGGCGGCCAAGGTCGCTCAGCCGCACACGCTCCCGATCGTCGTGGAGCAGGCCGGTGATCGCCTCAATGTGGTCGTCCATCTTGTCAGGGGACAGCAAGAGAGCGGCGTTCCCGGCGACCTCTGGGATACCTGTTGTGTTGCTGCTGATGACCGGCGTACCGCAGGCCATCGCCTCAATGACGGGCATGCCGAATCCGTCATAGCGGGTGGGAAACCAGACCAGCTGCGCGGCGTTATAGAGCGCCACCAGTTGCTGCTCTTCCTGGAAGCCGCCGAGCACGAACGACGGTCCCAGTGCCTTGGCGCGCTCAACATACATGGGGTGCGGGTGATTGATCACCACAAGCGAGAGTTCGGGGTTACGGCGGCGAATGTGCGGCCACGCTTCCAGGATTAGGTCAGCGTTCTTGCGGTGCTGCAGACCTCCCGGCACCAGGATGTAAGGCTTGTCTGCCACGCCCAGCTCTCGTAAGACCTGCTGTCCAAACGCGGTGGGAGGTCGAAAGAAACTCTTCGAAGCCGCGTTGGGGATGACGCGTAACCGATCCTTGATCGCCGGAAAGTAATGTCCAGTACGCTCCGCGGAGTACTCGGAGATCATGTGGAACATAGACGCTTTCTTCGACAAACGCCGGAACAGCAGCTTCCATTTCAAGCGCTGCTTCATCAGCCAGGGTGAGACGCGGTGCACCCCCGGCTCGAAATGCTGCGCGTCATGGCAGGAGATCGCCAGCTTGGCTTTGCGGATAGGCACATAGGACTCGGCAGTGCAGTACACGATGTCTGTTTCAGGCCAATAGCGCTCGGCATGAGGACGCCCGAAAAGGAACCAGAGCGCCTGCTGCCGCGAGGTGTCGTGCTTGAAAAAGTGGTACCTGTAGTTCGTCCAGGGTTCGCCCACCTTGCCAATCACGCGTTCGTGGTCGGCGCGGTCGGCAAGAATTTCAACCCGCACGTCGGGCAGCACAGCCAGGTGCTCCGTCATCTCGCGGGCGACCCGGCCGACGCCGGTGGATCGATAGATGTTGCGCAGGTGCACGTAGGACAGAATGTTCATGGTCACTTGGGAAGCGCGGCTGCGCGCAGGTAGGTAGATCGCCCTCCATCACACTAACCGCATTCGGGCTCGAGGACGAGAGTACGTTGGTTAGCTCTTGGTCAGAACCGTTGCGCCCTCACCCTGGGCAACGGTGAACAGTTTGCGGGCCAACTCAATGAGGCTGTCATTTCCAGCGACCCTAACGTTCTCGCGAATATGGCCGGGGTTGCGCGACGACACGAGGATGACACTCTCGGGGTTGTAGACCAGGGCAGCCTTGAGCATCAGTGCAGCGAGGATTCCGGGTTGGGCAAGGTCCACACCGACCTGGGAGGACCAGCGCTGACTAACCCGACTGTCCTTCTGCAGAGCGGCGCGCAACTCAGCGAAGTTCGCCGTCAGTGCCCGGTGATGCATCGTGAAGGCCTGCATCGGTTCCAGCGGCTTATCCAGAATGGACCATTCAAATTGCAATACCGGGCAGTACTCAGGGCGATGGGTAAGGAGGGCGGGTACTTTGTCGGCGCTGGAGCCTGCACCAAAGGCGCCGATTTTGCCGGCTGCCACGGCGTCCTGCATCAGGCGGAGCAGGCCTTCATCGTTCAGATCCGCTGCCTCGGCCTCGTGCAGCAGCCAGATATCAAGGCGTTCTACCCGCAGCTCTGCCAGCGAATGATCGAGCGACACGCGGGCTTCAGCCGGAGAAAAGTTTGCCCTCGGCGCCGTGGCGGTAACGGACTTTGCGGCGCCCGCCAGCCGTTTCTTCACGCTCGGGATCATCTTCAGAAGAGGACCGATCGCCCGGCGAGCGGCCTGTACCAGGCCCGGGTTGGCCGGGGGCGGAATGCCGTACTTGGTCGCCACGGTGATCTCCCCGGGATGGCGGGCGAGAAACTCACCCACGCAGCCCTCGGCCGCTCCATAGCCGTACATCGGCGCGACGTCAAAGTGACGGATGCCTGCATCGAAGGCATGCTCCAGCAGAGCGAGCGATTCCTTGCGCCCCGTGGCTCCCATCAGACTGGAGCAGCCGAAGCCGAGTTGAGAGGTTTTTCTGCCGGTAGTGGCCAGCTGGATCTGGTTCATGAAAGATCGCTTTCGACGCTACGTTATCCATCCTGGGGAAAGGATACCGTCGTTGGAGAACGACGGTATCCACTGCTGACCGAAGCACGGCGCGTGTCAGGGCTGGGCGGCCAGGTGGGCTGAAAGTCGCATCGCGAGCGCCAGAAGGGTATGGGTCGGGTTGGAGAAGCCGGAAGAAGGGAACACAGCGCCCGAGCACACGTAGACGTTGTGCGTGTTGTGCAGCCGCAGGTCAGGAGCGACAACACCGGCCTTTGGTGACGCGTCCATGCGCATGCCACCCATGTGATGGAAGCTGTCCTGGCAATGCGGGAGAAAACGATTGCCCTTCGCGAGGTCTGGATGGGGAATTACCTCGGCGAGTCCCGCAAGGTCGGTCTGCGCAGTCTGGACAAAGTGCCGAATGGTCCGAAGCTCCAGATCGGAGATCCGCCAGTCGAGCCGGCCGCGAAGCAGGCCGAGCATGTCGCGCTCACCGGAGAGCGTGATGGTACTCGAGGAGTGCGGCTCCTGCTCGCAATGCACACGCAGCCGCATTTCGGCATCTGCGGGATGAAAGCTCCGGTGCTGGACGGCGTAGCGCAGGCCTTGGCGGGCGACCAGCGGCGCATGTCGCAGCAGGTTTCCAAACCCAACACGACTGACCTCGCCCAGACGGCCACGCATAAGGTGCTTGGCGCTGCTCTTCACCTCTGCGAGTACCTCATCGGCGGCGCTGACCGAGAAAACCGTGCCTCCGGCGATAAGGACCTGTGCCTCGCGTTGAGTCTCGCGCGTGAGCCGGAGTTTGGGGCTGTACTTGAATCCACCCAGGAAAATGCTGTCGAAGATCTGGTGAAAGGCTTTCGCCGATTTGGGCCGAAGGATGGCCGCATCGGAGTCGATGTGATCCTGGAAGTAGCGGCCCAGCAGGCCGGACTGATTCCAGGGCAGGCTGCCCTCACAGCGCGGTTGCAGAAAGAAGCGGGAACTTTCAATCGTTCCCAGAGCGAAGATGTACTGCCTGGCTCGGAACATGGCTTCCAGCCCACCGAGGGTTCGGCAACGCACACCCGTGGCCGTGCCGTCCTCCATGATGAGCTCGATGGCATTAGCATGCAGCCACACCTCAATACGCGGATCCGTCTCGAGAGCGTCGCGGTGCAGGCGAGCGAAGTTTGGCTCGGGACACCAGCGCGACATGTACAGATCCAGTTCACTGAAGTGCGGTGGTGCTTCCCCGAGCCTCTGCCACACCTGTCCGTCGTCCAGCATCGCTTGACTGACGCCTTCAATTTCCAGAGCGCGGGCGTAGTACGGCGTAAGCTCCGCCTTGTGGAAGGGCCAGCCACTGCCAGGAACCCAGGGGTGCGCTTCGAAGTCAGCCCCTGCGAGCTCAAGGATCTGGCCACCCCATTGCGTGGTCGTTCCCCCATGCACACGAAAACGGCCTTCGTGAACGCCTCGGTGGCCAAGACCGGCAAGCTCTGTGCGGTATACATCCTGCGATGTCTCTTCAGGACTGGGCCCACCCCCCTCAAGCAGAATCGTGCGCTTACCTAGCCGCGCCAGCTCGACGGCGAGTGCGATGCCCGCCGCCCCGGCACCAACAACGATCACGTCGGCACGGAGTTCGGGAGAGGGAAGTCCAGTCTGGAGGTCGCGAATCATCGGCTGAGCGCAGCGTCCTGGCGAACGGGCGCGGAGGTTGGTGCCGCCGTCACGGGCTCGGCCCCTGCCGGGTAGAGTTCAGCCATGAACTCACGCACGGCGGAGACGACGCCCGCGCGGAACCGTTCGGCGGTGAACTGGGTGGCCCGTTCGCGGGCGCGTTCGCCCATGATGGCCAGCTCCGTCCGGTGTTCGACGGCCCAATCGATCTTTTCGGCAATCAGGTCAGGGCGGCGCGGTTCCACGATGAATCCCTCGACACCTTCATCGATCAGGTCAGGCGCAGCGGTATGGGTTGTGGAGAGAATGGGCAAGCCACTAGCCAACGCCTCCAGCAAAACCTGGCCGAAGCCTTCGGCCACAGAAGGGAAGACAAACAGGTCAGCGCTCTGGTACGCCGCTTGGAGTTCGGAGAGACTGACCGACGGCCGAATCGTCACGCGGTCGGCAAAGGGCTTGAAAAGCTCAAGGCCGTCCACGACACGCCCGCAGATCGTCAGCTCAATCTGGTCGCTCTTCAACAGGCGAAGGGCCTCCAGGAGGTACTTCACTCCCTTGCGCTGGTTGATCCGCCCGACAAATAGCAAGCGGAGCTTGGCTCCAGGCGTGGCGCGGCGGCTCGGATCGGGTCGGAAGCGCCCAAGATCCACACCGTAGGGAACGACGCGAATGGCCGATGCTGGAGCGCCATTTTCGATCAAGCTGCGGCGCGTGAAGCTGGACGCGCAGAGAAAGCGCGCGGCCAGGGCAGGTTCGGCGACGAGATGCTGGAAATCCTCCTCGGGCAGCGCCAGTTCCCATTCCTGCCTTAAAGATGCAGCGCAGTCCGGATGCATCGCCAGTTCTTCGGTGAGAATGCGGCGAATCGTGAGCGGGTGAGGATGCACCTGGAAAAGAATGCCGGGGCCGGGGTAGGCGAGAAAGGCGTCGTGCGCGAAGTAGCTATAGGAGAGCAGGCCGGCCCGCTGGCGCGTGGCCAGACGGCCTGCAGCGCGACCCAATGTGGCGTCAGCGGACCGGATGGCGCGGCGGCGGAGGTCAAAGGAAACCTGCGGCATACGGTCCAGCAGGAGTGCCTTCATACCTGCGAGGACACAGTTGTAAACCCTGGATGAGGGCACACCCGGGGCGGAGCGCGCCTTCAACATCGCCTGGAAACTTGTTGGCAGCTGGGCCGCGAGCGAGCGCGCCCAGGGCCGGTCCGATGGCCAGAAAAGATCGGTGACAAGCGTTTGCAGCAGGTCCGCCCCGGAGAGCGCCTCGGCCACCTGGTACGCATCACGCGCGCCGCCGTGAACGACGACAACTTTTCTGGTGGTCGGGCTCAGAGTCCGGTTGGACATGCAGCTTCATCGTACTGTTCAGGACTTGATCTGCCGAGAGTACAACGGTAACAAGTGTCGGCTACTGGCTACACTCCTGCCTTCGTTCCCTAAGAGGGTTCCTTTCGGAGGTTAGACATCCAGCAGTTCGGAGAGCGACAAGCCGAAGCCAAGGGCAAGGATTTCAAGAAAGGGGAGAGAGACGGATTTACGGCCGCGCTCAAGATCGGAAAGGAAAGTTCGGTCAATGCCAAACCTGACGGCTACCTGTAGCTGAGTCATCCCTTTCTCGCGCCTCAGAGACTTGAGGCGAATGCCAAACCTTGTAGCTAGAGGAACGTGTGGAATTGCTGACGATGGTCGGCGTCCCGAAGGCATGGAGTTCCCTGGGACGCTCAACGGGCCCAAAAGCGAAAGAGGCCGGGGTTGGGGCTGCGTTAAACGTGACACGGACCGATCTCCTGTGGATTCAGAAAAGGTAAGAGTTGCGTTGCCGATCAAAGAGCGGAGGCATGCTGTGACGCATCGGAAGGCGGTCCCGCTCGACCCGTCGGAGCCTTTTGCGTGTGACGGAGGAGGCGCGAGCACCCGAGTCTGGAGCACTCGAGCAGAAGCACCAGTGTGGCCAGGAAGGGCAAAATCAAGACGGCTGCGGCGGTATCAGACATAAGCATCTCCTGCGATCAGGACAGATGATTGGCTCAGGTCGAGGGACCGTCTCTGTCCTGGGGAGGAGGTTAGGGAATTGGAGTTTCAGAATCCTGTGAAGGACCTCAAGCAGCTCTCAACTCTCGCTCAACCAACCGAAAACACTGCAATTGCTGCACTCTGAACTGATCCGCAGTGAGACCCGGCAGAAGCAGGCTGAAGCTTCTTCGCTGGCCACTCGTGGTTGCGCTTCCTTCATTGGTCGATTTAGAAGCTACAGATGCAAGCAGGACCCTCATTGGAGGGTGAGTGCATAGATGTCGTCCGTACCTGCGTCGCGGAGCATCATCGGTCGATCACTTGGGTCCAGGCCCATCCATAACGTATACACACCGGTATATCGAGCGCCCGTTAGGTCGGAGAGGACTTCCTGTTTTCCGTCTGCGGCACGGATGCGCAGTATGGCTGGGTTCGTCGTCCATCGGACATAGTAGATCGACCTTCCATCGCTGGACCATTCGGGAAAGGCAACGGCGCCTGTTTCGAGGGAGGACCAACGTCCTGATGAGACATCCAGGAGCTTGAGGCTACTGGCATCAAGTGTCATGGCGGCGATCGTGCGCCCGTCAGGCGACCAGCGAGGGACCACGAGACCATTGGAGCCCGGAACGTCGTTGACCTTTCCTGCAGCCAGGTCGAAGATGCGCAATTCGGATCTGGCGCTTGCTCCGACGTTCGCGGCCGTGGAAAAAACCACCCGCCGCCCGTCCGGCGACCAGCTCGGATCGCTTTCCGTAGCGTTGTCAGTGTCGATGAGGCGATGCGGTTTCCCGCCGCCACTGGAAGCAATCACGAAGATCGTACTGGCTCTGTCCGCGGTGCGATCTACAAAAGCGATCTGGGAACCGTCCGGCGACCAACAAATGGATTTCGGGTAGACCGGAGACTCTGTTAGCTGGGTCGGACTGCTGCCGTCCACGTTGGCTCGCCAGAGGATGCCGTCGGGGTAGGAGACGTAGGCCATCGCGTTGGCACTCTTTGAAAAGGTCACGAACTCCGCGGAGATACCTGCCAGAAAAGTCTTAGGTTGAACTGACGCCGGGTCGAAGCGAACCAGTTCACCGCGACGGGTGCGACCCGAGGCTAGAATCTGCCTTCCGTCTCGGCTGAGAACGGGACGGTCCCAGACCGTGGGCCCGTAAGTAAGTTGCGCTGGGTCCGGAGTCTTCCGAAAGAGACCCTTTCCGTTCTCAAGCGCCCAGATCTGTCCATCGGCAACGAAGAAGTATGTGCCGGTCGACGACCACTCTCCGCTCCATTCTGTCGGTGTCTTGCCCCACCCCGGCAGAAGCTGGCCCAGATTGCTTCCGCTTGGTGAGACCTGCCACAGCAGGCCGTCTCTCGAGAATCGGATTGTGTGACCGTCCGGCGACCAGGCGAGCGACCTAATGTCGCCGCCGACGACGGCGATGCGGTGTGTTTCCGAGCCGTCGTACCGCGTCACGAACAGCTCCCCGTTCGCCGAGGCGTACACGATCGCCTCTCCATCCGGAGACCATGCGGAAGAGATCGCGTTCCCAAGCCGATGCAGAGTGCCGCTCATAAGTCGCAAGGTCCACAGGGAAGATGCTGGTCCCTGGCCACTCGCTTGCGAAATGATGAGCAGAGTTGAGCCGTCCGGAGAAACCGCCCCGCTCCAGGGATCCTTAAGCGCGATTGGCATTAGTGCTTCTTCTTTGCCAGAAGTTGAGACCTGAGCGATCGCACTCTTTTCTAACCTGGTGAAATAGACTCTGCTTCCATCCGTCCCGCCGATTGTTTTGGCGTGTCCGTCATGGGTGATTCGCGTGTACGCAGAAACCCTTACATGAGTCGCCTCTTTGGGACGCATCAGGAGGAACACGGCCGCCAAGATCACGGCCAATGTGGTCATCGCCAACAGGAATGAAGGGACTCTCAGGAGGCTGGCGCTGCGGCCAGGCGGGTCTTTGCTTTCGAAATCGGCTTGGTCTGTGGATACGGTTCGGGGGGTGCCGTGCGAAGGGCTCGCCGGCTGGGTAGTTGCTTCTACAACTCGAACCTTCTCATGATCACGGCTGGCCTGTGTTCTGGAGTCTTCAACGCCGCGCGCAGAGTCATGCCCAGCTCCCGCTTGCGGGCCAGGACGCGGCTCGTAGCGAACGGGAACGGCGAACCGATAACCGCGGCCAGGGACGGTAGCAATAATCTTTGCTCCTGATACGTGCCTGGCGAGCGCTTTTCGAAGCAGGAAGATCTGTTGTGTAAGGTTGCTCTCTTCGATGAACTGCTCCGGCCACAGGGTCCGCAGCAGTTCGTCCTTGGTCACCACCCGATCCGCATGCTCCAGCAAGTAGAGCAGCAGATCGAAGGTCTTCCGGTTTAACGGCAGTACTTCGCCTCCGTAACGTACCTGCCATAGGGCGCGGTCGATCTCATACCCTTCGAATTTCAGCAAGCCGCTCACATCTGCAGACATGAGCTTCATTGTTCCCGAAATGAGAGAAGATTGCGCAACTTTTGAGATCGGAGTGTTCTCATCCTGCGGGAACTCGCCGGACACATGGTGGACCCGCGGTCGCCGCGCCATCGGGCGTGCAGCCAGGGGGTGACGCGCCGCAGCAATGAAGGAGGCCCGCGGCCCAAGAGGCTTTTCGCCTTCTCTCAGTACGCGGGCCGGGTACTTCGTCCGGACGTTCCGTGACTTGCTTAGGCCAAGCCAAGGCACTTGGAGGATCGTTGGTCAGGGAGAAGAGGCCGGGCCAGGAGTCCGGCCTCTCTTACGGCAGGTGTACCAGGGAGTTGCTATTGGATGGTCCAGCTCTGGTTGGACCCGCCGTTGGCAGTCCAGAGCATGATGCTGGCTCCGGCGTTCGGGTTGAACCCGGTGTCATCAAGCACAAGACCAGTAGCCTTGTTCTTGATCACGAATCCACTGCTGGAGGGCACCAGCGACCAGAGCTCGGTGCCGTCGTGGGTAGGAGTGTTTTGCTTCAGCGCAGCACCGCGGGCCCCCGCAGAATCCGAGTCCACCAGGAGCAGTTTGCTGAAGACGTTTTGGATTGTGTAGTACCCCGTCCCGTCAAAGGAGAGAAACCATGCCTGGTTGGAGGCGCCGTTGGGAGCCCACTGGTACATGGCCGCACCTGCAGTGACGGAGCCAGCGGGGTCTTCTAGCACGAGCTTGCTGGAGTTGTTTGTCAAAAGGTAGTCGCCGTCAGGCAACGGTGCCGCATTCTGGCGCAGGAAGCCAAAGATGCCGACACTATTCTGAGTGGCAACATAGACTTTGCCATTGGCGATGGTGGGCGCGATAAATTTGTTGCCGGCACCGAAATGGTCACGGCCGTTAGCAGCCTCGTTGCTGTTGTAAAGCTCACTGCTGAGATTGTTGGCGTCGTAAGCGTGCAGCACGGCCGCATTGGAATTCTCGGGTGCCCACACAATGCCCTCTGTGGCGTTGTAGGACGATACGCTGGGCGTGGTACCCGGGTAATCAAAGCTGGTGGTCGTGGTCTGCACGTTGGACGCGCTCAGGAGGGCCGAGCTGACCGTAAAGGACCGCAGCTTCTGGCCGACGGAGCCGTAGTAAACATGCCCGTTGAAATAAGCAGGGCTGGACCACTCGCCGCCGGGCAGCGCGCCCGTGAGCTCCTGGTACAACGTGGAGTTGCTGTTGGCGTTGAAATGGCCCATGTTGTCGCGGTCGGCCACATAGATGTTGTGGTCTTTGCCCGCATTCACAAGAAGGTGCCGCGTTTTGCCTGCGGCATCAACCTGATCGGGCAGCAGCATCAAGCCACCGGAGCCGAGGTCGGTGTCCACCCCGGACTCGGCGTTGGAGTTGTACATGGTCCAGTAGTCGACCGGTTGCAGGCTGCCGCCGTTGAATGCAAACTTGACGAGTGCATTGCCGTAGTCGCCCTGATTGGGGAAGCCTTGCCCATTGAGCGTGGTGTCGAAGGTGCCATTGCCGAGCGAGATGTACACGTTGTTGGCCGCATCGGCGGCAGGGCCAGCGCCAGCGTTCCATGGAGCGGCGTCGCTGCCGTTCGGGACGAAGTCGAGCACGCTCGTCTGTGCAAGGGTGGTGGGATTGTAGGTCATGATCCAGCCCGCGTACGGGCGAATGTCACAGTGCGATCCCCAGCTGGTGTACAGAGTGCCGTTCTGGAGCAGCAAACCCGGCCGCTCTTTGTATTGCTTGGGATCAAAGGTGACCGTGCCATTGGAGCTGCCGTCGCCTCTGCCGGGGTAGGTGGCCTTGACGGCCACGGGGCCGTTGAACTGCTCAGCTCCGGTGGCCAGATCAAGCGCATGGATGCGCTGGTAATAGTTGCCGGCCCTGTCCTTGCTCATGGCGACCAGATAAATGGTGCCATGGGGGCCGACGGCGCGGTCGATAGCAGGTGTGGCGGTGATGCCGATTTCCGGGGCGACCTGGTTGCAGCTGCGTGTGTCCGAAGTGGTCTCACCAGCGCCGAGTAGGCTCTTTTGCCACAGGCTGACGCCGGAGTCTGCGTCCGTGGCGTAGACGCTATCGTGTTCGGTGGCGATGAATAGAACGTTGTGCCGTTTGCCGGCGACGGTCAGCGCGGAAACGTAGAGCGGCTGCGCGTCCACCTTGCCGTCCACGGTGACTTTGGCGAGAAGGCCGAAGTGCGTGGAGTTTACGTTCGCCGGGGTAAGAATGGCTTCGGTGGCGTCCAGCCCCGTCCGAGCGTTGTTGTTGTGCCAGGTAAGAACGTCGGTCTGGGCGTGTGTCAGCGGAAGCGCGGTGGCTGCCAATAGCGCTGACATGACCAGGATGCGACGGCGCTGGGTCTTTGTGCGGAAGGTTGTTGTCACGACTGCTCCTGCTGGGGAACGACTCTGGGCCCTGCAGCCTGATCAAGCGCGCAAGGCACGTGATTTGCTCGAACGAGGTATCAGGAGCTCCTCCAGGAGAGGAGGTGGCCGCCGAAGGCGCGTGAGGAGCGATTTAGACAAGCCTTCCTGGAGGGCCGGCTTGTGTCGTACGCGGCAGAGGCGTCCCTGCCCGCGGACGCAGTCTACCCGAAAGAAGGCAGTCTTGGTAACAGGAGCGGGTTACTTAAGGACTAACGCGTGTTTTTGGGGGTTGGTCGCTGCGAATCTCTGCCAGCGCATGGAGCACTTACCTTGCCGTGGCCCCGGAATCCACGCAGCGTGCTGGTGCCAGGCATCCCTACACCTTGTCCACGGATCGCTTGGACCTTAGAGCAACGTCAGTCAGGGCTGGAGAGGGACGGGCGTGTAGGTGCCGCCTTTGACGATCTGGTCGAGGATGTCATTGATACGGGCGGGGCAAGCGCGGCCTTCCTTTGGGGTCATGTTGTCGTGATCGGACCAGATCATCGGAAGCGGCTCCTTGGGGCCGGGAATCTGGTTGAGGGCAGTCCAGATGCCAACGGGCGGAGCCGTGGTGTCAATGAAGCCCATCCCAGCCATCACTGGCGCCTGGATGTGCGAAGCGAAATTAACCGGATCGAAATAGAGAGCGGTACGCATGATCTCGGGGTTGTCGGAGGGCCAATTGGGATAGCCCGCTTTGCGCCCGTGCAGATCGCCATTGGTATCGGCGCCGGCGGGCACGCACACCAGAACATCCGTGACCCTCTCCGGGCGTAGTCCTGCTAAGGCCAGGCTCTGCTGGCCACCCATGCTGCCGCCTGTGAGGACGATGGTTTTGCCGTCCCAGTCGGGCCGGGTGAGCAGGTAGTCGAGGGCGCGGGAGTCGCGCAGGTACATGTTCAGGAAGTAGGACTTGTCACGGTCAGCATTACCGATTGCCTGATAGGCGTTCGGTATTCCGCCGGACGCATCGCTTGGTTGCTTGTCATGCGAATCGACGTTGATGACCAGCCACCCGGAGGCGGCGCGCTGCTCGTCCATGTGCGCATTGAGCGCGTAAACCCCGGCGTACTGAAGCTGGATGAGCGCGGGGAACTTGCCATCCTTGGCAGGCTTTGCGATGTAGCCGTGAGCATGGGAACCAAGGGCGTCGAGGTTGAAGACGCTAAGCTCGACGCCGGGTACGTCGCTGGCCACAGTGGTGAGGACCGGATGGAGAGGAACCTTGGCCTGCTCGGCGAGCTTGCCGTCCCAGAACGCGTCAAAGTCAGCGGGCCGTGGTGTGTCTATGCCGATTTCCAACGGCGCGACAGCAGCCCCAACGGCGTAGAGACCGTTATTCCGGCCCGTATTGCCGCCCGTATAAGGAGAGTGCGGCGACAGTCCGCCCGCGGCCACGTCGGTGACGGAACGGGCCGCCGCGTTGGAGGGATTGGCGTCTGTGGCTTTCGTCTCGGTCGGTGTGGACGATGCCAGAGCGCCGTTAGCGGGTGTGGCGGACGGGAGTACGTCGTAGGGTTCGACGGCGACGTAGATCATCCCGGGTTGGTCGCCCGGGATCTCGATGGTGTCTTTACCGCCGGTGAGGTCGAGCTTGCCTTGCTTGAGGACGACGGCGTTGTTGCGTCGAACTGTGTACTTATAGGAGTAGGTGGGCGTGACTGGACCGGGGGTGACGGTCCATCCGACGGTCTCGTGGAGCTTATAGATACCGCTCAAGTGATAGGGGGCGAAGGTAAGCTGCTGCGGAATTGGCGCGCGCTGGGCCAGGGAGGCACGCTGAGGCGCGGGAGCCGGCCGCTGGGACAGCAGAGCTGGTGTGGCGGTGAACAGGGTGCTGATGAAGATCTGCGGTAGGAACCGACGCATGGTCTTGAGTCTCTCCGAAGGAAAGAATATCGAAGTCGCGGTGGCCTTGATTCGGGGATCCCAGGTTAGCCGGACTCTGACAGGGCTTGTCGAGGCTTTCCTCCGCGAGATGGGCGACATGCTCACTAGCGCCGGGAGAGTAGGAACGACTTAGCGCCTGCCCGTATTGAACGGTTGAACGGCCTGGACTCCGCGATCGCTGCTAGACGAGCACGAGCGTGAGTCAGCATGAGACCCGATTTGAAGCGGGTCGCTTCTGAAACCGATGAGTCGCAAGCAAACGCAGGGCCGGCAATACGTAAGAGAGTTTGCGTGTATCTGCTATTACTTTCTCGCAATCTTGGACCTGCGTCATGAAGCATTCGGTCGGCTATAACCGATTTATAGCAAGAGCTACTTGTCTATAGTCAGGCTCACACTAACGGGAATAGTCCCCAACCTCATGGCTTCTATGTATGGGGTGTGAAGAAACCAACCAATGTTTTGCGGCTTACACCAACACCCGCGAGGATGCAGGCCCCTTATGTCTCAACTTCCGTTAACGGTTGGAACGCGCATCTTCCGGAGCGATGATCACACAGCAGTGCGAGATGGCGAGGACACGTACAGCTATCGGCTTCTCGATCAGAGAGTTTCTCAGCTCGAACTCTGTCTTCGACGTGCCGGGGTGCGACACGGTGACGCAGTCGTAGTCGGCTTGGAGCGTGGATTCGACTGGGTGAGTAGTACGTTGGCCCTTCTGCGCATGGGGGCGGCCTACGTTCCGGTGGATGATGAGTGGGGCGGGGAACGTCTGCGATTCATCATCTCCGATTCAGGAGCGCGGGTCGTGATCGCCCGCAATGCCTTACTGAGTAGTCTCGGGCTTGCCAGCTATAACTTTCGTGCCGCGGCACCCTCCCGTTCCCCTCAGGACCTGAGCGAACCGATGGGCTTCGACCCACAGTTTGCGCCCACACAAGAGGAAGAGACTTCTCTTCCAAGTTCTGCAGAGGAAGGCACCTCGGCGGGACCAGACAGTTTGGCGTACATCATTTACACATCGGGATCGACTGGCTTGCCCAAAGGGGTCGAGATCACGCACGCCAACCTGAATCACCTGATTGACTGGCACCTTCAAGCCTTCGACGTTACGGAGAAGGATGTTGCAAGTCACGTCGCTGGACTGGGATTTGATGCCGCGGGTTGGGAAGTGTGGCCTTATCTAGTGGCTGGCTCTACCCTCACCATGCCCGATAACACGGTGCGCACATCGCCAGATCTTTTGCGCGAGTGGATGGTCGAGCAGGGCGTCACGATCGGCTTCGCGCCCACAGCTCTTGCGAAGTTCATGATCACCACGTCATGGGCACCGACCACCTCTCTTCGCTATCTCCTGACAGGTGGCGAAACACTCCATCATCAGCCGACCGTAGGTTTGCCGTTCACCGTGGTGAATAACTATGGGCCGACCGAATGCACAGTTGTGGCGACATCTGGCTCTCTGTTGCCCGGCTCTGTCTCCAGACCGACCATCGGGAAGCCAATTCTTGGAACTGCCATCTACATCCTCGAAAAGGATGGAACGCCGGTGCAAAACGGGCAACCTGGAGAGATCGTCATCGGCGGTCCCCAGGTGGCGCGAGGCTATAAGAACCTTCCGGAACTGACGCAGGAATGTTTTGCCCCCGACCCGTTCTCGGCTCTTCCTGGTGCCCGCATGTACCGTACCGGGGACCTCGGAAGACGCATGGAGGACGGGTCCATTCACTTCCTTGGCCGCGCAGACCGCCAGGTGAAGATCCGCGGTCAACGGGTGGAGTTGGAGGAGATTGAAGTGTTGCTTAGCCAACACCCCCAAGTGCGCTTTGCCACAGTTGTCGCACGGAACAACGGCGATGGGGATTTGTCTTCCGAAAAGAGCATTGTTGCCTACATCCTGCCACAAGAGGATTCAGCCGACGCAATGGAGCTCAGCGTATCTGAATTGCAGAAATTCATGCTCGCAAGAGTGCCGAGCTACATGTTGCCTTCAATGTATGTGCGGCTGTCCGATCTTCCGTTGACCCCGAACGGCAAGGTGGACGAGAAGCGCCTTCCCCCACCCAGTCAAGAGAATGCGCTGCAGTTTCAGGAAGCAGCCGTTCGTGGCCCCCGGTCCATTCTGGAGGAGCGCTTGCTTGACATGGTCAGGGCGCTACTTCACGCAGAGTCGGTTACGGTCGAGGATGATTTTTTCTTAGTGGGGGGACATTCACTTCTAGGTACGCAGTTGGTGTTGCGGGTTCGCGCCGCCTTTGGTGTAGAGATGCCCCTCCGGGCGCTGTTTGAGGCACCAACGGTTGAGTCACTGGCGTTGGTTGTTGAGCAGATGATGCGAGCGGAGCTGGAAGCCATGACGGACGAAGACGCAGAAAGATTGAGCGCGGGAGTGAGTTCATGAGCACAACGCAATCCACACCTCCTGAACTTTCCAAAGGCGCCGCTCTCGCTTCAGGCTGCCCAATGATGCATGTCGAGCAAGCGCCTCCCCTCGAATCGCTCTCGAAAGCAGAGCGGACGCCCTCGCCGGCACACCGGCCTTCCTTGTCTGACATCAGTCTGCTGCAATTGCTTAAGCCGCAGGTGCTCGCGGACCCATATCCGCTATACCGTTCCATGCGTGAGCACAAGCCCGTCTTCTGGGACCCCTATATGCATAGCTGGATCGTCACGGGCTATGCGGATGTGCTTACCGTTTTAACGAAGTATCAAGCCGATCGCACCCCAACACCTCAAGAGTTGGAGAGGCTTGGTCTCGGACAGATGCAGCCCTTTGCACAGCTTATGGTCCAGCAGATGCTGTTTATGGATGGTGCAGCACACAGCAGGCTGAGAACCCTGTGTTCAGCCGCGTTCACACCGCGCAGCGTAGAAGGCTTGCGGAGCTTCATTCAGGAGATCGTCGATGGACTCATAGATAACGTAGTCGACTCCGGTCGCATGGACCTTATCGCGGACTTCGCAGCGCCACTTCCGGCGATTGTCACGGCGAAGTTGTTGGGCTTTCCTACCGAGGATCACCCCAAGCTGAAGCGCTGGTCCGCTGACCTGGCGGAACTGCTGGGGAACTTTCAGCACAACCCGGATCGCATCGCAGAAGTTACCGAAAGCCTGGAGCACCTCAGCTCCTACGTACGGAACAAGATGGAGCAGCATAGGCAAGAAGGAAGTGGGGACGGATTGCTCGCCTCTCTGATGGGGGCCGAGGTTGATGGCGGCAGGTTAACGGACGACGAAGTTCTCGCCAATACCATCGTCACGATGATTGGAGGCCAGGAGACAACAACGAACCTCATCGGAAATGGCATGCTGACCCTCTTGCGAAATCCTGAGCAGCTTGCACTGCTCCGGGATTCTCCCGACATCATCGCCTCCGCAGTGGAAGAACTTCTTCGCTTCGAATCCCCCAGTCAACACACGGGTCGTCTCGCACCGGCTGACATTGAGTTGTCCGGTGAACGTATCACCAAAGGATCCGCTGTGATGGCCATCATGGCAGCGGCCAACCGAGATCCGGTGCGGTTCCCCAATCCCGACAAGTTGGATCTGCTTCGTCCCGACAACCGGCATCTTGCCTTTGGATGGGCTGCGCATTTCTGCTTCGGTGCGCCTTTGGCTCGCTTGGAAGCCCAACTCGCTTTCTCCACTGTCTTAAGGCGATTGCCAGAGCTAGCACTCGCGACGGACTCCCTGGAATGGCGCACGAATACAGGCCTTAGAGGTCTCGTAGATCTTCCTCTCACATTCACGTCAGGTACAGCAACGGAAGCCGTCGCTCGAAGCGGATCCACAGACGGGAAGAGGGTTCCTCGATGGACGTGATGCTCGAGGAAGGAATCAAATCCGAACCACCGCGTAGTGCGGGCGCAGCCCTAAACGACGGCACACCAACCATCGTGCTTTCGGACACCAAGCTGAAGCTTTTGTACGCTCGCTTGTCGAGTGACTCACAGCTTCCAGAGAAGGACCGAGTGAAGCCTCGGGCCGCAGACGCCACGGTTCCCCTCTCTTCTGAGCAGAGGAGTATCTGGTTACACGCCCTGCAGGCGACCGAGCTTCCGCTCTACAACGAGCCCATCACCATTCATCGGACTGGCAGCTTCGATCAGTCCATCATGGAACGCGCATTCAACGAGATTCTTCGCCGTCACGAAGCGTGGAGGACAGGCTTCTCCTCGTCGGGCGAACAGATCGTTCATGGCACGATGCACGTTCGCCTTCCAGTCATTGACCTGAGCGGGTTGGCACCCGAGGCGCGGGAGCAGGAAGCCCTCCGACTGGCAACCGAGGATGCTTGCAAGCCCTTCAGTTTAGACCAGCCACCTCTCTTTCGCGCCCGTATCCTGCGCATGGCGGCCGATGAACACCGGCTCTATCTAACGCTTCATCACATCATTTTCGATGGCGTGTCGATCTATCGAATTCTGATGCCGGAGCTTGCTGCGCTCTACGATGCGTATGAGCACGGAAAACCCTCTCCCCTTCCAGAGATCGCATTGCAGTATGGCGACTACACCCTGTGGCGCGAACAGCACGTTCAATCGCCAGGCGTCACCCGGAAGCTGGACCATTGGCGGCAGCACCTTGCCGGTGATCTTCCGGTACTCCGGCTGCCAGGGGGAAAGCCTCGTCCGCTCGTGATGAGCTACCGCGGCTCGATGGAACACTTTCACCTTTCGTCTGAACTCGTAGACGATCTGAAGAAGGTCAGTAAGCAATATCGCGTGACGCTGTACACCGTCCTGCTGGCCTCCTATAAAGCGCTGCTGTTTCGCTACAGTGGGCAAAACGACCTGATCGTGGGAGGGGCTGCTGATGCCCGGCGGCGGCCCGAGCTCGAGCCTGTCATGGGGTACTTCCTCGACACCTTCGCCATGCGTACGCGCCCAAACGGTGCAATGCGTTTCAGCAGCTACCTGCGCGAGGTGCACAACTGTGTGCTGGCGAGCCTTGAGGCTGCGGAAGTTCCGTTCGAACGAGTTGTGCACGCCGTCAATCCGCCGCGTGATGGTGGGCACCCTCCAATCTTTCAGGCGTTCTTCTCGATCGAGCCGCCCGTCGCTCCGTTTGCCCCGGGGTGGCACCTAACCCAAATGGACGTCTCTGCTGGGACAGGCAAGTTTGATCTTTATCTTGAACTCGACGAGCGGCCTGATCGGATGGAGGCACGGTTTCTCTACAACACCGATGTCCTGGACCAACCGATCGTGCAGCGGATGATAGGACACTGGCTCACTCTGCTGCGCAGCATCGTGGCGGATCCTGACACACCTCTGGCTGAGTTGGCGATTCTGACTCGGGACGAGTTGCAAGCGGAATTCGGGCCTGGAGGATGGAACGACACCAAACGAGACCTGAGCGAGGCCACCGTTGATGCGCTCTTTCAGAACGCTGTCGCTAAGTATCCGGAAAGCACGGCTGCAATCTTCGGCGAGGAGCGGCGAACCTACGCGCAATTGAACGCGCGTGTGAACGAACTCTCCGCCCAGCTACTCGCCGCTGGCGTGTCGAACGGATCCCTCATAGCTCTCTTTTTACAGCGTTCTATTGATCTGCCCGCGGCGATGCTGGCGGCCTTCCGCACCGGTTCCGCTTACCTGCCACTCGACCCGAACACGCCACCAGAGCGTCTGTTGGCTTTGTTTGCGGACGCCCGACCCTCGGCAGTCCTTACCGATACGCACCTGGCTCCTAGGTTGACCGCACTGCAGGCACTGGGGAGCGACCTTGTCGTTGTCAACGTTGATGACGTGAGGATGGCCGATACATACAGCGAGGCCAGAACGGCAAAGGCTGCCGTCGCCTCATCGCTCATGGGCCACGGACGCGACACAGCTTACGTGATCTACACCTCGGGAACCACTGGCGAGCCCAAGGCTGTCGAAATTGCACAGACCAGCCTGGTCAACCTGCTTTTGTCTATGGCGCAGCGTCCTGGGTTCACGGAAAGCGATCGCATCCTCGCAGTCACAACCATAGCCTTCGACATTGCCGCGCTAGAGCTCTTGTTACCCCTGATCACAGGTGGGTGTGTCGCTGTCGCGAGTCGCGAGGAGATTACGGATCCTGCGCTGCTTGCTCTGGCGCTTGAGCGTACAGACGCGACCGTGATGCAGGCAACACCCTCTTTGTGGCGCAGTCTGCTGCAAACAGGGTGGAGAGGATCTCAGCAGAGAACCGGGCCCAAGCTCCGCGTGTTCTGTGGTGGCGAGGCACTGACTCGTGAGCTCGCAATGGATCTGCTTGCTGTAGGCGGCGAGGTCTGGAATCTGTATGGACCCACCGAGACCACCATCTGGTCCATGGTCGAAGAAATCCACGCTGACGCCAGCCAAGTGACCATCGGTACTCCCATCGCAAACACCTCGGCTCACATCCTGAACGCGTATAGCCAGAGCACCGCTCTACAGATCGCACCTGTAGGCGTACAAGGGGAGCTTTATCTGGGTGGCCTCGGGCTAGCCAAGGGATACCGTGGACAGCCCTACATGACCGCTGAGCGCTTCCTTGCTGTGCCGACGGCTCATGGAGCCCGCTTATACCGCACGGGGGATCTGGCAAGGCGAAGAGCCGATGGCAGCATTGAATTGCAGGGTCGCACAGATCATCAGGTAAAAATTAGGGGGCATCGGGTTGAGCTCCAGGCAGTGGAGGTCGCCCTCTTGACGCATCCCGACGTCGCTGCTGCCGGCGCTCGTACCTGGCCGGAAGAATCCGGAAACCTTCGCCTAAGCGCGTATGTCGTCGGCCGCAACGGTCATACACCGTCAGGTGCAGACCTTCGCTCCTTTCTGGCAAGGAGCCTTCCGGACTTTTACATTCCCTCCGACATCGTGGTTCTTGAGGGGCTTCCACTAAATGGAAACGGGAAGCTGGATCGCGCTCAGCTTCCACGGCCTACAGAGCACAGACAAGTTCCAGTCGGTGGAGTAAGCGACTACGGACATCCGGATCTGATCTCGTTAGAGGCTCAGCTGTCTGCGATATGGTCGGCAGTCCTGGGTGTCGCAACCATTGCTCCACATGAAGACTTTTTCGATCTGGGCGGCCATTCGTTGCTGGTCGCTTCCTTGCAGGCCAAGATCGCTGCCTCCTTCGGAGAGAGAGTACCGATGTCGGCACTGTTTCGGGCGTCGACACTGAAGGAGCAAGCTGAGCTGCTGCGCAACTTGCTCGAACGAGACAATCCAAGCCCGATTCCCGGAATGGTCGGGTACTTCAGGGAGGGCTCACAGAGCACCATCTTCTGGTTTCAATACTCCACTCTCGCTCGAGCCCTCGCGTTCACGTTCGGACAGGACCAGCCTTTCTACGACGTATCGCTGACCGAGGAGGAGATGGCGGAGTTGAGTAAACAACCAACCCTCGAGATGATCGCTCGTCTGCATGTCCGCAAGCTCTTGGCAACGAACCCCAATGGCCCCTTTGTCCTCGGGGGATTTTGCACGGGTGGAATCCTGGCTTACGAGGCAGCTTCCCAGCTGAAAGCAGCGGGTCATGAAGTGGCCTTGTTGGTAATGCTCGACGCTCACAACCCGTGTCTCTTTGGAGAGACCGCAGCAACAGCCGTCGAATTCAGCAAACTCCGGTTCTACTTGAAGCGATCGCTTAAGGGCAAAGCGCCCCAGTTAACAAGTCGATTGCAACGACGCCTGCAGAGACTCGTCAATTACACCGGCATGGCTGCGGAGTTGCGCACCGAAATGTGGGCTGCGGCTGAGCTTACGCAGGCAGCAGCGTTACGGTACAAGCCCTCCAGTTATCGAGGTAAGGTGTTGATTCTGCAGTATCGGGACCGCCCCTCACGCATCGACAGGGTATCTGAATGGTCGTCGCTCTTGAAGGGTCCTCACTATTGTGACGAGATCCCGGGGCACCATGATGAGGTACTGGAGTCGAACAGTTTATCTCCCATTGCAAAGGCTATACGCACCCATCTTTGTCCGCCGTCGAGCAACACGCAGGCAGAACCTTTTCTAGCTGACCTGTGATCGAGGATCCAATGCTGCCTCTACTCGAACCTAAAAACCTGGAGCCGTTCCAAACACCTTGCAGCTCACTTGAGCTGCGGCTGCCTACAACGAAACCGAACGACGAGGAAATAGCGGTCCGTGCGTACAAAGTTGATTCCCCGGGACCAGCTGTCTACGTGCTGAAAGTAGATGAGCTGCCATCGGCACTCTCGAAGATGCCCTGCAGGTCGCAGATACTGCAAGACCAGGAGATCGCGCGCTTGGAGCGCTATCGTTTCGTGTCCGATCAAATGCGGGTGTTCGCTTCACTGCTTCTGAGGCGCTGCGTTCTGTCGCTCTATGACTCTCGTCATCCCAAAGCTTGGAAATTTGTGAAAGGTCCGCACGGAAAGCCGGAGATTGCTCCCGAAAGTCTCGACAAGCATGGTCCGCCACTTGCCTTCAGCGTGTCGACATCGATGTCAATCGCTGTCTGTGCGGTGTCAACGAACGGACCTGTGGGTGTGGACATCGAAGACGCATCATGCCACGTTGACCCTGAAGTGCCGGCTGGTGTGCTACACCCGTCAGAGCTTGCGGAAGTCGAGCAAAGTGTCCCTCTCGCTTCGAAACCATCCCTATTCTTCCGCTACTGGACGCTTAAGGAAGCGCTACTCAAGGCCACCGGTGACGGACTGCTGGCTGACATGAGGGAGGTGGCTTTCACTGGCGTAAGAAGCTCGGATATCCAGCTCCACTCCATGACGTCGAGACCTCCGAGGGAGTGGCGGTTCTCAAGTCATCAGCTTTTTGACACGTACGTTGTAAGCACGGCCCATGGTGCTTAAGTCTCCACATAGACGCACCAGCTCAGCCCTTACCTGCTCTCCCCACCAACGTGGGTTCTGCCGACTAACCGACTTGAGGTTCCCATGAGCACGTCCACACTGAACAACCTCCCTGTATGCTCGGACGATCGATCGTGGACCGGTTCGCTTAGGCCCGCTTTAGAGAAGCTTCGCGCTCTGCAGTTACGTGATGGGAGCTTGTACTGCACGCTTCGAGCATTTGTGCCGGTTCCTGTATTCGCTTTTCTGTCACTGCAAAGTGGCGCAAGCACTCGGGCAGGGATGAGCGTGTCATTTCTTGAGCAGGTGATTACAGTGCGACACTTGCTGCTCGCTCTGGCGATAGCTGCCCTCTGGAATCTATGGTTTGCACTGTGGACCTTTCACGACCGCCAGACCCTTCGAAAAGAACTCATAGCGGAGTTTCTTCGTACGTTCTTTGGTGCCGCTGCTTGTGGCGTATCTTTCCTTGGCCTGACTCTCTTGGGTGCTCGTTATCCAGCCGGTACCATGCATGTCGGCGGTGTGATTGGTGGCCTCATTGCTCTTTCCTGGACGCTGATTATTGCCTTTGCTTTGGTGGGGATGATCTCGCCGCGGGTCCGCCGCTCCCGAGCAGCGCTCATTGTGGGTAGTGGGCCTTTGTCAGCCGTTCTAAGGGAGCGCATCAAGGGCGGCTATGTCAGGTTTCACCTGTATGGCTGCGTCGACGATCAGTACGTTGGTTGCGACGCACAATCAGATAAATACCTTGGTGGACTTGACCGACTGGAAGCACTCCTGAAAGAGCACCCGATTGAGACTGTGCTGATTGGTCTCCCGATCAAATCGAAGTACGACCAGATTCAGCAAGTGATTCAGGTATGCGAGACCGTGGGCGTTGAATCCCATTGCATGCAAGACACGTTTGAAACGTGCCATGCGCGAGTGCAGTCGCACCCTGCTGCTCCGCCGCACTTCACGATTTGGACCACAAACACGTGGAAGTCGCGATGGATACTCAAGCGCACGATCGACTTCGCTGGAAGTCTGGCTCTCTTGGCGATCCTTTGTCCGGTCATGCTGATAGCTGCAACCGCGATCGTGGTTAGCAGCCCGGGTCCTTTGTTCTTCGTGCAGCAGCGGTTTGGTCTCCATAGGAAACGTTTTCCTATGTTCAAGTTTCGCTCGATGGTGGCAGACGCCGAGCAATTGCAGCCACACCTCGAAGCTCTGAATGAGGCTCCTGGGCCTGTTTTCAAGCTTAAGAAGGACCCGCGTGTAACGCGCGTAGGTGCTTTTCTACGCCGCACCTCCATAGACGAGTTGCCGCAACTTTTCAATGTTTTGCGTGGGGAGATGTCGCTGGTGGGGCCGCGTCCTTTACCCATCCGCGATGTTTCCCTCTTCGAGGACAACTGGCTCCTGCGTAGATTCAGTGTGCCTCCCGGGCTTACTTGCCTGTGGCAGATAAACGGCCGAAGCCATGTGTCGTTCGACCAGTGGATCAAACAGGACCTGGAATACATCGATCACTGGTCGCTGGCTCTGGACATGAAGATACTGCTGCTCACTGTGCCCGCAGTGCTGCGCGGAAGCGGTGCAATGTGATGATTCGCGAAGCGTGGAGCACGCGTAGGGTCCTGAATGGGGTGAACCGATGAGGCATGCCTACGATGAAATCGACCCTACCCTCCTCCGTGAAGAGGATCAACGGAGACCTGCGGTAGATGCACGGACGCAACAGCAAGGATATCGGGCAGAGGTACCCACCGGGATGCCATCGAGACCTCCTCACGACTTCCTGGTTCACAGCCACGCGGACGTCCTGGGAATCAAAGTCTCGGCGATCGACATGAAGGTGGCTTTGCAGTTGACGGGGGATTGTCTAGGCAACGGGTGCAAGGGATACATCTGCGTAACGGGCGTTCACGGTGTGATGGAGGCTCAGAGAGACACCCAACTTCGTTCCATCCTCAATGCCGCACTCATCAATACTCCGGATGGCATGCCAATGTCGTGGGTAGGTTGGGCGCAGGGATATCGCGGCATGAACCGTGTCTACGGACCAGACTTCATGATCGAAGTCTGTAAGCAATCCAGGGCAATGGGCTACACGCACTTCCTTTACGGTGGGCAGGAGGGCGTCGCTGAACTTTTGGCGCAGCACCTGAAGCTGAAGGTACCCGGACTCCTTGTGGTCGGCACGTATACGCCACCCTTCCGACCTCTAACCGACATCGAAGAGGCGGCGCTCACAGAACAAGTCCATGGACTCAGGCCAGATATTGTCTGGGTGGGTCTTAGCACGCCTAAGCAGGAGTTGTTTATGGCCGCTCACACGAAAAGCTTCAACGTCCCTTTAATGGTCGGTGTAGGTGCCGCGTTCGACATCCACACTGGCCGTACCAAGGATGCTCCTGATTGGATGAAGCGCGCCGGTCTCCAATGGGCGCACCGCATGCTGCATGAGCCTAAGAGATTGGGGCCGCGGTACCTGAGGAGCAATCCTGACTTTATGGTCCAGATCACCAAGCAGCTGCTTGGGATGGCTCGGACCAAGTGGATAGGACGCACTTATGACTCTTGATCCAGAGCAGGTTTCCTCCCTTTACGCGGCAAGCCAAACAAATCACACCCATACAGGAGAACGTCAATGCGCGTAGCCGTCTTAGGAGCTGGCGGATTTATCGGAAGTCATTTAGTGAAGCGCCTGAAGCGAGAAGGTTACTGGGTGCGGGCTGCTGATCTTAAGCTGCCGGAGTACTCAAGGACAGCTGCCGACGAGTTTCTCGTGGGTGACTTACGGGACCCTGGCTTCGTTCGTGACGTTGTAGCGGACGTGCAGCACGTCTACCAACTTGCGGCCGACATGGGCGGCGCGGGCTACATCTTCACCGGTGAGCACGACGCAGACGTCATGCACAATTCCGCAACTGTCAACCTCAACGTACTTGAAATTGGGAGTGATGCTGGAGTTCAACGCTTCTTCTACTCGTCTTCGGCGTGCATCTACCCTGCGCATAACCAGCTTGATCCGAATAACCCCAACTGCGAAGAGAGTAGCGCGTATCCGGCCGACCCTGACAGCGAATACGGATGGGAGAAACTTTTCAGCGAGCGACTCTATCTCGCCTACAGCCGAAACAGAAACGTGGAGGTGCGTGTTGCGCGCTTCCACAACGTCTTTGGTCCGGAGGGGACTTGGGATGGGGGTCGGGAGAAGGCGCCAGCTGCCATGTGCCGCAAGATTGCTATGGCGCAGGATGGAGAGGACATAGAGATATGGGGCGATGGGGAGCAGACGCGCTCCTTCCTCTATGTCGATGAATGTGTTGAGGGCATACGCCTCTTGATGGATTCCACGTTCTCCGGACCTGTAAATATCGGGTCCGATCATATGGTCACGATCAACGAACTTGCTCGTAGTGTGGCTGCCATCGCGGGCAAGCGTGTGCGATTGCGCCACATCCCGGGTCCACTCGGCGTGCGCGGCCGCAACTCGGACAATCGTCTTGTTCAGCGGATGCTGGGGTGGCAACCTTCCCGTCCTATCGAAGAGGGTCTGGCCGCTACCTATATGTGGGTGGCCTCCCAGGTCACAGCGAGCCGCAACATGAAAAGTCAGCTCGCCTTTGCTGTATGAACGGCTGCGGGTCTGGCAACGGTGCATGGCGATATGCCTCAGGATCTTTGCAGAACAGGAGGAGTTAAGACGTGACACAACGCAATGAAGTGACAGTGATTCAGCTCTTCAAACGACATTGGCGGCTGATGCTTGCGACAAATGTCGTACTCCTCCTGCTTGCCGCGCTTATAACGAGCGTTCTTCCAAGGCGATTCCATGCCGAGATGAAATTTCTGGTGAAGAACGAGCGGGCCAATATGGTGCTGTCTCCCGAGAACAACCCCGTCAATGCTCCTCCCGCCGAGGTGAGCGAGACACAGGTGAATTCAGAGATCGAGCTCCTCAAAAGTAATGACATCCTCACGGCGGTGGTGGAGGACGAGAAACTCTACCTGCCCTTTCTGTCGCATCGAGATGCACAGCCCACTTCTCGAAGCAGGGAACTGGCTACGCTCCAGCTGAACAAGGACCTGATAGCGACATCACTTCGGAAAACCAACGTAATTTCCGTCGATTACACAGGGAGCGATCCAGACGTCTCAGCCGCGGTCCTCGGCGATTTGCGCGATAGATATCTCGCCGCTCACTTGCGAGCGCATAGCGCGCCAGGAACAGAGGAGTTCTTCACGCAGCAGCTCCGGCAGTATGGCTCAGATCTTGCTTCTGCTCGGGGCGAAATCGCTGAGTTTCACCGTCAGAAACATCTCTTCTCCATGCCGCAGCAGCAGGCCAGCGTTGTGGAACGTTTGGAAAAGGTATCGTCCCAGCTCAACGATGCGGAAGCGGCCATCGGGGTGGAGTCCGTTCGGTTACACACAGCGGCAAAACAGATGAAAGACACTCCCCCAAGAATGACGACGCAAATCAAACAAGCTTCCGACCACGTTGCTCTCCAACAATTGGAGCCAATGCTGGCGCAGCTCGAGAATAGGCGCATCGAGCTGGGAACAAAATTCAAGCCTTCAGATCGTTTGATTGGAGAACTGGACGCACAGATCGCGCGTACTCGGCAGGAGATAGATGCTGTACGCGCCGATCGCACAGATGAGAAGGTGACAGACGTCGACCCCGTCTATGAGGGTATGCGATCTGACTACGTCAAATCTGAAATCGAATTGGGAGCATTGCAGGCACAACGCGCCGGACTCGCACAGATGCGTCAGGGTGCTCTGAGCGAACTGTCTCAGATGGATCAGTCCTATCTCGTTTTGCAGAAGCTCGAGCAGAACGCACAGGAAGCACAGGAAAATTACCTACTGTTCCGCCATCGCTTGGACGAGGTCCATCTTTCAGACGCTCTGGACAGGGATAAGTTCGCCAACATCGCCGTGATCGAAAGCCCCGTGGCGTCTACCATCCCCAGCTCTCCCCGACTTTCTCTGAATCTTGCGGCAGCTCTGGTTCTGGGTTTGTTTCTTTCTCTAGGGATGGCGTTCATGGCCGAGCTTCGAGCGAAGCAGGGCTCCAAGAGGACGGATCCCGATTCTGTACGCAATCACTTGTTTGGCAACGAGTCGATGGCATCTGCTTCCGGTGATTAACCCATACGCAAGTTCGATTGGAGCGAAGGTGTACCCACGAATCGTAATCATGCTGTTTCTTCTCCTGGTAGCGGTCGGATCTGGCCCCGCCGCCTCCGCTCAAACATTGTCTGTACGAAACGCGCGCTATCACCTGCGCCCCGGGGACGTCATCAGCGTCTCCTACCGCTACACCCCTGAGTACAACGCTACCGTCTCCATCCAGCCTGATGGGTTCGGCTCACTGCCCATCCTCGGCGACCTCAAACTGGGCGGTCTCGCTCTGCCGCAGGTGCATGACGCCATCCTTACAGAAGCTGCCAAGCGCTTCAACGACCCTGAAATCACAATAGAGCTGAAAGAGTTTGAGAAACCGCATTACATCGTTGGAGGCGAGGTTGGGACGCCGGGGCGCTATGACATACGCGGTCATGTCACAGCTCTTCAGGCGATTGAAATGGCGGGCGGGTTCAGGCCTTCTGGCAAGTCGAGTCAGGTGCTGCTTATTAGGCCGGTAGATGACAAGATGGCTGAAACCAGACTGATCGATCTGAAAAAAGTCACAAAAGAACGTAGACCCACGGAGGATTTGGAGCTTAAAGACGGGGACATGCTCATCGTGCCGAAGACTCGCCTGGCCACAGTAGAACCGTACATACGGCTCGTGAATGCCGGCTTCTATCTCAGCCCAACATCGTTTTAGCTACGGGTAGTGTCGCGAGGCACCAGCGCAGAGCAGTCGGTCACAGCCACAAAGCGCAGCGCAATGTAAGGAGAACGTGTTTTGTATGCCGCCTTTGTCCATGCCAAAGATCGTTGTGTCCAGCGAGGGTCGCCAGGAAGCCCTGATTTCCCCTTTAGGCGGGCTTCATGCGATTGAGCTTTAGCACGAAGCACCCTGGTGCCCGGATGTCGCCCGACCGCCTTCGCTCGGCTGGAACAGCCATGTTGTCCAGCGAGCACCTGCAAGCAACTGCGGCCTATCTCCTGGATCAGGGTGTCTGCAGCATTGGCAACTTCCTCATTTCCTTCATGGCCGCTCGGCACCTTCCTTCAACGGCCTTTGGAATCTTCGCTCTGCTGAACTCACTCATCATCCTCAGCATGGTCGTGAACAACTGGCTTATTCGTACCACCGTAAGCGAGACTTCCCAGTTGGGGGACTCGGGCGAAACTCGCGCTTACACAAGCACTCTTGCCTTTCTAGCCGCACTCTTTGGAGGAGTTGTGGCTCTGGTGGCCGTTGCAGCCGCATGTGCGCTTCGTCATCCAGAGTTATGTCTCCCGCTCGCGGTAGTGGCCGTAGCTGCACAAGTGCAGGAATTGCTCCGGCGATCCGCGATGGCCCAATCGAGGTTTCGGATTGGCATCCAGAGTGACATCGTGTCCTATCTTGGACAGGCGGCCATCCTTGTCTGCATCGTGTACTGGGGCCAGCTGACACTGCAGTCTGTCTTCTGGAGCATCGGACTGACGTCCGCGCTCTCGGGTGTGATCCAGGCACGCTGTCTAGGCCTGCAATCTCCTTCGAAGCTCTCATCCACCGCACGTCTTTGTTGGGAGAACGGGCGGTGGGTCACACTCTCTGGCCTGATCCTGTCCCCCTTGATGTACGGCATGCCGTGGCTGCTGGAGATCACGCGAGGACAAGCAGAGGTGGGCAGGCTTTCAAGCCTTCTCTTAGTGGTCGGATTGAGCAACCCGGTGGTATTCAGCAGCACGTGGCTGATCCTTGTAAGGGCCCAGGGCGCAAGGGAGGCGACCCTGCCGGAGCTCTTTCGCAAGCTGCTTCCAACGTTACGTCTTACGCTTCTTCCGCTCGCGGCGCTTTGGACAGCTCTGTTTCTGCTGCCCCGCCAGAGTTTGACTCTGTTCTATGGATCGAGAAGCCCTTACATCAGATCGACTCGGGAGCTACAGCTCGTCGTGCTCTGCTTCGTAGCAGCGTATGTGGCGACCTGTCTGGAAGTTCTCACTGACTCTCGCGGCAAGACCCGAGAACGGGTCAGGGTAGACACCTGGGCTTCTCTCGTGATGGTGACATTGGGCCTTGCGTTCTCGTTCACGGCCGGCCTCGTCGGGGTCGTCTCGGTCTGCCTCTGTGCCCATGTGTTGCGAGCCGTCGCGTACTGGACACTCCTCGCCAAGCCACAAAAGAAAGCTGTCAATCTCATTGATGTATCGACGGTCGAAGTCCAGGAGGTCTCGTCATGATTGCTGCGCCCTTGACGGTGGTTCTTCCGGTACATAACGCGCTGCCCTACCTTGAGGCGGCTCTCAGCAGCATTCTCAACCAGACTTTCACAGATCTGGAGATCCTGGCGATTGACGATGGCTCAACCGACGGCTCGGGTGACTATCTGGAATCAGTGCAGGATTCCCGACTCACGGTCCTCCATCAAGACGCAAGCGGACTCGGGGCCGTGCTCAATCGAGGGATAGATCGGTGCAGGACGAAGTTCATCGCGCGCATGGACGCGGATGACATCTCCCTGCCCGAAAGGCTTGAGCAGCAGATGAATTGCTTGCAGAACAATCCGAGGCTCGTCGCCGTGGGCTCACCCTTGAACTTCCTGGTCGAGCAGCAAGTCCAATCCGGGCTGAGGTACCCGCGGGCGCACGACGCAATCGTGCGAGATCTGCTTGCAAACGGGTCAGGGCTTTCTCACCCAACCTTGCTGATGTACACAAGTGCCGCGCGGGCCGTGGGTTATCGGATCCGAGGAGCAGGCGAAGACTTGGACTTCTGTTTGCGTCTCGCGGAACACGGTGAAGTGACCAATCTAAAGTCTCCTCAGTATCTCTACCGTCTGCACCACAAGTCCCTGAGCATGACGAAGCAAGGTTCGCTCGAGTGCGGCTACGCCTACGCGAGGCTGACGGCTCTGCAAAGGCGGAAGGGATCCCCCGAAACGCCGTTCGAGATGTTCCAGAACGATTGGAAACAGAGGAGTTTCCCGGAGCGAACCCGAACCCGGCTGAATTCGCTTAGCTCAGAACGATATCGACTTGCCCGCATTGCGTGGGCTCGTCAGAAGTACTGGAAGGGGGCGGCGTACCTGGCCGCCTCAGTTCTTCTTAAACCTCAACGGGCAATTCAGGTCGTAGGCAGGAAGTTGCGTCTTGGATCGCTCACGTTCAAGACTGACGCGCAACCACGGTCATCAGGTGATTGATCTGCTCTCCACCATGAGCACCCAGAGCCAACTCGGGGAAAGCCCTTCGTACGATACGGAGGCGCAGGTCCTCGCCACATTGGTTGATTGGGCCAGGATCGCATTGTGGGCCGTCGTTGCCACAGCCGGTATCAAGCTGTCCGAGGTCTTTGGCCCAGGGGAGCAATCCTGGGCGTCCCAACCGCCTGCGGTAGACCTCTTGTTCAAGTGCGCGGTGTTTCTGGCAGCGGTCTTCGCCTGCGGCGTCGCTGTGGCGAGTGGCAAGGTACGACGTGCCAGTCTCACCTTCGTGCCGTTTCTTGTGTGGACCTTCGTTGTGACCGTCATCCTGCAGGCCGACAATAACGCGGCCAAACAGGTTGGGGCCTATGCCTCCTGGATCCTCTTCTATGTCGCCAGCTGTTCACTTCTGGACGGCCCGGACGATTTCAAAATGCTTGTCCGCGTCATGACGGTCTCCGTCTTCCTGTCTGCGTTGGGCGGGCAGGTGCAGCATTGGTTGGGCTACGGTCCGACACTCGGTTCCATGTGGGCCGAGTCGGCAGAGATGGAGTACAAACGCATTCACACCGGAGCCGGAGGAATTCTCACAGACACCTTCACTCCCTATTGCGCAGCCATTCTTCTGCTTGCTTCGGCTGGGAAGTCTCGATGGAAGCAGGCTGGCGCATGCCTGCTCATCCTGTGGGGGACGGCGAATATCCTGCGGGGAGGCATGGTCGCCTTGGCCTTTGGAATGTGTTGGTTCCTCTGGATGGTTTCACCTCAAACCCGGAAGCGCATCCTTCCGTTCCTGATCGTCGGCGTGCTGTGCGGTCTCGTTCTCTTCGGGGCCACTGTAAGCGACAAGATGTTCGGCAGAGGTGACGAGGTCAACACAAGTGGCAGGCTGGATGTATGGCCACAACTCCTGGAATGGATTGCCGAAGCACCGTTGCTGGGTCACGGACCAGACGCAGATCTGGATCTCCTGGCGAACTCCGCCGGAGGACAGGACCTCCGCGTCTCCCACAACGAACTGCTATCGACCGGCGTGAATTACGGAGTGACGGGCATCCTCCTGCTCTGGGGCCCTCTCATTGTTCTGCTGCTCCGCAGTCTTGTACGAACGGCTAGAGCGGGCCCCAGTGAACGCGAGCAACTATCGGCGGCGTCTACGGTCTTGCTGATGATCGTACTGCTCTCACTAACCGATAACACATTGCGATCCCCTGGCATCATGATCCTCGCGCTTGCACCTATCTCGGTTACCAGTCAGTGGGAACCCAAACGCGCTCGATTCCTCATGGGCGAGTAAGCTCCTCATGGCACATTGCCGTTCCGCGATGGAAGCGATGGACGGGACGGAAGGCGAATGGTACGTCCTTTCGTCCCGCCATGCGACTTTCTCATTCAGCAGCCCATGGTCACCAGACCGGCAGGCAGATTCACCTTACACACCCACCGGGGGAACAGAGCATCATAGGCCTGGGTACTGCTTGGCTTGTGATATCCAGTTCCGGCAGCGGCTCGAAGGCGCGGCGTGAAGCCAGACACCACAGTCGCCATACAGTTCGGGACGCTCCCTGTGCCGTTGCAGGCCGGTGCGGGCGGGATCACGGCCGCCGCGAACTGAGGATTTTGTCCGACAACGTTGTTTGAGTCGTACTGGAAACTCCCACCGTTGTAGGAATACGTATTCTGCCCGTTGTAGCCGAAAGCCAGGTTGTTATAGACCCAAACGGTACTGTTGATGGTGTACGCCGAAAAGGCGAAAACGGGGTTGTTCGCGCACGCATTGGCGGAGTTGGTAGCAGCAAGATTGTAGAGCTCTTGGATGTTGTACCCGGAATTGATCAGCACTTCAGCGCAAAGTCTGTTGAGTCCCTGGCTCGTATCTGTTTCATTGCCCCAGCTCGTATTCCGGCGAAGATAGATGGGCGCATGGGCTGAACCAGCCACGTTGTTTTGCACTTCAAGCCCATACCCACCGTTACCAATCACCAGGTTATTGTCGGCAACCGCCTGACCCAGGTAGGGTTTGGTTGCTCCCTGGCTGCCATCGAAGGTGTCGAAGATGATCCCATCGCCACCATACGCCTGCACGCCTCCACATGGGTTGTGCTGAATGTTATTCCACGCAAAGTTCCCAGCAACGTAGATGTGCGTCCCGGAAGCAGAATCAGACTGCACCGGTTGGTAAATGCTGATGCCGTTGTAGCATTGAGCACTTCCCTGAATCGCGTTATAGGCGATGTTGCCAACCATAGTCACATAGTCCACTCCGACCGAGCCCATGTTGAAAATGACAAACCCGCCACCTTGGCACCGATTGGCTATGTTATTCGCGAAAATCACATGATGTATCTGGGACGGGTTGGAATAGTTCGGCGCTGTGCCGAAGCAGAATCCGCTTGTGCCCCCTGAGACAGTTACCTCCCAGCCCTGAACACCCCAATAGCTCCGGTCGACATAGATGCCTTGGCTGGTCGACTGAATTTTGCACGCGTCAAACGTCTGACATTTCAGCCATGCAACATTGTTTCCTGAGGCGCAGGTCACGGTGCCCCAGTTGCCACTGTCAAAACTCTTCGGGTTATAGCTGCTGCTCGCAGAGGCCAAAATAACATCGCCACAACTCACGGAGTGCTTCGGAGTAAGCCACGGGCTGCTGGTAGATCGTCCGTTATTAGCGTCATTGCCACCGTTGGAGGCTGGCGCTAAGTAGTACGTCTCTGCTACCGCCGCGCAAAGCTGACCCGCTACCGGAAAGAACAGGCAGAAACAGATTGCCAAGAATGTTCTGCGCTGGCGAGTTCTGTTGGTAAATAGGCTTTCTAACCGCGGATACTTCTTGGAAAGTGTATAGACGCAGAGCATGAAGACCTCATCTGGACGAGAACTGGTTGACAACGAATTGAGCGCAAAGAAGGAAGTGGGCATCTCGCCACTAACGCGGCGAGGCTTCGTTAAAGGAGACCAGTCTTCAGCCAGGGCCCGCTGTGCGGGCTCGCTCCAGTTGGATCCCGCGATATTCCAGGGCGGAGTCGAATCAATGCCGTGCGTACTCGGAAGGGGTCAGAAAGGACCCGATATAGGCACAGAAAGTAGCGTAATGCTGTCAAAAGACTACACACATCCCTAACCGGTGCAAGTCACTGGTCTTCATAGCTCGCGCCTTTCCTGCATAAGTGATACGTACACGGTGGGTTAGCTTTATGCGATTTTTCTGGACTAAGTAGAACGTTCGTGCTCCATCCGCCTGATGACGCAATCGTCCGGCCGCCACTCTGTCCGGGCACAATCTATAGACGAAGGGCGAAAATCCGCGAGTCCACCCCCGGAAAACGCGCAGACCTTTGTCCGATTAACGTTCCGGAGGGAAAACTTGAAGCGCTTCAAATCGCCGCTGAAAGCAGCCGATCTTCATCGCGGTTGCCTTTGCAGGTAACCACTTTTGTGTTACTTCTATGTAGACCGGGCAGGCGCTTGGCTCTTCGCATCGCGATGATGGATGGTGCGCCCACCGCACCGAAACGCAGATTACCCGGTAAGGCGCACGAACAATCCCGCTGGGACCAGACACACAGAACTCGGTGAAGTAAGCACGGCCCCAACGGTGCGGCAAACACCTGCTGGGGCCTAACCGCGGAGTCCTGTCCAGGAGACCCCCCTTGGCTACAAGCAATTCTAGTGGCAGCACCCCCGTGCGCCCAAGCAAAATCGCACTGCTCGTCCTTCTCGCTTCGTTCTTCTCTCTCCCTGTTTGGGGCTCCACCTACTACCTATCTCCCAACGGGTCGGATACGAACTCGGGTACAAGCACCGCTTCGCCATGGGAATCGCCCAACCATTCGCTTTCCTGCGGAGACACGATCGTAGCTGCATCGGGCACCTACTCTGCCGGCATGTTTCAGTCGGGTAAGTGGGGAACAGTGAACTGCTCCCGCAATAACAACGTTGCGTGGCTCCGCTGCAGTCGATTTGACACCTGTAAGATCGATGCCGGGAGCGGTCAGTTCGGCATGTACGTGGATAAGAACTACTGGGGTGTGCAAGGCTGGGAAGTTACTGTTCGGTCTGGCGGATATAGCTGCTTCGCCGCGGCGCCAAACCAAAGTCGACCTACCACAATCCACCACATCATCTTTGCGGACGATATTGCCAATGGTTGCCAGGGAGGCGGATTCAGCACCTTCAATACTGGCACAGCATCCGTGGATTACATAGTAATGGTCGGTAACATTGCTTACAACGCGGCCCAGGGTAACTTGCATTGCTACTCCGGCATCTCGATCTACCAACCTCAGCAATCCGATTCTGCCGCGGGTACGCATATCTACGTCTCGGGTAACTTCTCCTATGGCAACGTAAATCCCTCCACCTGCCAGGGCACCGCACCCACAGATGGCGAAGGTCTCATCTTTGACACGTTTGATGGAACACAGGGAAGCTTCCCCGGACCTTATCTTGCTCAGGCAGTCCAGGCGAACAACATCCTTTTTGCAAATGGTGGCCGCGGCTCACAGGTAGAGAACAACTCGGCCGGTGCCAAGCACGCACTCATCTATCGTTACAACAACACCCTATGGGGGAACTCGACAGACCAGCGCCAGAACACTGCCCTGTGTGCCGATATGGTCGTCAACAAGGGTCAGAACATAAAGGACTCCAAGAATATAGTTGAGACGACTTCGGGCATGAGCTGTGGCGGAAATTACCTCTACGACTACTACGTCTACGCCGGCGGATCCTCGGATGCAGCCCAGAGTAATTGGCTTTACTCTCCGAGCAATCTGAGCCAGGGTTCCTGGGCTTCATCCGGGTACAGCTTCCAATCAAATAACGTGCTTGGCAGCAACCCTCAATTCAGACACCCCACCGATGTATCAGCTCCGAGTTGTGCCGCGTCTGGAAGCGTCACCAGTTGCATGGGAACAGTCGTTGCGAATTTCACTCCGCAGAACAATTCAGCGAAGTCGTATGGCTACCAAAATCCAAACACTTCGGCGAAGGACACGCTCTTTCCATCTTGGGTGTGCAACGCGAATCTCCCTTCGGGTCTAGTCGCTGCTAACTGCAACTAGAGATAGTCCCTAATAGCACAACAGCACACTCTCACCGAATGGGCCCTCCTGAAAGTTACGGAGGGCCTTTTTCTTTTGCTGGACCCGGTTCCGCTCAAGCAGACGAAGGCAACTACTGCTTGGACCGAGCACCATTTCGGCGGTGCACCAGCGAAGTTGGCCGCGGCGATAACCCCGGAGTACAAACGCGCCCTGCATCTCAAGATCATCGGCGCGAGGTGCCAAGTATGTTGTTGCCCGATGTTGAGTAGAATCGCAACTTCCCCATAAGCAAAGAAGCGGGCAGACCTGATCGCAACGCATCGTGAAGGCCCATCTAACCGGGCCTAAGTCCCAACGTTTCATATGCATTGCCCTGATAGCGACCTTATACTCTGTGCCATGTCCCGCACAGTTCTTGGTTCAAGCGTTAGTCGTGGTGTTCTCACCCTCGCACTACTTACAGCCTTTATCCCTGCGACAATCAAGCTGCTGTACTACCCAAACAACATCGGGTCGGACGACGCCTACATACACCTCAGAATCGCTACGAACTTTGTTCGAGGAGCCGGATGGGGGATCAATGCTCACCAGCCCGTCAATCTCTCCACGGCGCCAGCGTTCACTCTCCTCCTGTCAGCCGCGGAGCGACTCAGTTCTCATGCAGTAGGTGTGGTCCAGGTAATTTCCGCGGCGGCTGTCGTGATCGGCCTGCTGGCACTTTTCGTCGCAGTGGTCGCTGAGACGGGGTCTGTTCTGGGTGGCTTGTTCGCAGAGATGCTAGCCGCGCTCAGCAACAATCTATGGAGGTGGAACGGCACACTAATGGAAGCGACATTCGCATTTGCGATCGTCGCGATCACTCTCTATCTGCTACGCCGAGGTAAGACACAAAGTCTGCTCAATGCTCTCACCCTGGGGATCCTCCTCGGCGTCGGCGTCCTCATGCGTCCTGAGATGGGCATGCTCTGCGTGTTATCAGGAGTGGTTCTGACGATCCGCTCCGAACAGACAAAGCGTTTGCAAGGCTTGCTGACCATGGTCCTAGGCACCTGCACAGTCTTGGCTTTGTGGTTCCTCTTTGCCCATCGCAACGGCATTTCAGTGCTGCCTACGACGTTCGCCGCAAAGTCAGTGCACGGTGTCATCCTGCTGAACTTCCGCATCCTGAAACAATTCGCAGAAACAAGCGCTGAAAGCTTCCTGCTCTGTGGAATCTTCGTTGTCGTGCTTACGTTGCTCTCGCTCAGGGCACATCAATGGGTGAACAGCGATCGTGTCTCTTACGTTTTGCCGCTAGGATGGGTACTTGGTATTGCAAGCTTTTATTACCTGAAAACACCGGGTTTGGAATCCGCGGGCAGATATCTTCTGCCGCTGCTGCCCGCTGAGGCGTTGTTGCTTGCACTAATCTGGAAAGCGGCGCGTGGAGACATTGGATGGCGACGTACGGCAACGGTCAGCATCCTGATCGCAAGTGCCGTCTTCTCGCTCGTCGTCAACCAGCTGCTTATCAGCCCAGTGCTTAGCCGCTTCGAGAATGAATACGCAGCATCGATGCGAGCTGCTGCAACGGAGTTGGCAAAGAGGACGTCCACCGCGGGAAACAAGAGAGTGCTCGTTCTTGTGGACATCGGCGTTCTAAGTTGCGCGGGGAATGGCCGATTCGAAATCTTCGACGGGGGCGCACTAGCAACTCCCTCGCTTCGCAAACTGGACGTCACCGAGCAGATCGATCGCGTGAAACCGTCGTTCGTGGTCCAGTCTCTGGCCACTTCTCCTGGCGGCTTGGGCGAAACGTCCCCCAACATACTGCAGAGAGTGTGGGGCCGCCGGTTCTTTCGGCATAGCATAGGAGTCAGCCAGCCTTATTACTACGTCATCGTCTTCGCGAATAAGCAGCAAAGCCTCGATAGCGGAAACTACTAGCATCAGGAGTGCGGACTGCGCCCACTGGGGCGTAGCTCCGAGCGGTGGTGATTACATCAGAGATCTCGTCATAGATGGTGCCGCGCTGAGTCTACAGATCATGCAGGAGTTCTGACAGACTGACCCCCATACCGAGCGCAATTACATCGATAAATGGAAGAGAAATTGCCTTCTTTCCACGCTCGACATCGCTGATGAACGACCGATCAATACCAAAGTCGACGGCCATCTGAACCTGCGTAAGGTTGCGCTCGCGCCGGTAATCGCGAACGCGCCGACCAAACCGAATGCTTACATCCGGCAGGGTAGGCTGTAAAGCAAACAAGTGCAGGCGGTCACTTGCATAATCTGTTCGGGTCTTATGTCTCTCTATCCGGGGATGATCGGGCAAGCCGCCTTCGCTGGTATCGATTGCGCTTGCCACTGCCATGTGTTGCTCTGGAGGTTCATGCATACTCGCTTCTCCCAATGTCGTTAAGACCCTGCCCGTACAACCCCTCCCGGGTTAGTTCCCGGGCCCGCAAGTCCCTGCCTATAAGTCCCGAGACCCAATCGTCCAAGACCGCGTGCTCGATTGCAAGTGAAACAAATGTCCTTCGTGTTAGGCGTTGACAGCGTTTTCTGACAATCCGCCATAATGCAGCTCCGACGGCCTGAACGAGTAAGTGGTGCAAGGGGTCGCATGTCATTCATTCCAATCAGGTAACAGCATCAAGCTGGCCGGTGTCTGAGCAAAAGTGCACAACAGGACCGTGGTACTTGACGGTGCAGGCCTCGCAGCTTACTTCCTTGAGCGTGTGGGCGAGCGCCGACGAACGGGGCACCAGGGTTTGCTCGCCTGGGGTGGGTGTCGTAGGTCCGCAGCAATGAACCGGACCAGTGCTAAAAGGATCCTCCATGACCGCCCGGGTAAGAGGGCGGTTAGCGGACGATCCTTTTCCTTCTCCCCGGATACTTATGTCAGTAGCAGGTTGATCCGGCACCTGCTACTCTGCTGACCCTGAGCCGATGATCCGCTATGGACGATCCGTGCCAGAGGAGAGATCCGACTTGTCAAAACTGCGCGGTCCATCGCCCCGTCATCGGTATCTCCTCTTTGTCATGGCTTTTATCGTTGCAACAACGGCCTCGTGCTCAGCAGAGGATCAATGGACGCCAGTCATCGCTTCGTCTCTGCGGCCTGTTTTGTACGCAGTAGAGGGGACGGATGCGAAGCGCCACTTTGTGTATGAGCTCGTGATCACGAACACGGGAAATGCAGTTGCGACCATCCAGAAGATCGATGTGGTCAGCGCAGAAGACCTTGGCAAGGTCTTGGCCACGTTCCAGGGCGAGGGGTTACTGAGCCGGTTGCGTCCCATGGGTCGGGGGGCGAAAGCGACAGCGCGCATCCAGTTCAGTGAGCGCCGGTTGTTGCTCGTGGATTTCGTGATGGACAAGGGAGTCCGCCCGCCCGGGATATTGCTGCACCGCTTCCAGGTGATGGCCGGAGGGACGCCCGGTTCAGCACCGGGAGCAACGCAGCCCTACACGTACTTGATCAGTCCCATCACTGTCAGCACAGCGATGGCAACGCTGGGGCCGCCGCTGACGGGCAAAGGTTGGGTGGCCTTGAATGGCTGTTGCCAGGCTGGGGGCGTCCATCGCGGCAGCTTCATGCCGATCAACGGCGAACTGCACTTTGCGCAGCGATTCGCGATCGACTGGATGCAGCTTGATGCACAGGCACGTCTCACAACAGGAGATGGCAAGAACGTTCAGCAGTACCCGGACTACGGATCAAAGGTGATTGCTGTTGCCGATGGGGAAGTGGTCGACACACTGGACACGCTTGATGACCAGGTTCCTGGGGTCCTGCCGGATCCGAAGACCATAAACCTCACCAATGTCGATGGGAACCACATCGTGATAGACATCGGCCAGGGGCGATACGCGTTCTATGCGCACCTCCAGAAGCATTCGCTGTTGGTAGCCAAAGGGGCTCATGTGAAGCGCGGGCAGGTGTTGGCGCTTTTGGGAAACACAGGGAACACGTCAGCGCCGCACTTGCACTTTCACCTGATGGATGGGCCTTCGGTGCTTGGGTCGTCGGGGTTGCCGTATGTCATCGACCAGTTCTCGGTGAGCGGCCAGCTCTCGGAGAAACAATTTGAGGACGCAGGGGTGAGCGGGACCTGGAGCAAGGGTTTGTGGCCACAAGTTTCGGCAAGGAAGATGGAGTTTCCCATCGACCTGACGGTTGTGGACTTCTAAGTCGATCAGCTTGCGTGGGGAAAACACACGACAAACACGGTGCCGCTGCGCTCAGATCCTCGCCGGCTGCGCACGCGGATAGTTCCTTGGTTCTTCTGAACGAGTTCATGCGTGATCCAGAGACCCAGACCCGTACCGCCCATACCTTTGGTCGTGAAAAACGGCTCGAAAATGTGTTGAAGATGACTCTCGCTGATACCTGTCCCAGTATCAGCAACGGTGATCCGCACACCACGCGTTCCGGATTCCCATAACGTCGCGTCACGGTGCCTCAACGTGAGTCGACCTCCGGATGGCATCGCATCGATCGCGTTCGCAATCAGGTTTGTAACCACCTGCCGTACCTCACCTTCGTAGCAGAGCAGAGGCGACGACGTGCAGCGAGTGACCTGAACCTCGGTGCCCAGCTCCAGAATCCGTGCCCTGTACATGGCAAGGATTGAGCTGAACAATGCCCCCAGGTCGAGTTCGGAAACATTTGAATTCTGCTTATGGAAGCGCAGTGTGTGCGTAGTGATCTGTGCGACACGCGCGAGCTCTTCCTGTGCCACTCGGATGTTGCCCTTCATCTCTGGATCGGTTGCTTGAAAATCAAGAATGTAGAGCAGGTTCGTTACAGACTCAAGTGGGTTGTTGATTTCGTGTGCAATCGAACTCGCGAGCCTGCCCAGCGAGGCAAGCTTCTCATTCTGCAACAGGGCCTTTTCTGAGAGCTTTAGAGAGGTAATATCCCGAATGATTGCGGAGAACGAAACCAGGTCACCCGGAGGTTCAATATGTGGCGTGACGTTGATCGACACCGCCAGCTCATGGCCAAGCCGGTGTTTCGCTGTTGTTTCCAGGATGACTCGGCGCCCGGTTCGAAGCTTCTCCATGACCTCGACAAAGTGACTCTGTTGTTGCTCGGGAAATAGCACGCTTGCAATCGAGCATCCAAGCGCGTCCAGGACATGAACGCCAAACATCGCCTCGGCACCCTCGTTCCAATTCTGGACCAGCCCATCCGCCGAAGCGGTGATGATAGCGTCTGACGATCGGTAGATCACTTCAGCCATCTGTTCTGTTGCCCTTTGGGCTCGCAGCAACTCCAGCTCGTACCCACGCCTCTCCACCACTCCAAAAACGGCCATCACAATCCGGTCCGGTCCATCTCCGGCGCCGCGCTTCAGACTGGCGTTAATCAGAACGGGGATGCGAACGCCTGACGGTCTTACCAGCTCCAGCGCCACTTCCTGAATCGACCCCTCCAGCAGAAGCCGGGCAGAAATCTGCGTTGCGTAGAGCAGACGCCCCGCCGCGGAAAGGAATCGCGGGAACTTCAGATCGCTTAGTTCGACAGGTGAACTACCCACCATCTCGCAAAAGGCGTCGTTCGCCTCAAGGAAGGTGCCGTCGCTACCAAGCGCTACGATGCCGCAAGGTACAAGATCGAATGTGGCGTCCCCAAGACCGCTCATGTTGGCCTAATGATTTTGGCTCTGGAGAAAGCGGCGAACCTCGAGCACCACTTCCTCCGGCGAGCTCAGATGCGGACAATGCCCAGTGGCATGCATGACTATCAACTGGCTGTTGGGCACGGCACGCTGCACATATTCCCCGACCTCGACTGGAGCCACCGGGTCCTCCCGGGTCTGCAGAATAAGAGTCGGAACCGTCACTTGGGGCAAGTCAGCCCGATGATCAGAGAGAAAAATGACCCGTGCAAAGTGATGCGCGGACGCTGGGTTGGTGCGGCAGAAACTCTCCTCCAACTCCTTTGCGAGCGAGGGGCAATCCGGGTTACCCATAATCACCGGAGCCATGGTGATAGACCACCCCAGGTGGTTGCTGCGTAGCAGTTCCAGCAGATCATCTATCTCGCTCCGTTCGAAGCCTCCGATGTAGGAGCCATCATTGATGTAAGACGGAGAGGGACCGATCATGACCAGACTTTTGAAAACGCCCGGACGCGCAATCGACGCAAGCATCCCGATCATCGCGCTCACGGAGTGACCGACGAAATTCACCTCCGTGAGGCCGAGCTCCGTGATGATGTCCAGTACATCCAACGCGTAGCCATGCAAACTGCTGTGCCGCGTCTTGTCGAAACCAGCGACATCCGCTGACCCGGCCCCTGCATTGTCGAAGAGCACGATCCGGAAGTCATCCAGAAAGGCCGGCACGACAGCCCGCCACATATTCTGGTCACATCCGTACCCATGCGCAAACATGAGGGTCCGGCTACCCTCACCCAGAACACGCACACGATGCCGCTGCACTGCTGTCATAAGTTTTACGAGAGCCCTCGATGGCCGCTTCTCTATCTCTAGCATAAAACGCTCCAGCGGTCTGACAAGGAAGATCCGGTCCCCGATTACGACAGGACAAAACGGCTCCAGCCTCACACAGAAGAGGGATAGACAGCAGCTAGACATACATCCGAGACCCTGGAACGTGTCCCGAAGAGCGGAGTGCCTCTGGATCTCACGAGACCAGGTCTGATGGAAACGTCTTTGATCTGTAACGCAGCATGTAACCTGTCAAAAGCGAGGAAGCCTCAGTGAAAGCGGCGATCTTCCGATCTCCTCACCGACCGGGCACAGCCCTCTTGCAGCTTGAGGATCTACCTCGCCCAGAGATGCAGCCCGGACATACGCTCTTGCGTGTTCTGGCCTGCGGCGTCTGCCGGACGGATCTCCATATCGTCGAGGGCGACCTTCCCGCACTCAAGCCGGACCTCATACCCGGGCACCAGATCGTAGGCGAGATCGTCGCAGGCGAGACCGCCTTGCTTCCCCTCGGTCAGCGGGTCGGTGTCTCCTGGATGGGCGGTGTCGATGGCACCTGCTGGTACTGTCGCAACGCAAAGGAGAACCTCTGCGACAAACCAGTCTTCACCGGCTACACGGTGAACGGTGGCTACGCGGAGTACGTCCTCGTCAGGACGGACTTCCTGCTTCCTTTACCCATGGGCATGGACGATGTGCACGTCGCTCCGCTCCTGTGTGCAGGCATCATCGGCTTCCGCAGTCTGCGCGTTGCCGGTGTTCAGCACGGAGAGCGTGTCGGCCTTTTCGGCTTCGGCAGTTCAGCCGCGCTTGCGATCCGGGTACTTCAATCCTGGGATTGCGAAGTCTATGTCGCTACGCGGGGCGAGGATCATCGCACGCACGCCACCGCCCTGCATGCAACCTGGGTCGGCAAAGAAGACGACAAGCCCCCGACGCCGCTGGATCGCGCTGTCACCTTCGCCCCAAGCGGGGAGGTTGTCGTGCAAGCTCTTTCCAGTCTGCGCAAAGGTGGGGTCGTCGCCGTGAACGCGATTCATCTGGATCGAATGCCCGCGTTCGACTACGACTCCCTGCTCTGGGGCGAACGCCAGATTCGCAGCGTCGCCAACATGACCCGCAAGGATGCGACAGACTTCCTGGACATCGCGCACTCTCTGCAGATACGTCCACAGACGACGACCCTTCCCCTCGCGCAAGCCAATGAGGCCCTAAGCCTGGCGAAACATGGCAAAGATGCCGGGTCCGTCGTCCTCGTGCCTTAACGCTGCGGTCCGGGACCCATCACATGACAACCTCGCGCAGGTAGGTCTCCCTCTACGACGGCTTCAATCGGTCGTCACCAGAGCGGGCTGTTCCTCCCTGATGTTCTTCGACGTGAACGACTCCTTCTGCGAGTGCAAGAGGAGCAACGGACACTGGACCAGTTTCACGATCTTCTCGGCAATGGAGCCGAAGACCATAGGACGCCAGCCGGACATGCCATGCGTGGAAAGAACAAGCATGTCGGCATGCTCTCGTTCAAGAACCATCATGATGTTCCCGACTACATCGTTCCCGATCTCCACCCCGAACTCCGCCCTTACCCCGACGCTGTCCAGGCGCGCGACAGAAGCGGTCAGCCTCTCCCTGGCGCGTCGACGTGCATCCTCAAAAAACTCTCGAGCAGGGAAGAGGAGGCCCGGGTATTCCGTCATGCCCACGATCGGCAGCATAGGGATGACGTGCAAAAGGTAAACAGCTGCACCGGCAAACTGCGCCATCTCATTTGCCGCCTCTAGGGCAACGTCGGCAGAAGCGCTGAAGTCCGTCGGCACGAGAATCATTCTCGGTTGAAACTCTTTGGAGTGCTGTCCTTGCATACTTGCTCCTGGATTGCGGTAGTCAGTCCCATTCCAGGCATCAGCGCCTGGGCGTGCGGCCTGCGTCGATCACTGCAGGCCGTGCCGGTCACCTCTCCTCGCTCCTGCCGTGAAGAGTTTGAGGCGAAGGCATCTCGGAAATCCGACCGGATGCTTTCAGAACCTCCTGCTTTCATACATCTGACCGACAGCGGAAGAAGAGGGCGGCCTGCATGACGGCACCTTGGCCCGGGGATCGCTGCCTGTCGAACCTAGTCTCCAACCAAGTGGAATGCTGTTCACTTCTGCTCACCCAGCATGAGACCCATCCAAAGTGCCATCCATGCCGATCAATGGTGTAACGATGACCCGCACCTGACCACAAATCGGACGATCGAGCCCCTCAATGGCTCAGAGGATGTATACGCAACGATCTGGTCTTGAGCAGATACTGGCTTAACGTTTTCAGTTCAGAGGATCAGGTGGGGGCATACAGAACACGCGGAGACTGCTCGCTTTCGTATGTGCTGCTCCTGTTCGCGCTGCTATTCCATGCTTCCCTTGTGGCGCAGCAACAACGTTTCCAGCAGTACGGCAGCGCAGACGGGCTGACCAACCTGAATGTGCATGCGCTGCTGCAGGATCGCCTTGGGTACCTGTGGGTGGGCACCGACAATGGCCTTTTCCGGTACGACGGAGCGCGGTTTGTGGAGTACAGCCACAAGCACGGCTTGCCGACGACCGAGGTCCATGCGCTTGGACAGGCTCCTCTATCCAGTGATCTCTGGGTAGCGACCTCGGGAGGTTTGGCTCGCTTCGATGAAACCCATACACAGCACGCCGTCAGCTGGCCGGACCTTGCCTTCGGCGATATACGCCAGATCGCCTTTGACACAGGGGGCGGCATGTACCTGTTGCGTACCTCCGGAGTCCTCCGATGCGTCATCCACGGCGAACAGCGGCCTGACTGTCAGGTGGTCGTAAGCGGTGAGGTACATAGTCTCCTTGTACACGGCACGACGTTGATCTTCAGCCGCGATCAGAGACTATGGCTCAAACAGGGCGGCGAAGCAGAAGCCACCCTGGATACGCCTGGTCTGCCAGGGGAAGGGTGGCAGGCACTCATTGAAGATTCTGAAGGGAACCTTTGGACTCGAAGCTATACGCACCTTTTCGAGCGTCTCGCCGGACAAACTTCGTTCACGGACCGTTCCCGGAAGTTGGAACACAACGTCGATCCACAGCTTGCGGTGGATAGCCTTGGACACACCTTTGTGAGCACGCTCTCCGGAGCCGTGGCTTTTGATGCGCAGGGTCAGACAGTACTCAGCACAGGCCATGAGGCTTCAGACGACGCGGTGGGCCCAGTTCTGGTCGACCGCGAAGGAAGCCTCTGGCTGGGCATGGCCGGTGGCGGACTTCTCCGGCGTATCGGCCAGGGTGAATGGCTGAGCTGGAAGCGGGAAAACGGCCTGCTCAACAACAGCGTCTGGGCCATCCAACACACACGGGATGGCAGGGTCTGGGTAGGCACAAGCGCCGGTCTGACGATCTTCGACCCGAAGGGCAGGGTTCAGCGATCCTACACAGCGCAGAGTGGCCTGCCGTCTGACCGCGCGCTGGCGATCAAACAAGCTTCCACCGGTGACGTCTTCCTGGGATCCGACCCCAGGGGCCTCTCCCAATTCACACCTGCAGGAGAGCTGTTGCGGGTCTACGCCGAAGACGCCGGGCTGCATGGGCGCATCTCGGCCATTGCCATCGACCATCAGGACCGTCTCTGGCTTGCCGGAAATGGAGGCGTCTTTCGCAGCCAGCCGATAGCGGCTCCCGGTGCGGTCTTGCGCTTCGAACGCCTGGCTGTACCGAACACAACGCAGGAAGCTGTCTTCCGTGACATCGCTGTCACGGAGGATGGATCGCTGTGGATCGCCGGGTCCCAGGGTTTGGCCCTCTTCTCGCAGGCGGGGTGGCATACGTATAAGGCAGCGGACGGCCTGGCTTCAGATGATCTTGACGTGATCGCTGAACGCAACAACGTTCTGTGGGTGGCCTATCGGGACGCCCTTGGGATGAGCCGCTTCAACGTCATTGAAGGTCGCTTCACGGGACAGCTGATCACCAAGGGTCACGGGCTCTCCGCTGACGTCATCTACGCTTTGGGCTTCGATCGGAGCGGAGCCCTGTGGGCCTGCAGCGACAGGGGCGCCGATGTTCTGGAAAATGGAACCTGGCGGCACTTTGACAGTGCGAATGGCTTGATCTGGGACGACACCAACAGTCATGCCCTGGACACAGAAGCGCCGGACGGAGTGTGGATCGGGACCTCGGAAGGTATGAGCCGGTTCAGTCCTGGTCGGAAGACTCCCTATAAGCAGGTTGCAAACACAGCCATCACGGGAATTCAGAGCGGAGATCACGAGTGGTTGCCGGGACAAGTGCCCGTATTGCCGTATGCCCACCGCGAGATAAGCATCCACTTCACCAGCCTGAGCTTTGTAAGCCCGCTCGGCAGCTTTCGGTACCGTCTATCCGGATACAGCCCCGGATGGGTGGAGACGCAGAGTCATAGTGTGCTCTTTGAGGCGCTCCCTGCAGGTCGCTACGTCTTCGAAGTCGAGACTCAGGGCACGGATGGCCTCTGGGAGACCCGCGCTACCACCTTCACGTTCCAGGTCCTGCCGCCATGGTGGCAAAGGTGGTACTGGATCGCGGGTAGCGCTCTTGCTGTGGTACTTGCGCTGCTGGCAATCTGGCGTCTCCGCGTGAGAGCTCTGGTGAAGCAGAAAGAACAGCTGCTGACCATCGTCAATCACCAGACCAATGACCTTCGGGAAAGTCACACTCGCCTCGAAGCGATCGCGTACCAGGACCAGTTGACCTCCTTACCCAACCGGCGGAAATTCAGTGAGGAGCTTCGACGAAAACTTGGTGCCGGCTCTCACTCCATTCTGCTGCTGATCGATCTTGACCGCTTCAAGGCGATCAATGACCGGTACGGGCATGACGCCGGAGACGCCGTACTGGTGCAAACTGCAACAAGGTTGCGGGACGCTGTCCAGGAGGAAGGTCTCACAGCACGCCTCGGAGGCGACGAATTTGCCATCCTTCTGGACGCGGCCACCTCCGACGCCGAAAGAGTCAAAATGGTCTGTACGCGGGTACTCGAAGCCTGTTCTCTTCCGATTCACTTCGGAGGCTTTGAACTGCGAGTTGGCTGCAGCATTGGCGTAGCGATGTCCGGCACTTCCACTCCAACGGAAGCCACCCTCTACAAGGCGGCCGATCTTGCTCTGTACCAGGTGAAAAGGAGTGGGCGGGACGGATTCAGCCTGGCTCAACACACCGCACATCGCGCCGAAGACGAAGCTTCAGCCGAGACATTCGGCGATGTGCCCGGATCGTTCGCCACATCGGCTTCTCACGCACTGGAGCTCTCCGAGCAGTCAACCTGATCGACGTCCCGCGTCCAGCGACCCTGCGTCGCTCGAACATCTCGCCACACAGAAACTGTTCTCAGAGCCTGCGTGGAGCCCACGTAAACCGACAAGTGTTGCATCGGCGACGCCGATCTCATCCCAACAGCTTGGCGGCGTCCTTGGCGAAGTAGGTCACGATGAAGTCGGCGCCGGCGCGTCGGAAACCCAGCAGGCTTTCGAGCATGGCGCGCTCGGGCTCGAGCCAGCCGCGCTGGAACGCAGCCTGCAGCATGCTGTACTCGCCGGAAACCTGGTAGACGCCCAGGGGCAGATCGACTCGGTCGCGGGCCTCTCGCAGGATGTCGAGGTAGGGCATGCCGGGCTTCATCAGCAGCATGTCGGCACCCTCGGCGATGTCCTGATCGATCTCGCGCATCGCTTCGCGACGGTTGGCGCCGTCCATTTGGTAGGTGCGACGATCGCCAAACTGCGGGGCAGAGTCCGCCGCCTCGCGAAAGGGCCCGTAGAAGGCCGACGCGAACTTGGAGGCGTAGCTCATGATTGGCGTGTCTTTCAGATCGGCCGCGTCGAGCGCGTCGCGGATGGCCTCGATACGACCATCCATCATGTCAGATGGGGCCACGATATCGGCGCCGGCTGCGGCAAGGGAGGCGGCCGTACGGGCGATCAGTGGCAGCGACGCGTCGTTGTCCACCGTGAAATCGACGGCCCCGGATTCCATGTCGCGCACTTCGCCCGGAGAACCCTTGGAGCGAACGACGCCGCAGTGGCCGTGGGATGTGTACTCGCAGAGACAGACATCCGCGATGGTGATGAGGGCCCTGGCCGCCGAAGTGGCCTTGATAGCACGAAGAGCACGCTGCGTAATGCCGTTCGGGTCGTAAGCGCCGGTGCCCCCCTCATCCTTCGCGTCGGGGATGCCGAAGAGCAGAAGTCCCCCGATGCCGAGCGCAGCGACCTGCTCAACCTCCTTGAGTGCCTCGTCAATAGATAAGTTGAAGACGCCCGGCATGGAGCTGATTTCCCGGCGGACACCCTCGCCTTCGCAAAGAAACAGCGGGTAAATGAACTGGCCAGGCTGAAGATGGGTTTCGCGCACAAGCGACCGCAGGGCAGGGGTGGAACGAAGGCGGCGGAGGCGCGTGACGGGAAACTGCATGGGTTTCAGTGTACGGCGAGGGGGGCAGGGTAGCTGCGTCGTTTGGCCGCGAGTTGGACTCTAATAGAGCAGATGCAATTCCTCGAAATACCTGCAGTTCTGGATGAGTGGGGCGGCTCTTCGCTGCAATGGGAGTCGCTGCGCGAGCGTGTCGCCGGACGGGCGCAAAGCCCCCTGGGACAGGCCGCCGTGCGCGCGCTGGAGCCCTCGGCGGACCTGCCGTGGATCGAAACGCAGCAGACCCGCACGGCCGAGATGAGAACGCTGCTCGCCAGCGGAACGCCCTTCCAGTTTCGCGGCATTTACGACGTGGAAGACACCCTCGCCCAGGCCCGCATTCCGGGCGCGGCCCTTGAGGCTGGGGAGTTGCTGCGCGTGCTCACCCATGCCGAGCGCGTGGAGGCCTGGCGGCAGCTGGTGGTCGCGCCGCCCGATGCGGTAAAGGACGCGTGGCCCGGCGTGGAGGCCCTGTCTGCACCACTGCTGGGGCATGATCTGCAGCCGTTATTGAAGAATCTGCAGGGAAAAATCGAACCGGACGGTTCGTTGAGCGATGAGGCTTCGCCGGAGTTGAACCGCATTCGGCGGGCGCTGGGGCGGCAGCACCAAGCGATTGAAGCGTCGCTAAAGCGCGCACTGGAGAGACTTAGCGCGGAAAACCTGGTGCAGGATGCACTGATCACGGTGCGTGGTGAGCGGTTCGTGATCCCGGTAAAGGTAGAGGCCCGGCGGCGGGTGCCCGGCGTGGTGCACGGGTCGAGTTCGACGGGCCAGACGGTGTTTGTTGAGCCGATGGAGACCATTGAAAGCAACAACGAGCTGGCGAGGCTTTTAGGGGAAGAACAGGCCGAAATTCACCGTATTTTGCTGGCGATGACGCGCGCGGTGGGGGCGCAGAGCGAGGCTTTGCGAGTGGGGGCGGAGATCCTGGCGCAGGCGGATGCGCACGCGGCGGCGGCCCGGTTTGCGGAGGATCTGGGGTGTGTACGGCCGGTCTTCGGCACGGAAAGCAGCGACGAAAATGTTGCAACGAATGGCATTCCTGCACGGATAAACGCGCTTCCTAACACGCACTCGCCCATGGAGCTGATTTCCGCCCGTCATCCGCTGCTGGAACTGCGGTTGCGGGAGCAGGGTGCGTCGATTGTTCCGCTAACGATCGCGCTGCCTCCCGCCAAGCGGCAGATGATCATCTCCGGTCCGAACACCGGTGGCAAGACGGTGGCGCTGAAAACGACGGGGCTGCTGGCCCTGATGGCGCAGGCGGGGCTGCCGGTGCCGGCGGAGAGTGCGCGGCTGCCCTTGTTTACGGCTGTCTATGCCGACATCGGGGATGCGCAGTCGCTGGAGACAAACCTGTCGACGTTCTCGGCGCATGTGACCAACGTGGACCGGATTTCGCGGCAGGCGGATGCGGATTCGCTGGTGCTGTTGGACGAGCTTGGCTCGGCTACGGACCCGGAGGAGGGTGCGGCGCTGGCCGTGGCCGTGGCGGGGCATTTTCTTCATCTAGAGAGCTGGTCGATCGTGACGACCCACTTGACTGCGCTGAAGGTGTACGCGGCGCAGAACGACGCCGTGCTGAACGCCGCGGTGGGCTTTGATGAGGCAACGCTTTCGCCGACGTATGACCTGCGCCTGGGCGTGCCGGGCGCGTCGGCAGGGCTGAACATTGCGGCGCGGCTGGGGATGGATCCCGCGATTGTGGCGAACGCGCGGGCGCAGATGAGCTCGCAGCAGATCGACATCGGGCGCTTTCTGGATGAATTGCACGCGCAGCTGACCGCAGCCGGCCAGGAACGGACAGAGAACGCGGAGACGGCTCGCAAACTGGAACGGGAGCGGGAGTTTGTGCAGCAGGAGGGCCGCAAGGAGCAGCAGGCACGGACGCGCGAGCTGGAGCGCCAGCTTTCCGGGCTGATCAAGGATTTCGAAGCGCAGCTGCGGGATACCGTGAAGGCGATCGATGACAAGACGATCGCGCAGAAGATTGCGAAAGACTCTGCGCTGCGGGTGGCGCGGTTGCGGCGGGAGTTCTCGGAGCAGTTCCAGACTGCTGTGGAGACGCATGGGACGCCAACGAACGGCGGGGCTCCGGCAAATAAGGCGCAGCGGGACGGCGAGCCGCGGGCAGGGGACCTGGTGAAACTGAAAAGCCTGGGGCGGGAGGGCGTCGTGGTGCGGGTGATCGACGCGAAGACGCTGGAGGTGAGTTTTGGGACGATGAAGACCAGGGTGCCGCGCTCGGACATCGCCGAGCATACGCGGGTCAAGGAGCCATCGATCGAAGCGCAGTCACGGCGGCGTGGCGGGGTGACGGTTGGCGGGGGTGACTCCGACTACCTGACTTCGGAGATCAATGTGATTGGGCGGACGGCGGATGAGGCTGAGTCCGAGGTGGACCGGTTTGTGGAGCAGGCGTTTCTGGCGGGGCTGCCGCGGATCCGCGTGGTGCACGGGGTGGGCATGGGGGTGCTGCGGCGGACGCTGCGGGAATATCTGCGGAAGCATCCGCATGTGACGGGGGTGGAGGAGCCGCCGTACAACGAGGGTGGCCAGGGTGTGACGATGGTGTCGTTGCGGCAGTAGGGGTGGGTTTGGTTCTGGGGTGGTGGCGGGGCGGAGGAAAGCAGATCCCTCCGCTTTGCTGCGGGATGACAAAGGGTTTGGGGGTTGGCTTTGGGAGTGGTGGCGGGCGGAGGAAAGCAGATCCCTCCGCTTTGCTGCGGGATGACAAAGGTTGAGGGGTTGGCTTTGGGAGTTGTGGCGGGGCGGAGGGAAGCAGATCCCTCCGCTTTGCTGCGGGATGACAAGCCTTGGGTGGTGTGGGTCACAGAACTGCCCTGTCAAGCGGGGGTGCAGTACACTTTCCGGAATGGCTGGCCCGCATTTGTTTGTGTCGACCCAAGAGGCTGACGGCGCGTCTTTGACTTCGGTGCGAGAGCCGGGAGGTCGAACGACAGGCGCAATCCTCCTGGATACTCTGCTGGTCCTCAGCAAGAGGAAAAGAACTATCTTTACGGCTACGGCGAGTGCCTTCCTCCTCGGCATTTTGCTTTGCCTGGTGTTGAAACCGACCTATACAGCCACGGCGCTGATCATGCCGCCGCAGTCGCCGCAGTCGTCCTTGTCGTCGCTGATGGGCCAACTTGGGTCCCTGTCTGGACTTAGTGGGGGTGGGGGAAGCCTTTTGAAGAATCCCGCGGATCTGTATGTGGGGATACTGCAAAGCCGAACCATCGCCGATCGCGCGATCCTTGCGTTTCATCTTCAGGACCAGTGGCGCACGAAGTCGATGTGGGCGACCCGCAAGAAGCTGGCTACCCAGGTTCTGATTGAGGCTGGAAAGAACGGTTTGATTCAGATCACGGCAAAGGATAAGAGCCCGCAGCAAGCCAGCGACCTGGCGAACTTCTTTGTGGATGCGCTTTACCGCATGAATTCGACCCTGGCGATCTCTGAGGCGTCACAGCGGCGGGTGTTCTTCGACCAGGAGGTCAACCAGGAGAAGAACGCGTTGGCCATCGCGGAGGAAAACCTTAAGCAGACGCAGCAGAAGACGGGTCTTCTGAGCCTTACCGGACAGGCGGAGTTGGCGATCCGGTCGGTGGCCCAGGTCAGGGCTGATATCGCGAGTAAGCAGGTCGCGCTCCAGGGCCTGCTGGCCTATGACGCGGAAGAGAATCCTGCAGTGATTCGACTTCGGCAGGAGGTGCAGGCCCTGCAGGGACAGTTGGCGACGCTGGAGAACAATCAGGCGCGTCTAGCGCCTGGGGACACGCAGATTGCAGCCAACCAGGTGCCTGGTGGAAGTCTTGAGTATGTGCGCAAGCTGAGGGAAGTGAAGTACCACGATGCGCTGTATGAGGCGTTATCGCGCCAGTATGAAGCAGCGCGGATCGATGAGGCGAAATCGGCTCCCATTATTCAGGTAGTCGACCGGTCCATACCTCCGGACCACAAGTCCGGGCCGCCGCGACTCTTGATCTTGGTGGGGCTCACCGTGTTTGGGTTTGTGGCTTCATGCGTGTGGGTTTTTCTGCAGACGCTGTTGGAGCGTGCGCGGCAGACGCCGGCACTGGCCGAAAAGCTGAGCACGTTGCGTGACCAGCTGTGGGTGCGTCGAGCCTGATGTGTTGTTCTCTTTGCAGGATTGGGAGGTCTGCTTCTTTCGGAGCGTCGTTGGATTCGCCGGGAAGAAAAGCAGATTCCTCCGCTGCGCTGCGGAATGACAAATTCTGGGGATGGGTTGGGGATCATCTTCTACCGAGAGGGAAGTGAGAGAGGGAGGCTGGCTTGTTAGACATACTCTCCACGTTCGGTATCGATGTCAGGGTTGTGCTCTCCGGACTGCTGGTGTCGGCGGTGGTGCTGTTCACACTGTACCGACGGTTCTTCTTCAGTCTCTTCGAGCCGCTTAGTACGTTTTTTGTGGCCCAGGTTGGCGACGCGACAATTATGTGGGCGTTGCCGGCGGCGCTGACTTACAAGCTGCAATTCGGCTGCTACATGCTTAGTCTCTGGCTGGGATTTGCGCTCCGGTCGAAGCGTATTTCGACCACTGGGCAGATCATCCCGCATCGCCTCTCTCTATTCGAACTGCGTGTCACCTTGGCGGTGCTGTGTGTGCTGCTGGTGGGGGCGAACCTATATCTCGGGGCGACTGTGGGCTTTCCTCTGCTCTCGGCCGACCCGACGGAGGCGAAGTTCACGGTCTATAGCGGTGGCCTCGGCCTGGTTCGGCGCCTTGATATGGGGCCGTATTATCTCTTCTGCTGCGGTTGCGTGCTGTTGATCGTGCTGAATGAAAGCCGTCGGCTGGCGCTGGGCATGCTCGGTGTGGCGACCTCGCTGGTGATGCTGGGCGGAGGCAAGTCAGTGATTCTGCCCCTGCTGTTTTCGCTGTCGTTTGCGGTGGCGCATCCGGGGCTTACACCGTCTGACGCGTTGCGAAAGAAGGCGAAGAAGTACCTGGTGCTGATCCTGGGTGCGGGCCTCTCCATTGCGTTGTTGATCACAAGCAAGGAGCAAGGTGGGTTGCTGGGCGGGGTGCAGGGATTTCTGCTGCGCTTGCTGTTGAATGGCGATGGGATTGCTTTTTACTATCCGCGGCGGGAGATCGTGCGGGGCCTGCTGCAACCGGGCGTCCTGGGCTATCTGCGCAGCGTGCTTTCCGACACACTTGGCGTGCTGCGTGTGATGGAGTACCAGGACTCGATCGGCGGGCTGATTAAGGGGTCAGAAGCGGGAGGCCCCAATGCGCAGTACTTCCTGTTGGCGGATATCTTCTTTACACCGATTGTGGGCTGTCTCTACAGCTTCGCGGTGGGGTACGTGATTGCTACATTCAGGAACAACTTCTTTCAGACGAGAACAAGATCGGTCGGCATCCTTGCCATGCAGTTATTCCTGGCTCTTGTGGCCTTTGACCTGGCGATGGATGCGAGTCTGTTTGTTACGGAGGTCTTTTCCGGCTTTGCCTTTTGTGTGCCGCTTTATCTGTTTGCGAAGCTGTGTCGGGTTGGTTCTGCGGAAGGCTTGTCGATGCGGGACGAGAGGTTGGGTCGGGCGGGCGTTGTTTGATTGATCGGGCTCGCGGGTTGGTATCGCTGTGTGTTCTTACGGGTTGGCAGGTGAAGGTCTGGGTTTACGACTGGCAGCTTTGCCGCTTCGGGCGGAAATACTGAGGTCCTTCGTTGCACTCAGGATGACGGCTGTGGACAGGGTTGCGGCTGCGGTGAGAGCGGGGGCTGCAAACGGGATGCGCTTGCGGCTGCAAGCAGGGATGCGGTTACGTTGCGAGCGCGGTTGTAGTTGCGGCGGCACTTGGGTGTCGCTTGTAGCTGCGTTGCGCTAGCGGTGGAAGCTGGTGTGGGTGATGCCCGCGGTGCGGGTGGCTTCGAAGAAGACGCCGCAGGCGGAGACGACGATGCGGTTGGGGCCGGCGAGGAGGACGGAGTCGCCGGGGACTTCGGTGGTGGCTCCTGTGATGTCCATGTCTTCGTGTTGCAGGTCGACTTCCATCACGGAGGGGGCGTGGATGCCGAGCTGGACGAAGCTGGCGGGGGTTGTGGAGCCGCTGTTTTCCTTGCTGAATTCCGCGGCGGTGAGCTTGCGGGTTGTGACATCTTCGAGGGCGACCTCGCCGCCGCGCCAGCGGAGGGCGTCGTCACGGTAGGTCAGGGTGGATCCGATCAGGGGTTCGGCCTGCTCACGGCCCCAGCAGGTGTTGTTGGTTGTGGGCAGGACGCGGGTGATGCGCCAGGTGCCGCCGAGACGAGCGGGGAGCGATTCGGCCGAGAGCGCCGTGGCCAGAAGCATGGGGGCGGCGAGTGCCGCCAGGCATCGTTGCAGGCGAGTGTGCATGAGGCAAGGCTCCGGAGATACCCGGGTGTTCGTTCTCCAAAGAAGATGCCGCGGAGCCCCGCAGACGTTGGATTGCCGTGTTGAACGGCCGTTACCGGGTGGCTGTTACCAGGGTTATGGTCTGAGGGAGGTCGGTGCGCGACAATACCACTTATGGATCCACGCGTATTGCGGGAAGAGACCCGTGCGGAGCACGAAGCCACCGAAGCGCTGATGCCGCTCGGGGGTGAGCAGCTGACGATGGAGGTCTACGTGCGCACGCTGGAGATCCTGTACCCGCTGCTGTTGTCGTGGGAAGAATGGAGCGCGAAGGCTGCGCCCGAGGGGCTTCGCGGGATGCTCGCGGCGCGGCGGCGAAGCCAGTGGCTGGCTGTCGATCTGAAGGCCCTGGGCGGGGGACCGCCGGAGGACCTCGCGGGGACGGCTGTGGGGTGGGCGGCCGTTGCAGGCATGGGGGACGCAGATCATGAGGGGCCGGAGCGGAACGCGGGTTTTCTGGGGGCGATGTATGTGATGGAGGGGTCGACCCTGGGCGGGCGGTTCATTGCGCGGCACGCGGAAGCGACGCTGGGGCTGACGCCGGGCGTGGGCGATGCGTATTTTCAGGGACATGGGGAAGCGACCGGCGCGATGTGGCGGGAGGTGACGGCGCAGATCGCGGCGGTGCCGGATACCCATGCGGCGATGGTTGTGGAGGCTGCGCGAAGGACGTTCGAGGCTTTCGGGCAGGCCCTGAGGTCAGGCGCCGCGGCGCAAAAATCTGTCCTCGGCTGACGTGGGTGACGTCGGCGGCATCGTAGGGGGGGTGAGTGCGTTCCAAGCCCTGTCAGGCCCCGCCTTCGGAACTGTTTCGGATGAGATTGTCGCCTCCGAGATCCGTTGCGAAGACGAGGCGATCCGTGTGCCGGGCGCAGTGCAGCAGCATGGTTTTCTGCTTCTGACGGATCCGGAACTGAACACAGTGCTGGTCGCGAGCGAGACGGCGGAACGGTACCTGCAGCTACCGCTGCGATTGATCCTGGGATCCAAGCTGGATGCGATTCTGGAGCGCGAGGTGTTGTCCAGCCTGCAGCTACTGCGCCTGACGCCCGAGGCGGAGCGCGGCGGTGTCTCTACCTTTTTGGGCTCGTTCCGTGTCTCCGGCCAGTTTTTCAGTGTGGTGAGTCATTGCTCCGGCAGCAATCGGATCCTGGAGTTTGAGGTGCAGGACCGGCTGGTCGGCTCGGAGATGATGAACGGCGTCATCACGAACTTTGTGGGAAAGCTGAGCCGGCTGCGGACGCAAGCGGAGCTCTGCGAAGCGCTGACGCAGCAGGTGGCGGACCTGACCGGGTTTGACCGGGTGCTGCTGTACACGTTTGACCAGGAAGAGCATGGCACGGTGCTGTCCGAGGTGAACAACGGGCGACTTCCCAGCTATACGGGCCTCCGTTTCCCTGCTTCGGACATCCCGAAACAGGCGCGCGATTTGTATGTATTGAATACGATTCGGATCATCCCGGATGCACAGTACACCCCATCGCCGCTCCATGGACTGCCGGGCGAGAACGCAGAGGGTCTGGACCTGTCGCTGAGCCTTCTGCGGAGCGTGTCCCCGGTGCACCTGCAGTACATGCGCAACATGGGCACGCAGGCTTCGATGTCGGTGTCGCTGGTGACGGAGGGCCGGCTGTGGGGATTGATCAGCGCGCACAACGCCGAAGCGAGGCTGGTGCCGTACCTGGTACGCAGTGCCTGCGACATGCTGAGCAAGGTGGGTGGCACACAGCTGGCCAGCTTTGACACGGCAGCACGTCTGAAGCAGACGGTGCAGTTCCACGCGGTGCAAAGAAACGTGATGGCGGAGTTGGCGGCGGCGCCCAATTACCTGGACGGCTTGGCGCATGTTCTGCCGCACCTGCTCGACGTGACAGCGTCGGCGGGAGTCGGGCTGGTAATTGACGGCACGGCCGTGCTGCATGGCGAGACGCCCAGTGAGGCCCATGTTCTGCGGCTGGCTGAATGGCTGGATGCGCAGCCGGAGATGGACCTGTGGAGCACCTCTCACCTGGCTACCGAGCTGCCCTGGGCCGCCGAGATTAGTACAAGCGCCAGTGGGATGCTGGCCATACGAGTCTCTTCCGTGCAGCGCCGCTACATTCTTTGGTTTCGGCCGGAGGTGGTGAAGACGGTGCGCTGGGCGGGTCAGCCGGAGAAGATCGTCGAGAGCAACCATGCCCTGAGTCCGCGCAATTCATTCGAAGAGTGGAAGGAGATCGTGCGGGGGCGGAGTACAAGCTGGGGCGCGGTGGAGGTGGACTCGGCCAGGGACTTCCGCGGTGCGGTGACGACCATTGGACTTCGCCGTGCGGAAGAGGCCATTGAACTGGGCGAGGCGCGTTTTCAGCAGTTGACGCAGGCGTTGCCAGTACGTGTCTTTACGGCCGATGATGCTGGCCGGCTTACCTACACCAATGAGCGCTGGCAGGCGACGGGAATGGCCCAGGCAGGCCGCTGGTTTGACCAGGCGCTGCTGCCGCCCGACGATGCTGCGCTGAGTGCGAATCTCTGGGCGCAGGCGGTGGCAGAGAACAAGCCATTCGAGGCGGAGTTGCGCATCCGGACGCAGGAGCCGGGAGGAACGCAGGGTCCGGAGCGATGGAATTTTGTCCGCGCCGTGCCGTTCCACAGGGCCGGTGCCGAGCGGGCCGGCTGGATTGGTTGCGTGATTGACCTGACGGAGAGCAAAGAGCGCGAGATGGCGTTGCGCATGAACGAGAAGCTCGCGCTAACGGGCCGCATGACCAGTGTGATCGCGCACGAGATCAACAACCCCCTGGAAGCGATTACGAACCTGATGTACCTGCTGCGGGCAGAGATTGACACCACGGGGCCGGCGACCAGCTATATCGGCATGGTCGAGAGCGAACTGGAGCGGATCTCCGGGATTACCAAGCAGACGCTTCGCTGGAATCGAGAGAGCTCGGATGCACGAGAGCGTTTCGCCGCGGCGCTGATGGTGGACGACGTGCTGCGGCTTTTTGCGGGTAAGATCCGGAACCGGCAGATCACGGTGCGGGTGGAAGGGGATCGGCAGGCGGAGATGCACGGCGTGCTGGGCCAGCTGCGCCAGGTGCTGGCCAACCTGGTTTCCAATGCGATTGACGCGGTCCCGCTCGGGGGGCATGTCACGGTGCGCATTCTGGGTGGGGATGGCGAGGCGGAGGAAGTTGGCTTTGCCGTGCAGGACACGGGAGCCGGCATTCCGGAAGACGTGCAGAAGCGGCTGTTTGAGCCCTTTTACTCGACCAAGGGGGATCTCGGAAACGGCCTGGGGCTGTATATCTCAAGAGAGATCGTGGAGCGCCATGGTGGCACGATCGACATCGAGGCGTCCTCAACGGGTGGCACAACGATGCGGGTGCTGGTGCCGACGAACGGACCGGCGCTGAGCGCCTAGGGAGTCGGAGCGGCTGGCGTCAGGGGTTCCGACCAGTAGTTGGCGCGATGCTCCAGAACCGCGTCCGGGTAGGTCGGCACATGCACTGTGATTGCGTGCAAGCCTTCGCCTGTTGCGGATGCGCCTGAGGCGAGGCGGGGCACAAAGCTGAGTTCGTAGGCATTGTGCACACGGTTGGCCAGCGTGTTCAGGCTGCGGTCGAAGCCGTTCTCTGAAGCGAAGTTGATGTATTCGCCACCGGTTTCATGCGCGAACTCCTTGGGAGCGTTCTTGCGGAGCGCCTGAATGGCCATGCCGATGAGGCCAAAGATGCTGCCAGTGGCGCCGTCGGCGGTCTTGAGGTCCTCGACAACGGCATCGCGTCCGGGGGAGAAGGCGACGGCGTCGACCATGGTGTTGGACCGGTTCAGGTCCTCGATGACGGTATCGGCCTTTGCGGCGCTGCCGTGGTCCCGGGTCTCGGAAATCATAAGGATGACGCGACGGCCGCTGGCGTGATCGCGGTCGAGCAGGCGATTGGCATAGGAGAGGGCGTCCAGGATGCCTGCGCCGGGGTCGTCGAAACAGGGTTCGAGCTTGCGAAAGGCGGCATCGCGCTTGTTGGGGTCATCCGTGAGGCCGGTGAGGAGTTCGAGTTCCTTGCCAAAGTCGACCACGGCCACGCGGGCGGGTGCACCGCCGACGATGGCGTCGACCATGGTGCTGAGGCCTTTGATCTTGGGACCCTCACGCCAGGCGTCGCGCGAGCACTGCACCAGAACGACCAGGGAGAGCGGGAGGGGATTTCCGGAGTCATCCAGTCGAACGCGCTGGGGGACACCATCGGCCTGAACCGCGAAGTCTTCGGCATGGAGGCCAAAGATGGTGTCGCCTTTTTTGGTACGAACCTCGGTGGGCACGAGGACGAGCCGAGACTGCACGGTGATGGTGGGGGATTTGGCCGAGGGCGGGGTATCGGCCTGAGCGAGCAGGGCCTGGGGACCGAGAAGGGCCGGGACGAACAGGACGAGCCGCTGGAGCACCGCGCCGCGCAAAGGCATGCAAGGAGTTTACTTACAGGGCACCCTCTCCGCTGGCCGCTGACAAGCAGGTACGCGCCGTTCGATGCAGAGAATCGCCGTTGGCTGTGAAAGCCGCGACGGGATCCCGGCCGCAGCCTAACCTAAACGACGTAGGGACAAGTGCGCACGCTTGCTGTAGGGCGCACCTGCCAAGGAACTTCTGAGCACGCGAGATACGCATTAGGCTCAAGAAGGACCGATGCCGCACCGGAATGGGCGGCCAGACATTGAGGAGAAGTCCAAAGCATGGGTAAGTTAGTCAAAGTTCTGGAAAAAGGCGTGGTGTATGGCGCGCGCGCGGGTTGGGTGGTTTTTTCCAAGCTCAACGGCATCAGCCCCAATAAGAGCTTTACGCCAAAGTGGAGCGACAAGCCTCTGCTGAAGAGCTACCAGAAGGAGAAGCCGCCGCTTGGCTGGCCGCGTACGACTGATTCGCTCTGCCCCAAGTGCATCCCGGAGATCCGGCAGCAGATCATCGACGGCAAGCTGCCGCACGAGATTCTTCTGAATGAGAAGGTCGGCGAGATCAAGGCGCAGATTATCGAGCGCGACGGCCAGATCCTGATGGTGAAGGATTGCCCGATTCACGGTCATTTCGAAGACGTGATGTCGATTGATGCCCCGATGATGGCTCACCTGGAAGAGGTGTTCCCGGGCCGCGACATCCGCGCGCACAACGACGAGAAACTCCACAATCACGGCACTTCGACCGTGACGCACGGCCGCGGATCGGTGCTGACGATCGATCTGACGAACCGCTGCAACA
>CAZZXY010000001.1:0-131972 GCA_964658105.1 Verrucomicrobia bacterium Tous-C9LFEB | reverse complement strand
GAACCTACGACTTCCACCGTGTGAAGGTGGCACTCTACCGCTGAGTTATGCGCCCGGGTGGGTCTTTGCGTCCGGTAGTACCGTTTCGCCAGACAACATAGTACCACCTCGCAGGAGCTCGTCGGCAGCTTGGGGCGCAGGCAGCTGAGCCCGCGCATCACATAGGGCTGAGAGGCTACAATACCGCCCTGATGGAACGCGATTCGACCCCGCCCGGGCTCGCTGCCCGGCAATCTGAAAACGAATTGCGTGAAGACGCGCAACCTCCCAGCCAAACGCGGGTTGAGGAGGATATGGGTTCGCTAGCACTCCATCCCGGTCTCTTCGGCGGCGTGGCTCCTGCGGCGCACGAAGACCGTCCCGCCCCGGAGATCGATCTCAGCCCGGAAGGGGGCCGCCGTCGCGCCGCAGCCATGGCGCGCGGCGAGGCCAGCAGTCTCTCCGATGCGGAGATCATGCTCGAGCTGAAGTCCGGCAACATGGACGCCTTCGACATCCTGCTCGCAAAGTATCGCAAGCCGATCATGCACTTCATGTTCCGCATGGTGCATAACCAGGCTGTCGCCGAGGAACTCGCCCAGGAGGTCTTCCTCCGCGTGTATCGCTCTCGCGAGACCTACCGAGCAGAAGCGCGCTTCAGCACCTGGCTGTACCGGATTGCGACCAACCTGGGGGTCAATCACGCGCGGGACACGCGTAACGAGCGCATCGCCCCCACGGTGCATCTGGACGAACCGGATGCCGAGACCGGTACGACGCCCGACCTCGCCGACAGCACCCCTTCGATCGAGGCGGAGATGCTGCGCCGCGAGCGCATGAACGCCATCCGGGAGCACGTAATGGCATTGCCCGAACGCCAAAGGACAGCCGTCCTGATGCACAAGTACGAGGGCCTGGACTACAAGAGCATCGGCGAGGTGCTCAAGCTGTCCGAGTCCGCCACCAAGTCACTCCTGTTCCGCGCCTACCAGACGCTTCGGGAGAAACTTAAGGATTTTGTGTAGCGATGAGACACCTTGCCCCCATGCGCACCGAAGGCAGGCCAGTTCCCCTGGCTGATCGCAAATGCAACCAGGTCTCGCCCGAAACATCAGCAGAAAGAGCCACCATAGAAAGGGGGCCCGTATGACAACCAACGATTGCAAAACCTGCAACAACTATCTTCCCGACCTTCTGCTCGATCCGAGCGCCGTTCCGGCAAACGTATCGAAGCACATGGCCGACTGTTCCGCCTGCCGTACAGAACTTGCGGAGCTCCGCGCCACGATGTCCCTCATGGATGAGTGGACGGCGCCGGAGCCGTCTGCGTTCTTCGACATGAAGGTGCACGCCAGGCTGCGAGCCGAGCAGGCCGCTGCACCCGAGGGCCTCTGGGAGCGCCTGGCCAGCTTCCTCAAGTACAGCACAGGACGAGGTCTGCGGCCCGCGGTGGCCGGTGCCCTTGGGCTCGCCATGCTGGTCGGGGGTGGAACAGCCGTTACCGTGCTGCATCACGCGACGGCGCCGGCTGCTTCGTCACCCACCGTCAACGACCTCAAGATCTACGACAACAACGCCCAGGCAGTCGATCAGATGGATCTGCTCGATGAACCCGGATCTCCCAACGACGATGCGTCCCACAGCTGATCGGGGAAGCATCTGCGGCTTTTCCACCAACCAAACCCGGTTTCGTTTTAGGGTAAACGTGTACCACCGGCCACACACGCAGCCCCGTGCCGGCAGGCACCCCAGACTCAGCAAGCGATGAAGCGTCAAAGTCCAACTCGCCGGAACGCCCAGACTGCTCCCAAGGTGGTATCGGCAGCCCTGTGTCTGCTATGCCAGCTGATGTGGGCTGTTCCGGGCGTCACGCAGGCGCCTGCCCCTATCGAGCGTCGTCCACCCTCTGCCGGGCAGCCCGGGACTGGGCCAAAAAAGGGCGTACGTGGCGAGCACCTCGCCGAGTGGATGAACCAGCACAGCAATCTCACGCCACAGCAACAGCAGCAAGCGCTGCAGCACGAGCCAGGCTTTCAGGAGCTCCCCCGGAACACGCAGCAACGTATGCTGGATCGCCTGTCACAGCTCGATGCCATGACACCCCTGCAACGTCAGCGGGTACTGGCCCGCACCGAAGCCATGGAGCGCCTCAACCCGGATCAGCGTGCCGAGGTCCGCACCGCAATGTCGCAGCTAGGCAGCCTGCCCGGGGACGAGCGCCATGCCGTGGCACAAACCTTCCGGGCCTTGCGCGAGCTGCCGCCCGAACAGCGCATCCAGGCGTACGCCTCCGGCCGCTACGGCACCCCGCTGAACGACACGCAGCGCACGGTGCTGTTTCATCTTTTACAGGTGGAACCCATGCTGCCCCGGCCTGACGCGCCACCCGCTGCCGTGCCGGCGCAGGCCTTTCATTAGGCCTGACGCGATCTAGCTTTTCAGCAGGTTCTTCGCCAGGAACAGGACGTTCGCCGGACGCTCTGCCAGGCGCCGCATAAAATACGGGTACCACTCCGTGCCAAACGGCACATAGACCCGCATGCCAAATCCTTCGGCAACCAGCTTGCGCTGCAGATCGCGGCGCACCCCGTACAGCATCTGGAATTCAAACGCCCGTGGATCCAGCGTGTTCTCGCGCACAAACGCGCGCATCGCATCGATGATCGCCTCATCGTGCGTGGCCATGCCGCAGCAGACGCCACTGGTGGCCATGCGCTTCATCAGCGTGACGTAGTTTGCGTCCACGTCCGCCTTATTCGGAAATGCAAGGTCGGGTGGCTCCTTGTACGCGCCCTTGCACAGCCGGATGCGGATCCCTTGTCCGAGCAATCGGTCGGCGTCGTCGGCAGTGCGGAACAGGTACGCCTGCAGCACCGTCCCTACCCGCCCCGGGTACCGGGCATGCAAACGTTCCGTGATCGCAATCGTTGCTTCGGTGTAATCCGAGCTCTCCATGTCGATCCGCACGAAGCTGTCGACCGATGCCGCATGCGCAACAAGGTCGCCCACAATGCGCTCCGCAAGATCCGGTCCTGCTCCATGGCCACCGATGTCCATGCCCATCGCCGTCAGCTTCACGCTGATGTTGGCGCGCAGCTTGCGTTGGGCAATGCCGTCCAGCAAATGGTGATAGACCGCCGCGCCCTCTTCCGCCTGGGAGACCTGCAGGACGCTCTCACCTAGAGAGTCAAGCGAAGCCGTGATCCCCTCGGCATTCAGCCGCTCTGCCACATCAATGGCTTCATCGACCGTCATGCCCGCAACGAAACGCCGCGAAAGGCGCTGTCCCAAAGAGTTCCTCTCAGAGAACGAGCGGAGGTGACGATTACCGGAAAGCGAGATGAAAACGGAACGGAGCATAGAGCAGGCTCATTGTCGCATGTACGCTTCCGCGGGGTGAAACGATGGCGCAGGGGCAATCATCCAAGAAGCAGCGAAAGCAGCGCCATCCGGACATACAGTCCGTTACGCGCCTGGCGGAAATACGCCGCCCTCGGATCAAGATCCACCTCGGGTGCAATCTCGTTCAGTCGCGGAAGCGCATGCATGATGACCGCGCCTTTTTTCAGGCGTTCCGCGGTCTTCAGCGTGAGGATGTACGCATCCTTGACCGCATCGTACTCGGCCTCGGAAGCAAACCGTTCGCCCTGCACCCGCGTCACGTACACCACATCCGCGTCCTCGACACTCTCGTCCAACGACGCCGTCTCCCGCATCGCGACACCCTGCGCCGCAAGCTGCACCGCCAGCGTCTCCGGCAGCCGCAACGACGGCGGCGACACCAGCGTGACATCCAGGCCAGGGAACTGCGCCAGCAGCGGCAGCAGCGAGTGGATCGTCCGCCCATACAGCAGATCCCCCACCAGCACGATCCGCAGATGATCCAGTCGCCCAAGCTCGCGCTGGATCGTGAACGTGTCTGCAATCGCCTGCGTGGGATGTTCCCCCGCGCCGTCCCCGGCATTGATCACCGGCACGGGCGATGCGGCAGCCGCAGCCGCAGCCGTGCCCTGTTCGAAGTGTCGGATCACGATCGCGTCTGCATAGCCGCTCACCACGCGCACGGTGTCGGCGATCGTCTCTCCCTTGACCGCCGATGAGCTGTCGCGTGCGTTCTCAACCGTGAGCACGCTGCCGCCAAGCTTCTGCATCGCCGCCTCGAACGACAGCCGCGTCCGTGTGCTCGGCTCGTAGAACAACGTCGCCAGAATGCGCCCCTGCAGACTCGGTCGCAGCGTACGAGCGCGGTCATGCCGTTCCATCTCTTCCGCAAGTTCAAAGAGTTGTTGCAGCGTTGCAGGGGGCAATTGTGAGGCGCTGATAAGGTGTTTCAAATCAAACATGGGTCTCTTCTTCTGGCCTTAGCCGGCCACGTCGGCTTGGTGAACCGTCCCGCGAAGCACGGTATACCGCACGCTCCCCGGAAACGTATAACCCTCAAACGGGGACCACGCGCACTTGGTCCGCACGCTCTCGCGCGTTACGACATACGGCGCATGAGGGTCGATCACCGTCAGCGAACCGGTGTAGCCAGGCTCTATGCGGCCATAACCCTGCCCAAACTCTGAGGGTAGAAACTCGCGCACAAAACGCCCCGGGTTATACGCGCACACACGGGCAATCTGTTCCGGCGTAAACCCATGCTCCTGCATAAGCCACGTCGCAAAGGCGCCATACGTATCCAGCAGCGGCACCCCGCTTGCCCCTACGGCCTTTTCTTCAAGCGTATGCGGCGCATGGTCCGTCGCAATGTAGTCAACCAGTCCCGAGCGCAATGCCTCAATCAATGCGAGTCGATCCTCGCGCGCTCGCAGTGGCGGATTCATCTGCAGCGCCATGCGATTCGCCTCGGTCAACATGGACGTATCAAAGAACAGGTGGTGCGGCGTCGCCTCACACGTCACCCGCACCCCGCGAGCCTTCGCCGCCAGGATCTGCTGCAGCCCCTCACCCGTCGAGTAGTGGCACAGCTTGCCCACCAGGTCATACGTCTCGATCAGGTGCAGCGCAAACTTCGTCGCCGTGACTTCCGCACGTGCCGGACGGCGTGCTTCGTGCGTGGGCTCACCGCGCGATGCCTCGAGAATCTCCGGGTCCTCGCAGTGGAAGCTGACATTGCGGCCACGGTACCCCGCCATCACCTCTTCCAGCTGCCCCTGCGAGGTAAAAAACAGGTCGCCCACACTGGGTCCCATGTACACCTTGTACGGCACATGGCGCGTCAGCGGCTTCGTGCCCGGCCCAATGCCCGCGTACAGCGTCACATGCACATCGCTCGCGGCAGCAAGCTTTGCCTTCGCGGCATAGCGTTCGTCATCCACCGGCGCGATGGGGTTGTTGGGCATGTCGACCACCTGCGTCACGCCGCCATGCACAGCCGCGGCCGAGGCCGACGCGAAGTCTTCCTTGTAGTTCTGCGCGCCGCTCGCATCCTCACGCGCATGGATGTGAATGTCCCCAAACCCCGGGAAGATCAGGCATCCATTGCAGTCAACATCACTCCTGCCGGTTTTAGCCCCGACCTCCGTAATCAGCCCCGTCGCCTTGTCAATCAGGACGGCCCCTTCGCGAAGACCATCATGATTCACCAGCGTGCCTTCCAGCCGCAGCACGTCACTGTCCGGCATACACACGCTCCCGCGCTACCTGGATCGCATCACGCGTCTCCCTGGCAGCCTTTGCCGCATCCCCGGCATACAGGATCGCCCGCGAGCTGCTCAGCATCAATCCCTTGCCGTCCGCGCGTAACCCAGCCTGCACCGTCGCTTCCACATCACCGCCCTGCGCGCCAATCCCCGGCACAAGAAACGTCATCTCCGGCGCAATCTCCCGCACCCGCCGCATCTCCGCCGGCCACGTCGCGCCCACCACGAGCATGCAGTTCCCACGAGCGTTCCAGTCACGGCTCACACGCTCTGCCACATGCTCCCACAGCGGCCTGCCGTCCAGAGGCAGATCCTGCAACTCTCCAGCCCCCGGGTTCGACGTGCGGCAGAGCACGATCGAGCCACGATCCTCCCGCTCCAGAAACGGCGCCAGCGCCTCCCCGCCAAGGTAAGGATGCAGCGTGATCGCATCGGCTCCGAGCCCATCGAACACCGACGCCACATATCCGCGGTTCGTGCTGCCGATATCTCCGCGCTTGGCGTCGCACACCGTGAACACGTCCGGGTGCGCCGTTCGCAGATGCTCAAACACCATCGCGAGCTCATCCCACCCCTGCGCGCCGCTCGCCTCGAAGAACGCCGTGTTCGGCTTGAACGCACACGCATACGCCGCAGTCGCGTCGATCACCTCGCGACAGAAGCTGAACAACGGATAGCGCTCTCCCTGGAAGCGCTCAGGCACCCGTGATATCTCGGGATCAAGCCCCACGCAGAGCAGGGAATCACTTGCCTGCATACGCGCTTCCAGCTTGCGTGCGGCTGCGGACACCGTCTCCATCACAGTCCCCGCCGCGTCGCCCAGCCATGTGGGTCCGACAACCAGTCCCGCACAGCAGCGGCACCTGCGTCATCCAGCAAACCACGTCCCAGCGCACCCGCCAGCACCGCATCGAAATCCGTCAGCGTATGCAGCGTCACCTCGGCTTTCGCGAACGCCTCCTGCGCCTCCGCGAACCCATAACTGATGATGGCCAGGCAGTCCGTCACGGTCGCGCCCGCCTCCCGCAAGGCCTGCACGCCAGACAGGCTGCTGCCGCCCGTGCTCACCAGGTCTTCCACCAGCAGCACCCGCTTGCCGGCAACGTCGCCGCCCTCAATGCGCGCCTTCTTGCCATGCTCCTTGGGCTGCTTGCGGATGAACACCGAAGGCCGCCCCATCGAGTAACCCAGCGCCGCGCTATGTGGTATCCCCGCAGCCTCGATCCCACCGATCACGTCGAAGCGGATGCCTTCGCTCTCAACGAGTAGAGCAAAACCCTCGATGACCTTCCGCCACTGCGCCGGCCAGAAAGGAAAGGTCCTGTTATCGCAGTACACCGGCGACACAATGCCTGATTTGAAGGTGATCGGATCGGCGACGCGAAAGCCTACGCCACCGATGTCCAGCAGGGCATCAGCCACCACAACGCCGTCAGCGGGCATGCACCGTCTCCAGTACCTCAGCCTTGATCTGTTCGGCGAGCCGCGGATTCCACATCGCTCCTGTCGCCGACATCACCGCATCAGCACCCACAGCCCGGTACGCGCGGTAGTCCGCTGCGCTGCTCACGCCCCCGACACCAATCACAGCAAACTTCAGTCCCATCTCTTCCCGTAGCCGCACCAGGCGTGCCGTCATCGAAAGCCCCGCCCAGCGAATCCCGCTGCCGCACACCCCACTGCGCAGACGCCCTTCCCCGGGCAGTGCCTGCTCACCGGCCCCATCCACTACCTCGGCCGGGATCGTGTTGATCGCCGCAATGCCGTCCACGGCCGGGCCGATCCCTTCCAGCAGCCTGCGCAGCGGTTCATCTTCCGCGAAATAGGCAACCTTTGCCAGCAGCTTCACCGCGCCAAGCTCACCCTTGATCGCCTCGACGACTGCGGTTGCGCGCTTCGCGTCGAAGCACAGCAGGTTGGCTGTTCCTTCATTCGGGCAGCTCAGGTTCACCTCGGTGGCTGTCACGCCGGTCTCCCGCATCAGGCGGGCCCCCAGCGCAAAATCGCCAATATACTCGCTCACGCCGCCATGCTCCGGCAGCGTTCCCTGGAAGCTGCCGATCACGGTCTGCCCCGGCCCGGCATGGGCCACCGCATCGGCCAGGTCCGGCTGCCATACCTCCGGATCAAACGACGGCACGCCGAAAGAGTTTGTGATCGATAGCTCCCCTGCGCTGTAGTCTCCGTGCCCTCGCAGGCGGTTCGTTGTCGGGTGCAGATCGCCTGTGGCATCCACCGCCAGCACATTCGGCCACGCATGGCTCGCCCATCGCCGCGTGCGCACCGTCTTGTACACGGGCAGATCAAAGCCATAATCCAGGGCCGCTTTCACATAGCGCCCGTTCAGCAGGGGACCAGCTGGAATCCCGAACGGGAGATCCACGGCCACGCCAAGAAACGGCTGCCTCTCTCCCGCCTGGGCAGCCGACCGGCGGGGCGCAGCCGCACCAAACGCACCGAACGGCCCGCGGGCGTAGTTCTCGTCGTAGCTCAGGTCTGGATTGTAGAAAGGGGTGGTGTTGCTGTCTTTCGCTTCGGGTTGACTCGCCAATTGGCGCATCATCATGGAATCGTCCCTGAAAAGATTGTACAGAGCCAAGCCGAACGCGCGCGACTCTCGCCACGAATGCGCGTCTATTAGATTCGGTTCCTCGTGTGTCCCTCGGTCGTTCGCCCTCGCCACGCGCAAGGAAGGCTTGGCCAGACATTGCCAGGGGACGTGTTTTACTGAAAAGGTGGACTCAGAACGCGTGCAGAGCAGGGGTGAGACACCGGGAAACGCCGGATCTCTTATCGGGAAGCGAGCCTGGGTCGCTCTTACGCTGGCTACCGTTCTGGCGCTGGGGGGCTGCCGGAAGGAAAGCACCGCCGCCTCTCGCCAGGCCGCTGAGGCACCCCCGAGCACGCCCACAATTGTCCCGGTGGGGCAGGCCTCCCAGGTCCACGTCGACACCCCCGCGCACTTTCCGCTGGTCTCCGTCGCGGCGCGCTCCACCTTCGCGACGCTGGACGTCACCGGCCAGGTGCAGCCTGACCCCTCGCGTGAACTGCCCGTCCTCTCCATCGCAAACGGCCGCGTCACGGCGCTGCATGTAGGCCTCGGCGACATGGTGCACAAGGGCCAGCTCGTTATGGAGGTCCAGTCGCCTGACGTCACCTCCGCCTTCGCCACCTACCTCAAGGCCGTCGCCGACGAGCAACTCGCAAACACCACCCTCACCCGCGACAAACTCCTCTTCGACAAGGGAGCCATCGCCCAATCGCAGCTCCAGGTCGCCGACAACGGCGAGACCGACGCCCAGGCGGACCTGCGCGCGGCCGAACAGCAGCTGCGCATCCTCGGTGTCGACAAGACCCACCCCGGGGACACCGTGAAGGTCTATGCCCCTATCTCCGGCGTGATCGTCGCGCAGAACACCACGGCCGCCGGGGCCGCAGGCCTCACCGTCACCGGCGCGAGCGGCTCCCTCACCGTCGCCGACCTCACTCACGTCTGGGTCGTCTGCGACGTCTACGAGAACGACCTCGCGCAGGTGCACGTCGGCCAGGGTGCCGACATCACCCTGAACGCCTTTCCGGGCCAGGTCCGCAAAGGCACCATCTCCGACGTCGGCGCCATCCTCGACCCCGGCCTGCGCACCGCCAAGGTCCGCATCCAGGTACCCAACCCCGGACAGCAGCTGCGCATCGGCATGTTCGCCACCGCCACCTTCCACGGCGCCAAAGCGCAAAGCGCTTTGGTCGTTCCCGCGGACGCGATCCTGCACCTCCATGACCAGGAGTGGGTCTTCGTGCCCGCGAACGCGCCCGGCTTCTTCCGCCGCGTCGCCGTCAAGACCGGCGGGGTCCTGCCCGGGGATGCCGTGGTCGTCAATAGCGGCCTGCATGAAGGCGATCAGGTCGTCGCCAGGGCGCTCGTGCTCGAAGAAGCAACGGAGCAGTAGAGACACCACATGATCCGTAAGCTTGTCGACTTCGCGCTGGACAACCGCTTCATCATCCTGGTGATGGGCGTGTTGCTCTTCATCTGGGGCGCCATCTCCTTCCACAATCTCCCCGTGGAAGCCTACCCCGACGTCGCCAACAACTACGTCGAAGTCCTCGTCCAGTGGCCGGGTCGCTCCGCCGAAGAGATCGAGCAGCAGATCACCGTGCCGCTCGAAATCGCCGTCGCCGGCATCCCGCACACGTCCGCCCTGCGCTCCTTCACGCTCGCCGGCCTGTGCGACATCAAGCTCAGCTTCGATGACGACAGCGTCAACGACTGGAACCGCGAAAAGGTGCTCGAACGCCTCTCCCAGATCACGCTGCCCAGCGGTCTGCAGCCCCAGATCGGCACCGACTGGAGCCCCGTCGGCCAGATCTACTGGTACACCGTAGAAAGCACCAACCCCGCCATCGACACCATGGCGCTCAAATCCATCGAGGACTGGACGCTCGAGAAGGAACTCAAAAGCGTTCCCGGCGTCGTCGATGTCGCCAGCTTCGGCGGACCCACCCGCGAGTACCAGGTCACCCTTGACCCCGAAAAGCTCGTCGCCTACGGCCTCAATATCGCCGCCGTCAAAACAGCCCTCGCCGCCAACAACACCAACGCCGGCGGCTCCTTCATCGAGCAGGGCGAGCAACAGATCAACGTCCGCGAAGTCGGTCTCTTCCAGACCACCGACGACATCGCCAAAGTCCCCCTCAAAGCCCAGAACGGCACTGCGCTCACCGTTGCCGATGTCGCCACCGTCATCCAGGGTCCTAAAATCCGCCTCGGTCAGGTCGGCAAGGCCATCATGCGCAAGGATGGCCAGCTCGCCGACAACGACGACGTCGTGGAAGGCGTCGCGCTTCTACAAAAGGGCGCCAACTCCGACGAGGTCCTCGAGCGCATCCACGCCAAGGTAGCCGACCTCAATGAGCACATCCTGCCCAAGGGCGTGCGCATCGTGCCCTTCCTCGACCGCTCCGATCTCCTCCACCTCACCACGCACACCGTGCTGCACAACCTGACCGAGGGCATCATCCTCGTCGTCATCATCCTGTTTATCTTTCTCGGCAATCTGCGCGGCGCCTTCATCGTGGCTCTCACCATCCCGTTTGCCTTGCTCTTCGCCTCCATCTGCCTCGATCTCCGCCAGATCCCCGCCAACCTGCTCTCGCTCGGCGCGCTCGATTTCGGCATGGTCGTCGACGGCGCCGTGGTCATGATCGAAAACATCGTTCGCCACCTCAGCCATAACCGGGACAAAGACGTCCCCGTCATCGAACAAATCCGCGAAGCCGCTCACGAAGTCCAGCGGCCCGTCTTCTTCGCCATCGGCATCATCATCACCGCCTACCTGCCTATCTTCACCCTCCAGGCCGTCGAAGGCCGGCTCTTCAAGCCCATGGCCTGGACCGTCGCCTTTGCTCTTCTCGGCGCGCTCATCTTCTCCATGCTGGTCGCGCCCACCGTCGCCAGCTTTCTCTTCCGCAACGGCACCTCGGAATGGGAAAATCCCGTCCTGCGCTGGGCCACGCAGCTGTACCGTCGCGCCGTGGTCTGGCACATCCAGCGCGCACGCATGACCGCCCTCGGCGCCGTCGCCGCCATCCTGCTCAGCGCCTTTCTCGTCTACTCCGGGGTCATCGGCTCGGAGTTCCTGCCCCATCTCGACGAAGGCGCCATCTGGGCCCGCGGCACCCTCGCCCCCTCCGTCGGCCCCACGGCCAGCATCGATGTCATGAACCGTTCCCGTCAGATCATGGCGTCCTTCCCTGAAGTCAAACAGGTCATCAGCCAGGCCGGCCGCCCCGACGACGGCACCGACGCCACAGGCTTCTTCAACACGGAGTTCTTCGTCGATCTCAAGCCCAAAGACAAGTGGCGCCCCGTCTTCCACCAGGACAAGAACGAGCTCATCGGGGCCATCGACCGCGCGCTGGATGCCGTACCCGGGGTCAACTGGGGCTTCTCCCAGCCCATCTCCGACAACGTGGAGGAGGCCGTCTCCGGCGTTAAAGGCGAGCTTGCCGTCAAGCTCTATGGCGGCGACCTGAAAACCCTCGAGGCCAAAGGCCAGGAGATCACCGCCGTGATGAGCGGCATCCCCGGCGTCGCCGATCTCGGGCTCTTCCACGTCATCGGTCAGCCCAATCTGAACCTCGTAGTGGATCGCGCGGCGGCCGCCCGCTTTGGCCTGAACGTCTCCGATATCCAGGACGCGATCGAGACCGCCGTGGGCGGCAACTCCGTTACGCAGGTTCTGGATGGCGAAGCGCGCTACGACGTCACCACACGCTACGCCGGGCCCTACCGCTCCACCCCGCAGGCCATCGGGGATGTCCGCCTCGTCTCGCCTTCCGGCGAACGCGTCTCCCTGGCGCAGGTCACCAAGATGGACACCACCGACGGCGCCGAAGAGATCTACCGCGAAGGCGGCTCCCGCTACGTCGCCATCAAGTACTCCGTGCGTGGCCGCGATCTCGGCTCCACCGTCGAAGAGGCCATGTCCCGGGTGAACCAGCAGGTCAAGCTGCCCCAGGGCTACAAGCTCGACTGGGCCGGGGAATACCAGAGTCAGAAACGTTCGACCCGCCGCCTGCTCATCGTGCTCCCGATCACCATCCTCATCATCTTCATCATCCTGTACAGCATGTTCCACTCCGCCAAGTGGGCCACCCTCATCATGGCCAACGTGGCTATGGCTCCCATTGGCGGCCTCCTGGCCCTGCTGATTACACGCACGCATTTCTCCGTGTCCTCAGGCGTCGGCTTCCTGGCGCTCTTCGGCGTCTCGGTGCAAACCGGCATCATCATGCTCGAGTACATGAACCAGCTCCGCGTCAACGGTCACACCGTGCTGGAAGCCGCAGTCGAAGGCGCCGTCCTCCGCCTCCGGCCCATCCTGATGACCATGCTGGTTGCCATGCTCGGCCTCCTCCCCGCCGCCCTCTCCCACGGCATCGGTTCCGACTCGCAGCGTCCCTTCGCCATCGTCATCGTCGGCGGCCTCATGGGGGCGCTCATCATCAACATCTTCCTTCTACCCACGCTGTACGTCTGGGTAGCCCGCCCCACAGACGTCCTGCCCCACCCTGACAAGGGCTTCGAACAATGACCCCAACCCAGGCCCCCAACCCCCAACCCGCCGTCAACCTGAGCGCAGGGCACAGCACGCACCCCCAACCCACCGTCATCCTGAGCGCAGCGAAGGACCTCAGTATTTTGCTCGCCGCGCCCAAAAAGCTAACCCTCGCCGCCGCCCTACTACTCCTCACCCTCATCCCGATCCAAGCCCAAAGCGCCGGGTCCGCCACATCGGGCCAAGCCGCAGCCACCCCAGCCAACGGCACCCAGGCAGCACAGTCCTACGCAGCCGCGGCCTCCCCGGGCATCGATCCCCGCAAGCCGCCGCCATCCAAACCCGGCGCCCTCACCCTGGGACAGGTGCTCGACCGCGCACGGGCCGGGAACCCGACCCTCCTCGCCGCCGACGCGAATCTCCGGGGCGTTCGCGCTCAGGAACAGCAGGCAGCCGTGCGCACCAATCCCTACCTCGGGCTGACCGGGACGGACATCTCCAATCCCGCCACCTCCAACAACCCGTACACCTACGCGGCACAAGTGTCCCGCCTCTTCGAGCGCGGCAACAAGCGTGCCTATCGCATCGAAGACGCCCGCGCCACCACCGCACAGACCCAGGCGCAACTGAACGACACCGTGCGGCAAACCGTCCTGGGGATCAAAACGGCGTTTACGCATATGCTCTTTGCAAAGCAGGCGCTCGCCCTTTCCAACGCGCAACTCGCCGACTTCCAGCACGAAGTCGAGATCGCCAATGACCGGTACAAAGCCGGCGACCTCGGCAGACTCGACTTCGAGCGCCTCGATCTGCAACTCGGCACCTTTGAGTCCGACGCCGCGACCAGCGAGATCGCTCTTCTGCAGGCCTCCGACCAACTGCAAACGCTCATGGGCATCCCCAGTCCCTCGCCCACCTTCGACATCGCCGGCGACATCGTTCCGCCCGTCGTCACGCAAACGCGCGAGATCCTTCTTCAGCAGGCCCTGGCCGTCCGCCCCGATCTCGTAGCCTCGGGGGACAGCGTGGCGGCCGCCCAGGCTGCGTATCGTCTCACCGTCGCGAATGGAACGGCGGACCCGACGCTGGAAGCGGAGTACGACCGCTCCGGGACCGAAAACTCCGTGGGATTCAACGTCAATATTCCTCTGCGGATTTTCGACCGCAACGACGGCAACAAAGAAGCGGCACGTCTGGCCATCGACGCAGCCCGCCTGACGCAGACCGCCACCCGTAACCAGATCGGCTCCGATGTCGATCAGGCATGGGTCGCCTACACGCGGGCGAGGTCCCTCTCCAGTCGTTTCGGCGAGCACTACCTCGACGAATCCGCGGACGTTCTTTCCATCGCGCACTTCGCTTTCGATCACGGCGGTCTCACCCTGATCGACTACCTGGACGCTCTACGCGGCGCGCGCTCCTCCACCTCGGACGCCCTCAACGCCTACCAGCAGACCTGGATCGCGATCCACCAGCTCAGCACCGCAAGTGCGACCGATCTGGTCCCCTAAGGCCTCCGAATCCCTTTACAATAAGAAGTGATGAGCGAACAGACCTCGGCTGCCGTCGCGGAGCCCACCGCCAGCACTCCGGCTGCAACACAAAAGCCGCACGCGACCAAATACACGCGCAATCAACCCTATCTTTCCCGCGTCCTGGTGAATGAGCGTCTCACCGGTCACGAAAGCGAGAAAGAGACCATTCACATCGAGCTCGACGTCGAAGACGGCATGACCTACACGCCGGGCGACGCGGTCGGCATCATCCCGACCAATCGCGAGGCACAGGTCGACGACGTCCTGGAAGCCCTCGGCTTTACGGGCACCGAACGCCTGCTCGACTTCTACAAAAAGGAGGTCGACCTCCACAGTGCGCTCACCTCGCACCTCGGCATCGGCAAGCTCGCCCGCGGCAGCGTCAATCACTACGCCAAGCTCTTTGGCGATGCCATCCCCCAGGGCCTGAAGGCTCTTCAGGGACAGGAAAACAAGGCCGCCGCGGAAGAATACGTCTGGGGCAGAGAATTCATTGACCTCGTCCGCGAGTTTCCCGGCGCGATCACGGATCCGCAGCAGCTTTTCACCGTCCTGCAGCGCCTCACGCCGCGCATGTACTCCATCGCCAGCTCCCAGGCGGCGCACCCGGGCCAGGTCCACACCACGGTCCGCGTCATCAAGTACCACGCGCACGGCCTCGACCGTCAGGGTGTCTGCTCCGGCCACATGGGCGAGCGCGCCCCGGTCGGCGGCACCATCCCCATCTTTCTGCACGAAAACAACGCCTTCCGCCTGCCGGAAAACCCGGACGCGCCGGTCATCATGATTGGGCCGGGCACCGGCGTAGCGCCCTTCCGCGCCTTCCTCGAGGAACGCCAGGCACGCGGCGAAAGGGGCCCCATGTGGCTCTTCTTCGGCGAACAGCGCCGCTTCTCCGACTTCCTCTACGAGGAGCAGTTCAACGGCATGCTCGCCGACGGCACCCTCACCAAGCTGCACACCGCCTTCTCCCGCGACAGCGGTAAAAAGGTCTACGTGCAGGACCGCATGCAGGAAAACGTGGCCGAATTGTACGACTGGCTCGAGCGCGGCGCCTACTTCTACGTCTGTGGCGACGCCAGCCGCATGGCCAAGGACGTCGAACTCGCCCTGCTGGATGTCATCGCCAAGGGCTCCAACAGCACGCTCGAGCACGCGCAGGAGTACCTCGCCGAGATGAAAAAGACCAAGCGCTACCAGCGCGACGTTTACTAACACCCGGCTCATCTCTGAAAGCAAAGGCCGCCATCAGGCGGCCTTTGTTTTGCTGCTCAGTCTTTTTGCAGGTGTGAACCGTCGGGCAGCACGCCAGGCTGCGGCTTCGCCAACGTGCCATTCTGCCTCAAATACGAGGCAGTTTACCGGCGCGACGGCCCCGAATGTGAGCTCTTGCTAGAAAGCGCGAAAACGCCTCAAAACCGCGTTATGAACACGCTTTTTACAACACAATTTTGCACCCGGATTGGCCCGGCTCAGGAGCCCTTTTCCAGCGACTGCAGGCCCACGGCAGGGACAAGCAGGCGATCCTCTTCAAGCGAGGCAACGTAAGAGGAGGGCACACGCTGCGTCACAAAACCGCTTGTGTCCTTCAGCGCTGCGATCGCCCGAACATAGCGTCCCTGCAGGAAATTAGACCGAATCTCGACCATTTCGCGAAGCATTTGCGAGCCATCGCGCAAGTAGCTGATGCGGCTGCGCTCGTCGTGACCCCAGGTCACCGGTACTTCGACGATGCTGAAGTTCAGCTTCTGCGCAATGAACAGGATCTCAGGGTCAAAGCCCCAGCGCTCAATCGTTTGGAGCGGAAAGATACAACGGGCGGCCGACCCCCGAAAGGCCTTGAAGCCGCACTGCGTGTCCTTGTAAGGCAGCCCCATCACAAACCGCGTCAGCGCGTTATAGCAGCGCCCGAAAAAGCGGCGGTAGAGAGGTTGATGCCGTGTTTGCCGTTGTTTCTCGAGCCAACGCGACCCGATCGCGACGTCGGCTCCACCCTCAATAGCTTCAAATAGCCGCTCGGCTTCCTCGATCGGCGCGGAAAGGTCAGCGTCGGTAAACATGACGATCTCACCGGACGCCTGCAGCAGCCCATTGCGCACCGAGTAGCCCTTGCCGCGGTTTCCGGGGTTTTCGAAGAGCTGCAGCATCGGGTGTTTTGCCATCCATCGCTGGACGATGACCGCCGTATCGTCGGTCGATCCGTCGTCCACTACCAGCACCTCGGCATCCCAGTGCCGCTCGTAGATGCACGCCAGCACCCGTGCCAGCGCCATCTCCAGACGCGCGCTTTCGTTGTAGGCCGGGATAACAATGCTGATCTGTGGCGAGCTCATCTGCCCTGTCCGTCCAGTTTCCGTGCGCACCAGCGCATTACAGTTTGGATGCGGGATTTTGGGCTTCGTCGCACCCACCCCTTCACGTATTGAGGAACGGGCTGCTCATCACGCCTAAACCGTAAGGATTGAGGTGGTCACAGAAGGCGAACTCAGCAGGACCAGGATCGTACCGCGAGCATAGGTCGCGCACGACGGGTAACGAGAAACGGCAGAACGGCCACGAAACCAGGCCGAAGTCGCGGGTTCTGGCATGCGGTGATGTCTCGCGCCGTAAGCCCCTTTCATTAGAATGAACTCAGCATGCCCGAAGCCATCCAAACCGAGCTCCCGACTGCGGGGCAGACCCCCGCCGAAGCCGCGCGCTACAACCCAGCCGAGATCGAGCCCCGTTGGCAGGCCCGCTGGGATGCGGACCCAGCGCTGTATCGTGCCGACGATCCAACGTCCCCGGAGGGGAAGACCAGGCCCAAGTTTTACTGCCTGGAGATGCTTCCGTATCCAAGCGGCCAGTTGCACATCGGCCATGTCCGCAACTACGCGATCGGCGACGCACTGGCGCGTTACATGTGGATGCGCGGCTACAACGTGCTGCACCCGATGGGCTGGGACGCCTTTGGCCTGCCAGCTGAGAATGCCGCATTGAAGAACAACACGCAGCCACGCGAATGGACGCTGCGCAACATCGACCAGATGCGCGACCAGATGCGGCGTCTCGGCCTGAGTTATGACTGGGCCGGCACAGAGCTCGCAAGCTGCCTGCCTGCGTACTACCGCTGGAATCAGTGGTTCTTCCTCAAGATGTTTGAGCGCGGCCTTGCCTATCGCAAGACAAGCAGGCTGAACTGGTGCTCAAAGTGCGCCACCGTGCTGGCGAACGAGCAGGTTGTCAGCGGTTGCTGCTGGCGGCACGAGGACAACCTCGTCGAGCAGCGCGAGATGGTGCAGTGGTTTCTGCGCATCACCCAGTACGGTGACGAGCTGCTCGATGGCCTGGACAAGATGCCGGGCTGGCCGGAGAAGGTGCGCACCATGCAGCGCAACTGGATCGGGCGCAGCGAGGGTACGGATGTCACCTTTGCGGTGAAGGGCTGCACGGACAACATGTCCATCAGCGTCTTCACGACCCGCATCGACACGATCTTCGGTGCGACCAGTCTTCAGCTTGCGCCCGAGCACCCCATCATCCGGCACTGGACCAGCTTTGACGCCGAGCTTGCCCCTGCCGTTGAGGGGATGATCGCCCAGCAAAAGGCTGCGAAGGAGGCGGGTGATCTCGGCCAGATCGAAAAGCACGGTGTCTTCACGGGCCGGCACGCTACCAATCCCTTCACTGGCGAATCCATGCCGATCTGGGTGGCCAATTACATCCTGGCCGACTATGGCACCGGCGCCATCATGTCCGTGCCCGGCCACGACGAGCGTGACTTCGAGTTTGCCACCAAGTACGGCCTGCCGATCAAGCGTGTGGTCGCGCCGGCCGTCTCCGGTGGTTCGGATGACGATACCGGCGACCTCGACCTGCCGTACACGGGCGAGGAAGAGGCCGTGCTGATCGACTCCGGCGAGTGGACCGGGGAGGCATGCCTGGAAGCGCAGGGCAAGATGGGGCAATATGCCGAGGCAAACGGCTTCGGCAAGCGCACCACGACCTACCGCTTGAAAGACTGGGGGGTCAGCCGCCAGCGCTACTGGGGCACGCCCATCCCGATGGTGTACTGCCTGAACGGACACGAGGGCATTGCCGCAGGCGACCCCGTCGCCGTCCCGGAGACCTCACTCCCTGTGCTTCTGCCGGAGAACGTGACCATCACGCAGGAGGGCGGCTCACCGCTCGCCAAGCTGCGCGAGTTTGTCGAAACGACATGCCCGGTATGCCATGGTCCGGCGCGTCGTGAGACCGACACGATGGACACCTTTGTCGACTCGAGCTGGTACTTTTACCGCTACACGGACGCCCATAACAGCAGCGCGCCGTTCGACTCCGTCAAGGCGGACTACTGGTTTCCGATCGACCAATACATCGGTGGTGTCGAGCACGCAATCCTGCACCTCATCTATTCGCGTTTCTGGACCAAGGTGATGCGCGACATCCAGGTGGGCGGCAAGGGCCTGATTAGCAACAGTGAGCCCGTGGAGCGCCTGTTTACCCAGGGCATGGTGATCAAAGACGGCGCCAAGATGTCGAAAAGCAAGGGCAACGTGGTCTCGCCCGACGAGATGATCGACAAGTTTGGCGTGGATGCCACGCGTGTGTATGCGCTGTTTGCCACCTCGCCGGATCGCGAGCTCGACTGGCAGGAGGAAGGCGTAGCCGGGGTGAGCCGCTTTCTGGCCCGCTTTTACCGGCTTGCGATCAAGTATGCTCCCCTGGTTCGGGATGTCGAGACCCCGCGCGGCTACGAGATCGCGCCTGCCGCAAACAGCGGGCAGACACCCGCGGGGGCGGCCCTGCTGCGCACGCTGCACCAGACGATCGCCAAAATCACGGACGACTTCAACGGACGCTGGCACTTTAATACCTCGGTCAGCGCCGTGATGATTCTCGTGAACGAGATGGCATCTGCCGAAGCGAAGATGGACTCGGGCGAGGTGCCCGCGGTCGTTGTTGCCGAGCTGCTCCGCTCGGTCACGCTGATGCTGGCGCCCTTTGCGCCGTTCATGACGGCAGAACTGTGGGAGCAGCTGGGCGGCACGGGCCACGTCTTTCGCCAGCCCTTCCCGGTCGCGGATCCCGCTCTTGCCAGGGAAGACGAGATCGAGATTCCCGTGCAGGTTAACGGAAAGCTTGTCACGGTGATCAAGGTGGACGCTTCGGTGGGCGAAGAGGACCTGAAGTCGGCGGCTTTGTCAGAGGAGAAGGTGGCTGGACGTCTGGCCGGCAAGACCGTGATGAAGACGATCCTTCGCCCTGGCAAGCTGATCAACTTCGTCGCCGTCTAGCGAAGCGACGGTTCGGGGTGGGATGGCGCAGCGAAGCCGCGCTTCAAGCCACCCCGCATCGCGTCCTTCAGGCGATCACTTAGCATGGCCAAACCCATACTGATTACGATGGCGGCCAGGAGCATTGCGGTGCCGCCACGCCAGTCTTTCAGCGGGCCTCCGGCGATCGCGTCCACGAAGATAAAGAAGGGGACGTGGAAGAGATAGAGCGTAAACGTGCTGTCGGCCACAAGGCGGACCGCACGGGCCAGGCCCCTGGATACAGGGCGTGTGTAGTGGTCAAGAAAGAGCAGCAGCACCAGCAGGCCCACGGCGAGTAGCGAGCCGGAGAGGAAGTACGTGGGGCTCAGCCGGTCCAGCCAGAGCACGGAATCGCCGTGGTAGATCGCACGGCCAAGACTGTAGTGGTTGACCAGATCCGTGACGGCCGTTCGCCGTTTCAGCACCGTTGTGGCCTGCAGGGCGCGTGCAAGCGGTGTCCGCAGGAGCCAGAGCAGGCCCACGTAGGCGGCAAGCGCCGAAGCCGCGATGGTCAGGCCGTTCCGCTTCGGGTGCAGCCGGACATACACGTCGTAGAGAACGACGCCGAACAACCAGGTGGGGAAGAGCAGCGCAATGGAGGGTCCGCAGGCCAGCATCAGTAGCGGTACCAGGAACCAGCGTGCCCGCCGCGTAAACAGCAGCAGCCCATAGAGCACGTAGTACATAACTTCAAAGGGCAGCGACCAATAGGGGCCATTGGAGACCGGCAGGATCCCGGCGCCCCACCACCCCACGGTGAAGGTCCAGGCCTCGGCCAGCTCTTTGGGGACCAGGTTCCAGGGATACAAGGGCGTGACGCTGCGGTAGACGTCAGGGGCATAGCTGAAGGCGCTGTACTCGAGGATGACCGTCAAGAGCAGAGCAGGGACGACAACGGAGTAGATCCGCGAAGCCCGGTCAATCCAGTAGCCCTCCGCCGTGGTGACCCGCGACACCGTGACGTAGCGAATCACAAAGCCCGACAGGACGAAGAAGACGCACACTGCCGTGTTGCCGGCCCGTTCCGAGATGATCGGTCCTGCCTGCACGAAATGCAGGGGCATATGGCTCAACGCGACGACGATCGCAGCGGCAAAGCGCAGCACATCCAGCAAAACAGAGCTGTTCTTTCCCAGGATCGAGCGTTTCTCGTTCAACCTCATGCGCTCGCAACAGTATAGGGGGTCGCGCACTACACTGAAGTTGTAGAGGTCTCGCATTGCTGGCAGACAAGACCGCGGTGGAACCAGCGGGGAATCGCGCGCCCGTACCGGTCCGTGGCACCCAGTCCATGGTCGGGGTCATGGCCTTTGTCTGGAAGCATCCCTCGCTGACGGGCCTTGAACTAGCGTGGCGATGGATGGCTGCCGCGCCCCTGCTGTGGCTGGCCTGGCATCGGCTTTCACCGGCGCTGCGGAGCATTCCGATCGACTATGACCGGCTGGAGAACCTGACCTTCTTTGAGCCTGTCCGCTCTGTGGGGATCCTTGCCGGACAACTTCGCCCATTTGAGCCAGCATTGAAGGGCGTGGCCGTCTGGTTCGTTCCCCTGGCCCTGATTCTTTGGACCGCCCTGGCTACGCTGGGCAGGACGGCCGTCCTGCGGCGCGCGTCGAGGTCGTGGAGATCGCCCCGTACGGAGGGGCGTGCCGGGGTGACTGCCGAGGGGGATCGTCCTCGGATCCACCTCCGTCCTGCACGGTTCGCAGCATTGGCGTTTCTGCGTGCCCTCAGCTTCGTCGCGCTTCTGGGGGTCTGGTGGCTTGGCATTCTTGGCGCGGTGCGTGTCACGATCGTGACGCCCGGTCGCATGGGTGCGGAACCGAATCTCGTGCTGTTTACCGCAGAACTCGTGGGTTTGACGCTGGCGGCGTTTCTTCTCTGGGCGACAACGGTTTGGTGGATCGATCTTTCGGCGCTGGAGGCCTCGATCGCTCCTGGTCCGGGGAAGACGCAAGGCGCGCACCTACGTTCCAAGCTGATCGAGACGAACCTGGTGATGGGCATCGTGCGGGTCGCCCTGTTTGTACTGGCGATGACCTTTTCCGCGTCGCCCCTGCCTTTTCAGAGCCAGGAGACGCAGGCGTACATCAATGTGTGGTGGGTGGGTGTCGCGATTTTCTACATCGTGGTTTCGGACCTTTTCCATGTGGTCCGGCGCGTAACCTACCTGCGATTACTTCAAACCATCGCCGTGGAGACCAACGTCACGGCGCGATCCGCATCCTAAGCGCAGAGTCACTACACATCCCTGCCGCACGGAGTTTCGACAGCCATGTCGTTCGGTATCTATACCGTTGGAACCATCATCCTGATTGCCGGTGTTTTGTACATCTGCCACCTTATGCACGTGCCGCAGCGCTGGGTGATCGGCATCGCCATTCTTCTGCTCGGTGCGGGCATTATGGGGGCGGTGACCAACACCCGTTCGAAAGACCCGAACTAGGCGCAACGGAAGCCCCTCTACTTCGGCGCGATCCCGACGCTCGCCATTATGGCGTCCAATCGACGTTGCAGCGCGGTAGCCTCCTCGTTGGTTAGCGGCCGCGGGGAGGTGCTGCTCCTCACGTAAGGGCAGTTGGTCACGATATCGCGTTCAAAGACGAGGCATTGGCTTCCGCGCAGAGTGGAGTCTACCTGCGCGGCAACGTGGGTGCACATCGCGGCATCCCCGCCTGCTGCCTCCGTAAAGGCGACGCCGCCGTAGCTCACCGTTCGGGGCTGCATCGCGTTCGCGCTTGCCCTCACCGGCAAGGCGGCGCAACCGGTCTCGTCACTGCCCTCCTTCACCGTGTAGCTGAAGGCCAGCGCGCGGAGGACGGTTGGCTCGAAAGCGGTCCCTTCCGGTGTGAACAGCTGGGTAAGTCTTGGCGCACCGGCAACGCCGCTGAACTCCGGCACTGGCAGGCCCTGTCCGGCGGCGGGTCGCCACCCGGCCGGGTAGCGAAAACTCACACCGGTCATTGGGTCCCGGTAGGTTGCCACCCTGGCGTCCTGCGATTCCGCCACCGAGGGGGAATGCGGGGCATCCGCCGCATCGGTGGCGCCGGGAAGGGCAGCGCTGCTCCCTGATGAGATGGGGAGATCGCTCCCGGCAGGCTTAGCCTGTTTCCTGTCCTTGCAGCCCATCAGCACTCCAAGGACGATGCTCATTCCAACCGGCCAGATCCTCACTGCCACCTCCGCGCCCGCTGCGAATCCATGGGCACCCCAAGTAGACTAACGAAGTGGACAATCCCGGCAGCTCTACCGTCGTCATTCTCGACTTTGGTTCGCAATACACTCAGCTCATAGCCCGTCGTATTCGCGAGCTCGATGTTTTCTCGGTCGTTCTGCCGTGCACGGCGCCGCTCGGCGATGTGCTTGCGCTGAAACCGAAGGGCATTGTCCTCTCGGGCGGTCCGTCGTCGGTTTATGACGCTAATGCGCCGGAGGCGGATCCCGCAGTGCTGCAGACGGGTTTGCCGCTGCTGGGGATCTGCTACGGCATGCAGTTTATGACGCAGCACCTGGGGGGGCGCGTGGTGCCGGGCGCCGCGCGGGAGTACGGGCATGCCGAGGTGGAGGTAAGGGAAGAGTCGCCGCTGTTTCATGGCCTGCCCTCCACGCTGGAGGTGTGGATGAGTCATGGTGACCATGCAGAGGCGCTCGCTCCCGGCTTCAGGGTGCTCGCGAGCACCAGCAATGCCATCGCGGCGATCGAGGACCGGGAACGGCGGATGTGGGGCGTGCAGTTTCATCCCGAGGTGGCGCACTCGCGGCAGGGAACGGAGATGCTGCGCAACTTCGTCGTGGATATCTGCGGCGCTACCCAGGATTGGACCCCGACCCACTTTATCGAGACCACGGTGGCAAAGATCCGCGAAGGGGTGGGCCCCACAGGGCATGCGATCTGCGGACTCTCCGGCGGTGTCGACTCCTCGGTGGCGGCCGTGCTGGTCCAGCGCGCCATCGGCGACCGGCTTACCTGCATTTTCGTGAACAACGGTGTGCTGCGTAAAGGCGAGTTCGAGGCCGTGCAGAAGACGATGCGTGAGGGCCTGGGGCTGCATCTCGTCGCGGTCGACGCGAGTGAACGTTTCCTGAGCAAGCTCGCCGGGATCACCGACCCGGAACAAAAGCGCAAGATCATTGGCGGCGAGTTCATCCGTGTCTTTGACGATGAAGCGAAGAAGATTTTTGAGGCCGAGCGCTCCGCTGGCGAAGAGGTCGCCTGGCTGGTGCAGGGGACGCTCTACCCTGATGTCATCGAGTCCGTGAGCGTGCACGGGCCCTCCCACGTGATCAAGAGCCACCACAATGTTGGCGGCCTGCCCGCGGACATGAAGCTGAAGCTCATTGAGCCACTGCGCGACCTGTTCAAGGATGAGGTTCGCCGCGTGGGCCGCGATCTGCAGATGCCCACCGAGATCCTTGAACGGCAGCCCTTCCCCGGCCCAGGGCTGGCGGTGCGCATTCTTGGTGAGGTCACCCCGGAGCGCGTGGCCATCCTGCAGGAGGCCGATGCGATCTGCACCGAGGAGATCCATCGCGCGGGCCTGACCACGAAGCTGTGGCAGAGCTTTGCGGTGCTGCTGCCCGTGAAGACTGTGGGTGTCATGGGCGACCAGCGCACCTATGCCTACACCTGCGCCATCCGCGCGGTGGAGAGTGAGGATGGCATGACGGCGGACTGGGCGGTGCTGCCGCCTGAAGTGCTGCGGGCGATCTCCAGCCGGATCGTGAGCGAGGTGCGCGGCATCAACCGCGTGGTGTATGACATCACCTCCAAGCCGCCCGGCACGATCGAGTGGGAGTAGGCGGTGCGGCTGCTTTGGCGTGTGGCGCTTGTGCTGACGACTTCCCTGGGCGCCGGCTATGCCACCATGCACCTGCTGATCGCACGTGCCGTGGCACGGGGTGTCCCGGAGTACAACGTGCGGCTGGCGGGCGCGATGGCGGGCCTCTTTGTCGGAGGGGTGGCTGCCTGCCTGGTGGCGTTGGCCATCCTGCTTGCCGGCAGGAGCCGACCACCTCAGGCAGAGTAGGTTTGTGGCCAGGCGCTGCTGCGGATTAGACGGACTCCCGCTTACCGAAGATCGCTGTCCCGACACGTACGGTGGTTGAGCCTTCTTCGATGGCCATCTGGAAGTCGCCGGACATGCCCATGGAAAGCTCCTGGAGCGTAGGGAAGCGCACGCAGTGCTCCTCGCGTAGCTCGCGCAGCCGCCGGAAGTAGGGCCGGGCCGCTTCCCCTGGGGCGTCGAGCGGCGGTACGGTCATGAGCCCGGAGACACGGAGGTTTCTTAGTGGGCCGACGGTCTCCAGCAGGGCGCCGAGTGCCTCCGGGGCGACCCCGTGCTTTGACGGTTCGGAGGAGAGCTTTACCTCGATCAGCACCGGAAGCACCCTGCCCAGGAGTTCCGCTGTGGCGTTCAGCCGGACCGCGGTCTTTTCTTCGTCCAGGGTGTCGACCGCATTAAAGAGCTCAGCGGCCTTTGCGGTCTTGTTGTTTTGCAGGGGCCCGATCAGGTGAAAGTCCAGTTCCGCCAGATGCCGGAGTTCGGGCGCTTTGACCTGCATTTCCTGAACCCGGTTTTCCCCGAAGAGGCGCTGCCCGGCGGCGTAGGCCTCCTGGATGGCCGACACGGGGTGCGTTTTGCTGACGGCCATCAAGGTGACTTCGTCCGGTGATCGACCGGCTCGGGCGCAGGCCGCCGCGAGTTCGGCGCGGACTTTCTGCAGATTGGCTGCGATGCTCACACCTTAGTGTACGAGCGCCACCCGCAAGTGACCGATTTGTGGAATTGCATCCACTTAGCCTGTTTCTCCGTCTCACAAGGTAGGAGCGTTGCAAGCCGTCGCGAGGGCAACTTCGAGTCACATCCGGGGTTAGAGCCGCTGAGAGCTTCAACAGCACTAAGGAGTCCCAAGGATGTTTACGTCGTTTATGCTTCATCCCGTTGTGCGCCGCAGTCTCGCAGCAGCTGCCTTTGCTGGCGTCGGAATCGCCGCGGCGGGTGCCCAGACTGCCGAACCCGCGTCCGGGAGCGCAGCTGTCGCGCAGCCCGCGAGCACGCAGCCGGTGAATTTTCAGACTGCCGCAATGCCGCTCTTTACGAGCAGGCTCGATGCCGCTTCGTCGAGCTCATCGTCCGTGCCGGCAACCTATGACGCTGACCAGGCAGCCCAGACACAGCTGGCTTCGGTGGAAAAGGCTGTCCTGCTGCCCGGCCTGCATGCGCAGTATGGCCAGCGCCGCCGGTACGGGGCTCCTCGTTATCGGGGCGGCAATACCAATGCTGACGGATCAGAGAAGTACACCGGTTACGTCGGTGGCGGTTTCAACTCTCCCGTTGGCTCGAACTCGAGCTATCTCAGCACTGGGTGGGGTTTGCAGGCTGGCGGCGGCCGTAACTTCAACCGTCATTTTGGCGTCAATCTTGAGTTCGACTACGACCACTTCGGGATGACGGGGCAGACGATCGCCAATCAGGCCTTCCGCTATGATCCAACGGACAGCTACGGGATCCAGGGCCTCCTGGGCGCTAACAGCCATATCTGGTCGTTGTCCGTTCAGCCGGTATACCAGATCTACTCGGGGCAGGGCTTAGGCGCGTACGTGACAGGCGGCGTTGGTTTCTACCACAAGGTTGCCAACTTCACGCTGCCGCAACAGCAGGAGTACTGCGACTACTACTACGGCTGCTATACGTATACGGCCGACGCGAACTTCGACCACTACACGTCCAACGCGCCGGGGTTTGACGGCGGTATTGGCGTGACGTACAAGTTTTCGCGCTTCGCCAACGAGCGCTTCTATGCCGAGGCGCGTTATGTGTACATCGACAACTCGTTCAAGCCCGGCATCACCGATGCGACGGTGCTGACCTACACCGGGAACAACATCTTCCCGGAGAACAGCAACACGACGTCGTATTTCCCGGTAAAGTTCGGCCTCCGGTTCTAAGCGATTGCTAAACAAGGGAAAGGCCCGCTTCCGCGGGCCTTTCCCCTTTAGTGCTGAAGATGTTCAGATGCCGACCGGGTAGGGTTTCTCGTGCAGGCTCTCGCCCCCGTCGCTGCCCCCCTTGCGTTCGAAGAGGCCCTGGAAGAGGCTGAGCAGTCCGGTGTACCAGTAGCCGAGCACAAACAGCAGCAGAAACGGCACTGTGAAAAAATTTTCGGTGCTGAGGGCGTACCAGACGGTCCAGGCGAAGTAGCAGCCGATGGCGAGTTCGATCCAGGGGATGATTCCCAGTCTTTTGCGGTACTTCTTGGCTTTGCTCGGCTCGCCCTTCTTCTGGACGCTGTACTTCGGTGTGCGGGCAAACGCACTTTTAATGCCGAAAAGCGCCTCCATCACAGCCTTTGTATTCGTGATGGCGAGTCCTGTGCCCATGGCCATCAGAAAGGGCAGGTACAACACCGTCTTCCACCAGGTCCGCGGATAGAGCTCCTTCTGGCTGACGAGGTAGAAGCTGGAGACCGAGGCGGTGGAGGCGAGGAAGAGCGGAAGGTCGATCAGCAGCATCTGCAGCGGGCCCTGCCAGGAGCGGATGATCATCGCGGGCATAAGCAGGGTGGAGAGCACGATCATCAGCGGATAGCTGATGTTGGCCGTGAGGTGGTACCAGGCCTCGAGCTTGGTGTGGAACGGGGCATCGGAGCGCAGGACGCGTGGCAGGATCTTTCTGCCGGTCTGGATGAGGCCCTTGGCCCAGCGTGCCTGCTGGGTTTTGAAGGCGGTCATCTCGATGGGCAGCTCGGCGGGGCACTCGACGTCCTGGAGGTACTTGAACTGCCAGCCTTTCAGCTGAGCGCGGTAGCTGAGGTCGGTGTCTTCGGTGAGCGTGTCGTGCTGCCAGCCGCCGGCTTCCTCGATGGCTTCGCGACGCCACATGCCGGCAGTGCCGTTGAAGTTGAAGAAGACGCCGGCGCGCGAGCGGCCGCCGTGCTCGAGGACGAAGTGGCCGTCGAGCAGGATGGCCTCGACCTGGGTCAGGAAGCTGTAGTTGCGGTTCAGGTGGGTCCAGCGGGTCTGGACCATGCCCACGCCGGGTTCGGCGAAGTGGTGCACCACGCGCCGCACCCAATCGGGCGGTGGAACGAAGTCGGCATCGAAGATCGCGACCAGGCGGCCCTTCGCGGTCTTGAGACCTTCTTCCAGGGCGCCGGCTTTGTAGCCGTGCCGGTTAGTCCGGTGGATGTAGTGAATGGGCTGCGGGGCGAGGCCGTCGGTGCCGGCAGCGTAACGCGCCACCACGGCCGCCGCGACCTCCTGCGTTTCATCCGTAGAGTCGTCCAGCAGCTGGATCTCGAAGCGATCGCGCGGGTAGTCCAGCCGGCAGCAGGCGTCAATCAGGCGGTCGACGACGAACTGCTCGTTGAAGATCGGGAGCTGGATGGTGACAAAGGGCAGATCCTCTTCGGTGTAGCTGGAGGGCGGTTCGGTCGAGATGGAGGCTTTGCGCTTGTTGCGGTAGTAGAGCCAGACCAGCTGATAGCGATGCAGGCCGTAGAAGGCCAGGATGAGCATGACGATAAAGTAGGGAACCAGGAGCGCGATGTCGAAGCCATTCCAGCGGTAGGCATACCGAAAGGTCCGGTCGGCGTAGTGGGTCTTCCAGTAGTGCCCAAGGCCACGGGATGCAAAGAAGGCGAGCGCGTTCAGCGAAGGGTGCAGGGACGGACTCCAGGGTTCAGTCGGAACCTTCTCGATTTTACGTTGGCTTGTCCAGCGAAAAGGGGCTGGCGAGCTGACGTCTGCGGTGGGTTCTTCGCGGCGATACCTGCGGTTGCCGTGGGCGTGCGCGTTGAGGGTTGCGCAGTGTTCGCTGCTGCGGCTTGCTGCTGAGCTGTGGGGGTCGAGGTGTCGAGCCAGGAGGGAGCGTGTTGCAGGGGAGGAGGCTTGTCAGGGATCGTGGCGGCGGCTTACAGTTCCCCGATGCATCGGAAAGACAGACGCTCCTTTCTGCACGGGGCAGGATTCCTTGGGTTAGCGGCGGCGATGCCGCTGGAGCTGGCGGGACAGGAGGCACCGCAGACGTCCTCCGAAGAGATGGCGCCCTCGACGCTGCCGCCCATCGTCCAACCGAAGCACAAGGTTCGTTTTGGCGTGTGCGGGATGAGCCACGATCACATTTACGGGATGGTGGAGGCTATGATCCGGGGCGGCGGGGAGCTGGTCTCGGTGTATGCCGCGGAGCCCGAGCGCGGGGCTACGTTTCTCAAGCGCTTTCCGCAAGCCAAGCTTGCCGACACCGAAGATGTGGTGCTTACCGACCCTGCGCTGCACCTGGTGCTCAGTTCGGCGGTTCCGGTGCAGCGTGCCGGAATCGGCATCCGCGCGATGCGGCATGGCAAGGACTTTCTGTCGGATAAACCCGGTGCGCTCACGCTGGAGCAGCTTGCCGAGGTGCGCAAGACGGTCGCCGAGACTGGCAGGATCTACGCCATCATGTACTCCGAGCTGCTGGAGGTGGCGGCGGCAGTGCAGGCGGGCTACATGGTGCAGGCGGGCGCTATTGGCAAGGTGATCCAGACGATCAACATTGCGCCCCACCAGATCAACCAGCGTCTGGGGCTGGCCGGGGGCGGCGCGGGACGGCCGGACTGGTTCTGGGACCCGGCGCGCGGTGGGGGCATCCTTACCGATATTGGATCGCACCAGGTGAATCAGTTCCTGTTTTATACGGGCTGCACGGAGGCTGAGGTCGTGGCGGCGCAGGTAGCGAATGTGCGGCATCCGGACCATCCGCAGTTTCAGGACTTTGGCGACATGATGCTGCGCGGCAATCAAGGCTTTGGGTATGTGCGGCTGGACTGGTTTACCCCCAATGGTCTTGGCACCTGGGGAGACGGGCGGCTGTTCATCCTGGGCACGGACGGTTATATGGAGCTGCGGAAGTATGCGGATATTGCCGGACGCAAGGGGGGCAATCACCTCCTGGTGGTCGACAGGACGTCAGCGCGGTACCTGAACTGCAAGGACGTCCCGCTGCCTTTTGGGCCGCAGTTGATTGCGGATGTCGCCAACCGCACGCACGTGGCGCAGGACCAGACGCAGTGCCTGCTGGCTGCCGAACTGGTGATTCGCGCGCAAAACCAGGCCACTCACGCGAAAATCACCTCGTAAGGAGTTTCCAAGGTGTTGCAGATTCGCCCGTTGTGCAGTCGCAGCGGCTCAGGGTAGAATCAGCCTGTTACCCAGCGCTGGAGAGTTGGCCGAGAGGCTGAAGGCGGCGGTTTGCTAAACCGTTATAGGACCAAAAGTTCTATCGGGGGTTCGAATCCCCCACTCTCCGCCACCCATTTGATTGAGAACGAAAGCCGCCTGTGTGCACAGGCGGCTTTGGTTTTCGGGGGAACCTGGGCTCGACCGGCACCCTGGAGACCAGGGAGGGGTGTGACTTTGCTTCACGATGGAAGCGGCCACTTACCCGGCCTGTTCCCGTCTTTCTGGACGAATTGCAGCATTGATCCAGATGGGTCCTCGGACCCATTCTTCAGGTGTACTTAAGGTTTCCTGGGTAGGCTTTGGAGATGGTTTGCTTAGGGTGGCGGCGAGCCTCGGCAGCTTTGCTTTGCGTGCTGGCAGGGGCCAATGTTCTGCGGGCCCAGATAGCCAAACAAGCGAGTCGAGTTGAAGAGACGTTGACGCTGGATCAGGCGCTTGCCCGCGCCGAGGCGAATGAACCTGCTTTCGCGGCTGCGGCTGCGGAAAGCCAGGCAACGGCACTGGACCGGAAGAATGCACGGGCCGCCCTGCTGCCGACGGCGACGTACCACAACCAAGCAATCTACACCCAGCCGAACGGGGTGCCTGCGAGCCGCATCGGACAAACGGCGGACGCACCCTCGCCGATCTTTATTGCCAACAACGCCGTGCGTGAATACGCGAGCCAGGGCGTGTTCAGCGAGACTCTCGGGTTCGCGCAGGTTGCCGGGATTCGACTTGCCGATGCCAATGCAGCGCGGGCCGCAGCGGAGCTTGAGGTGCAAAGGCGAGGTCTGGTCTTCACGGTGGTCTCCCTCTTTTATGCGGTGAGCGCCGGCGGCCAGAAGGTCGCGGTCGCTACCGAAGCCGGGCAAGAGGCCGAGCAGTTCCTGGACATCACAAAGAAGCGCGAGGCAGCGCGCGAAGCACCGCATGCCGACGTTCTCAAGGCGCAGTTGCAGCAGCAGCAGCGGCAACGTGACATGGCCGAAGCGCAGGTCGGTGCGGCGAAGGCTGCTGTCGAGCTTGGCGCCCTGATCTACCCGGATCCCCTCACTCGCTATAAGCTGCAGACCGCAGAACCACCTCCGCTCCCGGAGCAATCCGCTATCGAGAATCTTGCCCGGCAGAACAACCCTGAGTTGCGCAGCGCGATGGCGTCGCTGACGGTGAGCCAGGCGGAGACGTACGGGGCGAAGGCTGCTTTGCTGCCCGACCTTGCACTGAACTTCACCTACGGCATCGATGCGACGAACTTTGGCGTGAATGGGCCGAATGGCATTCACAACCTGGGCTACTCGATGGGAGCAGCGTTGGATATTCCAGTCTGGGACTGGCTGACCACAGAACGAAAGATCAAGGCAGCGCGGCTGCGTGAGGGCGCTGCACAGACCGCGCTGACCGCCGCCCAGCGAAGGCTGATTGCGAATGTGGCGCAGCTCTATGCAGAAGCTGAGACGGCGAACAAGCAACTGGCCTCGTTGGACGAGAGTGTCGTGACGGCGCGTGAGTCGCTGCGCCTGACGCGGCTGCGCTACGTTAATGGCGAGAGCACGGTGCTTGAGGTCGTCGATGCGGAAACCACCTTGAGTTCCGCGCAGAATGCGCAGATCGACGGGCAGGTGCGCTACCGACTGGCGCTGGCCGACCTCCAAACCCTTACAGGAAAGCTTTGACATGATGGCGAAGAGACATCTCCGGCTCCAGCACGTTCTGGCCCTGCTCGCGGCGCTCTCGTTGAGTGGCTGCAAGAAGGCAGAGGAGGACGGGACGCCGGCTGCCGTTGCGGTGAAGGCCGCGCATCCGACGCAAGGGCCGATTTCTGAAGAGATAGCAGCCGATGCGATTCTCGCGCCGCTGACACAGGCAGCCCTTGCGCCCCGTATCAGCGCGCCGATTTTGAAGGAATATGTGCAGCGTGGAGCCCACGTGCGGAAGGGACAGCTGCTGATGTCATTGGATGACCGAGACCTGCGGGGATCTGCGCTGGACAGCGCGGGCGCAGTGACGGCAGCACAGGCGAACCTCACGGCCGTTACCGGCGCGACGGTACCGGAAGACCTCAGAAAAGCAGAACTCGACGTTGCGCAGCTGCAGGCCGCGCGCGATGTGGCGGCCGTGACCGCCAACGAGCGGAAGGAGCTCTTCCGGCAGGGGGCGCTGTCGGGCCGAGACGCGGATGCGGCATTTGCGGCGTCCGTGCAGGCCCAGTCCGCCCTGGACACAGCGAAGCAGCACCTGGAGTCCGTACGTGGGGTCACCGGCACCACGACGCAGCAGACGGCGCAGGGGCAGCTCCAATCTGCGCGGGGGCGTTTGATCAATGCAGAGGCCCAGGTGAGTTACGCAAATCTGCGCAGTCCCATTGATGGTGTTGTAACGGATCGGCCCCTGTTTGCGGGAGAGACCTCCACGGCCGGCAACCCGCTCATCACGATTATGGACACCTCTGCGATGCTGGCTAAGCTGCATTTGGCACAGGCCATCGCGCAGAAGCTTGCACCTGGACAGAAAGCAGAGATCCACCTCCCGGGCATTGACGACCCGATCACGGCGACGGTGAGTTTTATTAGTCCGGCACTGGACCCTGAATCAACGACGGTTGAAGTCTGGCTGAAGCTGGCCAATGCCGATGGCCGCCTGAAGGCAGGCACCCCGGTGCATGCGGTGATTCGAGGCAATACCGTAGCGCAGGCGCTGCTGCTGCCGCCAGGAGCCATTCTTCCGGCGAAGGATGGAGGCAACTCTGTCCTGGTGGTGGGCAGTGATGGCGTGGCACACAAACGAGCGATCACGGCGGGTATCCGTACCGATACCAGCATCCAGGTTGTGTCCGGACTTTCGGCAGGCGACGTTGTGGTGACTGAGGGCGGCTACGGTTTGGACGACGGTACCCGTGTGACTACCACTGCCAAGGCCGGTGCAAGTGAGGACAAGGACTGATGTCGACACCGTCCCTCTCCGATGTCGAGACAGGTGAGCAGGAGTATTGGCTGTCGCGATCGGTCCGAACGATTCTGTTCCTGGCAGTCGCCTTGTCGCTGGCCGGTGTTTACGCTGTCTTTCAGACACCCATTGCGGTGTTTCCGGAAACCAACTTTCCGCGCGTGGTAATTGGCATTGATAACGGCGTGATGCCTGTTGAACAGATGCAGGTCACGATCACCAAGCCGATTGAAGACGCGGTGAACAGTGTTCCCGGACTGGTGACGGTACGCTCGAACACAAGCCGAGGCTCGGCCGAGGTGAGCCTGTTTTTTGACTGGTCCGTGGACATGTTCCGGACGTTGCAGTTGGTGGACTCTGCACTGAGCAAGGCGCAGCAGAACCTACCCTCGACGGCGAAGCTGACGACCAACCGGCTGACGTTTGCCACGTTTCCGATCCTTGGGTACAGCCTTACGTCCAACTCCCTGTCGCAAACGCAGCTGTGGGAGCTTGCAACCTACACGCTCAAACCTCCGCTGAACCGGGTTAATGGCGTCAGCACGGTGACCATCCAGGGCGGGCAGATCCCCGAGTTCCACATCGTGCCGAACATGGCCAAGCTGCAGGCCGCCGGTGTCACCATTCTGGATCTCACGAACGCTGTCCAAACCTCAAACATCATTGATTCGCCAGGTTTGTACGAGCAGGACCATCAGCTCGTTCTGGCACTCGTAGGCGCTCAGGCGCACGACATTGACGGGCTAAAGCAGTTAACCGTGAAGACGACGACGGGTGGTGCGCCGGTCCGCATTGGTGATATAGCCAACGTCGTCCCGGCAACGCAGCCGGTGTATACCGCAGTGCGCGCAGATGGTCAGCCGGCGGTGCTTATCAATATCACGCGCCAACCCAGCAGCAACACGGTTGCCGTGGCGAACGGTGTCGAAGCAGAGATCGCCGTGCTGCGCGGGAAGTTGCCGCGCGGTGTGTCCCTGGTGCCGTACTACGACCAGTCTGGGATTGTGCGGGAGAGCGTCTCCAGTGTGCGCGATGCGATCCTTATCGGTCTCGCCCTCGCCTGCATCATCCTTCTCCTGTTCCTGCGGGACTGGCGTGCATCGCTGATCGCTGGACTTGTGATCCCGGTGACAGTAGCCGTGACGGTCCTGGTGCTGTGGAGCACCGGCGAGAGCTTCAACCTCATGACCCTTGGCGGGCTTGCCGCGGCGATCGGACTTGTGATCGACGATGCCATTGTTGTGGTTGAAAACATCGTTCTGCATCGCGAGGCAGGGCAGGGCAAGGTAGAGGCCGTGCGGAGTGCACTGCGCGAGATCAGCCACCCACTCATTGGATCGACGATCACGCCCGTGGTGGTCTTTGTCCCGCTGATTGCAGTCACCGGTGTGACCGGCAGCTTCTTCCGCGCTCTTGCGATTACCGTGACGATCTCGCTTCTGAGCTCGCTTGTGCTGGCGGTGACTTTTACGCCGGCTCTTGCCATGTTGCTGCTGAAGCCAGCACACGGGACCGAAGCGCAGCACCGGGCTGTGCCGCAAGCGTCACGCATCGAGGAAGGCCACGTCCCAGGTCCTCTGCTTGGGCGCGTGATGCGGTGGAACCGCCGTGCATTGGATTGGTCCTTGATGCGCCCGCTGTACCTTGGCGTTCTTTGCGCCTGCCTGGTGCTTTTTTCTTTCTTTGCCTATCGAGCGCTCGGGTCAGACCTGCTGCCGGGCATGGATGAAGGCGGCTTCATCCTGGACTACATCATGCCTGCAGGCAGCTCACTACAGGCAACGAACGATGTGCTGGCAAGAGTCGAGAACATTCTGCACAGGACACCGGAGGTGGAAAGCGTGAGTCGCCGTACCGGGCTGCAGATGGGCCTGGCTGCCGTCACCGAAGCGAACACGGGCGATATGACGGTGAAGCTCAAGGCGAAGCGCGACCGTGATATCGAAGAGGTCATTGCTGATGTGCGGGCGAAGGTGAAGGCGGCGGAGCCCCAGCTCGATACCGAGTACATCCAGGTGCTGCAGGACAACATCAACGACCTGTCGAATGCGCCCGAACCTATCCAGATCAAGCTCTATAGTGAGGATTTCACGCTTCTGAACGAGGTCGCGCCCCGCGTAGCGACGGAGATTGGCGCGGTTCGAGGCGTAGTCAGTATCGAGAACGGAATTGATAATACGGTGAGCGGGCCGGCAACCAGCTTCCAGATCGACCCGCAGCTGGCTGGCCGCCTTGGCTTCACACCGACCGAGGCTGCAGAGGACGCCACATCGATTCTGGACGGCGTGGCCGTCAACGATCCGCTGGTGGCAAACGGCCGACCCTATACGGTGCGGGTTCGCCTGGGCGACGAGACACGCCGATCGCTGGACACGATCCGCAATACTGTCTTCAACTCAAGTTCCGGTCACACCGCATCGCTGGGATCCATGGCGACGGTTACGCAACTCCCACCACAGAACGAGATCCGTCGTGAGAACCTTCAGCGCCTGGTGACCGTCACGGCCCAGTTGCAGGGCACCGATCTGGGCACGGCGGTGAAGCAGGTACAGGCCAGGGTGCGCGCCATGCACCTGCCGGCCAGTGTACGGGTGGAGTACGGAGGGACGTACCAGGAGCAACAGAAGTCCTTCGGCGATTTGCTGCGTGTGCTTGCGCTGGCACTGGTGCTGGTCTTTGGCGTGTTACTTACGGAGTTTCGCAACTTTGCAGCACCGATTGCGATCCTGGCATCGTCCGTGCTGTCCATCGGTGGTGTGGTTTCCGCTCTGCTGCTGACTGGCGTGACCTTCAACGTTGCCTCGTTTATGGGTCTCATCATGGTCATCGGGATCGTGGCGAAGAACGGGATCCTGCTATTGGACGCGGATGAACGCTTTCGTCATGAGGGGCGAAGCGCCCATGACGCGATGATGATGGCCGCACAACGGCGTTTGCGCCCCATTGTGATGACTGCGCTCGCTGCCGTGACGGGTATGCTGCCGCTGGCCCTGGCACTTGGTGCCGGTTCTCAGATGCTGCAGCCATTGGCGATTGCCGTGATCGGCGGGCTCTCCATCTCGATGCTTCTCAGCCTGATCGTGACACCCGTGGTGTACTACCTGCTGACAAAGGATGAAGCACTGCGCGTCCAGGCTTGATGCACACAATGCGAAAGGCCCGCCTGGACAGGCGGGCCTTTCCCTGGTGAGCTGCGGCTTACTTCCGACCGACGACGAGGATCGTGAACGTGTCCGGTACGACGGAGGGGCGAGGATGTGGATTGGTGGCAGTGGCCGCAGGTGCCGGGCCATACTCCGCAGAAGAGAGGTAGACGCGATCAGCCCCAGCGTCATATGTCATCGTGCGTGCGCCCCTTACCGTGGTCACAGTCTGCAGCACCTTGTAATTGTCCTTCGTGTCCACGACGGTGAGCGTTCCTTCACCGTTGCTGCTGAAGGCCAGGCCCCTTTTTGGATCGTAGCCGGCAGCGTCGGGCCCATCGCCAATGGCCGGGAGCGCAAGCTGTTTGCCTGAGTTGGCATCCGTGACTGCCATCTTCTTGCCATCGCAGACGGAGAACAGACGGAAACCGGCGGTATCCATGGCCATGCCCGATGGAGAGTCGCACTGCGGCAGCGGCCAGGTTGCAACCGCTTTTTTCTGCGCCGCATCCAGGCGAACGATTACGTTCTTGTCTTCGATGTTCACAAAGACGGTGCCTTTGCCGTCCGCCTGCGGAAACTCGGGTTTCCCAGGGAGGCTGATCGTGGCCACAACGGAGCGAGACCTGGCATCCAGGACTGTCACGTTCTTGCTTCGGCCGTTGAAGGCCCAGACGGTGTGAGTGACGGGCTCGAAGACGATGCCGTCAGGGTTTTCTCCCGCAGGTACGGTAGCGAGTGTCGCCAATGTCTTGCGATCGAAGACAACGATCGCGTTTCCCTGGCCGTCGCTGATGTAGCCGATTTTCCCATCGGGATCGAGGGCCACACCGTGCGTACTCTTCAGACCGCTGACCGCACCGATCACCTTACCGCTTTCGGTGTCGATGACCTCCACTCGAGAATTATGCGTCACGTAGAGCCGGTGCTGCGGCGCATCATCCATCAGGTAATCCCAACCGCCTGTGCCGCCTACCTTCCAATGGTCCACCACTTTATAGGGCGTCTGGGCAAGGGCACAGGGAAGCATGGTACAAAGCGCAGCCACAGACAATTTTCCGAATACCGGTAATCCCATTGCAGCATCTCCTCCGAATCGCCCCGATTCTCTCCCAATGAGATTAAGCCACGCTGAAGGTCGCAAGGACGGCTGTGCCAAGCTGTGGCGAGCTGGTGATTTCGAGAGACCCCCCGGCCTGGTCGACGATCGACTTGCAGATTGCAAGACCCAGACCGGTGCCGCCGGTCTCCCTTGAGCGTGACGCGTCAGCGCGATAGAAGCGCTCGAAGACATGCGGCAGCGCCGCCTCGCTGATCCCGTCGCCGTGGTCCTGCACGCGCAGCAGCACTTTGCGCGGCAGGGCGGAGATCTCAACCGCAACCAACGATTGAGGTCGGCTGTGCTGGATTGCGTTCAGCACCAGATTGGTGAGGAGCACAAGTGCACGGTCCTGCGACATATGGATGACGGCAGCGGGTGCGAGAGAGCATGTGACCTCGACACCCGCCTGACGGCTCAGAGGAAGCAGTTGTGTGCGCACCATCTCCGCAACCAAGGACAGGTCGGCGCTGACATCCTCGAGTTCGTGAACTTCTTCCACGCGCGCGAGGTTCAGCATTTGCTGGACGAGCAACTCGAGTCGCTGCGTATCTTCCAGTGCCCGATCCAGGCCCGCACGGTACTCCTCGGGCGTACGGTTGCGGAGCATCATGACCTGGATAGTGGACCTGATCACGGCGATGGAGGTTTTCAGCTCGTGCGCTGCATCGCCCACAAATTGCTGCTCCCGCATAAAGGACTCCCGCAGTTTCTCGACGACTCTTGAGAGCGTTATGGCAAGGGGCCGCAGCTCCGCGACCCCCTGCACGGACTCCGGTGGTGTGAACTCCAGGTGCGCCAAGGTCAGTTGCTCCGCGGCGACGCCCAGTTCCGCGACAGGCCGCAAGGACACACGGAGAAAGAGCGCGACCAGGGCGGCCGTCAGGGCGCTTACAAGCACAGCCGTGAGGATGTAGTAGCTCGCACTCTCGAGAGCTTCATGCACCAGGTGCGCCTTGGGCGATGCATACAGGAGGATCACGGGACGCCGGATACCCGCTCCGCCGGTTTCGTCGCGGTCGATGATGCGAAGGGCTCGACGCTGCAGAAGCCGATAGCCCGCGCCACCGATCTGCTGTTCGCGGATGCCATCGGAACTTGTCAGCATGGACCCCAGGACGTTGTCACCGTCTGAGTGCCCGACCAGGCCCCCGTCCGGGTTGAAGACAGCCCACTGATCGGTGCCAGGCAGACGCAGCTCAGCCGGGTCGACATAGACGTGATCGCCTGCGTCTTCCGCATCCTGGATGGCACCGAGCAGGGAATCGCAGCGTCCGAGGATCGCCGTATCGAGTGCATGCAACCGCGTCCTGCGCTCGTGCAGAAAGACCGCCACGGACAGCACCACGGCAGCGATGAGTTCTGCAAGCAAGATGATGGTGATGACGCGCCGGGTAATCGACCGGATCTTCACGGCTCACTCCATTCCGCAAGCCGGTAGCCCCTGCCGCGCACGGTCTCCACCAGATCTCTCCCTGAGGCGACCCGCAGCTTGCGGCGAAGGTTCGACACGTGGGCCTCGATGACATTGGAGTGGTGCTCCCAGGTGAAGTCGTAGATGGATTCAAGCAACTCTCGCTTGGGCACCAAAAAACGCGGACGATACATCAAGACTTCCAGGATGCGATATTCCGTCGGAGAGACCAGGATGAGATGGTCGTCCCAGCTCACGCTCTGTTCGCCGGTGTGCAGGCTCAACCGGCCAGACCGGAGCACGGCGTGGCTCGCGCCTTTGCGCCGGCGGATCAAGGCACGTGCCCGGGCGATGAGTTCGCCGAGGTCGAAGGGCTTGGTCATGTAGTCGTCCGCACCGGTGTCCAGCAGATCGATGGTCTTGCTTGTGGCCTGGACGGCCGTGAGCACCAGGATCGGCGTGGTATCGCCTCCGGCTCGCAGAGCACGAACCACCTCCAAACCGCTCTTTCTGGGCAACATCAGGTCCAGCACGATGAGGTCATACGGATTGGCCCGGCACAGGTGCAAAGCGTCGTCGCCGGTATGGGAGAGGTCGACCGCAAACCCGGCCCCTTCCCGCAGGCCAGCTGCGATATTTTCCGCAAGCCGCACTTCATCTTCCACGACGAGTACACGCATTTCTGCTCCCTTCCTGCATCTGACGAAGCGGAGTCTCACCGATGAACTGGCTAGGCTGGTCCTTACTTTCTGCCGTCTTCGCAGCAGCAACGGCGCTGCTGGCCAAGCTTGGTGTAGCACACATCGATTCGAACCTGGCAACAGCCATCCGCACCTCGGTTGTGGTCCTGTTTGCCTGGGCGATCGCGCTAAGTTTCCATTCCCATGCGGGCATCACGCAGATCGATCGGCGAAGCTGGGCATTTCTGGCGGCATCGGGGGTGGCAACGGGCCTGTCCTGGCTATGTTATTTCCGCGCCCTGTCGCTTGGCCCTGCGTCGAAGGTTGCTCCCGTGGATAAGCTGAGCGTGATTTTTGTCATTCTGCTGGCCGCACCTATTCTCGGTGAGGCGTTGACATGGGGCAAGATTATGGGTGGTTTGTTGATTGTTTCGGGCGCGGTGGTTCTGATCTTCACATAGGATTCTCCAGCCCAGAATGACACGTGAACCTTCAGGCAGCCTGAAGACGAGCCTGCCCAGGGCCGCATAGGCGACGACCAGGTTGCCCGGCCTGCCGTACCGTTTCTCCCGTTCTCCAGGAAGATCTAAGTAGGGCAGGACAAAACCAGGTAGGGACGGCAGCGGCCGATGACGTGGGCCACCCCCTGAGTCCTCTCAAACGGCAGAGCTGCCGACGTTTGCACCGTCGAAGTTCCCTCGCCCACAGGACCGTGCTTCAAGAGACAATAGAGTGAAATCGAACATCAGCTCGTGGGAGCGAAGAGACTCGGACCCTTATGCCAGAAAAGAAGCAAATGTCACGCACCACAACCGGCGTTACGGGCCTCGACGACGTCCTGCACGGGGGGCTCCCCAGCGGCCAAATGTACTTGGTGGAAGGCCACCCAGGTACCGGCAAGACGACCATTGCTTTGCAGTTCATTCTGGAGGGAGCGCGGCTCGGAGAGCAGACCCTGTATGTGACCCTCTCGGAATCCAAAGAGGAACTCGAGGCAGCAGCGGAGACGCATGGCTGGTCGCTCGCGGATGTGAACATCATTGAGTTCGTGCCGGAAGAGGCGGCTCTCAACGCAGAGGACTCTTACACCGTCTTCCATCCTAACGAAGTGGAACTTGCCAGCACCATCAAGAAGCTGATCGAAGAGATCGAAAGGGTAAAGGCGAAGCGGGTTGTTCTTGACTCCCTTTCGGAGCTTCGTCTCCTTGCTGCTGAGCCGGTCAAGTACCGGCGGCAGCTGCTCGCACTGAAGCGTTATTTCGCGGGTAGAGGGATGACCACCCTGCTGCTGGATAACAAGAGCGGTACCGGAGACGACGTTCAGTTACAGTCGATCGCGCATGGAGTTTTGCGCTTGCAGAAGAACCCCCGCACCTTCGGGATCACGCGCAGACAGATTGAGGTGGTCAAGGTTCGCGGATCAGGATTCCGAGAAGGCCTGCATGACTACAGTATCGATGGCGACGGATTGCGGGTCTATCCGAGGCTCGTGGCTGCGGAACATGCGGCAGATTTCGCGGAAGAGCGCTTGCCGGGTGGGGCTGCAGCTCTGGACGCCATGTTTGGCGGCGGTATTGATCGTGGATCCAGCACACTGGTCGTTGGTCCTACCGGTGTAGGTAAGTCGTCGATCATCATGCAATACCTGAGTGCCGCTGCCGGGCGCGGGGAACGGGCATGCCTTTATACATTTGATGAATCCATCAGGACCGCTCGGATCCGCGCACAATCGTTAGGGTTGAACATCGAGGAGCAAATCCTGGACGGACGTTTGACTCTCAAACAGGTGGACCCGGCAGAGCTGAGTCCGGGCGAGTTTGTTGCACAGATCCGTCATGCCGTGGACCAAGATCATGCACGTGTCATTGTGATCGATTCGCTTAACGGTTTCCTCCATGCCATGACGGGTGAATCCGACCTTCCGCTCCAGTTACACGAACTTCTCACGTTCCTGGGCGGGCGGGGTGTGGCAACGTTTCTGGTGATGACGCAACACGGCTTTGTAGGCGAGCCGCGTACACAGGCGGATGTCAGCTACCTGGCCGATAATGTTCTGCTGATGCGGTACTTCGAAACGAAGGGGACTGTCCGTCGCGCGTTTTCTGTGATCAAGAAGCGGAGCGGCACGCACGAGACAGCGATCCGCGAGCTTAAATTGAGCTCATCCGGAATCCACATCGGCGAGCCGCTCTCTCAGTACCGAGGCATTCTTTCCGGATCTGTGGAAGAGGAGAGGCAATCCAGTGGACTGCCGATCGGTTCTTCGTTCACGAAAGATGGGCCAGTCTAGAGATGCCTCTTTCTGGCAGGGAACTGAAAATCCTGGTGATTGCGCCGATCGGTCGAGATGCTCAGCTTCTCCGTGATGCGCTCGCCGCAGCCGGCCTGAACACGCAGGTAGTCTCGAGCATCGAGCATGCAGTGCCGCTGCTGCAGGATGACGAGATTGGAGCTCTTCTCATTACTGAAGAGGTGTTGAATGTCGCGAACATCGCTCGCCTGGGCGAGGGGCTCGCGAATCAGCCCCCGTGGTCAGATGTCCCTGTGCTGATTTTGACGGTTGGTGGTTCGGCGACGACGATGTCGCGTCGACGAGAGCAGGAGCGTCTTCCGCTGGGCAGCCCCGTCCTTTTAGAGCGCCCCATCCGGAGTGCGACGCTGATCAGCAGCGTTCGTTCGGCCCTCCGGTCCAGAAAGCGTCAGTATCAGGTGCGTGACACCCTGCTTGAGCGAGACCGTGCCGATGAGGCGAGACGCGACACTGAAAGCAGGCTCCGAACGGCGATCGAGGCGGCGCGCCTTGGATCGTGGGAACTGGATATCGGTTCTGGCGAGCTGGTCGCCTCGGATACTTTCAGGCGAAATTGCGGCTTTGACATGAAAGAGTCCCTGACCTATGAGACTTTTCTGAGCCGCGTTCACCCAGAGGACCAAGAGCAGCTAAGGGAGCGCCTCAGGGCGGCGATTGCGGATGATGTCCCGTATACCGCCGAGTATCGCATTCGTTGGCAGGACGGAACGATTCGCTGGATGTCGGCGAGTGGTCGTCTGATGGGGGATGCTCAGCGCAATTCGGAAGCGGATGGTAGAAGAGGAAATCGGACGACCACCCGCTTCGCTGGTGTCACGCTCGACATCACCGAGCGGGTCCTGTCAGAGATGGCACTGCGGAAGGCAGACAAGCTCGCTCTTGTGGGACGTCTGTCGAGTTCCATCGCGCATGAGATCAATAACCCACTCGAGTCGGTCACCAATCTGCTGTACCTCCTTGCGGGTGCCGAGCTGGGAGATGCCGAAAAAGAGTACGTCGCGATCGCGCAACACGAGTTGGCCCGCGTCTCCGAAATAACGGCCCAGACGCTCACCTTTAATCGCCAGCAGAACGCCCATGAGAAGGTGGTCATCTCCGACATTCTGGACTCGGTGTTGGCCTTGTACCAAGGCAGGCTGTCTACCTCGGGCATCCAGGTGGAGAGTCGCTACCGATACAAGCAGCCGGTGCTCTGCTATCCAGGTGAAATTCGGCAGGTTTTTACAAATCTCGTAGGAAACGCGTTCGATGCCACGCGTCAGGGCGGCAGGATTGTTGTGCGGGAGCGGCTGGCTTCACACCCTCGGACCGGCCAGAAAGGTGTCCGCATCACAGTCGCGGACACCGGAACCGGGATGACGTCTGAGGTCAAAGGCCACCTGTTCGAGGCGTTTCACTCCACCAAGGGCAACAACGGAACGGGTCTTGGGCTGTGGATCAGCAGCGGCATCGCGAAGAAACACGGAGGCTCGCTTCGCTTCAGTTCCTCCACATCTGCCGCTCATAGCGGCTCCGTGTTCTCGCTCTTCATCCCGATCATCACGTAGCTGTGACTGTGCGGCACCAAAGGTATTTGCTTGAAGGCACCATGCTGCTCTCTCCCTGCGCAAACGATGCGAATAACAGCAACGCCCAGAGGGGAAGCAGCAGGTCAAAAGGCTCAGCCTCTGCTAAGCCCCGAACGATGACGAAGAGCAGTATTGCCTTGAGCAAAGGTCGTGTCCTGCTATCGCAAGTTCGCTGGAATGCGCGGTAAAGGCTGGCATACACGCCCATGAAGAGCGTCGTCCCCAGGATGCCGTAGGCATAGAGTTGCTGCAGCAGTTCGTTTTCGGCGTGGCGCGCCTCAAAGCGGTTGATACCAAAGGGTGGCATCACCTTCCACATCGCGTCGAAGCCGTGACCGATCCAGAGATTCTCAGGAAGCTTGTCAACTGTCCAAGCCCAGATGGCGGTGCGTCCGGTCAAGGTCTCGGCTTGATTGCCTGCGTTCGTGTAGACGTCGTAGTACGACGCCAGGAGGCCGAACGAAGCGATGAACACGACTGCAACGGATAGTAAGACGTTTCGCCGGGTGCGAGGCGTGATGTTTGGATCGCGGAAGAGAAGCACGCCCTGTATCACCAGAAAGGCAACCAAGGTTGTTTTGCTCAGCGTGCGGAGCAGCGTGACGCCAAGAAGGAGCAAGGGTAACCAGGTCCGTCTTAAGTTTTGACGTTCGAGGTACTGGGCGAAGAAGATGCCGAACGCGCACACGGTTGCGATCTGGTTCGTGTTGAAAAACTCAGGATCGCCGAGACGAAGATCTGCCTGAGCAGGCATGGTCCAGGCCAAAACGGCGATCGCGCATGCTCCCAGGAGGTAGCCATGCAGAACGTTCGCGGCAACGTCCTGAGGCGGGTACTTCGAGAGCAGCAGGAAGACAATCGCGGCGTCAATCAGCAGACTGCACCAGTAGGCGGACGATGATACGGGCGAAACCGTGATGCCCCAGAGCAGGCTAAGGCCCGCAAAGGCGAGCCAGGCTGCGAGCCAGCGTGCCACAGCGCTTCGCCACAGCGAGATGCGCGAGGCGTCTTCAACGCTGTTCGCTGCACCTATCGAATGGAAGCCTAGGAAGAGCAGCAACACTGGACCTAAAGCAAGGTCGGCTGCGGCGCCAACGCTCGGCTCGGTATGCAGCACCCGAACGCAGAACAGTACGCCCGCACCACGCAGTGCGAAGTAGAAACCCGTGAGATGCCCTACCGACACGACCGTCCGAGTGCGCGGCGAAGGCGTTGGCCTTGAGATGACGGCTGCACTCGGTGTGCTCAATGCGTGTACATCTCCGGCGTGCCCTGGCTGCCTGCGGGTGGGAGGTGCCGCAGGTAGGCGACGACAGACCATTGCTCCTCGTCACTCAGGATGCCGTTCGAACTCGGCATCCCGCTAGGCCGGAGTCCGTAGTTGATGATCCACTTCAACTGACCGTCCGTGTACTCCTGCACTTGTCTGGAAGCAAGCGAAGGCACAGGCGGCGACAGGTGCTCCGCGAAGGGGACCCCTGTGTTCTGGCCATCGTTGCCGTGGCAAGCGACGCAGTAGTGACCGAAAGCTTCCTTGCCGTCGGCGAGCGTTGCGGGACCTTGCGGCAGCGGGTTTTTTACCCGCCTGCCCCTGACGGTGATGTGGTGCTTGATCGCAATGGCGATCGCTGTCTCGGCTTTGCCAGGGGAATTAGCCTTGCAGCCCATGAGGGACAGAAAGGCAAGCGTGGCGGCCGCGAAAGTGAGGCGCGCTCTCATCACGGAACCACGTGGAAGGTAACGATCATAGAACCATGCCCGGAGCCACAGAAGGTGGAGCAGTGTCCGACGAAATCGCCAGTCTTGTCCGGCGTGACTGTCGCCTGCGCCGTTGCGCCTTTGCCTGCCTTCAGATCAATGCCCAGTTCACGTGCGCGCAGACCATGTGCGACATCTTCGCTGTGCATCACCAGAGTGACAGGCTCGCCTTTCTTGAGGGTCACCTCGTCTGGCGCGTAGCTGAAGCGCTTGGCGTTGATCTGAATCGTCTTTCCCTCGGCGGCCGCGGCGCGAACCCTATGCGGGGACGGAACAGTCGACAGCCCAAGAGCGGCAAGGAGCAATGCTGAAACGATGAACTTTGGCTTCATGTCTTTTCCTTTCAACGTGTAAATTCCTGGTCAATTGAGGTTAGAGCGGCACTCAATGTTCAGTTGTCATCGTGAAGCCAGCAGATTGTCAGTGCCTCGTCGCCGGCGTGCCTTGAGGACGCGCCTCTTGTTCTGCGCTTGCCCCTGATTGGTGAAAGCGGTCGCGAAGCACTTGCCCTGCCATCTTCCAGACAAAGGCAGGATTATTTCGCGCGTAGCGCTTCCACAAACGCCTGGGGTCCTGTAGAAGACGGTGCAGCCATTGCAGGCCGGCTTGCTTGATCCAGGGCGCACAATCGCGGATCCGGCCTGTGTGATAGTCGAAGGCCGCGCCGACGCCGAACATCAATCGTGCGGAGAGCTGATTGACGTGCCTCGCCATGAAGAGTTCCTGACGCGGGCAGCTTACCCCGATCCACAGGACGTCGACGCGTGCCGCCGTGAGTTGCCCTTGCAGTGTCCCCAACTCGTCTTCGGTCAGTTCGCGAAATGGTGGCGTGTAGATGCCTACGACCTGTGCGGAAGGAAACCGTGATTCCAACGCGCTCTTCAACTGCGCCGCGATGCCAGGCTGGCCGCCGTACAAGAAGTGGCGCAGGTGTTCGAAGCGTGGGTCCCGGAAGATCTCCAGCATGAGATCGGGGCCTGTCACATGCGTCATCCCGGCATGCTTCTGGAGCCAACCAGTCCACACGAGTGGCATGCCGTCGGGCACTGTCATGGCAGAGCGGTCATAGGCCTCAAAGAGTTTCGGGTCCCGCTGCGCTTCCATAATGCCGTGAACGTCCGCGACGCAGATGTAATGGTTCCGGGTACCGCGCAGAAGATCATCGATGTGGTCGAGGGAGCGCCGCATGTCGACGGCGTCCACCGCGACCCCCAATACATTCGCTGCAGGGCGGGAGGGATCAGGTCTCATTGGATCGGCCTCTTCTCAAAGGTGCCGGTATCCCGTGGGACTCGAGCGGTTTGCTTTCCCAGGGTGAGCGCCGTCCGATAGAGCTTCAGGTACCTGTCAGCGACCGCGTGCACAGCGAAGTCAGGCAAGACCTCGGGCGCTGGTCGTGGCTTCCCAAGGGCATCTGCAATCGCCGTGTGCAGATTGAACTCGGCGCCTTGGTGCAGGTTTACGAAATGCACCTGTGGTCCCGCGAATTCGCGAAAGGCAGGGATGTCTGAGCACACCACGCGGCAGCCCGCAATACGAGCTTCAACGACAGGCAGGCCGAACCCTTCGATCGATGATGGCGCAACGAGAGCAGCGCAGTGCCTGTAGCACCACTGCAGTTCCGGGTCGCTGAGACCCTCAAGAAGATCGACGCGCGAGTTGATGCCGAGGGTCTGTGACAGTGCATGCAGCTTCGATGTCTCGGGTCCGGGCATCCCGACGACGACGAGCCTGGCTGTGCGTGGCAGCAGACCTGAGGCAAGGAGACGAGCAAAGGTGCGGAACAGCAGGTCGAGATTTTTGTTGCGGCGATGCTGTGCCACGGTCAGCAAGAAGGTTTCGCCATTCCAGCCAGAAAGTGGACCACAGGACGAACTGGGAGGACCTGCTTCCACACAGTTTGAGACCACAGTGCAGAACGGCGCGATGCACAAGTCTGAGGCTTGCAGCGCACGCAGCGTCGTGTGGGAGACACAGGAGATCGCGTCTGCCTGCCGCAGGGAGAGGCGCAGGACGAACTGATTGACAACCACCTGCGGAAAGCCGAAATTGCCTGGGATCTGGAAGGGGTATAGATCGTGCAGAGTCATGACAACCGGACAAGGCATGGTCGACCGGAGAAAGGGCACCGGGTACGTGAGTTGAACCAGGTCGGCTCTCACCTTGTGCGCGAGATGAGGAAGCGTTTGCAGATGCCAAAGATTTCGAGCGACGGAGCCCCGCGTCACCTTCGCTATTTCGATGTGTAGGCGACCATCCGCTTCAAGCCCCCCAAGCGTGGGCAGGCGCAACTGCCATGGTGCAAGGGCCAGGTGCACGGATGTGATCTCGGAGAGGTGCAGGAGGCAGCGCACGAGATTGAAGGCATGACGCTGCACGCCGGAGATCCCGTCAGGCTGGGCAATGGCCGAAACCAGAATTCTCATGACCGTGCCCCGTCCGCGAGCGCCAGGGCGAGACCAGGCGTGGGTGCACGCACAGGGTCAAGGCTTTGTAATTTGCGCCAGAGGGGGAGGTAAAGAGCCATGCAGAGTACGCCGTAAGCCAGCCGTACCCATGTCAGCCCGAGCAGTCCGTGGTGGGATGCCAGCAGCAGCATGGCCAGGAGCATGATCCCTCGTGTGGTCATGCTGACTACCGCAACAAGGCGGAAGCTGCCCAAGGCCAGCAACGCGTACGTGGCTGTAACCGACAGGCCCATGAGAGCCGAACCGATCACGACCCGCGGCAGCAATCCCGCAGCACTGGTCGCCACGATTGGGCCAGCCCAGGAGCGTATCAGGCGCTCGCCGAAGGCCAACAGGAGGGCAGCGCCGGTCGTAACCAGCAGGAGATTGCACACGAAGGCGCGCAGGAGTGTGTTCACGAGTTCGGAGCGGCTCGCGGCCACCACCCGCAAGCTGAGGTGGGGAAAGAGAAAGCTCAGGGCCGACCCCGTTAGTCCCGCGATCGGGTGCGCGAACTGCACGCAGAGCAGGTAGGGAGCTGCCGCGGCTGCCCCGATGGCAACGCCCAATACCACGCGGTCGAGCTGGCTGAAGATCACTCCCCCCAGCGCCCCCAGCCAGGTAAACAGGCCCGTCCGCAGCAGGATCTGCAGTGAGGAGCGCTCCACGGTGGGCCAAAGCACGGCGGAGCCAAGAAGGTGGCGCAGTTCGCGGTATTGCAGCACGGTCCCGATAGTCAGAGCAGCGGCGGTCGCGAGCAGAAGACTGACTACGTGACGCCCGGCCAGAGCCAACACAGCTGCAGCACTCAGCGTCAGGAGTCGTACGGCCGTGTTGATGCGCACGGCACTGCCGAACTGCTCGAAGGCGCGCTGCGTGCTTACCGGAACGGTCTCGACTGCGCGTAGAAGGATGAGGGCGCTTGCGATGCGCAATGCGATCACACACTCGTGGGTCTGAGCAGGCTGCGCGTGGGCCAGCCGGACGGCCATGGCCGGTACAGCACACCAGGCGATCAGCGCCAGCAGCGTGCCCAGGCCGAGGTGGATGGTCAACAGGCTGCGCACGGTGCAGACCATCGCTGCCTTTGCGGCCGTCGCATTATCAAGGCCACGTAGTCGGGCCACCCTCTGGATGTTGGCATCGCCGAAGCCCGAGGCGATCACACCGCCAATGCTGATCACGGCCGTGGTGACGGACCAGATCCCGTACTCCGCGGCGCCCAGGCGATGCAGCACCACTGGTGCCACCACAAACATCATGGCCGGGTAGGCCGCGTAATCGAGGACACCCCAGCCCGCGTTTTCCAGGTGGCGCCTCATAGGATCTGCTCCACCGCACGAAGACTCGCCTGCTGAATTGGTTGCCGGGTCAGCATCGCTTGCAGAAGCGTCCGGCGTGGGTCGTCGGCGGGCAAGCGCTCCCACTCGTCACGGAGAATCAGCACCGCGACCTCCAGCAGCATGACGGCGGTGGTAAGCGCCAGGGAAAGCCACAGCCGGGGAGGAAAGGACTTCTTCTCCGGAACGCCTGGAGGATCGATGACGCTCACGATCGGAACGTCCTTGGCTTCTTCCAGACGAGAGATCTCGTACTGTTGCGTCAGCAGTTCATACGCGGTCTCCTGCACGCGCATGTCGCGGTAAAGATCGGCGAAGGGAACGGCCAGGCGGGGTAGCTGCCGAAGCGGGGGGTACAGCCCGCTGCGCGCGAGAGCCGTCTTCCCCGCATCGTCTGCGCCAGCACCAAGGTTTGCGCCGGATGCGGTACCCGCAGACAAGTCTGTGGAGGAGCCCGCCAACCTGTCCAGATCATGCCGCAGCGAACCGATACGTGCCTCGGCGGAGCGCAGGCGCACGTTGCCGTCACCATAGATCTGCCGGAGTGACTCGAGCCCGGCCTGCTCCACCATGAGCTCGCCCTGCACGCGCGCGCCGGCATCCACCATGGCACGGGTCTGTTCCTTGATGTCCACGGTGCTGTTGCGGCTGGAGAAGTCAGCCAGCCGCTGCTGGGCGCTCTCGAGATCTGCCTGGACGCCTTGAAGCCGGTGCTCGATAAAGACGCGCTCCGCCCGGGCTGTGGAGGTGCTGGTGTGGGTGACGATGCGATTGAGACCGTCAAGGTACGCCTGTACGACGTCGCGTGCCCGCGTAGGGTCAGTATCCCCAAAGCTGACGGTGATCACGCCACTCTTCTTGTCGTCAGTAATGTCGGTGCGCCGCGTAAGAGTCTTGGCCGCGTCTACGCGATAGCGCTTGCGATAGACATGCTGCAGATCGAAACGGTCGATGATCCCGCCGGTGACCGTGCCGCTACGCAGAAGGTCCAGGAAAAGCGCCGTGCTGCTGTGACTGCCTAAAAGACCGCCGGCGATACCGCCCAGGGTGCCGAGGTTGCTGCCGCGTCCCGCCAGCGCCGTCAACAACAACGCGCCCGTGCCTCCGTTGCTGTCCGGGGGCATGATGCGTGCCGTGGCCGTGTAGCGCTTGGGAATAAGACAGACCAACAGCAGGCTAAGCGCAAGGGCAACGGCGGCGGTCCGGAACAACAGACGCCGCTGGGCCAAGAGCAGATGCGCACGTGCGATCCAAAGCGGCTCCCCGGGCCTGTTCTGACTGTTCATGATGGTCTCCTGCACATGGCTGCGCTTCACAATCCGGCCACGGCGGCAGTGATGGCGATGGACGAAGCCAGTTGCGCCGCGGTCAGGAGATTCCGCCAAAACAAAGAGGCACCAATGATCTTCTGCGGGACAACGACTACATCGCCTGGTTCGATCCGTGTGGAAAGTACATCTCCGGCGAACCAGCCACCTGCCGAGCGACGGCCGATCACAGTTCCGTTGGCGCGGATGACAAAGATGTCTTTCCGGTCGGCTGACTGACTGGCCCCGCCAGCGCGGCCCAGGTACCAGCTGGCCGTCTTGCCGGGGGTGAAGGTGAGCGCCGTGCCGTTGTAGACCTGTCCGGTGACAAGGACGAAGCCGGGCCGCTTGGGAACAGTCAGGACATCACCGCGTCGCAACTCGACGTCATCAGACGTGTTGGCCCAAAGACTTACATTGCCGGAGATGTGAATCACCATGCGGCCGACTGGAGGGTGAGCCTTGAGGTCGGCCAGCACTTGGTCCTGCTGTGCCTTGATCATCTGCAGAGTCGCGCCTGCGTCCCCGGATGCGGAAAGATTCGGCGAGATGCGGGCGCTGGCGGCGTTGGTCTCAATCTGCCGCACGAGTTCATCGCGGCTCTTGCCCTCCAGAGTTTTTACCCCTTCACGCACCAGAACAGCACCTTCGGGATAGGCCGTATCGCGTAAGCCGCCGGCGCGCCCCAGCACCGTGCTGAGCTTTTCCCCTTCGCGAAAACCGTAGATGCCTGGAAACCGAACCTGGCCTTCGATCGTGACGGACTGACCGATGTCGCCCCATCCCGTAATCTCTCGCACGGTTAAGACATCACCCGGCTTCAAGGGAGGATCGGACCGCGGATCGGCTCCATCTACCGCAGCGCCGATGCTCACCGTGGTTAAGCTGCCTTCTATCCGCTGGCCGCCGTTCACCGTGTAGCTCGTCAGGTCGGCAGTGTCGCGCAGTGCGGCACGCTTCAAGCCACCCGCCATACGCACGAGCTGACCCGCCGTCATCCCCTCTGAGAGGGGGTAAGGACCCGGGCGCTGGACCTCTCCAGTGACGGTCACTGTGGGCGCATCCTGTTCATACCGGCCCAGGACGCGAATAGTATCGAAGGCTTGCAATGCGAGGTTCTGGTTTCCGATCAGGACTTCTCGCAGATCGAACGGCAAGCTTTCGGCGTGAAAATCGGGCGGGACTAATCGTACGAGTTCGCCACGTGCCGCCGGCTCCGGCAAAAGGTCCCGCTGGCTCTGCAGCACGTCACTTAGCTGCAGGCCGTCACGGAAGGCCACTCGGCCAGGACGGGCTACGTGTCCAGTCAGGTAAACCACGCGTTCGCTGTAGGGCAGCAGCGAGCCGATAGTGATCCGGTCGCCATCCTGCAGGGAAAACGCAGCCCGGACGTTGCGATTGGATTCCGGCGAGGAAGCATGAGGGGCCGTCAAAGTGCGCCGGCCAGCATTCGGGTCGATCCGCTCCACCGTGATGTGGTCGGCTGCAGCTGCGGGCAGCAAGCCGCCGGCGTCCTCGATGACGGACTGCAGGTTGCGATCGGCGTCGGCCAGTTCATAGATTGCGGGCCGACGTACTGCACCTGCAACGGCCACCTGCGGTCCTGCGGGTGGAATTTCCAGGGTGTCACCACTTTCGAAGTGCCCGGTCGAGGCGCGCACGCCGTGCAGCAGAAAGTTATAGAGGTCGATCTGCTCGACAAGCTGCGCCCCGCGGAGATGACGAACGGTGCGGAGCGATCCCGTGGCGGTAGGGCCACCCGCTATATAGAGTGCGGAAAGCGGTGTCGCCAGCGGGCTCAGGTCGTATCCACCCGGACGCTGTACGTCGCCGACGACGTACACGCGGACGCCGCGCAGCCGCGACACTGTCACCGAGGAGCGTACATCCCGGAACTGTCGCGAGAGCGCGCTCTGCACGAGCGCCTCAACATGATCCAGCGTCAGGCCGGCTACCTGCAGTGAGCCTGCTTCAGGCAACAGCAGCGAGCCATCACGACTGACCGTGCGACTGAAGGTCTGCGTTGTTCCGCCCCAGAGATCCACTGTGAGTGTGTCCCCGGCACCCACCACGTAATCAGGTCCCAGAGGAACGTCGAGCGAGGCATCCGTGGACCCGCGCGCCATCGAGGCTGACGTGCGGCTAAAGAAGTCGGAACCGAAGCGGCGTAAAGGCGCATTGTCCTGGGGCAGCTGCGTGTACAGATCGCGAAGAGACTGCAGGTTGTACGGAGTGGGAGACCGGAGCACGGTGGGCAGATCCGCGGTAGTCTGCAACGTTTGCACCCGGTCCGTCGTGGTGTGCTGCTGGCGTTCCGTTGGCCAAGTGGAATGATCATGCATGCCACCTGATAGCTCCTGCCCGGAGAGCGTTTGCGATGAAAGACCCGGAAGCGTCACAAGATCCGCACTCTCGACGAGAGGAGCGTTCATCGCTGCCGCAGCAAGGTCTTCGCTGCTGATGTAGCCGCGTGCGCGGAGGTACGCCGTGATATCGGAACGGAGGCTTGGATTGCTGACGATCTGGGAGTAGAACTGCTCGTCCGTGAAGGCGTTGGCATCAGTAGGTGCACCCTGTGCAGTCAGTCGGTCTGCAAGCGCAGACTTCAGTTCCACGGTGAGGCTCGGCTCGGTTTCAAGGATGCGTAAGATCTGGTCGGCGGGCAGCGTGACCCGGGACGGGGAGATGCCGGGTACCGCTTCGGTGCCTGCCTGCGAAAGCAAGGGACTAGCTGAATCTGCTGCGCCCGTAGCTGGCCGCCGCGCCGAGCCGCTTGCGTTGCCGCCCTGTAGTCCACTGGACTGGGCAGGAACGGTCGCCGCTGATGTGCTGTTCGTCTGCACGCCGTTCGTCAACGGATCGAGTCCAGGAAGCTGCGCGTGCACCGAGACCGTAAGAAGCGATGCGATGCATGCCGTCATCCAGGCACCGGAAACAGTGAAGAACGATGATCTGGTCATGAAGAACATCACTGGATTCGCTTCCTTGTGCTCCAACATATGCGAGCCTCTGTGCCGTTGATGTCATGCGTGGGTAAGGTGAATGTCACAGCTTTGTTGCGGCCCGCAAGGTGTCCGCGACCAGCGGCTTCATTGCCCTCTGCTCCCGGTTGTGCAACACGAGGGCAACGGCTCGCAGCAATCGGTGCCATCGCCGGCGCTCACGGAGATAACGCAGTCCTTCACAAAGGTGAAAGCGCAGGCGGGTGACAATGAAGCGGCCCTGATCGAACTCACGCCGCACAGCCTGATGAAAGGTCTCGCCGGCTGGCGGGATTGCGATGCGCGGCGGCAGGTGGCGCGGCAGAAGCGACGCCCCCATAGGCTGCCCAGCAAGTACGCCTTCGTGCGCCATTGCCTCCGCCAACAGCAGATGGAGCTTGGTTCCGGGAAAGGAAGCTGTCATCACCCGCGCGCCGTAGCGATGGACCCAAAGCCGTGCTGCCAAAGGGGCACGATGGACTGTCCAGCGGCGCACTGCGGGGGGCACACAGGAAGGCTCTATCTGCTGCGAGACGAACTGTAGCGCTATCCCGACACATGCGGCGATCCGAGGCGTCCCTACGCACATGGCTTCCACCTGTGTCCAGAACGCGGGATCCTCCCTCCGGGCCATCAGGTGGCGATATAGCTCCACCATGTGCGAACAGCGCATCTGATCGCGGCTGAGATGCTTGTAAAGATGAAGCGCCTGATCCACGAACAGGTCTGCCGCAGGCAACACCGGCATTGTTACCTCGCGTAGCGTGTGGTGCTCACAGCGTTGGAGCAGCCCCATCCCTTGCTCTTCCAGGTGAAGCTCTACTGTGCGCTGGAGCGAAGGTCGATAGAGGTCCGCAAGCGTTAGCACACCGGCGCAGGGCGTCTTGAATTCCCGGGTGCGACCGCTGATGGCATGGAGCCGATAGCCTCTCTTCTCCAGCACTGCCCGCGCGCGAGATTCGTCGCGTACGGCTACGAGGAAGTCGAGATCAAGCTGGGAACGCAATTCCAGCCGGGGCACAGAGTACGGCCACAAGGAGAAACCTTTCAGGACCGCATAGGAGACTCCAGCCTCGGCGAACTGCGCTTGGATTCCGCAACACTCCTCGACAAGCGCCGCAGTGCGTTTCGCGTTGTCCTGTAGGTTCAGTTCCAGGCGACGCAAAACAGGCGAGGGCAGCGTTCCCAGCGAGTCACGTTCGCGTAGCCGGTCGAGAAGATAGAGCGCCAGTCCGCTGGTATCCAGCCAAGGCAGCAATTGCATCCACTCGAGCATGTTTAAGCCACGCAGCATCTCGTGGCTTCCTGGCTCCCGTTCGCGAAAAAGTGCTACAACGGCCGCTCGTGACCGTTCCCTTCGGCGAAGGGGCAGCGTGGGAATCAGAGATATGTCGTTGAAGGTTTCGCGTGTCATTGTTCCAGGGCTAAGCTCACGGCAATCTCAGCTGAAACAGAGCGTAGGCCCGCCAAGCACCGTGCGGTGTCACGCCGTAATCCCGGTGTTGTCAACCAATTGTCAGGAATGGAGGATGACAATGTCCTGACAAACAACAGACACCGCGCGAACAAGAAGCAGGTGCCGCAACGCCTATGGTGGCGCCATGTCACGTTCATTTGAGAAGCTTTCGACTCTTTCGCGTCAAGGGCTGAGGTGCCATTTCCTCGCAGCTGCAGCTGGCCTGGGCGCCTCCTGTCTCTGCCACGCGCAGAACACGCCGCTGATCTCCGGTGGGGCAGCCTTCTTCACAAACTCCAATGGGAACGGGACCAGCTATCTCCCTATTGCGGAACCTCTGATCGCGGCACCCATTGGTGAACGTGTATTGATCGAATCCCGTGCCGCGCTTATCGAGTCTGTGACACCCAGCGTTGGATCACAGGGCGGGTATGATCACAGTTTCTTTGCGGGTCTTACCTACCTGCAGGGAGATTTCCTGGTGACTCCGCACCTCACGGTTGTCGCCGGCAGCTACCTCATTCCATTCGGTACGTACAACGAGCGCCTGTCTCCGGTGTGGATCAACGCGCTGCAGGATGGGCCGTTGATCGCCAGTCTGGGTGTGATGGGTACGGGCACTGGTCTGGGCGCGCAGGTGCGTGGCTCCGGTGTTGATACGCCAAAAGTGAACCTGACCTACGCTGCCTATTACTCCGCACGTAGCGGGAACCAGCAATTTAACTCCGAGCGATCTTTCGGCGGCCAGGCAAGCCTGTACTTCAAGCCGCAGCGCGTTGAAGCGGGCCTCTCTTATGGCCGCCTGCTGCAAGGTACGCATGAAAACTTCTACGGCATGCATGTCTGGTATGAACCGAGTAACTCAAATCTCCGCGTCCGTTCCGAATTCGCACGGGGGCATCACGCCCAGGGCTACTGGGTTCAAGCCGACTACCGCAGCGCACACTTCGGCGGCCTAGAAAGCTGGATAGGGCGGATCGAGCCGGTACTGCGCATGCAGCAGACATGGCGACGGGACACCGTCGTCAGTGATGGACTGCCCTTGGTCAACACGCAACGTGTCGACGCCGGGCTGAACTACCATCTGCCGCACAACATGCGGATCTTGACCAGCTACTCGCGGCAGTTCTCCGCGAATCACGATGTCAACATCTGGGAGACAGGCCTGGTCTATCGCTTTCTCACCCCGGTATGGAAAGGAAGTAAGGAGCAATGAATGTAAGAAAGGTGATTGAAACAGCACTGTTTCGGCTTTGTAAAGTCCTGGTTGTTGGCGCAACCTTGGCTACGTTTGCAGATACGGTCGTCGCGCAACAGGCTTCTTCCGGGCAGATCATCGCATCCACTCCGCCCGTAGATCTTCCGGCAGCCAAGAAGTCCCACAAGGAGCATGAGGGCGAACGCGTGTTTGCCGAGAACTGCTCGCGTTGCCACACGGCTCCGGATAGCTTTTCGCCGCGCATCACACGAACCGTCGTCCGTCATATGCGGGTCAGGGCGTCGCTGAGCGAAAGGGATGAGAAGGCTCTGTTGCAGTTTTTCAATCCGCAGTGAGGAGAAGTCCTCCACATAGCTCACTGCCTTGCAGGGGTTGAAGCGCTCTAGGGTCGCCTCAACCTCTGCAAGTCTTTTTGCCTGCTCCAGACTGCCGATGCAAAATTCAAGGGGCAGGGAGGCGCCTTCCGCTATTACCTCTGCAAGAGCTCAATGCGATCTATGGCAGCTGTGGCCTGCGGCGTCAGAACACCAGTGCACATTGCTCGGAGTCGTGGCAACGAGACTGCGTCGCCAGCCAGACTGACGATGAGCATGGCGCGTATCTGGATTTGCACTGAAGGGTTTTGCAAAGCGTTGCGAACAGCCGGCAGCACTGTCGGTCCGGCGTGGATAAGCATCCATTCCGCACGGTCGGCCACACCAGGATCGTTGTTACCCAAAGCTTCTACAGCCGAGCCAGGATCAGCGCCGATACGATCCCAGAGCGCAAACGCCGCGACGGCTTCGTTCATCTGCGAGAAGTCAGCATCGGGGCGAAAGGCCTGCTGCTCCAGGGAAGCGGTCGCATCGTTTCCAGAAACTCGTGCCAACGCTTTGACCATTTGCATCTGACAGCGGAAAGATGCCGTGACAGCTGTGATCTCTTGCTTGCTTAGGGTCTTATGCTGGCGCCTCGCGTAGGCCTGGTACAGGACTCGCTCCGCATGCATTTCCTGTAGAAGCTGGGTCTGGATCGCGACCGCAACGTCCGGTGCAGGGTGTTGCGCTAGCGCTAACGCTGCTGCTCCGCGCACAGCCGGGTCAGGGTCGTAGAGTCCATGACGCAGGTCGGCACCGGTCGCGCTGCCGGGAAAGCGTGAGATCGCCAGATAAGCCTCGGCACGCACCTCGGCTTCGCTGTCTGTCAGCAGTGGTATCATCAGCGGCAAACCTTCGACAGATCCAAGTCTTCCGAGCGCCCACACCGCATTGGCGCGGACCGTGGGTGCGTGTGCCTGAAGCGCAGTGGCAAACCAGTTGGCGCTTGCCCTGTATTCCGGATGGAGCAGAGCCAGGGCAGCAGCGCGAGCGACATTTGGATCCGGCTCGTTGAGCCAGAGAACGAAGCGGTCCCTCAACGGGAATCCACGGTAGCGTGCAAGTTGCAGGATGGCACGGCAACGGCTGGGTGAATCGCCATGAGAGGCCCGCTCCGTCCAATTTGCGATGGCTCGCTCCACAGGTCTTCCAACGGCTTCAGCGCCCAGCCGCGGGTAATCAACATTGATGGCGTCCACGCCGGACGCTACAGCGGCCTTCATCGCATCCAGATCCATCTCTTGCGAGCTGTCGGAGAAGTTCGCCACGACGGCATTGCCTTTCCGATGGAGTTCGTCGACCTGTGCAGCCGTGACAGGAGCGCGAACCCAGGTGGTGTGATCGCCTGCGTCCTGCGCCTGCGGTCGCAGCTTCTTGATGTCGGCCCATTCCCCGTTGAATTCGACCCGTTGCAGCATGCCTTCGCGCGCAAGGGTCTGTAGAACCTGCTCACCGATCCCCGGCGTCTTGATGTCCAGCACCAGGCGGATATCGAGGTCACGGGCGAGCCGCAGTGCATCTGCGAAGCGCGCGATACGCAGCCCAGCAAATCGCTCTCCCATCCATCTGCCGGCATCGTCTCTCGAAAGCTCCCCGTAGAAGCTCTCCTCAATCGTGCCGGTGCCATCGGTCAGCCGCTCGAGCAGGCCGTCATGGTTCAAGACGATCTCTCCGTCCAGCGTGCGCCGAAGATCGATCTCGACAACATTGCAGCCCAACAGAGCCGCCTGCTCCAAGCTCTCAAGCGTGTTCTCCGGAACGTCTTCGTTTGCGGTGCGGTGGCATAGCAGTTGCGAGCCGGGTAGCACAGGACCTCCTGCATGTGAGGTGTGTGGAAGCCCAAAGAAGAGCGTGACACATAGAAGGACTTTGAGCTTCGTTTGCATGAATTCCTCGAGTTGCTACGTGGCCTGCGGCTCGCGTGTCCGCGCTCCGGTTCCACGCTCCTGGTTAGCTTGCCGGAAGGCGAGGGCGATCGCCATGGCGACCGCAGCGAGCCACGGAAGGACTGCGCGATAACCAAAGCGGGATAGAAGAATGCCCGTGATGCCTGTCGCGATAGCGCCAGCCAAGCCATTGCCGAACATTGTCATCGCCGCAACCGTGCCACGACGATCATCGATTGTGTTGTGCATCAGCAAGTCATACAGGACGGGTGAGCTCATCCATTGCGCCGTGGAAAGCAGCAGGTACAGCGCGATTGCTACGTGGATGGCATGTGTCACACCCAAAGCACAAAGGGCCAGGGCCGCGAGGGTCTGAACGAGCATCACCGCATTCTCGCGGTTGATAGCTCGAACCAGCAACGGCATCAGCAAGCTGGCTCCAAACTGGATTAGCTGGGCACACGAGAAGATCATCGCAAGACGGCTTAGCGGCAGGCCAAGCCCACGGGTCAGGTACACACTGGCAAAGACGCCCGTGACGGCCAGCACCCCGGACCATAGCGCCATGCACGGGAGGAATCTGAGAAGAAAGGCGTCCAGCCTCCAGGCATTGCGCCAGTTCGGCCATTGGAGAGATGCCGTCTTCACCTCTTCGGAACCGGCAATTGCAGGAATGCGCAAACGCAGTATCGCGAACAGGCCGACGATTGCGATGAAGCAGGAGGACAGTAGAAGCAGTTGCTTACTGGCTACCCCGGACAGAGGCAGACCTGCCGCAGCGATCCAGGAGGGCAGGCGACTGCAGAGGAAACCTCCGACTGCGCTGGTGCCTACACTCACTGCGAAGATAAGGCTGAACGCCGAACTGCGTGCGGCCGACGTGGTCAGCCGCGACACTGCGGGCAGAAAACAAACGCCCCAACCGCTGATGGCGATACCCATCAAGAACGCCAACAGCGTTTGGGTTGCGATCCCCGGGCAGAATACCCGTGCCGCACCCGAAAGGGGCGTCGCTATAAAACAGGCAAGCAGGAGCGTGCGCATGCCGAAGCGACGCGAGACTTCCCCGCCGGGCAGCGTTCCAAGCAGCGAGCCGAGCGTGAATGCCGCATTCACGGTGCCGATAGCGCGCTCACTGTATCGGAGGTCTACAAGGTACAGGTTGAAAAGAAAGAAATACACCGCGAAACCGGCATCGAAGAAGAAGGCGGCGGTAAAGAAGGTCCAGAAAGGACGGCTGAAGCGCCAACGTACTGTGACTTCGCTCGCGGCGAGTGTGTTGGGCGAAGGATCGAGTGCGTTGAGCATGACGGTCACGCATAGCCCCCGGTGACAAGCTGCTCCAGAAGTCTGACCGCGTCATCCAGTCGCTCATAGCGGAGGCAGTGGACCGGCGCTGTGAGCAGTCGCTCCAACTCGTCAGTCTGTTCGGTTACAGACTGGGGTAGTCCAAACAACACGCTTCGCAGGTAGCGCCTTGCAGTGGTCACCGGGGAACGCTCGAGGAGCGGCTGTTCTCCACTGTGGCGATCCAGAAAGACGATATGCTGCACGTCCGTGCTGAAGGAAAGACGCATGTGCGGCAGTTCCGCTGTGGGGATCTCTATCGAGGGTTTCCCGGCGGCGCGAGGTGTGATGTCGCGCCCGGAGATCTCTGGGAAAAGTACGGCTGTGTCTGGCCGAAAGCGCACCTGATAGCAATTACCAATCACACGTCGTCCGCTCTCACCATGAGGAAGGAACACTGCATCGTCGGAGGTGTAGGTCCAACCCGCCCGCGCACAGGCATAGGCCAGCGTGGATTTGCCCGCGCCGGACTCCCCACAGAGGAGCACACCGCGGCCGCGTCGACTGACGCAGGCGCCGTGAATTGGTGTGGCAAGGTGCGTAGAGATGCACGATAGCGGCGCGGCAAGCAGGAACCATTCGGCATAGCGCGGATAGGCAAGCGTGGTACGCGCGATGGAGACATGTGAGTGACGGGTGGACAAATCGACGATGCTGTAGTTGTCTGCATCGGCTACCGCAGTCAGCAGCGGCTGAACCAGCCTGTATACCGGCGCTGGCGGGCAAGCTGAGCCACCGCGACCGTCCACTACGTAGACGTCGAAGCGCAGCAGCGAGGAGGTAGCAGCTTTCAGGGGTGTGAAGCGCCCCCACATGCGATCAAGGAGGGTGAACACTTCAGCGTCGTTTGTGTGAACGTCGAGTGGAAAGCCCATCGGGAAGAAGACACGGTACAGCGTCAGCTCTGGTGGCTCGATACTGTGCCGGAAGACGCGTTTCTCCGGCTCTGGTTCGTTCTCTGTTCGCAGACCAGATAACGGCAGCGTTTGGGGGATCGGCGTGGAGGTCGTACTCATCGTCGTCTCGTCTCCGGGGATGAACAGTCAGAAACTGTAGCGTGCTGCGAACTGAATGATGCGTGGGTTGGCGACCGTTCCCGTGATGCGTCCGAAGGTTTGGCTGGCGGCTGGATTCGGGAGCGAGGGGTCGGTATACCCCAGGCCTGTATTCGGGTTTGCGAACTGCGGTGTGTTGGTCAGGTTGAAGAACTCTGTGCGGAAAACGAAGTGACTACCCTCCGGTAGATGGGGGACGTGAAGCGAGAACACACGCTCGATTGCCAGATCCACGTTGTGCTGCCCGGGCCCTCGCACGATGCCTACACCGCTGTTGCCAAAGTCCTGATCTGCAAGGGTGGTCCCGTTTGCCACCTGCGGTGCGCGGGTGAATGCGCCCGGGTTCAAATAGCCTCTCTGCACGCGGTCAAAGAGCGGGCCTGCCGTGGAAACCTTTCCCTCTCCGCTCAACTGAGCGCGCACCTCGCCGCCCAGTAATCCGTAGACTGACCCGGCGTTGCTGTCGAAGACGCTGAGCGGAATGCCTGACTGGATGACAGCAATGCCGGAGAATTGCCAATGTGCGACGCTTTCTCGCAACACAGCCGGTAGACGGTGCACCATTGGTGTGTTCCAGACGAAGTTCGTCACAAAACGCTGGTCGCGGTCGTCGCCTGCCAGGCCGTAGGACGAGTTCCGCAGATCGAGCTGGTTATTCGTAGGCAACTGCAATTCGAAAGTGTCAGTGCCGACTTCGCCATTCACCTCGTCCAGGTTCTTGGACCATGTGTAGCTCATCTGCAACTGAAAGCCATGGCTGAGCCGTCGAGTCAATGAGGTCTGCAGTGCGTTGTAATTGGCGACAAAGATGTCGTCGGTCAGTAGCGATCCCTGGCTGATGCCCTGGTACGGCATGCGGGCAGTGACGTTGTTGATGGAGTTCGTCGTCTCTCCATTCACCGGGCCGGTAGGACTCGCCAGTTGTGCCTGATCGAATTCCCACTGTCCTGAACGATGAGCGGAGTTGGTACCGACATAGCCGATCTCCCACAGGTACCCGCGGCCGAGGTCCCACTGCAGATTCAGGTTGTATTCCTGCGTACGACTGTCACGCAGGTTTGGGTTTGTGGCTTCGATGAAAGGCGCCGTGGAGGGCGTGCGCGGTTGAAACACCGGGTAGCTGGATTGGGGCAGCACATAAGGCTGGAACGGATGCGCCAAGGAAGCGCCTGCGTTCTGCGATCCGAAACCTATCTGCAGCGTCGCGAATGGCAGCTGGCTGAGTGTCTGTTCCGAAATTGTGCCGGAGTGCCGGTCATAGTAGATGCCATAACCGCCGCGTATCACAAGCGTGGGCCGATCCCTTACCTGCCAGGAGAAGCCGATCCGCGGCGACACATCGGCAAGTGGGGTCACGTAGAAGCTGGAGAAGGGCGTTCGCACCAACCCTGCGGGCAGCTCGCCAAGGAAGTTGGATGGCAGCGTTTGCCCGCTGAAGGTACCAGTTGAGGACAGAGGGCCCTGTTGGGCGGTGAAGGGATTGAAGTTGGCCAAGCGTCCGTGGGTCTCGACAGGCGCCGCAAAGATTTCATACCGCAGGCCCGCGTTGAGGGTAAAACGGGGGGACAGCTTGATGTCGTCCTGCGCGAAACCGGCAAAGTCGGTGTAACGTGTGTCGCGGCGGTAGATGCCTCCACCGGCAAAGGACCCGGAGATGTTGCTGACACCTTGGGGGCTGCCGTTTTGCGAGGCGCTCTGCCCGACCAGGAAGTCGGCGAACGTGCCAATCTCGAGCAGCCCGTCAGTTTCTTCGGGCTGATCCTCGTCCACCTGAAAGCGCTTGACTTCTGCACCGAAGCGCACATTGTGGCGGCCGTGCGTCCAGGCGAGCGTGTTCTGCCAGATGAAGCTGTTGGTCACCTGCCAAGAGTTCGGGTTGCCAGCGTCGCCGATCGCGAAACCCGCAACCTGAAGTGCTGGTGCGGGGGCGCTGGAAGTAGGACCACCCACTGGCGTGTCCTGTCCTACATCTGTCGAAGAGAGCGCGTTCTGCACTGCAGAGAGGCCATCAAAGCGAATGAAGCCGAAGCGGGCGATGTTGACCAGCCTCGCGTTGAAGACGTGTGTGTCAGCCAGCACGAAATTGGTGTTCCGGTTGAGCGAGGTGCTCGGCCATCCGGGCAGATTCGTCAGGTTCTGCGGAAAGGGTTTGTCGATTGATGACCGCGAGTAGAAGAAGCGCCCCGCAAGAGTGTCCTTCGCGCCCAGCACACCATCAATGTTCGCGGTGAACTGCTCCTCGTTGTAATAGGACGGAGGCGAGAAAGTGGACTGGCCAATTGGCAACTGATCAGAGGCGTCAGCTCCGGTTAGCGGCAGTACCCGTTGTGGACTAGGGATGAGAAACTGGCCGGACGCAGTCTTTGCATTCAGCACGCTCAACGCTACAGGATTGATGTTGGAGCCGTCACATGCCACCTGCGTGCCACCAGCCTGCGTCAGGTAACCGCTGGCGGTGGCACCCCCCGCGTTCTGGTGGTTCGCCGGGCAGAACTCCGCGCCCAGAGTTGCCGCAGAGCGGTCGCTTGTGAGCAACGGCAGGATGGGGTGCTGGGCGTCACCGAGCCCGTTGGCTTCCCGGGTGCCTTGGTAGGCGGCGAAGAAGAACGTGCGCCCTCGCAGAATGGGACCGCCGAGTGCGGCGCCAAACTGGTTATGCTTCAGCTCTGCCCGCGGCTGGCCATCCTGCTTGGCAAAGAACTCGTTGGCGTTGAAGAGGTTGTTGCGCACGAACTCCCACACGCTACCGTGGAATGTGTTGGTGCCTGCGCGGCTAATCAGATCGACGTTGGCCCCCGTGCCACGCCCGTAGCCCCCATCGTAATTCGCCGTCTGCACCTGAAATTGCTCGATGGTGTCCGGTGCCGGAACCGCGGTGCCCACCTGCGAAGTACCACTGAGCGCGGCTGAGTTTTGCATAAGGTTATTTGCATCTACGCCGTTGAACTGGATGTTATTGGCCAGGGGACTTGCGCCGTTGGAAGCGACGTTCTGTGTCCCCGTACCCAACTGCGTCGCATTCGGCAGATCGACGATCACTCCCGGAGAGAGCGCCAGGATCTGTGTGTAATTTCGGTTGCTCAAAGGGAGTGCTTCAACAGCTTCGTGGTCGACCAGGCTACCCAGTGTGGAACTTTCCAACTGCGCCACGGATGCGGAGCCGGAGACCTGCACCGTAGTTGCCAGCCCAGCCACGACGAGGTCAAGTCGTACAGAAGCCGTGTTGCCGGTGGTGACGCTGACAGGCGACAGCTGGCCGATCGCGAAGCCGTCAGCATGCACGGTGAGTGACCATTCGCCGGGGGGCAGCAGCGGTAGGCGGAACAGGCCGTCTTCCCCGGTGTTTGTGAGTCGGTGCATGCCCGTGGAGTGATTTACAGCTTCGATCACGGCGCTCCGAATCCGCTGGTGCGCAGGGTCGGTGACGACACCTGAGATGGCGCCGGTACCAGGCGTCTGTGCGTATGAAAACGACACCGAGAGAAACACGCGAGCAACAAGCTGGAGAGCCCGGGATCGTTGCTTTACGGCAGAGCAGATGCAGACAAGAAGAAGAGAACGCGGCATAAACTCGCTCCTAATGCGTATCGTTGAGCCGAGTATGCGCAGAGAAAGAGTTGTAAATGTCCGGGCTTTGTCATTCGAATGTCCTGATTTGGGGTCGACGACATCGACGGCGGCTTGCAGCCCCGCCGCTGAAGAATCGTCATTCCTTTGTCATTTGTGAGTGTAGGGATGGGATATCCCTCTTGCGTGGAGCGCAGAAGGCAGTACTATGGGCCACTATGCCCGACGAACTGCACCAAGACGTCTCCCGCTCCGGAGCAGTTGTGTTGCCGGAGATCGTGCGGGTACTGGTCGTGGAAGATGACCCGCGCATGCAGAAGGTTCTGCACCGAGCCTTTGCCGCCGAGGGTATCGAGGTTACTCCGAGTGCGGACGGGGTTGAAGCGCTGGAGCGCTTTCGTGAGATACGGCCCGACGCCGTCGTCCTCGATTTGAATCTCCCGCGCCTCTCAGGCCGCGAGGTCTGCCGTGAGATCAAGTCTCAAGCGCCAGACATTCCGGTGCTGATCCTCAGCGCACAATCTGAGGTGATTGATAAGGTGCTGCTCTTCGAACTCGGCGCAGATGACTATGTCACGAAGCCCTTCAGCCCGCGTGAGTTGTTGGCGCGTTTGCAGGCGGCATTGCGTCGCAGTCGACGGATACGCCTCGTGCCCGAGGCTCAAGAACAGCACACCTTCGGTCGCTGCACGGTGCATTTCGGGCAGATGACGGCCGAGCGCGGTGATGAGCAAATCTCGTTGACTACGCTGGAGTTCAAGCTGCTGCGTCACTTGATGGAGCACACGGGAACCGTGCTCAGTCGCGAGGCCTTGCTCACCCAGGTGTGGGGCTACAACGCGTATCCCACCACGCGGACCGTAGACAACCAGATCCTGAAATTGCGCCAGAAGCTCGAAGAAGACCCTGCGAATCCGCGCCACCTCTTGACGGTCTATGGTTCGGGGTACAAGTTTGTCGGATAGGGCAAGGCCGCTGGCGAGACACCGTGGGTTCCCGCTCCGATGGATGCTGGTGCTCACGTTGAGTGCCGTCATTATCATTCTTTCTACGGTGAGCCTCCGCATCGTGGATGCGCGTCTGCACGAGGGGATCGCGGAGGCCTCGCGTCTTGAGCTGCGGAACTCGCTGCTGACCTTTGCCGATGCGGAATCCGAGCGCCTGCTCGAACTTCAGCGAGAGAATGCACTGCTTGCGGATCTTCCCAGCCTTAAAGCTCTGATGACTACCTCGGACAACCGTACGATTCAGGACGGCGGACAGCAGTTTTGGAAGACCAGTGGCGAAGAACTGTTCGCGCTGGCGCTGCGAAACGGCCACGTCAGTACCGTTTACACGCGCGGAGAGCCAGCCACGGAGGTTCTACGCAACGACCTGGAAGCTGCGCTCACTACTGAGGACCGACGCTATCTTGTTAGCGGCCAGCGTCTTTTCGGCTATTCCGTCAAGCCATTATTCTTTGGCAACGAACGAAGCGGCACCCTGCTGGGCTACGTCATCACGGGCTACGCGATTGATGCGCAACAACTCAGCCGGCTGTCGAACGCGAGCGGCTTGCAACTAGTGTTTTTAAGCGGAAGCCATACGCTCGCCAGCACGTTGTCGGCCGGGCAGACGCTGCCTACCGGGCTGCAGCAGGGGATTCAGCCAACGCCAGAGCGCGTGACACTGGGCCGCGAACCGTTTGCGACTGTTGCGCGCGATCTTTCTCCTGTTTCTACTTCGCCGCTTCGCCTGCTCCTGCTGCGTTCTCTGCGTCATGACGAAGCCCACACCCGTGAGATCGACCGGCTGCTCGCGCTCACGGCCGTGTGCACCGGAATCGCCGGTGCCGGCCTGATGCTTCTGGTTTCAAACGGCCTGACGCGCTCCCTCCGTGCATTGGCGCGCGGTGTGGAAGCCTTTGGGCTGGGAGATCCGAATGTTCGATTGCCGGAGCGTGGCCCGCGCGAAGTGCTGCAGCTGAGCGGTGCGTTTGCAGCAATGCGGCAGCAGATTGAAGATACTAATCGCGCGTTGCTCGAGGCCGAGCGGCTGGCAACAATAGGTCGCATGGCGCGTTCTGTATCCCATGATCTCCGTCACTACCTTTCAGCCGTCTACGCGAACGCTGAGTTCCTGGCAACCGCACAGCTTACTACAGCGGAGCGCAACGATTTTCTCGAAGAGATCCGACTTGCAGTGCTGGGCACAACGGACATGATCGACTCGCTGGTCCTCTTTAGCCGCACGGGTCAGTCAGGGCAGCGCCGGCTGCAGGACATCGACCCTATCCTGCGACGCGCTGCCGAGATCGTAGAGCACCACCCGGAATCTGTCGGCGTGCAAATCGAGATGCACTCAGCGCCCTTCCTTGCATATGCCTTTTGCGAATCGACCCAGGTCGAACGCGCGCTTTGCAACCTCATGCTGAACGCCTCACAAGCTGCGCGACAATCGGCGACGGAGCCCCTGGTGAAGGTGCGCCTCTCAGTAGATGACGATGCTGTTGCCGTACGGATCGAAGACAATGGCGGCGGCGTGCCCGAGGGTGTGCGAAGCAGTCTGTTTCAGCCGTTTGTTAGTGAAGGCAAGCAAAATGGCACGGGATTAGGTCTGACACTCGCATTTCAGGTGGCCCGTGATCATGGTGGTTCGATCGTCATCGAGCGCAGCTCACCGGGCGACACTTGCTTCCGGTTTTCAATCCATCGCGCCGAGCCTGCGGCCGTGGAGACGCTCTTCGAGGAGAGCGCTGAGAAGAGGGGGGCGAGTCCCAAGGGAGAGCTGGTATGAAGAGACCGTCAGCACTGATGCTGCTCGCCGGGTTCCTTGTTGCGGCACCCTGCACCACTCATGGGCAGGCTAGACGAGCTGAACCCGCGCCGAGCCTCGCTACCGAGCAGCTCCAGCAACTCTCGCTCAAGATGCAGGCCGCCGAACAGCGCATACAGGATGCAGAGAAAGAAGTGGCCTCCCTCAAGGCGCAGCTTGCCAATCTGGAGTCGTCTCTTGCTGCATCGGCTCCGGCAAGCGCTGCCCCACCTTCACCAACGACAGCCCTCGCCATTGATAACGCAGAAGCCATTGCGCTGCAGGCCAGCCAAATCGCTACGCTGGAACAGACCAAGGTCGAGACCAGTTCGAAGTTCCCGCTCAAGGTAACCGGCCTGGTGCTGCTGACAGCCGGCGTGAACAGCAGCGGCGTGGATTCGCCCGTCGATCCGACCGCATCTCTCGGTGGGCCGGGCAGCACCGCGCTTTCCTTGCGGCAGACGATACTAGGACTGGATGCCAACGGGCCTCATCTAGCCGGCGCGCGCAGCTCGGCAGATATCCGGGTCGACTTCTTCGGTACGGCTGCTGCCGGCAGCTATCCTTCCGCGGGTGGCCTCCTGCGGCTCCGGACTGCGCATGCGGCCCTGGACTGGCAGCACGCGCGGCTTTTCTTCTCCTTCGATCGCACGCTGCTGAACCCAAATGCGCCGGGCTCGCTTGTCCAAGTTGCCTCACCTGGCCTTTCCTGGTCAGGAAATCTGTGGAACTGGATGCCACAACTCGGTGTCTCGTCTCACTTCGGCCAGCGACGTGTGCTGGTTCTGGAAGGCGCCTGGGTCTCGCCACCGGATGCCCCGGACCCCGCTCCTCCCTACACGACCAGCCGGAGCGACCCTGCGACCCTGGCCGAGTCGAGCCGCATTCCTGGCGGCGAAGCCCGCGTTGCCTTCGGGAGCGGCGATACGCTGCGTGGGCTGCGCGTCGGCATCGGGGGTTATCTTGCACCGCATAAGCTGCCCGGTGTCGGCTCGTTCAACTCGTGGGCCGCGACGCTGGACTTCCGCGCCCCCCTGGGTCGTCATGCAGATCTGACGGGTAGCCTTTACCGCGGCGCTGGACTTGGCGGACTCGGCGCAGGCGGATACAAGGATTGGGTCTCCGAAACCTACGGTACGACCATCTACCTGCACGCTCCGGAGGATGTTGGCGGCTGGGCTCAGGCCGCCATCCACCTAACCCCGGTGCTGGACTGGAACAACGCGTTCGGTATGGACAACGTCTTCGCGGGCCAACTCCGGTCGTACTCGGTAAGTGCGGTTGGATACGGCAGTATTGCCCGCAACCGCACTGTGACCAGCAATCTCATCTGGTCACCGCGAGCTTATCTCCCGTTCTCTTTTGAATATCGACGTCTGTACACGGCACCGGTCATTGGGCCCTTGTGGAACACGAATGTCTTCGCGTTTGGTGCGGGGTACCACTTTTGATTCATCGTCACGCCATCGTCGTGCTGCTGTGCTTAGCAAGCTGCTTCCCCGCCGGAGGCGCGTACGCGCAAGCGACCGTAACGGCTTCTATCCAGCGGCAATCGGCGTCAGCGTCCCAACGGTCCAAGCGGCCACTTCCGTCGTCCGTGCTGTGGCTCACAGCCCTGCAACCCGTATCGGCACCGGTGTCAGAGGCCAATCATCTGCCCTACACGCTTTTGCAGAAGAACCGCATGTTTACACCGCATGTGCTTGTAGTGCCGGTGGGAACGCCGGTGAGCTTTCCGAACGCAGATCCGTTCTTTCACAATGTGTTCTCGCTATATAACGGCAAGCGTTTTGACCTGGGCCTCTACGAGAAAGGGGCCAACCGGCAGGTGGTTTTCAACCATGAAGGCGTGTCCTACATCTTCTGCAACATCCATCCGGAGATGAGCGCGGTTGTGCTGGCGCTAAAGACTCCCTGGTGGGCGCGCGCCGATGATAACGGCACGCTGGAGATTGACAACCTGCCAACAGGCGACTACGAAGTTCATCTCTGGGTAGAGGGTGTGGAGCCGCGCGAGCTGGATGCCTGGACTCACCGCATACATCTTGTCGACGGATCGCAGAGTGCTGGCAGCCTGACCGTGAACCCGGACGCGCTTCCTCTCGGACATACCAACAAGTTCGGTCAGCCTTATCTGCCGGAGATGAAACCCTACTGATCGCTACTGCCGATCCTGACTCCGCGATCTGTTCCGATCCATACACCGCCTGTATGTCTTCCAGCAGGCAACGTGTGCTGACGTAAACCAAACCCGTCGCTTCCGTGAACTTGCGGAAGTTGCCCCCGGCGACCGTCTAACGCCTTCGTCCGTGCCGATCCAGATTGCTCCGTCGCGGGCCTCAAAGAAGTCGTTCGTCAGCTCGCCCGGAACCACAAGTTGTCGCACCAACCCCGCCTTTGAGCCGATACGCTCGCTGCCATCGGTACCGATCCAGAGCGATTCGTAGAAAAATGGTCATAATAAGATAAGAAGATGCGGGTCCCTTTCCAACGTGTACTGGTGTTGCTCTTAGCCTTGCTTGTCATCGGGGCCTCCTCCGAGGCTGCGCTGTGTGGCGTGCTCTGCGCATCCCAGGCCCATTGCATGGGCGTGCCAGCGGACGCATCATCGATGTCCTCCAAGCTCCATCAGGCGAGCATGGCGGCTGGTGATTGCGCGTCAGGAAAGCTGACCGGAACCACTCACCAGGGACCTACGTTTGCCGGTGTTCGTCATTTAACAAGTTGCAGCCACACCCTGGCATGGTATGTCGCGCGAGACAGCGGTCCGGACACACCGTTGCGAAGCATGCTGCTGCCCGTGGTGGACATGCTGCCAATGCATTTGCCGCTGGCGATCGTGGACATGCAAGTTCTCAAAGATACACCGACGTATCCCAGGTCCATGAACCCGCTCTCCGTGAGTCTTCGCGTCTAGCTGTCCAGAGTCCGGTGCGCTTTTGCAGGACCGTGTATCAAGACGGCTGCACCCTTTCTCATAGAAATTGTGACCGTCCGTCTCCGTACAGCAGGAGAGGGCAGGAGATCCGTATGGTATTCATCCGTGTCGCTGCAGTCGCAGTGTGCCTAGCGTCTCTGACAGCACGTAGTCAGGAGTCTAAGCCCGCAACGCAGGTACCGAAACCATGTGTTGAAGACATGCCCGGAATGCAGATGTGCCCACACCCGACAACGCCACAGACGGCGCAAAAGGCCGCAAAGGATGGCCAAGACGGGATGGGAATGCAGAAGGACTCAGGCATGAAGGACTTGATGGACAACATGGATCCCCATACGTTCCTTCAGCAGATTCAGCATCATGCCTCCTCTGGGACCAGTGCGGAGCCGAACTCGACGCCGACCCCCATGCTGATGACGATGCAGGGTAAGTGGATGTTGATGTTCCACTCAAATGCCTTCATCACAGACACACAGCAGAGTGGCCCGCGTGGTGGCGATAAGTTTTACTCGACGAACTGGTTCATGCCGATGGTCGAGCGCAAGCTTGGTCCAGGACAGATTACGTTGCGGGTGATGCTCTCGCTTGAGCCCGCGACCATTTCTGAGCGGCAGTACCCACTCCTGTTCCAGCAGGGGGAAACGGCTTTTGGAAAGCCCATCGCGGACGGTCAGCATCCGCATGACTTCTTCATGGAGTTAGCTGCCCTTTACGATCTCAAGTTAAGCGACGCGACGCTGCTTTCCTTCTACTTCGCCCCTATGGGAGATCCGGCAATAGGTCCCACTGCGTACCCGCACAGGCAATCTGCTGCGGAAGATCCTGTCGGTAGCCTCGGACATCACCAGGAGGACTCGACCCACATTGCAGATGATGTTGTGACCGTAGGCTTTACTCACAAAATCGCGCGCGTCGAGGCTAGCGGCTTTCATGGCCGGGAGCCGGACGAGTTCCGTTGGAACATCGATTCGGGGAAGATCGACTCGTGGTCGACGCGGTTTACGCTCCAGCCTGGAAGCGACTGGAGCGGACAGTACTCCTATGCCCGCATCGCCAGTCCAGAATCGCTGTTTCCAGGGGAAAATCAGGCACGTACGACTGCATCCGTCATGTACAACAGGCCGTTCAAGGGAGGTAACTGGGCAAGCACAGCTTTATGGGGACGCACCCGGTCGCTTGCCGACGACGCGAAGGAGAACAGCTACCTTTTGGAATCGCTCCTTCGCTTCAAGACCAGAAACTACGCGTGGACTCGGATCGAGGATGCGGGACGTTCGAATGAGTTGGTGAACGGGGCAAACCCTCTCCCCCCGGGTTTCCAGGAAGAACCGATCGGGCATGTACAGGCGTATACCGTTGGATACGACCACGATCTCGATCTTCTGCCGCACCTCCGGTCAGCAGTGGGTGCTCAGGTCACAACCTACGGGGTGGCTGAGCCGTTGAGGCCGATCTACGGTTCGCACCCGGTCGGGCTCTCACTTTTTCTCCGCTTCCGGCCATTCTCTGGCATCGAGCGTTAATGAGAGCGGTCAGAGGTAACCTGACGCAACCAGAAGCCGTAAGCGGCTCAGGCTCGAACCACGCTGAAGGCCGAGGCAATCGAGAGCATCTTTTGCGAAATCCTGAGACTATCTATGCGCTGCCGACGAGGGATTCTTGGCCTGAATCCGGTGCAGACGAGCAGATTGTCTTTGACAATGTAAACGCTTGCCTCCTAGAATCCGCCTCGTTCACATCGATAGATAGAGGGGTCGCCTGAGTGACTTTGTTTCGTGAGAGGCCTATGCAATCTTTACGTAAGAACAACTTTCTGTCCGACACTCAGCCGACATGTAAGGAATCCATGCGCCACCCGCGGTTGTTCTCCGTTCTCCTACTTGCTCCCGTTCTGGGGTTTGGGATGCCGCGAGCTCACGGCCAGGAGAATCGTTTCATTCTCGACCGTGACGCAAGGACGGTGGTACTGGAGCCATATGCCCCAAATATTCTGCGTATCACCCTAAGCAAGAGCAAGGAACTGGGCCTCGCATCTCCCGGTTACGGTTTCGTGGGTACCCCCTCAAAGGCTGGCTGGACACATGAGCAGGACTCTTCCGGAAACGACGTCTTTCACTCCGGACGCATGACCGTCCAAATCTCCCCCAACCATCTGCCCGCATCCATGGCGCCGCGCCGCATGCCACTTGACGACCTGAACCAATCGTTGCGTGACCACTATTTTGGAGGTGGCTCAAAGAGGGCGCCGAGCGACGATGACATCTCCATCACGACAGCCTCGGGCAAGCCATTGCTCGACATGCGGAACTGGTCCATGACTCCTAACGGGCCTGCAACCGCGGCTCAAAAAAGCACGCAGGTCAGCGAGGGCAATCGTGTCGTCGCAACCTTTGATTCTCCAACAGGAGAACACTATTACGGTCTCGGCCAACAACAGCAGGGTGTCCTCGACCTGCGAGATCATCAGGTTCGCTGTTGGCAAGACTATTCCGCGATCGGGGGACAGAATGTCTGTGTTCCGTTCATGGTCTCAAGCCGCGGGTACGGTTTGATCTGGGACAATCCTTCCAAGACCACAATCAGTCTTGGCTTCAACCAGCAGAATGTCTGGTCCTCCGAGGTTGGGGATCGCGTTTCTTTCTTCGTGATCGCTGGTGATACAAGCGACGAGATCTATACGGGCTACCGTCAGCTCACGGGAATTACCCACATGCTGCCCAAGGCGACCTATGGGTACATCCAGAGTAAGGCTATCTACCCGACGCAGGATCAGATTCTGGCTGTGGCTAAAGGCTACCGTGATCGTCAACTTCCCCTGGATGTCGTCGTCGTAGACTTCCTCAACATGACCAAGCAGGGCGAGATGGATCTTGACCCCGCCAGGTGGCCTGATCCGGCTGCTATGAACGACCACTTGCATGCAATGGGCGTCAGGACGTTGCTGAGTGTGTGGCCACATTATGCTCCGGATACCCGCTTCTACGACATGCTGAAGCAGAAAGGCTGGCTTATCCACGATCCTGCAGGTGTGCCAGATTCCGGAGGTTTCAAAGACGCTATCGGCCCGAACATCGATACCACCAACCCCGAGGCCGCAAAGTGGTTTTGGGAGAGCATCAGGGATCGCTACATCAAGCCTTATCATTTCGATTACTTATGGCTCGATGAGACCGAACCCGATATCGATCCGGCAAAGGACGTCTTCTCGGTTGGATCAGGATCTCGTTTCTACAATGTCTACCCGCTGTTCCACACGGCTTCCGTTTATGAGGGCTTCCGGCGTGATTTCGGTGATAGTCGCCGCGTGATGATCCTCGCTCGTGCGGCCTATCTAGGTGCCCAGCGTAACGGGACAGTGTTTTGGTCCAGCGACATCGTTTCTACCTGGGACATGCTGAAACGGTCGGTGCCTGCTGGCCTGAACTTCACGGCTTCAGGGATGCCGTACTGGGACACGGACATTGCTGGTTTCTTCTCGCCTTCGCTGCCAGCGAGCTACCATGCGCAGCACCCGCCTTTGATCGACTCTTCCGACGTGCGGAGCACAGTGGGAGTTTACGAGGATTACCCCGAGCTGTTTGTACGCTGGTTCGAATGGGGCGCCTTCCAACCCGTGATGAGAGCCCACGGAGAGAGGGATCACAACGAGGTCTGGTCATACGGCAAACAGGCCGAGCCGATCCTCTCGAAGTATTTGCGATTGCGATACCAGATGTTGCCCTACACCTACTCACTCGGATACCAGAGCTATAAGACGGGCGCGCCTTTCATGCGCGCACTGTTCATGGACTTTCCCAACGACTCCAATGTTGCCGACATCCCGGACGAATACATGTTTGGGCCGGCTTTCCTGGTAGCTCCAGTCACGGAGCAGGGAGCCACAAAGCGGAAGGTGTACCTTCCTGCCGGGTCCGATTGGTACAACTACTGGACGAACGAACGAATCAAGGGCGGCCAGACGATTGAAGCGAATGCGCCAATTGATACACTTCCGCTGTTTGTCAGGGCAGGGTCGATCGTGCCGTTAGGGTCTGCGGTCGACAGCACGCAGCAGAAGCAGTCAATTGCAGCGGTCCGGGTTTACCCGGGAGCTGATGCTGACTTCACGATGTTTACGGACGACGGCACCACCTATGCGTATGAGCACGGGGGCGGAGCCGTTACAAAGTTCCACTGGGACGAATCGGGTCAGCAGCTCAAGCACGAAGGAGCGGCACCATGGAGCGGATCAGACAAGGGTATCGTTGAAGTCGTGGGACGCTGAACGGCCACACCACGGTATATTAACTACAGCGAAATCGGGGGCGCTCAGGAGCGCCCCCGATTTGTTTCCGACCGCAACTCCGCTACACCGTCTCTTCCTCGGCAGCTGTCAGCGTGAAGATGACTTCCTTTGATCCGAGCACCGGATGTGTGGCACGGAGGCGCACGGAACCGGGCACTTCGCCGGCGCGAATCCAGATCGCACCCGTGCCCCCAACGAGAGCGAACGGATTGTCGCCCACGATCTGAGCAGGACCTTCGAGCTCAAAGCGAATCGCATCATTTGCAAACGGCCGCACCCTTCCGAATTCATCAGCGGCACGCAGCACCACGCGTGTGGAGTCAGCGCCATCCGCGACTAGTTCCTTGTCGTCGGGCAATAACATGAACTGTTGGTCGACGCCCTTGCCGGAGTAGCTCTTCGAGATCACCTGTTTGCCACCAATGAATCCATCGATGCGCAGGTCACCCCAGTCGCGAAGCTGCTCGCCCAGGTTGATGCTGAAAGGTGCGTACTTGAGGGAAGGGAACTGCTTGCGGTCGGGACCGCCTTCTCCGACCTGGCGAAAGCCCTTTCCGTCATCGACAAACATCTTAATATGTTCGCAATTGGAAGAGATCATCGCGATGCTGAAGCCCACGGATTCGTCGTTGCGCGCCCAGTGGAATGCAGGTTCCAGAACAATCTCCTCCTCCGGAGAACACATGGACTTGTAAAAGCCTGCAGCTGACTTCGGTGTACGAAAGATGTCCATCACGCCGTGGTAGCAGATGCGATCGCCCGAACCGAAGTTGGCATGCGTGTTGTAGTCGAACGCACACCAGCCGATACCGCCCGCATACTGCGGATCAGACGCGAGCGCGTCGTGTACCCTGGCATGCCGAACCACAAACTCCTGAAGCCGCTCCTTGCTGTCGATGGTCTTGGTGGGGAAGGTGTGGCCGACAAATTCGGTGTTCAGATACCGCGAATGGACTGGCTTCTGTAAGGGGAAACCAAAGTCATTCATTGTGAAAACATCTTCCAGGAACTCGGATTCCTGGAAGTACCGGATGCCTCCAGTCTGTCGGGCGGTATCCAAGGCGTGAGCTACGGCATTGGTTCGTACATAGAAATCATGGTTGTCGCGTGACTCGTTAATTCGCACGCCCCACAACACAATAGACGGATGGTTCCAGTCACGGCGAACCATGCGGCGAACATTGTCGACCGAGATGTCCTGCCAAGGCTTTGGGCCGATGTGTTGCCATCCAGGGATCTCCTCCAGAACGAGCAAACCGATCTCATCACAGCAGTCCAGGAAGTGCCGTGACTGTGGATAGTGAGAGGTCCGGACGATGTTGCAATGCAAATCATTTCGCAAGATTTTCGCATCCTGCTTCTGCACGCGCCCAGGCATCGCTTGCCCCACCCATGGGAATGTCTGGTGCCGGTCCAGGCCATGCAATTTGATGACCTTGCCGTTCAGGGAAAATCCCTGCGGCGTAAATAGCGCTTCGCGGAAGCCGATGCGTCGCTCGTCCTGATCCAGAAGCTGGCCATCTGCCAGCAGGCTCACACGAACGGTATACAAGTGCGGGTGCGTGAGATCCCAAAGATCCACATGACCGAGGTCCTTGAGAGTCACAGTGTAGGCCCCGGGAACGGAAGGCGAGGGGGGCAGGGCACCGCGTGCCTGATCGGCATCGGCTTCATCGTGCGGCGTCACTGGCGGCTCAGGAATGCTGAGACTGGCTTTGGCGATGGGCTCTGTGCTTCCCTGCTTCATCAGCTCAGCATGAAGGGACAGCCTGCTTGCGCGACTGCCCGTTGCGCGATCCAGGAAACACTCCACGGCGACACTTGGATTGGGTCCAAGGACCTCCTGTGGCCTGGCGTAAATGTTCTCGAGAAAGACCTGCGGTACCACCCGCAACGAGACCTCGCGGTAGATGCCGCCAAAGGTCAGGTAGTCAACTTCGTTGCCGAACGGCGGAACATCCGCACGTTCCGTCGAATCCACCTCCACGGCGAGCAGGTTGCGACCGCCCGGCTTCATGTGTCTCGTCAGCTCGAAAGAGAAAGGCGTGTAGCCGCCCAGGTATGTGCCCAGCTTCTCGCCGTTGAGGTAGACGGTAGACGCAGTCATCACGCCCTCGAAGTCTACAAAGACCCGCTTGCCTTCCATTTCGGCGGAGATGTGCAGGGGACGTCGATAAACCGAGACGAACTCGTACGATTTTTCGTCGAAGCTGTGCCACGGCAGCTTCAGATTGGTGTGGGGCAAAACCACGGGCGTGAATTTGGAGTCGTCGAAGTCAGTGGCGCGAGCCGCTTCACTGGCCTTGGCGTTGTAGCGCCATCCACGATTCAGCGGATAGATGTTGCGACCTGCTGCTATCCCGGGTTCGAGTGCGCTGATCCGCTGAGAGAAGGCAGCTCCCGCTGCCAGAGCCGAGGAGGATTGCAGGAAGCGTCGTCTATCCATGAAGTCTCACTTTTCATTCGGAAAGCGCAAGGCCGCGGCACAGGGCCGAACGACCCACGTAGCCGTATCCATACTACTTGTGCTTCTGATCGGACAGGGAGTTTGAAGTGAGGCAAATCGGTTTGGAGATGGAACATGAGTGCACGACGGATCGGAGATGCGTTACCTTTATGCACCAGCGAGCGGCAGCGGTCCGGGCATACTGTATCTATGGAAGTTCTCGATACGCCGCTTCGCGACGTCAAACTGGTTCGGCCCACCCAGCACGGAGACGAGCGGGGCTGGTTTGCCGAAGTCTTCAATGCCAAATCCTTCGCCGCTGCCAATCTGCCCGAGCGCTTTGTTCAGGACAATCAGTCTTTCTCGCGTAAAGGCATCCTGAGAGGACTGCACTACCAGCTAGGTGAGCCCCAGGGGAAGCTGGTGCGCTGCCTGTCTGGCCACATCTGGGATGTGGCTGTCGATCTGCGCTCGGGATCACCAGACTTCGGCCGCTGGGCCGGCTTCGATCTCACCGGCGAGACCCTGGAGTACCTGTGGATTCCCGAAGGCTTCGCGCATGGCTTCCTTGTGCTCTCCGAGACCGCAAGCGTTACCTACAAGACGACTCGCTTCTACTACCCCGATGGAGAGCGCGCTATCCGCTGGGATGATCCGACGCTGGCGATCTCGTGGCCATTAGGGTCTATTGGCACTCCTTCGGTCTCCGGCAAGGATGCCAACGGGTCACTCTTCTCCGAGGCAGAGCTGCCGGCCTGACCCGCATTCGATCCAAGGAATGCGTCCGAATGCCGAGTACCCGTGCACCCAGAACTCTTCAATCAGCGGAATGCTTGCTTTTATAGTCGGGTAAAATTCGGGATGTGCCGTTCGCGGGTCAGCGCAGCTCCACTCGCCGCTGAACCCGGACAGCAAATAGGGACGCTTCACCGCTCATTGAGATTGAGATTTCTTCGCACGGCCGTCGCTCGCTGGACCTGAGCGACGGTTCACAAAAGCGGGTGCCTTCGAGAGATGGCGGGCACCACCGAAAGCAAATAAAACATCAGGAGGTCGGACACGGGTGACGGACGCGATTGTAGTGACGGGCGGAGCGGGCTTCATCGGTGCAAACTTTGTACTCCAGTGGCTTGGGGAGAACCGAGGCCCCGTCGTGAACCTCGACAAGCTGACCTACGCAGGAAATCTTCAGACGCTTGCCTCGGTGACGTCTCGGCCGGATTACACCTTCGTCCACGGCGACATCTGCGACAGCGAAGTCGTGGCTGGAATCCTCCATGAGCATCAGCCAAGGGCCATCGTTCACTTTGCGGCCGAAAGCCATGTGGATCGTTCCATCCTTGGTCCGGAAGCCTTTCTGAAGACAAATATCGACGGAACATTCACGTTGCTGCAGGCCGCTCGCCAGTACACGGAAACGTTGAGCGGGGAGGACAAGGCCAGCTTCCGCTTCCTGCATGTCTCGACCGATGAGGTCTATGGAACCCTCGAGCCCGAGGACCCCGCCTTCTCCGAAAGAACCGCCTACGCTCCGAACAGCCCGTACGCCGCCTCAAAGGCCGCTTCGGACCTTCTTGCGCGGTCGTGGTTCCACACCTATCAGCTCCCTGTGCTGATCACGAATTGCTCCAATAACTATGGCCCATACCAATTTCCGGAAAAGTTGATTCCGTTGATGATCACCCACGCCCTCACGGGGAAACCCCTGCCGATCTATGGAGACGGTTTGCAGGTCCGTGATTGGCTTTTTGTGGAAGATCATTGCCGTGCCATCGCAGCTGTGCTGGAAAAGGGACAGGTGGGCGAGACGTACAACGTAGGGGGCTGCAATCAGAGAAGCAACCGTGAGGTGGTGCACAAACTTTGTGACCTGCTCGACGAACTGGTACCCGAGTCACCATACAAGCCGCACGCGCAATTGATCACTTCCGTGAAGGATCGACCGGGCCACGATCGCCGCTATGCGATCGATGCGGCAAAGATCGAGCGCGAGATCGGTTGGCGTCCAGCGGAGAGCTTCGAAACCGGGTTGCGTAAAACTGTGGAGTGGTACCTCGCGAACAAGGATTGGGTGAACGGCGTGACGAGTGGCAGCTATCAGCAATGGGTCTCCAAGAATTACGGAGATCGTGCGCCGGAGATGGTGGCGAAATGAAGGGAATTATTCTTGCGGGTGGTTCAGGAACGCGCCTCCATCCTGTCACGCAGGCTGTCTCCAAGCAGTTGCTTCCCATTTACGACAAGCCGATGATCTACTACCCGCTGTCGGCGCTTATGCTCGCGGGAATACGGCAGATCCTTCTAATTTCTACGCCGCAGGACACGCCACGATTTGAGGCGCTGCTCGGCTCAGGCGAACAGTGGGGCCTGAAAATTGAATATGCTGTTCAGGCTTCGCCAGACGGGCTCGCGCAAGCCTTTTTGATAGGGAAGGATTTTCTGGCTGGGGAGAGCTGTTGCCTTGCGCTTGGCGACAACATCTTCTTCGGGCACGATTTTGCCAAGTCTCTGCGCAGTGCCGCCCGGCTCGAGCGCGGTGCAACCATCTTTGCTTACGCCGTTCATGATCCCGAACGCTATGGCGTGGTGGAATTTGACGCGGGAATGAAGGTAATCTCCCTTGAAGAAAAGCCGGCAGCTCCGAAGTCTCGCTATGCGGTCACGGGTATTTACTTTTACGATGCCCAGGTAGTTTCGATTGCGGAAGGCCTGAAACCATCGCCCCGTGGGGAGTTGGAGATCACCGATGTGAATCGTTGGTACCTCGAACAAGGGCAGCTGCAGACGGAGATCCTCGGTCGTGGTACGGCTTGGCTCGACACCGGAACCCACGAGACACTACTCGCAGCGTCGAACTTTATCCAGACGATTGAACATCGTCAGGGCCTAAAGGTGGCTTGCCCTGAAGAGATCGCCTTCCGGCTGGGATATATCTCACGGGAGGACCTGGAGCAACTCGCCGCCAGGATCGGTAAGAGTACTTACGGTAACTATCTCAAGCTGATCCTGACAGAGACGGTGTACTAAAATTCCGGGTTCGAGGCCTGCGAGCCGACCTTGCGAGTCTCGCTACAACGGAAAGCGTTTTGGCGAGTAGACCACTCGGCTGCTGGCACCGCGGCCGCTACGTCCTTCTCGGGATGGCTTAGAAGAGGTGGTGCGGATCAGAGCTCGTGCGGTATACTGAACTTCTATCCAAAATGGTTTTTGCTAGAGAAGTGAAGGCAAGGCTCAGCTCTTAGGGACTCCAGGCAAGAGCTTCAAAGTGCAGGAAAGTGAACAGGATAGAGAAGAACGTCTTGAATGGACGAGTGTTTCGTTACCTCCATGCTCGCCTTTCGTACCGTTGAGTAACATGGACAACCTCTTGGTGCTGACCGAAAATGGAGGGGGTCCTGAACCGCGGATTTCGGAGCAGCCGTGCATAGTGGCTGAAACGGAAAAGCGCAGGTAGCGGGGCGTTGTAAGGTCAAGCGCCCGTTAGCTTGCAGGAACCGGAGAATTGATGCTGGTTGGCAGATGCGCGATGGTAGTTCGTTTTAGCCCCTCTCGTCTTCAGGCAGAGATCTCATTCAATGCCGCCCCAGTGCTACATCGTTCCTCGTTTGGCTCTTGTGAGCCTGGCCGTTCTTCGATCCAAACCTTGTCCAAGCTGAGGAAGTTGGTGCTCCTGTGATCAAGCCGAGGTCGAATCACTTCAGCTTCTACGCCCTGGATGGCGTCTTTGCTCTGGGAATCACCGTTGTTGGTCTGATGCCCCACGTTTTTTCGGGAACGCTCGGCCAACTCACAGCCTCGAAGGTCACGGTGGTCGACGCGATTGCCGGGCTGGCGTTTGTCTTTATTTGGCAATATTGTTTTTCTCTTCTGAATCTGTACGACAAGTTTGCGACCATCCCCAGCCGGACTGCAGCCATGCTGCAGGGCATCTCCGTGGTCATGGTTGTGGTGATGACCTATTGCCGGTTTGTGCATCCCAGCGTGCTCACATGGCGCGCGCTGGGGACCACGGTCCTCGCGCTAATTTGCTATGAAACGCTGCGGATCACCCTCAGCGCGTACCTTCTGGACTGGGTCGCTTCCCGCGATCCGAGAAGAGCAATCATTCTGGGCAGCGGACGCCGGGCGGGCAAAGCATGGCGTGCGATCCGCACCCGATATCGCTCCTCCATCCAGTTGCTTGGCTTTGTGGATGATCGCGAACTCGGCGAAATGCCGCCAGACGTCGCGAGCCGCTACCTCGGTGGTTTGGATGAACTCAGTAGTCTGCTTCTCAAGGATGTCGTTGACCTGATTCTGATTGCGATGCCTATCAGGTCCTGCTACCCGCTCATGCAGCGTGCTGTTCACATTGCAGAAAGCGCCGGCGTGCGCGTCGTGTACCTCGACGACATCTACTCGACCCGAAAGCAAAACAGCGATCCCTACCTGACCATCTTCCGCGAGTTGGCCCCCGATCAGGAACAGTATTTGATCTTCCTTGCGGCGAAGCGCTTTGTAGACTTTCTGGGTGCGGCTTTTGGTTTGGTGTTTCTGTCACCCTTGTTTCTCTGCCTTGCAATCGGGGTGAAGTTGAGCAGTAAGGGGCCAGTGTTCTTCTGCCAGGAACGGTACGGTCACCGGCGTAGACGCTTCAAGATGATCAAATTCCGCAGCATGGTGCACAACGCGGAAGAACTGCTTCCCGATCTGGAGCACGCCAATGAGGCTGTGGGTCCTATCTTCAAGATGCGAAATGATCCAAGGGTCACTCGATTTGGCCGAATCATTCGATCTACATCGCTCGACGAGCTTCCCCAACTCTGGAACGTTCTGATCGGGGACATGTCCCTTGTTGGTCCACGGCCCATGAGTGTGCGCGATGTGTCTTTGTTCGATGAAGCCGCTTTGATGCGCCGTTTCAGCGTTCGCCCTGGTATGACGGGCCTTTGGCAGGTGAGCGGTCGCAGTGAGGTAGGATTTGATGAGTGGGTCCGCATGGATAACCGCTACATCGACGGCTGGTCCTTGGGACTCGACCTCAAGATTCTTGCCCGAACTGTTGGGACAGTCATCAAGCGCTCCGGAGCAATCTGAGGACGTGTTTATCAGCCTACGGAGAGCCTCTTGAGAATCGCCCTGGTGCACGACTACTTCACCCAGCTCGGCGGCGCGGAGAGAGTAGCCGAAGCGCTCTATAAAATCCTGCCGAATGCACAGCTGTTTGCCACAGTTGCTCTGAAGGACAAGATGCCGGACACCTTGCGCGATGTTTCCGTGCAAACGTCCTGGATGCAGCACCTACCTCGTCTGGATCAGTATTACCGGCTTTACTTTCCGTTATACCCCTTTGCTGTCAGCTCCCTCGATCTGTCCGGATATGATCTTGTCGTTTCAAGTTCTTCCGGTTACGTGAAGGGTGTCCAAACCAACCTCAATGCCATCCACGTGTGCTATTGCCACACGCCAATGCGCTGGGCCTGGAGCTTCGACAGCTACTCCTCGCGGGAGTCTTTCGGCGGCAGTCTGCGCGCAGTACTTCCAGCTTTCATCCAGGGACTTCGTCGCTGGGACGAGGGGGCAGCAAGGCAGCCGGATCACTTCGTCGCGAACTCGCAAGCCGTGGCTGACCGGATCCAGCGCGTTTATGGCCGCTACTCCGAGGTGATCGTTCCGCCGATCGACATCGAACGGTTCAAGGTGTCCTCGGAGCAGGAAGATTATTACTTGGTCCTGGCACGACTGGTTTCCTATAAACGCCTGGATCTTGCAGTAAGCGCGTTTACCCGCCTCGGAAAACGGCTGGTGGTCATCGGTACGGGACCAGCGCTGGACCGACTCAAAGCAGACGCAGGGCCAACGATCGAGTTTCTCGGTAGAGCCCCCGACGAGGTGGTGGAAGAGCGTGTGTCCAAATGCCGCGCGCTGATCTTCCCAGGGGAAGAGGACTTTGGCATGGCCCCGGTGGAGGTGGCCGCTGCAGGCCGGCCCACCATCGCATATCGTGCAGGGGGCGCGGTGGAAACCGTTATTGACGGTGTCACAGGTGTCTTCTTCGACGAACAAACGACAGAGTCGCTGATGGATGCGGTATTGCGCTTCGAACGCCAGAGCTGGAGCACTGCCGTCATTCGCCGGCACGCAGAAGGCTTCGGAAGTGACGTGTTCAGGGATCGCTTCACAGACTTCCTGCGCCGCATTGGGGCCCCCGTAAGCAGTCTTTAAGCAGGCTTACGGTGCTAAGACAGGGCGTCTGGCGGTCGTTGCAAACTGATGCCGGAGAAGGAGTGCAACAAGCGATGCGACCCGTGCGTGTGCTGTACATCGACCACACAGCCAAGATCGGTGGTGGGGAGATGGCCCTGCTCAATCTCGTCCGACATCTCGATCGGTCACAGTTTGAACCGATTGTGTTGCTGTTTGAGGACGGGCCGCTGGCGGAGCGTCTGAGACCCTCAACCGAGGTGCATGTACTCGAGCTGGACCCAGCGGTTTCGAAGGCACAGAAGGACTCCCTGGGTGCAGGTTCACTAACGCAGATCAAGGCCGTGTGGTTGACGATGCGCCACATACTGCGTGTTGCGAAGTTTGCGAGCACCGCAAAAGCAGACATCATCCACACCAACTCATTGAAGGCCGACATCATTGGGGGTCTTGCCGGGCGTCTGGCCCGGATACCGGTCATCTGGCACGTCCGCGACCGCATAAGCCCGGACTACCTGCCCGGGCCTGTCGTCCATCTTTTCCGGCTTCTTTGCAGGACGATTCCGCAGTTTGTCATCGCAAATTCACGGGCCACTTTGCAGACCATCGGCCTCAAGGGACGACGTCCGAGCGCGGCCATTGGTTCCGGCGTTAACTTGGGCCAGCGCTATGACATACTCATCCAAAACCCGGAAGCAAGTCTGCCCGCCAAGACATTTGTGCCAAATGGCATTGGGCCCAGAATCGGGCTGGTAGGCCGGATTAGCCCGTGGAAGGGCCAGGACGTCTTCCTGAAAGCGGCAGCACAGATCCTGCAGCGCTATCCCAATGCAAGGTTCGAGTTGATCGGATCCGCCCTCTTCGCTGAGCGCGACTTCGAAAACAGTCTTCACGAACTTTGCCGCACACTGCACATCGAGCAATCCGTGGAGTTCGTCGGCTTTGTCGAAGATGTCTTTTCTCGTCTTGAGCAATTGGATGTCTTCGTGCACGCCTCCACAACGGGCGAGCCATTTGGCCAGGTGATCGTCGAAGCCATGGCTGCGGCGAAACCTGTGGTTGCGACGAACGGCGGGGGCGTTCCTGAGATCGTCGTCGACGGTGTCACGGGCCTGCTGGTACCCATGGGCGACCCTGTACGCATGGCGGAGGCTGTCGAGTTTCTACTTGACCATCCGCACAGGGCACAGGAAATGGCCCGATTGGGCCGTCAGCGTGTCCTGGAGGGGTTCACCATTCAGAAAAGTGCCGGTATGGTGCAGGACGTCTACAAGCAGCTTCTACGTAGGTAGCGCACGCGAGCAGCGAACCCCCGACGCTGACGGTGAGCGTCCACCAGCGCTCGGGTGCGTTTGCTTACTTTGGATCGGCAAGAATCTCTACCGGATCGTCTGTTACTGGTAGCGTGATCTGATTCGGTCCTGCACTGTAGGGCACGCTCTTACGCGTCATAAGGTTCACGGCGCTTGTCACGCGGAGACCGGCTGGTATCGCGAGAATGACAGACCCGGACGCTGGTGTGGGCTGTGAGAACCAGTCGGTATTCATCGGCTCTGGGTTGATAGAGAGAGGACCGCCGCCGATCTGGTAGGTTCCTGGACCGCCTGACCCCGTGAGCACTCCAGTGATTTTCGTGCCTGGAGGAATGCCTCTCCCTTCCAGCAGTTGCCCCGCCCCCAACGTGCTCCAGCCAGAGGTCAACGCAGTTACCTGAAGCGTATTGCCTGAGATAGCTCCCGTGAAGCCCGGTGCGGCACTCAACTGCCACATGATCAGCGCTTGTGAGTCACCTTGTGCCTTAGAGCGGGCGCCAGTCAAGTGAACAAGAGTCAAGGGATACGTGCCGGCATACCGAACGACGGAGATGCTCGTCCCTGGCCCTGATGAATGGGAGGGGTTGCTGATCGGCCTGATGTCCGCGATCAGGCCAGCAAGGACCGTATACGAAGGCAGAGGCGACATCCTGGACCCGTCGTAGTCCACAAAAGAGTAGGTGGGGTCGCGGTGGCCGCCGTCCCACATCTGAAAGAACTCGATTGGGGAAATGCCCAGCGCCTCCAGGCTAAGGAACTGACGCAGGTTGGACCGTGCCTGCTGTGTCTGGTAACCGGGGCCTGGTGGCTCGTCGTTCGTTTCCGTCACACTGTGACCCAAACCATAGCGTGGATCCGCGCCTTTCGCGGCAAAGTCGAACTGGAGCGCCTGCATGATGTTGGCAGCACTGCGCTCACCTGGCAGGTAGCAATTCTGGCCGTTCGCGTAGATGTTCGCCATGGAGCGGGCTGCCGATCTCAGGCAATCAGGGCGCATCAGCACGTCTTCTGGATTTCTGTACGGTCCCCCGTATGGATGGAACGACTCCTTGGTGACGACGGTCGCCGGCATCCTCAGCGCCTCACCCGAGGCTTTCAGCATCAATGGACCCAACAGTGAATACGTCCCATTGCCTGACGTGCCGTTCCAGGTTGCCGTGACTCCCGCAGGGAACTGTCTGTGCTGCAGGTTTGCCGCAAAGCCGAAGTTGGCTCCCGGAATCGAGTCCCCCTGAAAGACATTCGACGCCGCCCCATCGTGGGCGATCGGACTTCCGCCTTTTCCCGGACTCGCACTGTCATACAGGGCAGGACGAAAATCCCAAGAATCACCCCTCCATGGCGGCTCGTTCCATATTTCAACATCGCCACTCACACCTCGAGAAGCCATATCTGTGGCAAGAAAAGTCGCATAGTCTCCGTAGGCCACGACCGAGGGATCGTCCGGGCGATTGCTTGCTGTGCTGGGATACAAGATTTCGCCGATCGCGTAGAGACGGTTTGCCTTGATCACCACACCGGAAACGGAGCCGGTCGCGCTGCGACGAAGCGTTAACTGAGTAGCCGACTGGACCCCATTCACAAAGGTCGTCAAGGCCCCGCCTCGCGGACCGGCGCCTGGTACGCTGACCTGAACATTGCGCTCCCACGAGCGGTCAAATGTGCCATCGGGACAGGTCAGGGTCGTCGCACCTGCTGTCATGCTGCAGTCTTTCGGACTTCGCACATTCGTGGGCTCTGACTTCGATACCGCAGATGCCAAATCCAGAACCGCATGCGAGGAATCCGTTGGGTGCACACCGGTGATGAGAGTGCCGGGCGGTCCACCATGAGGGGCAAGAGCACTCATGCACCGATACGTGCTCCCGGCCATTCCGTCATCATTGAGAAACACGGGGCAGACATAATCAAAGATCGGTCGTACGTTGGCCAGCGTAGCGCCCCCGACGCCGCTGAAGTAGGCAACCTGGAGGGAAGTCTGCCCCGCACTTGCGCCTGCTGGGAGCGTGACGTATAGCAACTGGTGAAAGGGCGGACCAAAGGCAGCGACCTCCGTCACATGCAGGCCGTACTTGGCCGCCGAGGTCAAGGCCGATACACAGGCCGGCGTTTGCACGTAGCGTGGGTTTGCGGGACCGTTTCCGGGCGCACTTGTTTGTTGCTCCACATCATTCCAGGAGCACTGCACTCGCACCCAGGATGCACCCATGGCCTTGGCCGCCGAGAACTGCCAATCCTGCCGAAAGCCAGCCGGCCTAATCCCGATACCCAGACCCTGGGCCACCTGAAGAGCTGAGGTCGTTCCCAGATCAACAACGCTGTTTACCTCAGGCACGCCCTTGGCACCATCCCTCTCGAGCCTCTGACCAGGGAGAGCCATGAAGGATCCAGCGAAGAAGAAAGCCAGGGCCAGACTTGCCCCGCCAAAGCGACGGCAATGCATCCATCGCCTGTTTACGTTGTGGATCATGCAGCCACTCCTTTGCCGGAGCACAAACAGCTCACGAGCAGTGAGGCTTCTCAGGCCCGGACCAACACATTGGGTCGATAACGGTTACGAGATGAGGTTGCGCGTACGAGAGGTTCCCATCTTCCGACTCAGTCCCAGAACCCCCATGACGAGATCCTTGGGTGCCGCTTTTGGCCCAAGAGTCGTTCTGGACGTGTCTGGTCCGTACCCGCCGGAAAACAGCAGACGGAGGAACGTCCTTGCTCGGGCAACAAAGCTGGAGTCCTCCCAGAGGAAATAGCGCTGGCGGTGCAGTGTGCTTCGCTTTGTCAAACGATCTACCTGGACCTCGGCAGCTGCCCTCCATCTCGGGTCAAGGCTGTTCGTGGAAGCCGCAAGAAAGGCAGCAACCTCGGACTCAGCTCTGGACAGATCCAGGTATCTAGTGGACTTTTCAACGACGCGGTACTTGCGGCTTGGGTGGTCTGGGCTAACGCCGAACAGATTTGCTTCGTGTTGCCGGTAGTAGCACAGGACGTCGGGCATTTTGACGACCGACCCCGTAATCGATGCCAGAAACCACGCCCATTGATCATGGCCATAGAGTCTCTCAGGTCTACCGGTTGAGGGCAGAACGGAAAGAAGACTGCGCCGGAGCACCATGGAGAAGCCCGGACGATTCTCCAGCGGATCACAGGAGCCTTGCGGCAGGACGACCAACTTGCTGAAGTCGGGAAACCGAAACGCAAGCTGACCGCTGTCATAAAGGATCTGAGCCGAATGGCATACCAACTGCACCTTGGGATCCTTGAACACCTGTGCACAGGTCACCAGCTTGCCTTCTAACCAGACGTCATCCTGATCACAGAAAGCAACGAGATCGCCTTTGCACTTCGATACTGCTCGAAGAAAGTTGTCGGCGTAACCCAACCTCGACTCATTGCGGTAGAGGTGAACCGGGAAGGGAGCCTGCTGAGCGAACTCCTCGACAATGTCTGTCGTCCCATCCTGCGATTGATCGTCCGCGACGATGACCTCCAGAGGCAGCAGGCTTTGCTCGCGGATAGAGGTTAATTGCTGCTGGAGGTATGCAGCTCCCTGATAGGTTGCGATAGCGACAGAGATGGACGGACCGGCAGAGGACGTTCTGTTCTGCTGAGAAATCATGCCACCTCGGACACGCGCTTAGCAGGGAAGCGACTCAGGACCATAGTGCGTATTTGCGGACTCACCTTTAAGGCCCAGAAGATGGAAGCAGCAATGACGATCAACTCTCCAAGGCTACTGAAAGACAGGATGGAGCGCGGTGCAAACATCGAGGCAATGAGAAGCAGCGCGCCACCAGGAAGAACGCGTTGCCAGCCAGGAAGGCGGCCGGCGACGGCAAACAGAAGAAGCGCATCCACTGTCACTCTGAAGGTCCATGCCCATGCAGCTCCAATCAGCCCGAAGACATGCAGGCCCACCCAGAGCACACCCAGAAAGGGCACTAACTCCGCCGCATGAAACTTTGCGATCAGGTCAGGCCGCTCGGTGGCCTGCAAATGACTGTACGGGATGAACGCAAGGCTGTTGATCCACACACCCAGCATGAGCACGATGCCCACGGGAGCTGCGTGCTTGGCGAAGTCTGCGCCCACCCAATGCTGCATAAAGATCGGAAGCGCGGCGATACCACACACGCAGATGGGAGTCATCACCGCAGAAAGACCAACAACGGCGTCCGATGCGAGCCGTGCGCTGTCTTCGGGACGCCCTCGTGAGAGCTTGGGGAAAATGCTCGTTGCTAGCGCTCCAGGAATAATGGAAGCGCGGCCCACCAGATTGAACGGGACGGAATAGTAGGCCACCGACTGCGCGTTAAAGACGCTTCCGATGACGATCCGGTCGATCGTCGTCAGGATTGGGTTCAGTACATTCGTAATGGTGATCCATCCACCATAGGAGAAGAGCGCTTTCGACTTGGCTCGATCGAATTGGCCCCCGGCACCGAACGGCAATGCCCGGATCATCAGGAGACACAGCGGTACTGCCCCAGCAGTCCGTGAGATGAGGGCGGCCGGGATGAGCCAGCGAAGGTCAGGTCCATGCCAGTACGCCACAGCAAGTGGTACAAGCTGCGCCACGATCGAGCTCACAAGCGAGATGATGTTGTATTCGGCAAAGCGCTCCCTGGCCTGTAGTGCGCCGCCCAGCATGCCAGTGATGAGCGACAATGGGATCGCTGCCGCAAGCCACGGGAGACTACTCAACACCTCGCCGCGCATCGTCTCTGGCATCTTGAAGGCTGACATGAACACTGGACGCGCAATCAGAAAAGTCAGCAGCCCCCCAGCCAGACCGAAAGCCGTATTGATGACAAGGGCTGTCTTGAATACGCTCTCGCGCTCCTTGTCATGCTCCTCCCCGTGCAGGCGGGCGATGTGGTATTCAGCTGCGCGGGCAACGCCAGGATCAAACAGGCCAAAATATCCGAGAAACAGCCAAACCAGGGCCAGCACGCCATAGCGTTCGGCCCCAATCAGATGGAGAAAGATCGGAACGGTCACGACACTCACGACCATGGGAGTGAGCGAACCGAAGATGTTGTAAAGAGTGTTTTTCTTAAGACTCATTCGAGAGATCTGCCTTTGCCTGATTGCTTCGACTAGCGGCTCCTGCGGCGCAAGGCAAGAGACATTACTGGGTACCTTCAGTTAAATGCTTATAAAGACCTGAGACACCATAGGAAAAATCCTTTACGGCGGCACGGGGACCAATGCGGTTCTTGCTTTGTGTTGGGCTGTATGCCCCTGACCAGAGCATGGAGAGGAAACTGCCTGCCCGCCCGAAAAAGCTTGCGGTGTGACTGTATATGCCCGCTCGCGAAAGGTGCAGCTTGGAGCGATGCGCAAGTTGAGCAATCAACAATCTGCGCTCGTTGACGTAACGCGGAGCAGCTTCATCCGGGATGCTGGCAAGCACCTCTGCACACTCGCTTTCAAACTCGGCAAGGACCTTGTAGTCCACCGTACTCGTCGAAAGCTGCAGCCTGCGGAAGAGGCCCCTCTTTCCAGGTGCGCCCACTGTGTTCGATCCATGTTGCCGATACAGGGCCAGCACATCGCTTAGCTTTGCCACCTTGCCCGTTGTCGTGCCAAGAAGCCAAATCCATGCATCATGCGCCATAACAGAACCATTGCTGAGGCCGAAGAGACATCCGGGTCTGTCGTCGTTCTTTGTGAGAGACAGGAGCTCACGCCGGAACACAACTGCAAACCCTGGCGTGAGGCTGAAAGGGTCTGTAGTCCCTGGTTCCGTGATCTCCGTCTTCAGATGAGAGGGAAAAAGCCGTCCTAATCTTGTCTGTCCATCCCAGGTCTCCGCAGAATGAATCACCAGCGAGATCTCGCTGTCGACAAAGTAGCCAGCGCATGTCTCGAGCTTCAACGGAAGCCATCGATCGTCCTGATCACAGAAGGCAATCAGATCACCACGGCAAAGGCTCGCGGCTCGGAGGAAGTTGCTGCCGTACCCGAGTCTGTCTACGTTGCTGTGCACATAGACAGGGAAGGGCGCGGTCTCCGCAAAGGCACGAACAACGCTTAGTGTGCCGTCTGTGGAACCATCATCCGTGACGACCAACTCAAAGGGCAGCAGAGTCTGTTCTGCAAGGCTCGCCAACTGTTCCGCAAGGTGCTTCTCACCGTTGTACGTGGCAAGCGCGACGGAAACCCTGTCGCCACTTTGCCTCTCATCCGACCCTGAGGGGAGGAGCATTTCCGGTGTTCCCATGAGCCTCCTTGGACGTTCAGTCACAGCATGCCGCAGAACGCGAAAGCTGTTCACGAGACAGAATTTGTCAGACAGTTCGTACTCATCATGGTCCGGGATTTAGGGCGCTTCGTCAAGCAGCGGGCTGGGCACGAATGTTGTGCGCGTGGTACCTTTGGTAACATCCAATTGGGTACCAAAAGATCTGGCTCAGTCGGGTCTTTGCACCCGTTCTACAGCAACAACGCTCGCCCCGATCCAAAGAAAAAAAGTGAAAAATGGCCGGTCTTTCACCGGTTTGCTTCGGTACGTGCCACAATAGTCGAAACCTCGGTGTACCCATAGAGTCGTAGTACCCCGCTACAACTCTGGTCTTCAGTCCGTACCTAGAGAAACGAAGACCTTGGTACCAAAGTGCACTTGCCTGGATTACCCCCGGTCTCTACTTTGAGATCCAGGAATTCCACAATCTGTCTCGGGTCGGACCGGAATCGTCTTTGGGCTTCGTAGTCCAGTGTGACTGGTCTGTTCGTTAACACACACAACCCCTACGGAGAAGAGATGCGCCGTTTCGTTCCAACGCACTCGCACGCCCTTGCCTTTTTTGGAGTCCTCGCTGCTGCTGGTAGCCTCTCAGCCCAGTCGACCTCTGTGGTAAATCTCGCGAACATCAACGCAACGCAAGTAGCGGACGGTCTGGGTTTTAATATCCAGCCTAATCTTGATTGGGAGTGGGCAGCCGTAGCTGCCGCGGGCGGTACGCACGCTCGCATCCAGTGCTCCTGGTCCATCGTCGAAAAGCAAGCACCTCCTCCGAGCAATCAATCTCTCGGCTACGTTGAAGACCCCGGTTGCGCTGCGGGCTTCAAATCCGCCGCAAAGTATGGAATCCACCCCACGGTCATCGCTGCGTTTGGGGCGCCCTACCACCAGATACTTACGGTCAGCATCCCCGGCGGAGCCGCAGCAGGATCCACCTCCATCAACCTGCAATTCTCATCCGGTGTGGGCGGAGACACGCTCGCAAACATCAAGTTCCCCTACGACTACATCTGCCCGCTGAACGTTGCCACAGTCAATACTTCTGGACGTCCGGTGCAGTGCAAAGGACAGTTTTCCGGAAAGAACAGTACTCAGGGGACGCTGATCTCGGGTGTAAAGCTCATCGATGCGGAGCACGCTACGATCAGCCTCGCTTCTGCGCTGAACGTCGCACTCCCTGCGGACGCAACGCCCTACATGGTCAGTGAAATCCTCTACCCTAGCGCGGCTTCACAGGATCCCAGTGATGTCTCGGTCGTTGCCTATGCGAACTACGTGTCGTTTCTCGCGCAGGACATGGCAGCGCACGGCGTGACCGGCGACATCGAACTGTGGAATGAACCGCCCTGGAAGAATGACCCTTGGGACTATCGACAAGGGCTCTATGACTCCGGAACCTATCCCGGTCCTCAGGTCAGCGGCGCAAACTATGGCTTTGCCGCAAACCTTCAGCACCGCAGATTTCCTGCTGGCATCACCCTCACGTGGAACGGGACTTCCGGCAGTGGCCTGAGCTCGCTCCTCGGTACGTCAATGGCGCAGTACACAGGGGAGTCTCTGGTGCAGCCGTCCCTGGTCATCACAAAGGAGTCCTTCCATCCCTACGGTGGCCTGTACGGGAACCCAGAACTCGCCCTCATGGAGCCATCCTGTTTGGAGGCTGCAGCGAGTTCAACGACTTACTCAGGCAAGAACATCTACGCAAACGGTCGGGACTGCTATCTTCCGGGTGAGCCGACCAGTGCGAACTTGATGCAGGCTGTTGAATTTGACGACATTGCGAAGCTCATCAATCCCAGTTACGGGATCGGTCACAGCGTGACAGAGACCAACGACGCCCCTCCCAAACCGGGCTTGCAGGTCGCGCAGGCGCGTTCCAACGTGCGCCAGCTCCTGGGCTATGAAGCCGTCGGGATCACTCCTGTGGAGTTCTTCTCCATGTGGGATGGCTCCCGCGATTCTGATCCTTCCTACTCGTTCGTGAACTACGACGGTACTTCTTACACCCCCCGCCTTGGTTTCACGGCGCTCAGCGGTGTGATGTCTGACATCAGTGGCATTGCGAATGCGCCCGCAGCGCCCTACTCGAGCTCTACGCTGCCTTCGGTTCTCAGCTACAGCGGGCAGTATCCGTTGACCACGATGCACATGGTAGGCGCTCGCGATGGGGCAACGGCAAACTCCGATGCTTTCGTCATGTGGCAGCTCACCTCCTGCTCCACTGGCCTGGGCTGCTGGTTCTATCTCAACACCGGTGCGGGTGGACCAGTCACTGTGAACATCCCTTCCGGTCTGCAGGTCACTGCGGTCCGCAATCTGACAACACGTGCGGACGTCAGGTACACGCTGAATGGGCAAAAGCTCTCACTTAACGTTGCAGATGATCCGATCGAAATTCTCACCGATCCAACGAACACACAACCCTCCACCAGCCAGACCTTTCTCCAGCAGACAGTGCTGGCGCTCGGTGCCAATCCTGCCAGCACCAGCTACGGCTCTCAGGTTGCTCTGACGGTGTCCTTACGGCCGTACAGCTCTAAATCAGGTTCGACCAACGGGGAGAAGGTTTCCATCTACGATGGAGGATCGCTGATCGCTTCAGTGCCCCTCTCTTCAGGTGTGGCTAGCTTCGACACAACGTCGCTTACTGTTGGCACGCACACGCTGAAAGCGGTCTACAGCGGAGACAAGAACTTCGGCGCAAGCTCGACGACGACTTCTTTTGTGGTCACTGCATCTTCTCCCGATTTGACCTTCGCACCCATCGGCAATCAGCCATACGGCACAGCTTCTGTTGTTGTGAGTGCGGCCTCAATCTCGAAGGGCACAATCAGCTACAAGATTGTGAGTGGTCCGGCGAGGGTTTCCTCCTCTACGGGCGCAGGAGTCAACGTCTCAATCACTGGAGCTGGCCGCATCGTGATCCAGGCCAATCAGCAGGCGTATCAGGGCTATGCAGCTCTGACAGCCCAAACCAGCTTTAGCGTGACGGCTGTTACACCGACGCTTACCTTCCGCTCGGTGGCCACGCAGACCTATGGGGGAGGACCGGTGGCTGTCTCGGCAGGCTCGGTTTCCAGAGCAGACATCACCTATAGGATAGCCAGCGGTCCGGCGACCATCTCCGGATCCACCGTCTCAATCAAGGGGGCAGGTACTGTCGTCGTAGAGGCAGATCAGGCTGCATCGGCGAACTACACCGCTGCAAGCGCAACGCTCAGATTCTCGGTACTTCAGAAAGCACCGCAGCTGTCCATGCGTGGTATCGGTAGTCAGACTTTTGGTGCGGCACCCTTCAACGTGTTGGCAACGTCGACGGTTGCTGAACCGATCGCCTACCGGATCGTGAGTGGTCCCGCATCGCTTTCGGGCAGCACGGTCACTCTGCTCGGAGCGGGTACGGTGGTGGTACAGGCAAGCCAGGCCGCCACAACGAACTACGCTGCTGCAACCGCACAAACCAGTTTCGCGGTGAAGCAGGGAACAGCGGGACTTTCGCTGAATTCGTTCCCCACGCAGACGTTCGGATCCGCTCCCCTTCAACTGAGACCGACAACGCTCTCACCAGCACCGATTACGTACACGGTGGCATCAGGACCGGCACGGATCTCTGGTAACTCAATTGTCCTCACCGGCATAGGTTGGGTGGTCGTCCAAGCCAGCCAGGCAGGTTCGGCCAATTACACGGGTGCCACGGCACAAACCAGCTTCCGTGTCAACGCCGGTTCGACAAAGCTCACCTTGCATCAAGTGGCAGACGTATCAGGGTTGGTCGGTCCTTTTCGGGTAACCGCCAGTTCAGCTTCACCGGCCCCGATCACGTACAGGGTGCTGAGTGGACCCGCAGCCGTAGCAAGCAACATTGTTACGGTGAAGGGCTTTGGCACAGTGGTTCTCCAGGCTAGTCAGGCAGCGATCGGCGGTTACACCTCCGCCGTAACGCAGACGACTTTTCTGGTAGTGCCCACCAGTGCTGACGTTCAGTAAAGCTGACAGAACCAACACGCAGGCCGGAGTGCAACGGGTCCCCACGGACTCAGGTTGCACTCCGGCCTGTTCTTTTGTGGAAGCCTCGATGCAGCTTCGCTAGATCTATCGGAGAGGGAAGCGTACTGCTGGGTTACGTCGCTGTTTGCAGAGACGGGTGTCCAGCCGTCGATTTCCGGTAATCCCGCATCATTCGCGCAGCAAGCCGGAAATGAGCAAAGGCTTCGCCAACTCCCCGCCAACCAGATCGCCGCACCGAAGCCGCGATGTGATGCGGAATCGCGAGGGCAAGAAACAGCAACGACTTGAAAGGCCTTCGATCGACATAGGCGAGCCGCTTGTACGTGACATACAGCCGGCACGCATCCTTTTCCGGTCGAATCGGCTGATCGGCGTTCGGTGCGAGATGGATGTGAGCTATATCCGGAAGACAACGGATCTCAAATCCTGCGGCAGCCGCACGATAGGCAAAATCCATCTCTTCGTAGCCATAAGCTTCAATGATCTCGTCGTAAGGCATTGCCCATGCAAGCCTGCGCGAGAGCATAAAGCACTGCTGGTTCGCGGTGCGATAGGCCATCCCCGGCGCATACGGTCTGCGAGAGAAACCAAGGAAGTTGAAAGTATTTGGCAGAATCAGGTGTCCGTTGTCGCTGGTCGCGCAGAAGACGATGCCAACGCTTGGGTTTTGCACCTCCTGCACGGCCAATCTCACAAATTCAGGGTTCACCAGCATGTCGTCGTCCGAGAGCAAAATGTGGTCAGACTTGACGAAGCTCATACCGCGATTTCGGTTCGCCGAGATGCCGCGCCGTGGCCCCTCGATGCGGATCACTTCAGGAAACTCAGCTGCAAGCATCTCCGCCGTCTCGCTCGTCGAGCTATCGTCCGAAACGATTACCTCTGACAGGGGATAGGAGCTCTCACGAATGGATTGCAACGTCCTACGCAGCAGGCCAATGCGGTTTCGCGTCACCACAACCGCCGCAACCGTGGTCGCAGGCTTTGTCTCTTGTTCTCCAGTGTCGCTGGAGCCGGAAGCCGCTGGTGTCATATGGATCGTTCCGTTATTCCTTCAGGTCCGCTGGCAGCAGAGGTGTTTCGACGCCGAAGTGCTCTGCAACAAGGCGAGTTCCCGTACAGCGCAAACCCAGAAACCGGCACATCCATCCTAGCAGGACGTGACGAAAGCGAGACGCCACGGAGCCTGGGTCACTGATTCATGCCCGCTTCCATGAAAAAGTGTGATGCAGGCCAAAGTCGCTTCAGAAGACATCCTCTTTAGAGATGCATGCTGGTCCCCAAGCGGTGCTTCGTCCAATAGCGAAACAACTGAAAGCTGGGCAAAGCTTCTTTGTTGTTGTCAGCTCAAGGCTTACCAAGGGATGCAGGAGTTCAAAACCGCTAAACTGGGACAAGATGAAGCTCACTGTAGTCATCCCAACATTCAGGCGACCTCACAGCCTTCGTGGATGTCTGGAAGGCCTCTCAAAGCAGGAACGCCTTGCGGACGAGATCCTGATCGCTACGCAAGCGGGGGACCAGGACACGCATACCATGCTGGCCGCCTGGGATCACTTGGGAGGACTTCGCATTCTGCAACTCACAACTCCCGGAGCGATAGCGCAATATAACGCTGGTCTGGCGGCTGCGAAAGGCGATGTTGTCGCAATCACCGATGACGATTCCGTTCCCCGTCCCGATTGGCTTCGCCGTATCGAAGCTCACTTTCAGCAGGGTTCCCCTGACCTGGGCGGTCTGGGCGGTCGTGATTTCGTCCACGAAAATGGCGCGCTCCTCAGCGGGGCGGTCCACCATGTCGGCATCGTGCGATGGTTCGGCAGAATCGTCGGAAATCATCATCTGGGAACAAGGTTCTACCCTCGTGTCGACATCCTGAAGGGCGTCAATATGGCCTTTCGTTCAGAGGCCATCAAAGATTTGTACTTTGACGCGGATCTCCGTGGAGGCGGTGCACAGACCTGCCTCGACATGGCCTTCAGTCTGCACGTGGGCAAGCGTGGCTGGCGTCTCCTGTACGACCCACAGGTCGCGGTGGATCACTATCCCGCAACACGGTTCGACGCTGACCAACGAGGCGCACCCACCTTAGAGGCCATCGAAAACACCTCGTTCAATGTCTACCTCACACTGTTGCGCCACATGCGTCCTGGACTGAAGCGCTTCATGGCCCTTTTCTGGGTTCGCGGTGTCGGGCTCGAGAGCACACCAGGTATCCTCCGCGCTGTGCTGTTCCGGCTGAAAGGGGATCGCGCTAAAGGCGAGATACGGGTCGCTGCAAACAAAGCGTGGGCTGACGCGCAGAAGGTTTCCGCGCGCTCATCCGTTCCTTAGCGGATGCGCCGCCGTGCTAGCCTGAGCACACCTTTCGCTGATCCGCCTCGTTTACCGCCATGGACAAAGACCGTCACGCCTCAGCCGTACTCGCATCTCGGGAGCCTGCAGAAAGCCAATGCCCAACCTGGATGTCAGCAAGACGGCGCAAAGAATCATCCTTGGGTGCGCCTCCCAGGGAACTGGAAGCAGTGACGAGGCGCGTCTGCGTGATCTGCTGTCACGCTTCCAGGCGCGTTATGTCTCATTCAATAAAGCCCGCAAACTCGACTCCTTTAAGACCTGTCTTCGCGCTTTGCGAGCAGGTGGCTTCGATCTTTTTGCTCTGGAGGGCACAGGAATCAGCGCAGGCCTTGCAGCCATCCTGGGACGTATTCTGTGGAAACGGCCCTACGTGGTGAGCAGTGGGGATGCCGTTGCACCCTTTCTGAGCAGTCGATTGCCTGCAGGGAGTCCCCTCTTCCGCCTCTACGAGCGCCTGCTTTACACCTTCAGCGCCGGCTTCATCGGATGGACACCCTACCTGGTCGGTCGTGCGCTCACCATGGGCGCAACCCGCGGGGTGACGATCCCAGGCTGGGCACCCTTCCGCTTCTCCCGGCAGGACCTCGAGGCTATGCGACGCTCCACCCGGGAGAGCCTCGGCATACCAGAGAGCGCCGTGGTCTTTGGGATCGCTGGCTCGCTTGTCTGGTCCAGTCGCTATCAGTTTTGCTACGGTGCGGAACTGGTGCGTGCAGCAAGGCGCTGCTCCGTGCCGCCTTATATCCTGATCGTTGGCGGCGGCAGTGGTCTGGAAAAGCTGAAAGAGCTCGCCGGCGATCAGGTGGGAAAAAGGATTCTGTTTCCCGGTCGCGTTCCGCGAGAAGACGTCGCGCGCTACCTTGCTGCCATGGATCTTGGTTCACTGCCACAAAGTGTGGATGGTGTCGGCAACTTTCGATATACGACCAAGCTGCCGGAATACCGGAGCGCGAGCCTCTTGATCGTCACCAACCAAACGCCCATGTCCTACGATTTGGATCGAGGGGATATCGTCCGCTTGCGTGGTGAATCGCCGTGGGACGAGATCTATCTTCGCGATCTCGCGGATCTTATGCAGTCACTCGGCCCGGACGACGTCCGCGCCAGAAAAAACAACTTGCCGGCGGAGTCTGGATTTGACAGGGAAGAGCAGATGGATCATGTGACGGCCTTTTTGTCCGACATAGTAGCGAGTACATCCTCCAGAGCAGGACACAATTCGTGACTGGTGACGAAACCCTCGCGAGGGTGAGAACGCTGCAGATTGGCAATGACTGGCCCACGGAGCGCGTTGGGGGACTCAACCGCTACTTCGTTGACCTGCTGCGCCACTTGCCGGCCGCGGGCGCAGAGGTGCGCGGACTGGTCGTTGGCCCACCAGGGATCAGCGATGAAACGAAAGGTACCGTTACCGCCTTCGCTCGGAGTACCGATCCGATGTACAAACGGCTCTGGCGTGCACGGCAAGCCGCCCTGCAGCCCTTGAAGGCTGGTTCAGTCGATCTGATTGTCTCTCACTTTGCCTTGTATGCTGCGCCTCTGGGCGCCTACGCGGAAAAGTACCCGATGGTGGTGCAGTTCCACGGGCCGTGGGCGGCAGAGAGTCATGTAGAGGGCTCAGCCTCTCTGCAACTTCGTCTCAAATACCGATTGGAACGCGGCGTATATAGGCGCGCTCGCCGTCTGATCGTGCTGTCCAGAGCGTTTCAGCGCGAACTTGTCACCCGGTACGGCATTGACGAGACGCTTACGCGCGTTGTGCCGGGAGGAATTGACACTCTCCGCTTCAATGACTTCACATCGCGACACCAGGCGAGATTAAGCCTGAATTGGCCGGTGGATAGGCCAATCCTCCTCGCGGTGCGCCGCCTGGTCCGGCGTATGGGTTTGGAAAACCTTATCGACGCAATGCGATCTGTCGTGGCGAGCGAACCAGAGGCTTTGCTGCTGCTGGGTGGGAAGGGACCCCTCGCCGGGGAGCTCCAGGAGCGCATCGCGCACCACGGCTTGCAGCATAACGTACGGCTTTTGGGCCGCATCGAGGAGGAAGACCTGCCGTCTGCCTACCGCGGGGCAGATCTCACCGTCGTGCCTTCGCAGGCGCTGGAGGGCTTTGGCATGATTACCCTCGAGTCGCTCGCTTCAGGTACACCTGTTCTTGTCACGCCAGTGGGTGGACTGCCCGAAGTGGTGCAACCATTCTCTCCGGAGTGTGTCTTTGAAGACATCCGCACAGAAACGATGGGTGGGGTTCTGGCCGAGGTGCTCAGCGGACGACGATTGCTGCCCAGCGACGCGGCGTGTCGCGAATATGCACTGGCCAACTTCTCCTGGCCACTGATCGCAAACCAGGTAAAAGCGGTGTACAACGAAGCACTGATCTAGAGCGTATACGGTGTGACCTTCAGCGCAAAGCAAAGTCTCAGAGGAAAGAAGGCATGGGCTGGGATGGTATAGTTGCAGCTAATCCAGACGAGTGCAATGCCATACGTGGGTCAAAGCTTAAGACCCTTCAGGTTCGTACTCCGGTTACCAGAGTTATGGGGAGTGCCGGCCGGTTGTGGGTATGCTGTAGGTATCGAATCTATGACCGAATCGATTTCGGCTTGGTGAAACGGATGAGATGGGTACGCTCGCACAGGGCGTTCTTGAAAGCTAACATTGCAGTTCTTTCGGCAAGCTGGGGAAGCAGCACAAGTCATACCAAATGAACACAAGTGAAACTCGAGTAGCGGTTCCGCAGCGCAGACGCAATCCGGAACGAAACGCGCCAGAGGAAGCTTCTCAGGGTTTGTCCATCGGGCAGATCCTGCAGATGCTGCTGAAACATAAGTGGTTCATCATCGGTTGTACGCTTGCTTGTTCTCTGGTGGCTCTCATCTACGCCAGGATGGCGACACCGATTTACGAAGCTGAGGCCACTATCCGCATCGATCCAGGCCGGGCCAGCTCGCTGGGTCTGGGAGACCTCGGTTCAACGGGGTTGGCGACGTCCGATTTGACCACGGAAATTCAGATCTTGGAGAGTGACCGGGTCGCGATCGGCGCCCTGAACTCCCTTCCGGACGATGTCTTTAAAGCGTTCGCCGACGCGGACAAAAAGACAATGTATATCCCGGCCGCGAATGAATCGTTGACGCCGGATCAGGAAGATCTCATCGGGAAATTTAAAGGTGGGGTGACCGTCAAGGAGCTCGGTGACACGCAGCTGGTAAGCATCACCTTCCGTGACCCTTCCCCCCGCATCGCGGCCACGTTGGCCAACCATCTGGTCTCAGCCTATGTTCGCGAAAACTTCGAGAGCCGGCACGGCTCTGTTGCGCAGATTTCGACGTGGCTTTCCTCCGAAATGCAGGACCTGCAAACCCGTGCAGCTGACGCTCAGGAGAAGCTCGCTCGCTTTGAAGAGCAGAATGGCATCCTGGCTACTGAAGCCTCGCCCACGGGTGCCGGGCCGAATACCACGACCGATCGCCTCAAGGAACTGAATGGACGTCTGACGACCGCTGAAGCTGATCGCATCGTCAAAGAAGCACAATTGAAGGCGGCCAACGCCGGCAACCAGGATCCGGCTGTGCTTTCGGCAGTCTTCCCGAACTCCAGAATTCAGGCTTTGCTCACCGACCAGGTGGCGCTCTATGAGCAGTACACCCAGCTCTCTGCGAAATTCGGCCCCGGTTACGGTCCCCTGATCGAGGTCAAGAAGCGGATGGACGCCATCTCCGCCGAGGTGAAAAACAACGTCCAACTCGTGCAAAATCAGGTGCGTAAAGAGTACGAAACGGCAAAGACGACCGAGGACATGCTCCGTAGTGATTACGAAGTACAAACGCACAAAGCGTATGCTCTGAATCGGCAGCAGGCCGAGCTCGGCTTCCTTCAGTCCCAGGAGAACGCGAGTCGTGAGTTGTACAACACGCTCCAGCTCAAACTGGATCAGGCCGGAATCGTTGCAGGTCTTAATGGAATCAACACGCTTCCGGTTGACATTGCTAGAATTCCGTTCTATCCGGTAGCGCCAAAGAAAAATATCATTCTAGGGTTCGGAGCCGCTCTCGGCCTGCTGATCGGTGTCGGATCAGCCCTTGTAGTGGAAGCTTCTGCCGACAAGGTCATGAGTGTGGAGCAGCTGAAAGGGGCAGTGCGCTATCGCACGCTCGGTCTCATCCCTCGCATGGCGAAATCGGTGCCGGGGTTGGTAGCACAGGAAAACCCACTATCCAGAGATGCCGAAGCTTATCGACGGCTGAGAAACTTTCTCCTGCAGTCTCCGGATGGGCAGCGCCTCTCGACCTTGATGATCACCAGCACTCAACCTAGCGAGGGAAAAAGCACGGTTGCGGCCAACTACGCGATCGTCCTTGCACAGACTGGTGCCAGAGTGCTGCTGATCGACGCGGAGCTCCGGCGTGGCAGTCTCCACAAGCAGTTCTCGGTGGAGAACGGCGTCGGTCTGGCGGACCGGCTTGATGCTGAAGGCGCGACGGCGCACTTCGTGCAGCCCATTGCCGCCCTTCCCAATCTCTTCCTCCTGACCGCCGGTAAGCAACTTCCGCTCCCAGCTGAAGCTCTCGCTTCGAGCCGTTTTCATGCGGCTCTTCAGGAGTGGGCTTCGCAATTTGAGTACGTGGTCATCAAGTCAGCTCCCCTGTTATCTGTGAGCGACAGCCTGCCCTCAGCAAATTGGGTGGACGGCGTACTCCTGGTTGCACGTCAGGGTGTAACGCGGCTTAAGCACCTACAGAGTGCACAGACTCTGCTGAATCAGACCGACGCCCATGTTGTAGGGGTGGTCATCAGTGATGCAACGGGCGCTTCTGAACTTTATGGGGATGAGAATGCCTACCAGAAGGCGGCCTATGCGTCCTAGTCTGCTTCCATTTTCGTTCCGGCGTGGCTCCCTTCCTGTCCTTCTGAGCCTCGCCCTGTCAGGCACGACTCAGGCATACGCACAGCAGGTGTCGCCGCCTGCTGTGAGAGTTGTGTCCAGCCTGGTAATCAGCCCCGGCGATCTCATCAACATCGAAGTCTTCAACACCCCGGAACTATCTGGTAAGTTTCGCGTGGATCAGACCGGCAAAGTGAACTTGCCACAGGGAGGCATTGTCAACCTCAGCGGCCTGACTGCACTCGAGGCCGGTCAGGCAATCGAACAGCGTCTCCGCGAAGGACAGATCATGCTGGATCCGCATGTCAGCGTCTTTGTCCAGGAATACGCTTCGCAAGGCGTCATCGTTATCGGCGAGGTACGCAGTCCCGGTACGTATACCCTCCTCGGAGAACATTCACTCTACGGTGCACTTGCCGCGGCGGGGGGACCGACCGCGAACGAGGGAACGAGCATTGTCGTCACGCACCAGGCCGACCCGGAGAACAAGGAAGTCATCGCGGTGACGTCTGCAAACTATTCAGAGGTGCAGAGGACGACACGCGTCAATCCTGGTGACACTGTGTTTGTTTCCAGGGCCAGTGTCTTCTACGTAGTCGGAAACGTCGGTCGCCCGGGTTCCTATCCGATCCCTATCGGTCAGCCCATCAATGTGCTCGAGGCAATCGCTCTCGCAGAAGGTACATCGCGGGGCACCGCGGATTCGAAAGCGTCCATCATTCGCCCCACTCCCAGCGGACCGCAGACCATACCGGTCAACATTAAAAAGATCTACAAGAACGAAGAACCAAACACTCGACTTGAGGCTCTCGACATCCTTGTCATCCCGAGGAGTGGTCTGAAGACGATCCTGGATACTGCGATTCCACTGGCCAGCGCAGCTACGATCAACGCGGTTCTTCAGGCTTTGATTGTGAAATAGAACCCTGCTGCGGCTTAGGCGAGGACCTCTCCAAGGCTCGCCTTACCCCAGCTCGGCTCACCTTCAGCCTCGAGTTCTTCTGTTCTGAGTTGAACGCTTTCCTGCACTCGGTCGTTCGCGAGGAAGCCAATGCAGAACCAGAGGAACGGGCCGACAGCATACTGTCCGGCCGGAATCCACTCGCCCATCATCCCGATAAAAACACCCAAAAGGGCAAGGCTCAAGAGCCTGGGACCTGTTCGCACATATGCCAGAGTGCGGAGAAAAGCGATCGCCATCGTGAAGATGTAAAGCACTCCCCCCACAACGCCCGTTGTCGTAAACACATCACTTACGTCCACTTCCGAGGAGCCAGTGCCTTCCCCGGAACCGAACTTTCCGGATCCCAAGGTGGTGATCCCCAGTCCCATGCCAAGAGGATTTTTAAGGCCGTTCGTGATACCCCCGAGGAACATTTGGGTGTGAATTCCTGCCGTTGAGTACTTAGCATCAAGCGGATGGGCCAGACCTTGTGTCACGTGACTTGTCGCAAAATCTGCCGAAGACTTACCGGGTACAGCTGCTGGCGTGTCCTGCGCTGCATGTTTGACGGAATAAGCCAGCAATCCAAATCCCAGGATGGACCCAAGAGCCAGCCGTCCGATCCAGGCCCTGGGATTGCGGCCCCGCACCGCCCACATCATGACTGCGGCCAACACCGTCTTCAATAGGAGTCCGCGCATGGACGCCAAAACCTGCGCCGAAAACAGGAGCGGCAGGAGAAGAGCATAGGCGCGCCTTCCAGAAAAAACGGCAGCGAGCGTGCACACGGTCGCGAGCATGAGGAGAGTTCCAAACTCGATGCTGTTCACAGAGAAGCCGAACGATCGGATATGCCCACCGCCGATATTCAGCGCGCTGTACCCGTTCTCTAGCGCGTGTTTGATCCAGATCTGCTCCCAGGGAAGAAAGCCTATATAGGTCTGGTAGAAACCCAGGAGCGCCGCGGCGACCCCCAGGGGCAGCACCAGGCGGTAGGCCATCAGAAAAAGCAGCCGTTCCGTTGCATACTGCCGGGCAATCCAAAACCAGAGCATGGGTACCAGAAAAAACATCGCTCCTGACATGCCGACGAGCAAAGAACCTTGGCGAGGATTGACGACCTCGAGGGTCATAAGCGCAGTAATGCCCAACATCGCCTTGGACATTCCATCCACCACCCGCAGCCGAAGAAAAAGCGGGATCGTTACATAAAGGGAGAAGACGGCCCCTGTCACAAGAAGGGGATCAAGCTTCGGCGATCCCGCATACATGCTGACGATCCGCCGGACGTCTCCAAGGAGAAAGAGGTACAAAAGCACAATCAACAAGGACGAGGCGTGATCAAGTGTCCAAGCGATGGTGAAACCTACCGCGAAAATCAGAAACGTCAGGAGTGAGTACTGACCATGCAAAAGTAAGTAAAGCCCAGGGATCGACAGCGCAAGAGCCAGTCCATAAATCCGTAGGGGACTGTCGTCCGCCAGGAGCGTCGTACGAATCCTCGATAGGCGCTCTCTCAAAGGCACGACGGCACTCCTGCGGAAGGGTGACCTGTTCGGCAACGGGACAGGGCTGAACCGAGGTACACGGATGCGGTGTTCATATCGGGAGGCGGTGTGCTCGGCTTACCCATCAACCTTGTCGTTTCAGCTTCAGAAACCTGCATTATCCGCGATCGAGCGCCAGCCCTCGTTACCCTGCTTCGATGAATCTCGTCCTACACCGAGAAGTGGGCATAACCGGTCCAGGGAAGAACCGGCGGTAAAGTCAATGTTACAGCATGAGACCAAATGTAAGGACATGAACAATGGTCACGTTCGCCCCGACCAGCCCGTAACCTTGCCCGCGAGTCTTACCGCTTTTTTGAAGCTGCGAAACGCGTTGTAGCGTATCGGATCGCGAAACGGCCATAGCTCTGGATCGCGTTCTGCGGCTTGCACAAGCTTCAACTCGGCACTGCGTTCAGGATGTGTCGTTTTCATCCACTGTTCGAGCCAGGCGAGAAACAGGTAGCGCTTGCGGAAGTACCGAATGCCCACAAGTTCGGTCTTCATAATGCTCTCCGGATGTTGCCGGTAAATGTCCCCGAGTTCGCTCGAGATGTAGACCGGCTCCGTCAGGTAAACCTTGCAGAGCATGGCCTGATCTTCGTAAGTTGTGCGGAAACTTTCCTCCCAGCCGCCGATACGTTCAATGACATCCTTTCGTAGCAGGACGGTGTTCATGGAAGGAGCGGTACCGTCGCCCATGGGATACATGTCATGAAACAGCTGCGGAGGCTGCACGAGCTGATCGCGAGGGCCGCCCGCCAGTAGGACCTGGTCCAGTCGAGCTTCTCCCGGATGCCAGTATTTGGTGGCCCCTACGACCATGCCGACCTCCGGATGCCTGTTCAGGATGCTTACCTGATGTTCCAGTTTGGTAGGCACCCACATGTCGTCCGAGTCCAGACAGGCAACATACGCGCCCCGGGCCTCGCGACTGCCTCGATTACGAGAGGCGCTGATACCGCGGTTCGCCCGCCCCTCATGTGTTACACAGCGAATCTTGTCCGGATGCTTGGCAGCATACGCCAGCTCCATCTCATAGCTCGCGTCAGTGGATCCGTCGTCCACCAGGATAAGTTCCCAATGATCATACGTCTGGGCGAATACGCTCGAGATCGATTCGTCGAGGTACTTGTCCCTGTTGTAGACCGGGATGACAACTGAAATCAGAGGTCTGTCAGTCATGAATCTTTCTCTTAGGGAATGCTCCACATCATGGGATCAATCCGTCTGTTTACCGCTGGAGAGACCTCAAATCGCTGGTTAGTCCCTTAGGGTCGTCGCGAAAGCCTCGCCTACGACGTTCAACGCCGGTATACGCGGAAGCTTGAAATACTCCGGTGGGCGGCCGTCAACGAATCCTGCCTCGGCGGCACAGGCCCAGGAGAACCCGGCAGCCTCTACCTCCTTGCGCACGTCTGCCGTCATGTTTCCGTAAGGGTAAGCGAAGCCTTCCACCGGCTTGGCGGTGAATCCTCGACATTGCTTCTGACTGTCCCGGATCTCCAGGCGGCTTTCTTCCAGACTCAGGTCGGAGAGGGAAGCGTGGTTCACCGAGTGCGCTCCGAGGCGTATGACGTCGCCCTCGACGAGCGCCGCCAACTCCGTTTCCGTCATCGGTAACCCGAGCGGATCGATCGTCGCCGAAAACTCGCACCGAAGCGCACCCATGACTCTGTGCCGCTCCGCCTGGGCAGTCTTCTGCAGGCGGCTCCACAGGGCAACATAGCCCTTTTGACGCGCGCTCTGAGGTGGATCCCAGCCACGCCACGCGGGGTCCCCATCAGAACGCTCCGGCTCTTCCCAGTGAAGAAGCACATAGTCCACATCACACCGTTGTACGTACCGTTTAGGTGTTGGACATTCCAGGATCATGGTCGCAAGCTCATCCCACCAGAAGGGTGTTGCCTTGCCAATGAGCCCGGTAGGGACGAAGACAGTAGCTGGAATCCCGAAGCGCGACAGCACGGGTTTGGCGTACACCAAATTATCCAGGTACGCATCATCGAAGGTGATCGCGATCGCGTTCGCCGGCAGATTGCCGCGCCGGAGTCGCTGCACCATCTCGTCCACAGACATCGGAGACCTGTGCTGCCGAATGGATTGAATCTGGTGCTCAAAGACCCCGGGGTCGACAGCTAAACCCCAGGGATCATGTTTCAGAGCGACTACCCGGTGATACATAAGGATCGAGGGACGAACTGCGTTCCTGCGCAGTCGTCGCCTCAGCTTTCGGAGAATGCGCCGCAGCGGCATATTATCTCCGCGCCCTTAGCGTGACGATCAAGGGATAAGCCTCGTCATACACATCCAGCTTTCGCTTGTCCACCTCTTCGAGAGCCACGCCGTGCAGAAACATGGTTGCTGAGAAAACGTTGCCCAGCTGGGCGACCTCCAGATTCTCTGGCCGGAAGCTACGCTCAAACAGCTTGCGCACCGCAGACTCCGTAAAGCTCCAATACCAACTCTTGTTCCAGTCCGTCCGCTCGATCTGGCTAATGCCAGGCACTGTAAGCAGAAGAACACCACCCGGCTTCAGGGCGGCGTGCAGCTGCGTCACCGCTTTCTCAAGCTCGAAGATGAGTTGCAGCGTCTGCGTCAAAATGATGCAATCGAACGCCGCTTCCGGCAGAACTCCGGGCTGGGTGAGGTCGCCAAGGATGGTTACGATCGGGTCAGGCTCGTTATAGTGCAACACATCCTGCTGCGTGATCTGAGCTCCGCCAAACTGCTTGCTGTATGTGTCTTCGGCAACCTCCAGCACACGGCCCTTGATGTCGGCCGAGCTCTTCTGAAGGAAATTCTCGATGTAGTACCTATCTACTGGGTTTCCCCGGGAATAGCCGAAATCCGGGTCGATCGGAGCCGTGGAGGCGAAGTCACCGTACCGGATATGGCCGAAGGTAGGTGGCCAGCGCTTGATGGCGCGTCGCCAGATGCGATGCATGCGGCCGCCCCGAAATCGATTCTTTGCCCTTCGAATAACAGACCGCGCGATTCTCCCCAATATCTGCACTAAGGCTCCTGTTCCGTTTGTCGTCTGTGGCCACACCGGCCTGTAGTACTCATACCAGTGTCGCTGCCCTGTATGCCATGCCTGCCGACGCCCTTGTTGCGCCTGGCACTTGTGCCGATCGTGCACCGCAAGCACGGCCTCGAGCATTTGGTGGTTGTTGCTCGACATATTACGCTCATGCCGGCGGTATTCAGCAACGATTTTGGTGTGCGCAGCAATCTCATAGCGTCGTGCGAGACGAAGATACACGTCGTAGTCCTCGCACATACGCAGCCTCTCATCAAAACCGCCTTCCGCCAATAACACTTCACGGCGATAGAGCACGGCGGCGTGCATGCCGATAAAGTTGGTGGTCAAGAGCTCTACGTATGCATCCCCCTTCACCGGACGCACGTGGTCCGCGCCAAGTGGCTCGCCATGCGCATCAATGCGGCGATGACCGCCAAAGACCATGACCGCATGTGGATGCTCGCGGAAGCAGGACAGGCCCGCTGCTACCGCAATCGGCATCAGCAAGTCATCGGCGTCCAGGAACGTAACGTAACTGGAACGTATCGCAAGTAACCCCGCATTACGCGCGCTGGATAGGCCACCATTACTCTTGCGGATGAAAGTAACTCCGGGGAAGGATGCAACCAGATCGGCAGCGCTGCTTTCAGAACCGTCATCGACGACAACGATCTCTTCCACTGTCCGATCTTGCGTCAGTACACTTCGTATGGCTTCCACCAGATATTCAGGATCGTTGTAGGTTGTAACTACAACAGCTACCGTGTCTTCCGGGCTTGCGTCCGACTTCGGCTTTCGGTACAAAGACGCGTCCTTCTGATGCATGCAGCCCTTCCGGGTCATAGGAACACCCTGACCGGTGCAGTATATTCGGGATCATAACAACCGCACCCAGCCTCGAGACTCTTCTTCCTGCGAGTAGGCACAACGGAGCACTTGGACGACGGCAAGGAAACGCATGAAGGCATTTGGGATGTTTGAAAACAATGCGAACCTGTCGGCGATTGCGCGTCGCTATCTCTGGACGGCCGTTATCGTTACGGTCCTGGCCACGTCCATAGGACTCCTGGAAGGAGTCGGCGTGGGACTGCTGATTCCGCTGCTCTCCACCTTCACAAACGATCTGAACACCACCAGTCGAGGAGCGCTGGGCATCATCCAGCGGTTCGCACAAGGGCACACGCGTGGGGACAGGGTTCTCATCGTCAGCTCTTTCATCCTGGCCTGTATGGTCCTGAAAAGCGTGTTGCAGATCATCGCCAACCGCTTTGCAAGCTGGGTCGACGGCTCGGTCGGGCATGACATTCGATGCGCTCTTGCCGACCGACTGCATCGCATCGCGTACTCGTTCTATCTCGTGGAAGAGCCCGCGCGCCTCCTGAACATCTTGAGTTCGGAATCCTGGAAGGCGTCGGAGTCCATTCGCGTGGTGTTGACCCGACTAGCGGAGGCTGCCGGCGTCGCTGTGTTCAGCGTCATGCTTCTGGTCGTGAGCTGGAAGCTTTCTCTCCTCGTTCTGCTGGGTGGCCTCATTGCACGGCTGGTACAAAAGCGAGTCGAGACGACCCTTCGCACCCTTAGTGCAAGGACAGTGACAGTCAATCAGGTTCTCGCGGATCGTATGCTGTTCACTGTCTTCGCGGCGCGGTTGATCCGCCTCTTCGACAGTCAGCAATCCGAGCAGGTGCTCTTCACGGCAGCCTCCGATGACCTCCGTACGGCAAATCTGAAAGTAGAGAACCTCTCAGGCACGCTCGGACCCGTGCTGGAGGCGATGCACGGGCTGCTCTTCATTCTGGTCCTTCTGGTCGCCGTTGCGACGGGTGTCTCGCTTCCTGTTTTGGCAGCCTTTCTCGTCTTAATGAATCGTCTGCAGCCCCATCTCCGCGCCTTTGAGCAATCCGGTGCGGCCTTTGCCGCGCTGGTCGCCCATTTCAAAGAAGTCGAGTGGATGCTGGAAACAAACGGCAAGCCCGCCATCGCACAGGGCCACCTACCATTCACGGAACTGCGCGAAGCAATCGAGTTTAGGAACGTTACCTTCGAGTATGTTGACCGCGAGGCAGCCCTCAAAGACGCGAGCTTCGTTCTGCATCGAGGCCGCTCAACCGCTTTGATTGGCGGTTCCGGAGCCGGCAAATCCACGCTAATTGGTCTGCTCTGTCGTTTACTGGAGCCTGGTTCCGGCGACATCTTTGTGGATGGAACGCCACTCGCCGACATCCAGCTTTCGGAATGGCTGAACGTCATAGCGGTCGCAGGACAGGACATCGATCTGATCGATGGCACCATCGCCGACAACATCGCGTACAGCCGCCCCGGCATGGAGCGCTCCACGGTGGAAGAAGCGGCGTTCGCGGCGGGTGCCGATTTCATTGGGGAACTGCCCCACAGATTCGAAACACTGGTTGGTTCGCAGGGCATGAGTCTGTCCGGGGGGCAACGGCAGCGAATCGGCATAGCCCGGGCCCTTGCACGGAAGCCGCAGATCTTGATCCTGGACGAGGCCACAAACGCCGTAGATGTCGAGACCGAAAACGCCATCCTCGAAACACTTGGGCGACTCCCAAGCGGAACAACTCTGATTTTGATCAGCCATCGTCCGTCGACACTTGCCTTATGCAACGACGCCATCGTCATCAGTCATGGCCAGATTGTCCGCACGGGGCCCCTGGCCTCAATTCCTGAATACCGCAGCAAACTTGCTGCTGCATCGGAGTTCCTGAAAGTTGCGGAAGGGAGTGCGATAGCCGTGCCCCATCAGGGGGAGATCAGTGCGATTGCTTGATGGCCACGTATGACATGTTCCAAAGCCGATCACCTTGCGCCACACTGCCGTGAGCGCCCCTGCAACAAAGAGGTGATATCTCTCAGGAACGGCAGATTGCACACTTGTCCAGGTTGAGGGTCGATTAGGATGGCGTAGGAACGTTCAGGGATCGTTTAGAGCAAACGTCTTGCTTGATGGTCATCCATCCGAGTAGCTTCAAGCATTCACTCATTGCGACATCTTAGACCTTAGTAACCACGGATATGTAACTAACTACCGCAAATAAGTGGTGACTTATGGGCACAAAATGCGCATGCTGCTGCCGCTGAGGCTAGTTTCAAATCGGGACCGTGTAAGTATCTGCTTCAGCCGTATAGATTGGTTTACCTGTCGCTTCCATGGGAAAGCAGGGTGGGAGAAAATGGGTTCTGCTGGCTTTAAGACGGGTGTGTCGTGAGGAGTCAGCCACTCGCCAGCATCATCATTCCAGCCTTCAACGCGGAGCGTTTCCTTCCGCGGACATTGTCCTCTGCACTCGGACAGACACACTCGAACGTCGAAGTCATCGTTGTAAATGACGGTTCTACAGACGCAACGAGATACATTGCCGACAAAGCCGCGGCAGGCGACCCCCGCGTTTGCGTGATCACGGTTGCCAATGGGGGTGTCGCTAAAGCCCGCAACATCGGGATTGAGGCAGCAACTGGTGAGTTTGTCGCCTTTCTCGATGCCGATGATCTCTGGCATCCCGACAAGATCCGGGATCAAGTCGCGGCACTTACTGATCTGAACAAGAGCGGTGCCGCTGCTGCCTATACGTTGATGCGGATCATTGACGTACACGATCGGGTGGTGCGCAACGGAAGCGGCGTCGGCTACAGCGGATACATCTTCGCGCGGCACCTCTTCTCGCGACCTGTCGGCAATGGCAGCTCACTCTTCCTCTTTCGCGAACTTGCCGTTTCGATTGGCGGATTTGATACAAGTTGGGCAGCCAATGGGATTGGCGGCTGTGAGGACCTCGACCTCGAACTCCGAATTGCTGCCAAGCATCCCATCACAGCTGTTCGTCGTTATCTGGTCGGCTACCGTGCTTATCCAGGCAATATGTCGAGCAACGGCCTGGCGCTCGCCCGTTCTGTGCTTTCCACGGTGGAGCACCACATCCACTGTCATCCTGAGCTTCCTGCCTGGGCCATTCGCAAGGCGCGCGCCTCTACCCTCGAATACGCCTTGCAGAACATTGCCAGCGTGGGCGAGTGGAAGCTGTTCCTCTACGAGCTCCTCCGTCTGCAGCGCCTGGATCTGGGCCGCGGCCTGGAGTACATCGCTCGCTTTTCTATGCGCCGCTTCCGCGATCGTCTCCAAGTTGAAGACGCGGATGGAATAAGTGCCAGCAAGCGCCCGTTCTTTTACGATCTCAGCCCTGATTTCGGCACCGAGCGCCTCCGCAGTGCCGCCAGGCCAAGAGACTCCAAGGTGGTCGACGATCTGGAGATCCTCGATGGCCTGCAATCCGAGCTTCTTCGCACCAGCGCCAAATAGCCCTGAGGCCCATCAACACGGCTTTCACCGTCCCAAGTTCTGCCCGCACGCAGCGGTCAGAGCGCTGATTGCTCCCCGAGGCGCCCAGTGTGCCTCGAGGTGCTGTGATAATATCCGGGCAGATTGTTAGCTTCTGCATGAGTGTTTCAGCACCACCGCTGCGCCTTTGTTTGGTTGCACACCGATTCGAGCGAAACGACGGCCAGGGTCGCGTCAACTACGAGGTGGCGAAAGCGCTCCTCGCGCAAGGAGTTCAGCTCACTCTGCTGGCCTCTCACTGCGACGAGCACATCACTTCGCATCCTGCGGTTCGTCTTGTGATGATTGGATCGAATCGTCTTCCCACGCAGCTCCTGCGCAACATCGCTTTTGCAAACGAGAGCGCGCGGTGGATACGGAAGAACCGCGATCAGTTTGATTTGATTCAGGCGAACGGGTTTATCACCTGGGAACCTTGCGACATTGTCACGGCTCATTTCGTGCATAGCGCCTGGGCCAAGAACGCCCATTATCCTTTCGCACGCTCGTTCCGGCCCTACAACATTTACCAGCGCCTCTTCACCGCGCTGAACGCCAGATGGGAACGGAGGGCCTTCCGATCGGCGAAGCAGATCATCGCTGTTTCTGAGGTTGTTGCCGAAGACATCCAGTCCCTGGGTGTTCCAAAAGAACGCATTCAGATCATTCACAACGGTGTGGATACGGCGGAATTCCATCCCGGCCCCTCAGAGCGGCCCTCCTTGAACTTGCCGGCTGAGGTCCCGATAGCCCTTTTCGTCGGTGACATCAAGAGCCCACGCAAGAACTTGAGCACACTGTTGCGTGCCGCCTCTTTCATTCCCGAGCTGCACGCGGCTGTGGCCGGTGATGCCGAACACAGCTCCGCTCCCGGCCTGGCCGTGGCCCTCGGGATCAGTGACCGAGTTCACTTCCTAGGCAAGTCCCGACGCATCCCTGCCATCATGCGTTCCGTCGATCTCTTTGTATTTCCTTCCCGCTATGAGGCGCATCCCTTGGTCGTTCTCGAGGCAATGGCCAGCGGCTTGCCGATCATCCTCTCAAAGAACATCGAATCGGTCCGCTCCTTTGGGGAGTCTCTGGTCATCCTGCAGGACCCTGAAGATCCCGAGCTCCTTGCCGAACTCGTGCGTGGGCTTCTGAACTCACCAGAGCGCCGAGAGAAGCTCGGTGCCGCAGCTCGACAGCGTTCTCTAGCCCTGGAGTGGAGCCATACCACGCGGGCCTACCAGGACGTATACGAGAGGCTCGCCGCTCGGTTAAAAGAAGGCCGCTGAAGCGCGCTGGAACAAGCTGTAAGCCATCAAAAGAACAGCGCAGCCGATACTCATAGGCACTGCAAAACGGGAAACGGTGCGCTCCTTCGCGCACCGCCCCTTGTTGCCCTTATTTCTGGTCGACGTTACTTCGCCACGCCAAAGGTAAACACGGTCTCCGAGTGCATGGTCTGGCCAGGTTTCAGCTCCGTAGTCGGGAATTTCGGCTGATTGGGTGAATCCGGGAAGTGCTGTGTCTCCAGGCAGAAACCCGCATGCTTTCCATAAGCGGCACCCGAGGCACCATGCAGCGTTCCATCCAGGAAGTTCCCCGAGTAAAACTGCACGCCTGGCTCCGTCGTGGTTACGGTCAGGGTGCGACCGCTTGCCGGATCCATCACCTTGGCCGCAGTGTGCAGACCTCCGCCGCTGCCGTTCAGTACGAAGTTGTGGTCGATACCTCCGGCCATCTTGAGCTGATCGTTGGCGTCGTTGATGTGGGCACCCATCGGCGTGGGCTGGCGGAAGTCGAACGGTGTTCCCGCGACGGGGGCTAGTTGCCCTGTCGGAATCAGGGCCTTATCGGTAGGCGTGTACCGGTCGGCGTTCACCATCACGACTTCTTTCAGGACATCCCCGCTGCCCTCGCCGCTTAGATTGAAGTAGCTGTGATTGGTTAGGTTGAGCACTGTTGGCTTCGTGGTCACGGCGCTGTATTCAATCTTCAGGGACTTGCCATCCAGCGTGTAGCGCACATGCGCCGTCAGCTGTCCGGGGAAGCCGTTATCGCCATCGGGGCTGACCAGGGTCAACTCGACACCGGTAGCGGTCTTCTGCCCGGTCCAGACCTTGCGGTCAAACGCGTTTCCTCCACCGTGCAGGGCAGTCAGACCGTGATCATTGGTGGGGATGTGGTAAGTATTGTCCTCCAGGCTGAAGGTGCCCTTGGCAATACGGTTACCGTAGCGGCCGACCACAGAGCCCATATAGGTCTTCGTATCCGCCTCGTAGCCCGCCAGGCTGTTGTACCCAAGCACCACATCCGCCTTCTTGCCGTTGCGGTCCGGTGCTTCGATGCTCACGACATGCGCCCCGAAGTTGGTGATCCGCACCGTCAAATCGCTGTTGGAAAGCGTGTACAGCTCAACTGGCTTACCCTCCACCTTGCCCCAGGTCGCTTCCGTCACGGCAGCATGGGCAAGAGGTGCAAGGGCAAGCAACGATGTCGCGAAGCAGGTAAGTTTCAATCCAATCTCCATAGGCTACAAAGTGTACTTCGACCCGTCATCCGCTGGCACGGCGACAGGGTGAAAACAGAGGAGGTACTGTCCGGCGCGCCAGGAACGGAACGACCATGTCTAGTGCGAAGGTTTTTCGATGGGTGTCGCTGTGGAAAGCGCACGGCCGAAGTTCGGCGTGCCATCGGCATTCCACGTGAAGGGTTGCGCGCGGGGTGAACGCATGTTGCCGCATCCCTCATGTCGCGCCGAGTTGGCGTGGTACACAATCCAGTCCTGTTTGCCGTCCGGGGACTTGAAAAAGCCGTTGTGCCCTGTGCCGAAGACGCTGTTCGCCGGGTCCTGCGAAAAGAAGGGATGGTCGTACTTATGCCAGGAGGTTGGTTGCAGCAGGTCGTCTCCAACTTTCGCCCGAAGCACACCCAGTGCGTAGAAATCTGTCCAGCACGCAGAACCCGAGTAGACCAGAAAGAGATCATCTCCATGCTGCAACATCTCCGGGCCTTCGTTCACCTCCACGTGCGGCAATGCTGGCCGATCCGGCAGGTCGCCCACGTGCTCCCAGGGGTACTGTGGATACGACACCTGCACCCGCTCCGAGTCGATCGTCCAGGGGTTCTTCAGGTGGGCCAGAAAGATATCCTGTTCGCCATCGGAATCACCTTTCCATCCGGACCAGATCATGTAGCGTTGACCCTTCACCTCAAAAACGGAAGCATCAATCGCCCACTTGTTGGTCGCGTCGTTCACCTGCCCTTTGAACACCCAATCCCCCTCGAGTGGGTTCTCAGATGTGTTCTCCAGTGCATAAATCCGATGGTTCTCATTGCGGCCGTCATCGGCAGCAAAGTACAGGTACCAGCGTCCATCAAAGTGATGCAGCTCCGGCGCCCAGATATCCTTGCTATAAGGTCCAGTCGGGGGAGGCGTCCACACCACCTTCTTTTGGGCGTTCCGCAGATCGGTGACGTCCCGTGTAGCCCAGATCGTCAGGTTACGACCCGTGGTGTTCATGTAGTAGTACATCCCCTTGTACGAAATCACCCACGGATCCGGCCCGCTGGCCAGCAGGGGATTCCTGAACGTCTCGCCACCTGAAGCCCGGGCAGGGGCGGTCTGTGCTGCACCGGGTGCCACCGTCATAAGACTGGTGAGCACAAGCAGCAGTAGGCTCAAATACTTTGGCAAGGATCGAATCTCCTGGTCTGACCTGCTCCTCGCAGCAGACACATGACAGCCTACCCCGCCTCGTGCACAGGCGTCACGCACAATTCGGCTCCGGGCCTGAGATACTGAAATCGCTTACTTCGGAGGTTTTGACCGACTCATGCTCTTAGCCGATCTACGCGCCCAGGTCCTTGAAGCCAATCTCGAACTCGTCAAACACGGTCTCGTGCTCTACACCTTCGGCAACGCCTCAGGCGTCGATCGTGAGCAGGGCCTGGTCGTCATCAAGCCTTCTGGTGTCGACTACGACGAGCTGCGCCCCGAACACATGGTCGTCACCGACCTCAATGGAAAAATCATCGAAGGCACGCTGCGCCCCTCCTCCGACCTCGATACCCACACGCTGCTCTACCGCGAGTTCCCGGAAGTCGGCGCCGTCGTCCACACGCACTCCGAGTTCGCCACCAGCTTCGCCCAGGCCGGGATGCCCATCCCTGCCTTCGGCACCACGCACGCCGACTACTTCTACGGTCCGGTACCCGTCACCGAGCCGCTCTCCGACGAAGCCATTGGCGGCCGCTACGTGCACGAAACGGGCATCGCCATCGTCCGGCGTTTCAAGGGTCTTGCCGGCCACGGGGAACTCGACCCCCTCGCCGTTCCCGCTTGCCTTGTCGCGGGCCATGCTCCATTTGCCTGGGGCCGCACGCCGCACGACGCCGCGCACAACGCCGTCGTTCTCGAGTTCATCGCCAAAATGGCTTACAAGACCATCGCCCTCAAAGCCGACGCAAGCATCGTCTCGCAGGCGCTGCTGGACCGCCACTACTTCCGCAAACACGGAGCGAACGCCACCTACGGCCAGACCACGACTCTTTAGCTGAGACGCAAGCCAGCATTCCAAGTCTGTTCTGTTCTGTAGTAGTGTCCCGCCTAAGCTGTTAGCGCCCGTGCCGCGCCGTTTCCCCCGCGTACCACCTCAGCTGCAATCTCACGCAGTTCGGGCAAGACGTCTCCCAGTGCAACGGGCTCTGCACTACGCTGCCCCAGTGCAAAGTACAGCTTGCGATAGAGCGCATACAGCCTCTCATACACGGCCGTTGCCTCTGGATCAGGCGTGAAGACCTTGTGCTTCGGGCACATCTTCTGCTGCCCTTCCGCGATGGTCGCAAACACGCCAGCGGCCATCCCGGCGAAGATCCCTGAACCGATGCTCGTTGGTGGACTGTCCGGCACCAGCACCGGCTTGCCCAGGACATCGGCATACACCTGGTTCAGCACCGCATTATTTTGCGGGATGCCCCCGGCATTGATGACGCGCTCAATCGGCACACCACCCTCCGCCATGCGCTCCAGGATAATGCGCGTATGAAAAGCCGTGCCTTCGATCGCTGCAAACAGCTCATCCTGCGCCGTGTGAAGCAGATTCCAGCCCAGCGTCACACCGCCCAGTTCCGAGTTCACCAGCACCGTCCGGTCCCCGTTATCCCAAGTGAGCCGCAGCAGTCCGGTTTGTCCTGCCGTGTACTGGTCCAGCCCCTGCGAGAGCGTCCTCACATCCGTGCCGCCGCGCCTGGCGATGGCCTCAAAGATGTCACCCACCGCGGATAAGCCCGCTTCTACACCCACCAGCTTCGGGTCCACGCTACCCGGCACAACGCCGCAAACGCCGCGGATCAGTCCTGCCTTCTCGCCCATGGCGATAATGCAGGTCGACGTGCCCACCACGTTCACCACATCGCCCTCACGGCAACCCGCGCCGATCGCGTCCCAGTGCGCGTCGAACGCCCCGACGGGGATCGGGATGCCGGCGCTAAGCCCTAATGTCTCGGCCCACTCCGGCGCAAGATGTCCGGCTACATGGTCCGACGTCAGCACCTCGCCGGCCATCTTCTCGCGGATACCCGCAAAGAGGGGATCGAGCTCCGACAGGAACTCCTGCGGGGGATACCCACTCCACTTCGGGTTCCAAAGCCACTTGTGGCCCATCGCGCACACACTGCGCTTGGCAGCCTTCGGGTCCCGAACGCCGCACAACGTTGCCGCCACCATGTCGCAGTGCTCAAACGCCGACGCAAACCGCTCGCGCTTCTCCGGGTTGTGCCGCAGCCAATGCAGCAGCTTCGCCCAGCCCCACTCGTGCGAGTACACACCGCCGCACCACTCGATGGCCTCAAGGTTCCGCTTGTGCGCCAGCGCCGTGATCTGTTGCGCCTCGCGCAACGCCCGGTGGTCGCACCACAGGTAGTAGTCATCGAGCGGCTGCATCGTTGCATCGACAAAGATCACGCTCGACCCCGTCGTATCGATGGCCAGCGCTTTGACGGCCGAACCCTCGATGCCGGTCTGTGCCAGCACCTCGCGCATAGCCTTTGCCAGCGCGTTCATCTGGTCATCGTGCGACTGTGTGGCGAAGTCCGGGTCATTGCGCGTCCGCTTCAGCGGATAGCTCGCCGACGCCGTGCCTAACCGGCCCTTTTCGCTGTCCAGCAGCGTCACACGCGTACTCAGCGTTCCGAAGTCCACTCCCGCAACAACCGCCACAAGCTCACCCTTTATGCAGCAAAGATCGGAGGGACACGCCTCAGTTAAGCGAGAAGAAATCGATTACACACGTCCCGTGCCGACTCTACGGTCTCACCAACCTGAACGTCAAGACATCCCATGCAAACCCCCAGGCTGCTCACCTCCCCGGAGGCTGCTGGCCCGGGGGCTGTTTCTCCTGTCCCGTTCCACCATCGGACCGCGGATCTGCCGCATGCGGCCGACTGTCTCCAAGTCGCATCTCCTCCTCCGCTTCGCTCTTCCTTCCCAGCTTGGCCAGCGCCAGCCCACGGAAATAGTGCGGCGTCTGGTAGCTCGGATCACTCTTCTCCGCCGCCCGGAGATACGCCTCCGCCTTGGCATACTCTTTGGCCCGCAGCGCCAACTCACCCATCCCCATCAGCGCACCAGCATGCCCCGGCGCACGCTCCAGTACTTTCGCATAGGAACCCCGTGCCTCTTCATCCTGATGTGCCTCCAACTCCAGTTGGCCAAGTTGGTAGTAGGACTCGGTCTGCTGCGGCTGTAGCTGGATGGACCGCTCGAAAGCAATGCGGGCCTCTTCATTTCGCTGTTGCACCGCATAGACATGCCCCAGGCCAAAATATGCCGACGCATCCTGGGGCCTAAGCTTGAGGTAGGCCTTCAAGTCGCTCTCTGCGTCCGGCCAGTGCTGACGCTGGATCTCCAGCCGCGCCAGTCCATAGATTGTCTTTGGGTCGTGCGGCCGCAGCTTGTCAGCTGCTTGCAACGCCTGCTCAGCGATGCCTATTTGGCCCAGCGACGTCGCTTCCACACCAAAATCCACCAGCAACTCGGGCTCATTCGGTACCTGCGCGATGGCGCGCTCCAGGATCTCCATGGCTTTGTCTGGCCGCTGCCGTCTGATCTCCGCAAGGGCCCACGCCGTAGCCGCCGCGACCTCTCCTCGACGAGCACCCTCGTCCTTGGGCAGGCCATTGAGAGCGGCTTCAAAGCGCCCCATCGCTTCCTCGTACCGCTTTTGCGACAGAAACGTCTGGCCCGTCGCAACCTCTTCCGTCGCTGCAGCACGAGAGTCACCGCTCTGTGCAAACGCCACTTGTAGTCCGGGTCCTAATAGAACCGCACTGAACACGATCACAACGGATCGTGCCTGGAGAAAGGGCGAACCCTCTGGTGCTTTGCCCGACCGCATCACCGCGGTCCCCCCGGGGCATGGACGGCGGCGGGAGCTTGCGACTCGGGACGCGAAGTGCTTCCGGCGGAGATGTCCGATGAGGCACGCGCTTTCAACTCTTTCAGCCGATCCACCATGCGCTGTGCGTCCTCTTTGCGGCCGAGCCGCTGGTACACGCGCCCTAGCTGAAACAAGGCCCCTTGCTCAAGGAAAGCGGAAGGCTGACTGGCCAACGACTGCTCCAGCCAGTGCGCCGACTCCGCATTGTTCCCGGTCTGCGCCAAGCCCAATCCCAGGTAGTACGCCGTGGCCGCACCGGACACGTGCGCAGCTTCGGCTTTCTGCAGCAGCGCAACGCCGCTTTCCGACTTGCCTGCCTCGACATCCATCTTGCCGAGGTTGTACATCGCCACGCCGCTGTTAGGGTTCAGCTTCAGCTCCTGCTGGTACGCCGCACGAGCACCATCGAAACGCGACAGTTTCTGGTATTGCTCGCCCAGACCTTCGTACAAATCAGCGTTCGTCGGCTCCTTCTTCAGGGCCAACTCATATTCCGCGATCGCCTTTTCAGGTTGACCCGAGCCAGCCAGGGATTCCGCCAGTGCGCGATGCACCAGCGCCGAGTCGGGTTCCTGATCATATAGCTGGCGGTATGTCGCCTCTGCCACCAGACTGTGTGCACGAGCGCGGTAGTACAGCAGGTTCGGATCCTTGGGAGCCAGGGCAATCGCCTGATCCAGTGGCCCTGTTGCTCCTTCGGGATGCCCGGATCCAAGCTCCACGATGCCCATCCAGGTCAGCGCCTCCAGGTTGCGCGGGTTCAGGGCGATCTCCTGCTGCAATGATGCCGCAGCATCCTCAGCTCTGCCGGCCTGGTACTGCGCAATGCCGAGGAACAGGTGGGCACCACCCAGTTGTGGATTCAACGACGCCGCCTTGCTCAGCGAGTCAATCGCTTGTTCGCTCGATCCGCCACGCAGCTGCGCAAGGCCGAGCCCAAGGTACGCCTCGCCGGACCGCGGTGCAGTCTCCGTGGCTTTCCGGAAGTCCGACTCCGCCACCGCGAGATCCCCGAGCCGTAAAGCCGCAGATCCTTGCTGGAGCAGCGTGTTCAGCGCGCCTCCATCAGGCGTCCCCTGGCCAATGAGCGGAAACGCCAGCAGCAAGGCTCCAAGGCTTGCGATGGCGAGGTGGAAGCGTAATTGCATAGATGGAGGCACCGTGACGCAGAGTCATTCTAGAGCACAAACAAAAGAGTGGGATGGCCGAAGCCACCCCACTCTGGTTGGGAAGCGTTTGCAAGTTAGAACTGGATGCGCCCAGTCAATTGGATCTTGCGTGCGAGGTCAATCGTGTAGGTGGGAACGCCAAAGAAGTTGTCGTACGGATTCGTACTGGGCGTCCCGAAGATGTGGCGGTTAAAGGCATTCAGCATTTCGATCTTCAAGAAAAGCGTGGTGCGCTCGGTGAGAGGTGTCTTCTTGAGAAAGCTGAAATCCTCGTTGTTGTAGCGATAGTTCCGGAGCTCACCGGTCACACGAGGAACGTTGCCGAACAGGTACCCGCCATTGTCACAGGTCGGGCAGGTGCCCGTCTGAACAGCGCGCAGTACGCGGTTCGGGCCTTGGTTCTGGTCGTACAACGCCGGGGAGGTTTGCAGGGTGGAGTAGGTCACCGGGTTAGCCGCAGTAGGCACGGTATCACGCCGGAACAGGCCGTTGAATTCCGAGTCCACATTTGGATCAGGTCCTGGGACATTGCCGTTTGCACGGAGATTCCGGAACGGATCAATCGTTCCATTACGCCGCGCATTGCTCTCCAGGCTGCCTGCCCCGATACGGCTGAAGGCAATGAAGTTATCCCAGCCTGGGATTCCCGTTGCCCCACCGAATGAGGTCGGCTCGCCCGACTGGTACCGCAACACCCCGCCCAGCTCGAAGCCACTCACAAGGGCTCGCGCAATTGGGTTGCTGAAGTTCAGGAAGGATTTCCCCTTACCGAACGGGAACTCATACAGGAAGCTGGCCACGAAGGTGTTGGGAATGTCTTGAATTGAGAGCGACTTCTGGCTCTTGGAGTCGAAGGGATCCTGCTCCTGGTTGACACCGCCGTTGATACCCGGCAGCAGAGAATCGGCATTGGTGATGTCCTTGGACCAGGTGTAGGAAGCCTGGAGGTTCAGACCCTGCCGCATCCGCCGCTCCACAGACGTGATCAAGGCCTCATAAGAGGAATGACCCACGTTCTGGAGGCAGCAGTCTGTGGCGATAAAGCCGTACTGCGGGAAGGGACGCAACGCCTGCTGCACGTTGCCGTTGAAGCCCGTATAGGGCGACGCGACTCCGTTGGCATCCAGGTTGTAATTCACCAGGCCGTCGCCGCGGGAGAAGTTCGACTTTGGCATGTTGTTGATGTTCTCAATGCCCGAGCGAAGGTGAGAACCCGCGGAACCGAGATAGCCGACGGTCAGGATCAGGTCCTTCGCGAGCTCCTGCTGGATCTGCAGATTCCACTGATTCACCTGAGCGGGACGGCCGTAGGACGGACGAATGAAGTTACTGAAAGACGTAACTGCATTCGCATTGCCGCTGTCGAAGAAGGCCGGATCCAGATCCTGCCCAACAACTGGCGGCTTTACCCCACCGTCAACAGAAAAGGCCGGATCAAACCCGTCCGATGACTGGATCTGCGGCACCGAGTAGCCGACGATCGTGGCACCACCAAAGTCGGTGTACTGCAGCGGGCCGTACAGTGTCGCAAAGCCGCCACGCAGAACGAAGGTGTTGTTCAGAGAAGCCGGCGAGAAGGCAAAGCCGATACGTGGAGCAATGTCCTTCATGTAGGTGTCGGCCCAACGCGTATTGCAATTCGGTTGGCAGGTGGTTCCAAACACCAGCGCGCCGGGACGGCCGTTCTTTGGGTCGATTGCCGTTTCGCTAAAGTTGGAGGTCTCGTTGTGAGCTTCACGGCGTGGCTGATCCACGTCATACCGAAGCCCGAGATTCAGCACCAGGCTCTTGCCGACCTTCAGGTCATCCTGTGCAAAGCCGGCCCAGTAGTTGGAGATCCAGCGCGGCTGGAAGTGGCTCGGATCCGTAGAGGACGCGTAATCGCCTTGGCCAAGCAGCAGGCTGGCGAATCCGTTGCCCGTGCCATTCGAGTAAGCACCCGTCTGCGTCGCCTTGGTCTGGTTCGCCGTAAAGTTGATCAAACCATTGTCAGTATCGTGGGCCAGCGGAGAATACTGCTGATAGCGATAATCCACACCGAACTTGAAGCTGTTCCGCCCCTTCTGATAGTTGACCGAATCGTTGATACGGATACCGTTATCGATGTTGTCGCCGTTTTGGTTGCGGCTTAACGCCTGGTAGTTGTCGACATTGACACGGGGAAAGCCTGTTCCAAACGGTGTCCCCAGTTGTGGGTTGAAGTTTGCACCTGTGCTTGCCTCAATGGCACCATTGATCGAATTCGACCGGTTGTATCCCGCATTCAAGTGATTCAGGATGTTGGAGGTGAAGATGTGATCCCAACCCGCACGTCCAAAGTGCGTGATGAAATCCTGCGTCTGCACGTTTGGATCGACGGGATAGGGCAGCGTCAGATTGGTGGGGTTATCGCGCGTATTCTCGCGTGTGCTGTACGAACCGAAGAGCTTGTCCTTGGTGCCGAGGTTCTGATCAACGCGGATGGTATACGTCGTGTTAAACAGCGCGGAAGAACTGGCCAGCGTGTAATTGTTGATCAGTGCAGTCGGATCAGTAGGCTGAGGATAGAAGGCCGCGATGTTCTGGCCCACCTGGCTGAAACGCGTCGTGGGAATCTGGTTGCCCGTGAAGGCTGTGCGGCAACGGATGCCGCCTACCGTCTGCGTCGTCTGCGGATCAAAGATCTGACCATTCAGGATCGGGCTGCCGTCGCAAGGATTAATTTGACCGTTGGCACCCGTCACGAGACGGTCCGCGAAGTTGCCCCCACGCTCCGCAATCGTCGGCACGCTGCTGATCGCCACCCCACCTGATGTCAGGCGGTACTGCTCCCACGAGAAGAACCCAAACGTCTTGTCTTTTCCATTATAGAAATGCGGAATGCTCAGTGGTCCGCCGGCACTGATGCCGAAGTCGTACTGCTTGTCCGGTGGACGGCGGTTTGCTGCCGCTGCGGCAGTGTTCCCGATCGAGTTGTAGTACGCCTTGCGGCCGTTGTTGAACCAGTCGTTGGCATCCAGGAACTCATTGCGGAAAATGCCAAACGCCGTACCGTGATACTGGTTGGTACCACTCTTGGTCACGAAGTTTTCAAGTCCGCCTGTGGTCCGGCCATACTCGGCCGCTGGCGTCGATGTGGTGACCTTGAATTCCGAGATGGCTTCCACGGAAGGAGCTTCTTCGTCGAAAGACGATCCATTCTCAGATCTTGTCTGGGAAGCGCCGTCCAGCAGCACCTCGTTACCGAAATTCTGTCCGCCGCCAATCTTCGAGATGAAAATGCCATTGTTGCTGTTTCCGGTGCCAGGACCCGCTGTGCCTGGAATCAAGAACACAAATGCCTCCGGCGAACGCATCGCGCCGACGCCGCCCAGAGCCAGTGGCAACTCAATAATCTGCTGATCCGTAACCGTGCCGCCGACGTCGGATGACTGCGATTCCACCGCCGGTGCGTCGGCCTCGACCGTAATCGTCTCGTTGGTTCCGCCAGTGGTCAGCTTTATGTCGAAGCTCGTGACCGACTGCACGCGCACTTGTACGCCGCGGTTGATTTCCTGACGGAAGCCAGGCGCTACGACGGTCAGCGTATACCGACCCAGATCGATTGACGGGAAGCGGTAATCACCTGAACTGGTCGAAGTAGCCTTGTAGCTCGCACCGGTCGCTTCGTTTTTCGCCGTGATCTCCGCGCCCGTGACCACCGCACCACTCGGGTCAACAACGTTGCCCGCAATCTGACCCTGATTGCTCTGCGCTGATGCGGCACCGCTTGCGATACATACGCTCGCAGCGATCAACAGCCTCCGCAGGCGATAATTTTCCTGGCTCATTCTGCCCTCCTGAATCCTTCAAAACAGCACACTACAACCGGGTGACGTGGCCGAAATTTAGAGCTGCGCAGGGCAGCTCTTCAGGTCGGGCTCCAGGTGTCAGCTGCACCTGAAATCGTTTACACGGTTCGCCGAGCATAGTATGAAGTGCACTTCTATACTGTCAAGAGATTCTTGTATCGTTTGCCCAGTCCGTTCTTTATGGTGAGACAAGGAAAAACTCTGCTCCGCGTTCCTCAGCGTTGGCTTTCGCTTTTTGTTCTTCTGTCTCGCCTCGGTCACGCACAATCTGCGCAGCCCGCAGTCTCTCTCCCAGCGCTCGACCCGGCTCTCGCATCGACCCGCGCCTCCTTCAATGGGGGCCGCTGGCTCGAAGCCGAGGCGCAGCTGCGGCCGTATCTTGTCACTCACCCGCGCTCGTCCGAGGCCCTGTATCTGCTGGCCTCGACGTTGTTCCATGAAAACAAGCCGAAGGACTCTCTTCAGGCCTTTACCCACGCCGCTCAGGTCACGCCACCCTCCGCGTCGGATCTCCGTACCGTCGCCCTTGACTACGTGCTCCTGAACGACTACGACGACGCGGACAAGTGGATGACCGAGGCCGTCCGCGGCAATCCCGCTGACGGCGAGACCTGGTACGCCCTCGGCCGCATCAAGTACACGGAGAACCGCTTTGCCGAGGCCATCAGCAGCTTTCGCAAAGCCCTGCAGCTGATAGGGCATTCCGTCAAAGCAGCAGACAACCTGGGACTAGCCTACGAGGGGCTCAATCAGCCCGACGATGCCATCCGGAGCTATCGCCAGGCAATCGCCTGGGCTCAGGAATCGGCGCACCCCAGTGAACAACCCTTGCTGAACCTGGGCATCCTGCTCACCGACCGCAACCAGCTCGACGAAGCCCTTGCGCTGCTTCGGCAGGCCGAGACCCTCGCTCCCACGGACGGCAAAATCCACGGTGCCCTGGGCAAGCTCTACGCCCGCCGCGGCGACCTGCCGCTTGCCCAGAAAGAACTGGAACAAGCCGTCGCCGCCGACCCGAAGAACAGCGGCCTCCACTTCCAACTCGGTCAGATCTACCGAAAGCTGGGCATGAGCGAGCGTGCGACGGCCGAGCTGACGCGCGCCGCCACCCTGGAACGCGAGGGACGCCACTAAGCCTCCCTGGGCCGTGCTTTCTACTTGTCATACCCCGAACGGGGAACCTGCTTTTCCGGCGTAGCCGCCCCGGCATCGGCAGGCTCTTCAATCCGAACTTCGCGGTCTCCCCGTACATCTTTCAACACCTGCCGTATTCCACTCGGCCAGCGAATTTCGACGGACGTTGCCGCAGCGTCCTCGCCCAGACCGAAGTGCGCGCGCTTATCCTTCGAGGACAGATAGCTGCCCGCTGTGGATACCGTCCAGTATTGGGCGGAGTGCGCGGTGCTCACCTTGATCTCCGCCCCGATCGCATCCCGGTTGCTCTTGTGACCTACAAGCAGCAACGAGAGCCAGTGGTTTCCGCCGGGTGTCTCGTTATGCAGGATGTGTGCCGATCCACCATTCGTGCTCACTACGGCATCCACGCGGCCATCGTTGTCCAGGTCCCCCACAGCCATGCCACGACCCACCCATGGCTGCGCAAACACACTGCCTGACTGCTTCGACACGTCGACAAACCTGCCCGCACCCATGTTGCGCGCCAACAGCACGGGTTCCTTGTAATGCAGCTGCGGATAGTTCAGCTCCACCGTATCCAGGTCGTGTCCCTGGGCAATCAGCAGATCCTTCTTCCCATCGTTGTCATAGTCCACGAAGTAGATACCCCACCCCGAATGCAGCAGCGTCATCGGCGCCAGGCCGGATACATAGGTGTCGTAAGTGAACGACCCGTCCCCGTTGTTCTTGTACAGGGCGTACTTCTGATTCGCCAGGTTGGTGATCACCAGATCGGGCAGGCCATCATTGTCGTAGTCCTGAAAATCGATGCCCATCCCGGCATAGGTGCGCCCATCGCCGTCCACCGCGATCTCGGCCGTAAGCCCCGTCTCTTCAAACAAGCCCCCGCCCTTGTTGTGAAACAGAAATTCCGGCATGGAATCGTTCGCCGTTGCCAGGTCGATCTTTCCGTCCCGATCGAAGTCGGCCACCGCGATGCCCAGTCCCTTTCCCGGGACCGCAAGTCCCAGCTTCGCGGCCTCCTCGGTGAAGGTGCCATCGCCGTTGTTGCGGTAGACCAGTGGGGCAATGGCGGGAAAGATATCCGGATGGCAGTAGGCGCGGTAGCCATCCCGGTGCTCGCCGCACCACACGTCATCCCAGTCCCAGCGCACATACCGCAGCACCACCAAATCCAGGCGTCCATCGTTATCCAGATCCACCCACGCCGCACTCGTCGACCAACTTTGTCCAGGCGTGGGATCACCGCCCGTACCCGAATGGATCGTCACATCCGTAAAGGTCCCGTTGCCGTTGTTGTGGTACAGATGGTTGCCGCCGTACTCGGTCACATACAGGTCTTCAAAGCCGTCGTTGTCGTAATCTCCGACGGCCACGCCCATGCCGTACCCGACACCCTGCAGACCGGACTTCTCCGTCACATCCTCGAAGGTGCCGTCCTTGCGCTGGTGATAAAGCCGGTTCCAGTCCTTTGGCGATTGCTTCTTCGGGACCGCTCCCTTCGGCGTAGGATCACTGAGCGGCGCGCCATTCACAAAGAAGAGGTCCAGCAGCCCGTCATTATCAAAGTCGAACGCTGCCACGCCCGAGCCCATCGTCTCGACGAGGTATTTGTGGCTCGTATGCGACGCGACATGGGCAAAGCTGACGCCGCTCGCGGCTGTCGTTTCGGTAAACTTTCCCGGCACAATCGCCTGCGGAGTCTGCGCAGGGAGTGCTGCCTGGCTCAGCGCAGTGACGGCCAGCGTGCAGCTCAAAACGGAGACCTGCAACACCCGAAACCATCTCCCGTTTACCGCGCGCTGTCTCATGCCCTGCACATCCTGAGTCTTTACTGCATCCCGCCGGCAGCCTGCGGTGATCCACGTCCTGTGAGCGCACGAATCAAGTCAACCTCACGCTGCCGATAAGGGGTATCGTCCTGCTTGAACACCTCATGAAACCACAGGGTCGGCTGTTGCAACGTGTAAGGCCGCTCCCACGAGTCCCAAGGAAAATAGGTCTGCGTCTTGCCCGCCACAAAACCCCAGTTGATCGCGGCCACATGGTACTTCTTCGCCAGCGGCAGGATCTCGTCAAACGTACTGCCATTGCCGCGCGCCATGTACTCCGTGCAGATCAATGGCCGGTGCAGCGGCAGCAACTCCTGCACGCGGGCCTCAAATCCCTCCGGCCAGTCGTAGTTATGGAACGAAATCACATCCGACTCCGCGAGCTGGATCTTCACCGTCGGGCTCTCTTTGTCCGGGTGGCTCCAATCGCCCGTCCATACGCCGCTTGTCAACGGCTGCGTAGGATGCTCCTCACGCGCCCACGCGAACACCTTAGGTAACAGCTCATTCACGCGCTGTACCTTGGCCGCCCCATCCTCATGGAATCGCCCGCCATTGTCGTTGTTGGGCTCGTTCCACACATCCCAGCCCAGAATGCGGTCGTCCTTCGCAAATGCCCTCACCACACCCTGCACGTAAGCCTTCAGCTTCGGCTCATCGGCAGGGTCCGTCAGGCGCTCAAACCCGGGACTCTGCACCCAACCCGAGTTATGCACGCCCGGAATGGGCGGGTGCTGCGGCCCCAGGTGTGGATTCGGCTCCCAGCATGAATCGAACAACACCAGCAACGGCCGAATGTGATGCTTTGCGGCAATCGTCAGGAACTGATCCAGCCGCTTCTGGAAGCCTTTCGGATCGCTCTCCCATAGCTGATCCTGCAAGAACACCCGCATTGTGTTCATGCCGATCGACTCGCCCAGGCCCAGCTCTTTATCGTTCAGTGCGGGGTTGAACGTTGCCGCCTGAAACATCTCCAGCTCGTTGATGGCGTCAGAGGGGATGAAGTTCGACCCCACCAGCCACGGCTGCTTGTCGTACCACGTTTGCGCTTTGGTCTCGCTCCAGCGATCGTTCGCTCCCGGACCTTGCGCTGCACCCACCGCAGCAAACAGCAAACAGCACACCAACCAGGGTGATCTCATCGCATCTCCTTACAACGGCAAACGGGACCTAGCATGCAACAAACGGCATGCCGTGCGCAAACCACCTGCAGGCACGGCAGCCAGGAATTACTTCGGCTGCCTCGGCGGGGGTGCCGTGGTCTGCCGCACCAGCAGGGTCGGTTCAATCACGTGTTCGTTCACATGCGTCTTCTTGGCAGCGTCTTCCTTATGGTGGAGCAGGCTGCGGAAGGCCTTGGCCGCCAGCTCGCCCCGCGATACCGCCATGGTCGTCAGTGCAGGCTGGGTATACGCACTCAGCTCAATGCCGTCGAATCCCATCACCGAGATATCTCCGGGAATACGCAAACCAGCCTCGTGAATCGCCCCCATCGCCCCGATCGCCGTAAGGTCATTGGAGGTCAGCACAGCCGTCGGCCGCCGCTCACCGGAGCGCAGCATGCGTTGCATGGCGTGATGACCGCCCTCTACGCGGTGATCCGCTTCCTGTTGCCACGAAGCCGGTCGGGAGGAAGCACGGCCATGCCGCTCCACGGCTCTCCCAAAAGCCTCCGCCCGCAGCACGGCCGAGGCCAGGGACAACGGCCCGCTGATGAACCCGATGTCGGTATGCCCAAGCTCAAAGAGGTGCTGCATCGCGGCGGCGACGCCACTTTCATAGTTCACCCGCACCACGCTTGCATTAGGCGCGTTGACAGCCGTATCCATGAACACCATCGGGATCTGCCGCCGCGACAGGTTGTGTACCAGGTGCTCGCCCATCTCCGACGTCATGATTGCTACGCCGTCTACCTTCCGCTGCAGCATGCGCGTCACGCACATCTCCATCCGCTGCGGGTCATAATTGGTGTTGGCGATCAGCACCTCTTGCCGGTGCTCGACCGCAATATCCTCAAAGGCCTTCACCAGCTCAGGAAAATACGGGTTCGTGATATCGGAGATGATCAGCCCGTACATGCCGCTGCGGCCGGAACCCAGTGTCCGGGCGTTCACATCGGGAAAGAAGTTCAGCGCCTCAATCGCATCGCGCACGCGTGCTGCAGTCTCCGGCGCAACAAACGCAGTTCCGTTGATGACCCGCGATACGGTTGCCGTGGAAACTCGTGCCCGGCGCGCAACCGCCATAATGTTCATGCCTCTATCATGCCGGAACGCTGCCCCCTCGCGAAAGTCTTCAATTTGCGCCTGTTCGCGCCGTCATCCCTTTTCTATTCCGGAAGGGCATCTGCATCAACGTTCGCCATGCCTTGGACTTCCGCCCTTCCTATTTGTCATCCCAGAACGGGGAACCATAGTTGCTTGTCCTCCTCTGAAGCAGAACCTGCTCTTCATCGCTGACTACTCCTCCGCCAGCGCAGCCTCCGGCCAGCCGTCCTTCCACGCAATGGGCGAAATCTGCAGCGCGGGCCGACCAGTCGTCGCGTCATACGCGTGAAACACCAGCCAGTCCTTTCCCTTGTCTTCCAGAACCGACTCGCCGCCTGGTCCCAGCCAGCGGCCGTTCGCGCCCAGCAACTGCGTCCCACCACCCTGCGCCATGGGCACCCCGCTCTTATCGACATAGGGTCCGGTGACTTGATCCGCTCGCCCAATCATCGTGCGATAGGTGCTCCGCGTTCCACGGCAGCACAGATCCCAGGACACAAAGAGGTAGTAGTGCTTGTCATGCTGCACAATGAAAGGCGCTTCCACTGCCGTCCAGTTTGGCGGCAATACCGGATGCTCCGGATCGAATTTCTGCGGCGGCGTAGGGTTAGGTTTCGCCCGGCTCGCAATCGAATACAGCTTCGTGTCCGTCGCCGACAGCATCCCTGTCTTCGCATCCAGCTTGCGCATCTTGATGCCCGTCCAGAAGCTCCCAAAGCTCAGCCACGCATCCCCGTGTGCGTCTTCGATGTAGTTCGGATCGATCGCATTGAAGTCATCGCTCGCCTTTGAGTCCAGCACCAGCCCCTTGTCCACCCACTTGTAGTCAGGGCTGTTGCGATCCAGCGTCTTGTTCACCGCCAGGCCGATACCGGACGTATTCACGCCAAACAGGGAATAGGCGTAATACATCCGGTACTCGCCATGCTCATGCGAAATATCCGGCGCCCACAGCTCCTTCGTGCCAGGGCTGCGTTCCTTCACCCATGCCGGGATGTCATCAAAGACATGCCCGCACATCGTCCATGCATGCAGATCCTTCGAGCAACGCACAGGGAACTGTCCACCATCCCGCGCCTTGCCCGTGGCAAACACGTAGTACGTGTCGCCATCCTTGGCAATCGATGGATCATGCGTAAACGCGTAGTCCCCGGACAGCGCCAACGCCTCTGGCTGCTGCGCCCGCGATCCCGAACACAGCAGCCCAAGCGTAAGTCCAGCGCCCAACAGCCATCTACCGCAATGGAACATCAATGACCTCGATCGTCATCGCAGGCACGTTATGCGACCAGCTCCCACTGCCAACCTTCACGGTCGAGGTCACCGGCTTGATCGAGTCCGGATGCTCGATCGAGTTCGTCGCCTCGTACGTCGCCGCATGCAGGCTGCTCATCGTGGCCGTCCCCTTCGCCCCGCTCAGATTGATCGACAGGGGCTGTGCGTCCGTCGACGCGTTCACCAGCTTCAAGTGCAGCACCTGGTCCTTGGAGCCCACGGTCGCCGAATAGTAGAACCGGTCACCCGCACCCGTGAGCGAGCTCTTCGCCGTACCGTCCCCGATATGCGCGCCAAACAGGCTCTGCGCATAGAAGCTCGGCGAGCCGTACGTTTTGCTCGCGTCATAGCCGATCATGTTCGTGTACCACTGGCCCGCGCCCGGGTTCACGTTGATAAACAGCGGTGCATAGCTGGCCATCACGATCAGGTCGCTGTTGCGCTCCATGCCCGTCATAAACGCCGCATCCGCCAGCGCGCCACCAAAGGTCGGTGTCGGCGTCCCCGCCAGCGTAGCCCACTCGCCCACAAAGATCTTCGGTCCGGTGCGCTCCTGCTTGTCGTAATGGTGCGCAAAGTCCAGCATCTCGCCCACGGGCTTGTAGTAGTGCTCGTCCAGCACATCCGGTTGCGCTTCGCTGTCCTTCTCCTTCACCGGCGTCGTCGCAATCAGCTGGTACTTCGTCCCGTACTTCTTGCGCAGGGCCTTGGCGATCTGCGCAAATCGCCCGTCATAGCTGCCCGAGGTATCGAACCAGTCCTCATTGCCGATCTCGATATAGTGCAGAGGAAACGGCGCCGGATGCCCCAGCTTGGCGCGTTCCGCACCCCACTTCGTGCTCGAGTCCCCGGTCAGAAACTCCACTTCATCCACGGCCGCGTCCACATACGGCTGCAGATCCTTGCCCGGGTCTACATGAACATGCCGCAGCGAGTACCCCGCATACACCGCCAGCACTGGCTCAATGTGCAGGTCTTCACACCACTCCAGCATCTCGTACAGCCCCATCCCGTCCGTAGACCAGTAGGTCCACGGCGCCTGATGCCCAGGACGATCCACGATCGGCCCGATCGTTTCCTTCCAGTTGAACCAGTCCTTCAGCGTGTCGCCCTCAAGATAGTTCCCGCCCGGCAAACGCAGGAAGTGCGGGTGCAGCGCGGCCATACGCTCCATCAGCTCCGGGCGAAACCCGTTCGGCTGGTTGTTGAACGTCGGCGGAAACAGCGACACCAGCTGAAAACTGATCGTCCCCGGATGCGCCACCACCAGCTCCAGGTGATTCGCCGATCCATTCGCCGCAGCCGTCGTCGTCATGGCGTAGGTGTACTGCGCCCAGCCACCCGTCTTCACGTCCACCTTGGCCTCTGCGACAACAGCTCCGGTGTTATCGCTCACCAGTCGCGCCATCACGGGCCCAATGGCCGCATCCTCCACCTTGGCGTAGAAAGACCCCTTGTATTCCGTGCGCGGCTTCAGCCCCATGCCCCAATAGCCCGTGTTGCTCAAGCCGGCCTCGTTCCCGGGCGAGGCAGTCGTCACGGTGAGCTTCTGGCTGTTGTTCAGTGCCTTGCTCGGGCCATCATTCTTAACGGCCTTGTACTCCGCTACCGCATCGCCTTTGCGCACCAGGTCCCAGTGCTGCACGCCCTCCCACGTCCCGCGAAAGGTCCGGTTCTGCACCATCTCTGCATACAGGCCACCATCAAAAGCGTGATTGATCTCTTCGGTCATCATCCCGTACAGCATCGGGCTTACCGGCGACACAATCTCCTTCGGCTCAATCGTCAACTGCGCCGCGCCCGGCTTCGCCTGGGCTTTTGAGGACGGGGAAGGGAACAGCACGCTGCCAACAAACAGGGCCGTGCCAAACACGGCCGACCGGCGAACGAAACGCGACGATTCCGGGGAACGGAAAAAGGGCATGCTCATCTCTCCTGCAACAAAAGGTTTAGGACCAGGGGGCAACTCTTGTTCTGAAAACGATTACACAGCGCCGGCCAGGGCTCCTGCCACAAACTCATCCTGAATCAGCGGAATTGTAACCCACACCCTCCACCTCCGGCACGGGAAGCTTTCACCGCCCACTCACACCTGAACACCCCAACCATCGCGCAGCGCCAACCCCGCCACCGCGCAGCGCCATC